>NZ_CP102286.1:625349-1250699 GCF_025151215.1 Parabacteroides merdae ATCC 43184
ACGCCGTTTTTTCCGTTTTTTGCGGGAAGCGAACCGGCGTAACCCACAATTGCAGATCGTGATTATCGCAGGTAATCATGATTCGGCAGCCCGTCTGGAGGCGCCGATACCCCTGTTGGAAGAACTGAATACGTCAATTGTAGGGGCTGTCCCGCGAACCGACCTGTGCAAGATCGATTTCGATTCGCTTCTGATTCCTTTATATAATAAGGAAGGAAAACGGGAAGCGATCTGTCTGGCTGTTCCCTATCTTCGTCAGGGAGATTATCCCGCTTCGAAAGAAGGGAAAGATACCTATGTGGAGGGCGTTACCCGAATGTATCGCCAGCTCTATGACTATGCCGACAGCCAAAGGCAACCGGGCGAGGCCCTGCTTGCGATGGGACACTTGCATGCGACTGGTGCTGAACTGTCGGAAGACGATCGGAGCGAACGGACTATCATGGGAGGACTTGAATCTATATCGGTAGAAGCCTTTAACGAGGACTTGGCCTATACGGCCCTCGGTCACATCCACAAGGCGCAACGGGTAGGGGGACGCGAGTCTGTACGCTATGCCGGCAGCCCGCTTCCGATGTCTTTCTCCGAACAGCATTATCACCATCAGGTTGTTGCCTTTACCCTCGAAAACGGATGCCTGTCGGATCTCGAAGCAGTGCCCATCCCACTCCGAACCGCCCTGCATCGGATTCCGGCGGAACCGGCGTCGCCTGCCGAAGTCCTTTTGTCGCTTTCCAACCTACCGTTGGCGGAAGAGGGAGCCGATCGCAGCCTATGGCCTTATCTGGAGGTGCAGGTACTGCTGACGGAGCCAGATCCGGGATTTCGGCATCGGGTGGAGGAGGCGCTGGCGGATAAGGCTGTACGCCTGACTTCCATCATCCCTTCTTATCCGAAAAAGGAGGGAGAGGAAGATTCTCGTCCTTTCTCTTATACGGATTTACAAAAGATCGCTCCGCTGGATATGCTTCGCCATACCTTTACGAACCGTTTCGGGGGAGATTTGCCGGAAGAGTTGGAAAAGATGTTTAACGATGTAATGCGGGAGGTTTCCCTATGAAGATATTAGCGATACGAGGTCGTAACCTGGCCTCGTTGGAAGGTGATTTTGAAATAGATTTTACGGTGGAGCCGTTACTTTCAGCCGGGATCTTTGCTATTTCCGGGCCTACGGGAGCAGGTAAGTCTACCCTTTTGGATACGATGTGCTTAGCTCTGTTCGCCCGTACGCCTCGTACCGACCAGGCGAAAGAAAATAATGTCAAGCTTCAGGATGTCAGTAATGAACAATTGTCGCAGAGCGATCCTCGTTTCTTGCTGCGGCGGGGAACATCCTCCGGTTTTGCAGAAGTGGATTTCATGGCCTTGAACGGACACCGCTACCGGACACGCTGGTCGGTGGCGCGGGCACGCGACAAGGAAAACGGACGGTTGCAGAATCCGCGTTTGGCTCTGTATAACCTCGACAAGGAGGAGGAAGAGCAAGGGACGCGTTCCGATTTGCAAGCCCGTATTATCGATTTGATTGGCTTGACTTTCGAACAGTTTACGCGTTCCGTATTGCTGGCGCAGAACGATTTTTCCACTTTCCTGAAAGCCGAGCAGGGAGAAAAAGCTTCCTTGTTGGAGAAGTTGACCGGAACCGAACTCTATTCCGCCATTTCTCGCCAGATATTTGAAAGGAATGCGCGGGCGAAAGAAGCCTTCGACTTGATCCAAACGCGAATACAGGGTATCGAGCTATTGACGGATGAGGAAGAAAACGACTTGCGCACTCGCCTTGCCGGAACGGAAAAGGAGCTGCAGCGAGTCGAGAAAGCGAAAGCGGAGCAACAGGCCCTTCAAGAGGCCGTCCGTTCTATCGAACAGCAGATAACCATCCGCCAAAGACAACAAAAAGAGGCGGCCGATAAGTTGGTGCACGCAACGGAATTGTTGACGGTCGCTCGCCATGAATACGAAAAGGGAGTGGAGGAACAGCAACAGTCTGAGGCTCGTTTCAAATCCCTTCAACAGGAGATCTTGCAGGCGCGTAAACTGGATATCCAGTTGGATACAGCCATCCGTGACCTGTCACATTCGGAGCAGCAGTTGAAAAATGTAATGCTTCGGAAAGAAGAGGCCGAAAAGAAATATCAAGCTGCCGTCCTCCGCCGGAGACAGGGAGCGGAGGAGATTGCCCGTCTGACCGCTTGGCGCGAGCGTTATAAAAAGAAGGAACGTATTGCGGAGCAACTTTCAGCTTTGTTGTTGCACTTGGATGCAGCATCGGCCACCCGTTCAGGGATGGAGGCGGCTGTCCGTTCGATCGAAACGCTCCGGCAGGAGATGGCGGCGTTGAATAAACAACTTTCCGACCTGCAACAGACCAGTGCAAACAAACAGCAGGCGTTGAAGCGGGCTGAAGCGGATTACCGGAATCTGGAAGAGGAACTGAAAGCTGTCGATGCACCGGCTTTGGACAAACAGATCGAGAAACTTCGCCAGGAACGGGAACAATTGCTTATCGAACAGGCACGCTTGGAGGCTTCCGGTAACATAAAGGATTTACGTGGCAGGTTGCAGGATGGACAACCTTGTCCGGTTTGCGGGAGCACACATCATCCTTTTGCAAATCAGGTTCCTGTCGCTCCTGTTTCTGCTCTAACCCTTCAATTGCAGGATTTATCGAATAAAAAAGAAACCTATGTCGCTCATACCCGCCATCTTACCCGTTTGCAACAGCAGTTGCTCCAACTCCATAAAGAACTTGCAGATAGCGAGGCCGCCTGTAAGGAAATGGCTGGTAAGCAACAACTCGCTGCCAGTCGGCAAGAGAGGGAAGAAGCTATTGTAAAAGAGCAA
Organism: Parabacteroides merdae ATCC 43184; assembly: GCF_025151215.1. NCBI lineage: Bacteria > Pseudomonadati > Bacteroidota > Bacteroidia > Bacteroidales > Tannerellaceae > Parabacteroides > Parabacteroides merdae. Next base: position 628,194 of record NZ_CP102286.1, read on the forward strand.
TCCACCCTGTTGACCCAGTCCCTTTCGGCTGCCGACCTGCTGTTCGGCAATAGTGAGTGGCAGAAAGCCTGGTTGCAGAATCCGGAAACTTTCCGTAAAACATTGACAGACTTCGCCCGTCAGTGGCATGAGAATACCGAGAAACTCCATCAACTGGAACGGCAGGAAAGCGCCCAAAAAGCCGAATGCGAATCTCTCGCCTCCTTCCTTCCTTCTCTCGAAAAGCAAGCCGAAGAATCCGGACAGCTCCACGAAAAGAACCGTGCCGCTTTTTCCTCTTTGCAGGCAGAACGAAAGAAACTTTTGAATGGCCGATCTGCAGATAGCGTAGAACAGGAGTACATCCGACGAATGGAAGAACTGAAAGAGCGTTTGAAAAAACTGTCGGCCACCCAGACTGAGCAATCCGGCATCGCCGACCAGACACGCGGCATTGCCGACCAGATTGCAAAAGACCTGACCGAGGCCTCTGCCGACCTACTCCGGAGAAAGGCGGCTTTAGACAAATGGACAGCTGATTATTTGGATTCTTCGGGTGGAGAGCCACTCGAAGTTATCTTGTCCCGGTACACACAGGAAAAGACGGAACTTGCTTTCCGGCTTCGTACTCAGACGGAGAACAAGGCGAAAGTTTCCGGTCTGCAGGAAGAATTGAATGTCCGGCGTACGGAAAGCGAACGTTGGGCGAAGCTGAACGAACTGGCCGGTTCTGCCGACGGCGCCAAGTTCCGTCGTATAGCGCAAGGATATACGCTCGATATACTGTTGAACTATGCCAATGTGCAACTGCGTGAATTGACAAGGCGCTATCGGCTGGAACGGGTTCCCGAAACACTAGCCTTGCAGGTGATCGACCGGGATATGTGCGATGAGGTGCGTACCGTCCATAGCCTTTCAGGGGGCGAATCGTTCCTTGTTTCGTTGGCACTGGCGCTTGGCCTGTCTTCCCTCTCATCCAACCGGATGCGGGTTGAAAGCCTTTTCATTGACGAAGGTTTTGGTTCTTTGGATGCCGAGACGCTTCGTGTGGCGATGGATGCTTTGGAAAGTTTGCGGACACAGGGACGCAAGATCGGAGTCATCTCGCATGTGCAGGAAATGACTGAGCGCATCCCTGTCCGCATCTGTGTGAATCGCGCCGGCAATGGACGCAGCTTTCTTGAAGTTTTGTAAAGTTCCAAAATCCCTTGTCCCCGCGTCAAGCGCGAGAATAGGGCTTTCGCCTTTACATATCTTCGACAATAATCCTAAAGCCGACGTTCATCGGCCGCTGCCAAGGCAGGTAGGCTTTGCGGACGGCCGATGTGGAGTATTTAGGACGTTCACGCCAGGAGCCGCCTCGTACAACTTTCTTCTCGGCAGTCTTTTTGTTTGCCTTTTCTTTTAAAGGATAAGGAATGTAATCGGAGGCTGTCCATTCCGCCACATTCCCGTTCATGTCGTACAATCCCCAGGGATTGGGCTGGTAAGAGGCAACAGGGCAACTGATCAGTTGGTGGTCGTTTACGTTCAGGATTTTCGGTAGGAAATCCCAGAACTTGCGCATGGGATCGTTTGCCCGCATCGGTTTCGGATCTACGCCTGTTACCGCCAGATCGACAGTCGTACTGTCTGCCAAGTTTTCGAAAGCACCGAAGTCGCTCTCCGTCGATCCGAACCAGAAATCATCTGCGCTTCCCGAGCGTGCTGCCCATTCCCATTGTGTTTCGGTAGGCAGAGAAACTGTATTGCCTGATATTTCGCTGATCTTTTGGCAGAAAGCATTCGCTTCGTCCCAACTGACGCGCACGACAGGCTGTTTTGGCCGGTTGGCTGCATAGCCGGGGGTAGTATGATCTTTCCAAGTCTGTCCGATGTACCGGCTGTCGTGTTCCGGGAAAAGTGCGCGGAACTGCTCGTTCGTGATTTCGGTCGTGCTCATCCAGAAGCCTTCCTTCACGTTTGCCTTGAATGCTGGCGAAGCGGAGGGAGTCCGGTTGTTACCCATCACAAAGCTGCCGGCGGGAATCCATACCAGGTCGATATGCACATCCGGAGTGATGGAGATGCGGCGGGTCGTTTCGCCTTGGGCGGCTTGCCGGGCAGTCGCTGTCTGCGTGTCGAACGGGAATCCCTTTACCTTGACCGGGCGGACCGGTTTGGTCGGCTTCTTTATTTCGACTGTTTCGCCGGTCGTTGCTCCGGTAATGCCGTCTGCCTTTTTGTTTTCTTTCAGCCAGTCGGCGTAGTCGGCAATCTCTTTTTGCCAGTCAACCTGTACACCGCTGTATTTCTCGGCCAGCTCCATACGGCGTTCCACCTGACCTTTGGGAGATTGAGGCTTCAGGTCTATTTGGGTGAAAGCCCCATAATAAGGCGCGTTGAGATCGATCCAGGCATAGAGCGTCCGCATGTCCTCTTCCGGAACCTCTACGCCGTGGTGTCCGGCTTGCAGGATGCGGATCAGTTCGCTGTTGCTCGCGTGAAACTCGGCCGGCTTGAGGACATAGATGTCTGATTCCGGTCCCTGGCGGTACACGTATGGGTGCAGGTTCAGATAGCTCTGGTCGTACTGCTTGTTGATTTTCGTCAAGATACCTCTCTTATATGTGACCATCTGATCCTTGCGGAAGTCCGGTTCGGCATTTTTCCCGTTGTGGCAAGAGACGCAGTTACGATCCAGTACCGGTTGCACTTCCAGGCGGAACGTGAATGGGCGGACACCTCCTTCCGGTGTTTCCAGCCGGCGTGCCTGCTTGGCCGAAGCAATCGTGCGTTTGGGAATGGGTATGCTGTTCTGATCTTCATGGCAACCGACGCAGGAGACGATCTCGCCCGGCATCCCTGTCAGCCAGCTGCGCATCCATTGGATGGCTGCCCCGTCTTTATCCAACGGCTGGATGGAAATCGGCGTGTTGGCGGGAATGGTGAATAGCGCGGAACCGTCTTCCTCGACCGGGACTGTTCCGAGTATACGTTTGATATCCCATCCACTCTGTATTCCCTGTGCATCGTGATCGGAAGGAGCTAAGATATAGGCATACTCATAAGCAAAGATACGGAGAGCCTTGATCGTGCCCCGGGGAACGCCCTGCGTACCTTCTCCTTCGTAGATATCCTGGATAAAGACCGTAGCCTCTTTGCTGTCCGGCTTGATCTTCGAAGGAATGACAGGAGGCGTTTCGCGTTTTACCAGCGGGATGGGAGCGGTCAGACCTTCCCCTTCCTGCTCGGCAATGAGTGTCAGGTTATCGAAAACGTCGACCAGGTAAATTCCCCAAAGTGCATCCTTGGCCGGTTTGCAGGCAACTAAAAAATATTTTTCGCTGAGCGGGTACGGCTTCATGAACTGAGGCCAGACGCCTTCGACCAATTCGTCCTTGATGATCGGGACGATCGGGCGGTCTTTGAACGGCAGTTCCTGTATCATCCCCTTTTCCTCTTTCCGGCTTTTGGCAGGATCGAAGATGACGAGCCGCCCTGAACGTGCCGTCCCGTGATGGCCGGAGATGATGCCGATGAAGCGGCTGCTGTGCTTGGAGAGCGGTTTCATGTCGAACGTACTGTTCGGGAAATAGGAGCCGCTGCCGTAGAGCGCTTTGTTTTCCGTCCCGTCGGGGTTCATGTGCATCACGATACGGGAGAAATAGTGTGTCAGGTCCGTATATTCCCAACGGGTGTACATGATGCGTCCGTTCGGGATCACGATAGGCGACCAGTTCCCGTCCTGGTCGAAGGTGAGGCGGCGCAAGGCACGCGTCTCGGGGTCAAAGGAGACAAGGTTGGCTACCACATCGTCGCCATGCACACAAGGAACGCCGTTGTAACCGATGTTGGTCGTCGCCACCACTTTCCCGTCCGGCAGGTAATTGGCGTCGCAGAATTCCAGATCCGGCTCATCAACGGTGATCTTTTGGTGAAGGTTGCTTCCGTCGATGTTCATTTCGTATATCTGCCACTTCCGGTTCTTGTCGAGCGAGGAGAAGAGGAGGCGGTCGGCATCCCAGTGGAGCTGTATGTCCGAAATGGGAACATCGGCTTCGGGTTTGTATATCCGGCTGCTTTCGATTTGTCCGCGCAAGCCCGTGAGCAAGTCGATCTCGGCATCGTAGCCTTTACGCGAGTTGGAAAATAGCGAGTTGTAGTTGGCTGTCGAAGTTCCCATCGACGGGCCCATCGCCTTACGGGCCTTGTTTCCCAAACGGTAACGGGCCACTATGATCTTGTCCATGTCCAGCAGCGGGTTGGCCAGGATGATCTCACGCTTCAAGGCAAGTATTTCTTGAGCTTGGCCAATTACTTCGTCGGTCGCGTTGCTGGAAACCTTATCGGAGAAGGCCTGCCGCACGCCGGGCAGAAGTGTTTCCAGACGGGATAGTTTTTCGTAAAGCGCGGGAGCTTTTCCTCCCAATGCTGTTTTTGTGTCGTCCAGATAGGCACGTATGGCAGTAGGATTTACCCATCGGATTTGCACTTCCAGATCGCTTAGCTGAATTTGGCGTATTGAATCTTGTCCGTTCGTTGCGGAAATACCGGATACGGAAAGAGAGAGGAACGTGAAGAGTAAACAAACTTTATGCTTCATATCATTATTATTTTTTCAAAATCTCTATCACTCTATCACACTTCGTATATAAACTATTCATATACAACTGTTTGTTGTGTGATATATGTCACTTTTATCTATCACTCTACTATCACTCCATCTTTTTCCAATACGGCAGAAAAAGATACAAAGCATATCGCTTGTTTTCAACAAGATAGTGAGATTTGATGCTGAACACCCGGATGTTTGTTCTCTGTACATCCGGGTGTTTGCCCTCCCGACATCCGGATGTTAAAGGCGGGTTTACCCGGGTGTTCAAGAGCTTTTGCAGGTACTTTTATGAAAAAAAGAGCCTTGTTGTGACTTATTTGTCTGCTAATTTGTAAATTTCCGATGCAGCCATCAGGAATGCACCTGTACCATAGAGCTCGGTCATGTCGCGTGTCACCTTTTTCGGATCGGCACCTACCGGCTGAACCCACCCTAATTTCCCGTTCGTTTCAACTGCACGGGTCAGTGCTTCCCATCCTTTTTTTACGACTGGTAGGTATTTGTCTGCCGGCAGATACCCCTGGTTGATTCCGTATGCCAAGCCGTAAACGATAAATCCGGTCGCGCTTGTTTCGGGTGAAGGATAGCTGTCCGGGTCCAGCAGGCTGGCATGCCAATAACCGTCTTTCCCTTGCAACCCGGCGAGGCGCTCGGACATCTCTTTATAAAGTTCGAGATAGAAAGGACGGAATTCGGTATCTTCCGCCGGCAGCGTCTTCAGGATTTCCGCCAGCCCACCGATTACCCAACCGTTGCCACGTCCCCAGAAAATCTTCTTGCCGTTGGCTTCTTTCTGTCCGATGTATCGGCTGTCGCGATAGAAAAGGTCTTCGTCTTTATCATACAGGTGATTGTAGGTAGCACGGAATTCACTGTCGGCGAAGTGCATGTATTTACGGTTGCCGGTCAGCGTGTAGAGCCGCGTGTAGACTCCGGGCGCCATGAAAAGGGCGTCGCACCACGTCCAGCGTTCGATCGTGCTGCCTTTGCTGTAATCGAGATCCATGCTTCCGTTGGAAGGATTGTTCAACACCCAGTCGGCGCGGGCGATGGTCGGTTTCAGCATATTCTCGTTCTTTTCCTTATTATAGAAATCGATGTAGGTTTGTGCGATGCAAACGTCATCGGCATGATACATCCGGTTGGCAACCTGCCAGCTCTGTCGGTTGAAGATTTTCCGGAGCCAGTCATAATATGTATTGTCTCCACTTAGTTCCGCCCAGTCGAACATCCCCATATAAAGTGCTCCGGCGATCCATCCGCGCGGTTCGCTCTTGGCATATTTGTTTTCGGGATAATCTTTGATCTGCCAGTCCGCCACCCGCCGGGCAACTTCCATGATGCTTTGCCGGTCCCAGTCCGTTTCCGTCGCACTGACAGCGGCTGTATTTGTCGTTTCGGCCTGTGCCGGCAGATTGTTCACTAAACAGGTACAAGCGCAAAGTGAGAGGCCTGTACAGATGTACTTGATTGTAGTTTTCATGATATTCGTTCTGTTTCTTTTAATTCTGCATCAAAAATAGGAAAGATAAGGCTCAGGCTATAATAATATCATCTCAAAATGAGTAAAAAATGTACCAAATTTTATGATTATTAAAAAGAAAGGGGATGTCCCTTTGGCTGGAACTTCCCCTTTCATCCTATAAGTGTGTTTTTACTTTATAGCTATTCAATGCTTAGTATCCCGGATTCTGTGGAAATTCGGCTCCTGTGTTAGAGTCGATGATGGTCTGCGGGATCGGCCACAAGGTGTGATGTTCATCCATAGTGTTGCTGTGCGGGTTGTATTTCTTTACGCGTTCAACCAGCTTGCCTGTACGAACCAACGTAAATCGGCGTAACTCTTCACCAACCAATTCACGGATACGTTCGTCCAGTAGGAAGTCAATTGTGGCATCTTTAGCTGTAATTTCCGGTGCATTGGCTCGTTTGCGTATTACATTGATCGCGTCTGCGGCTCCTTGTGCATTGTTTTGCATCAAGCGTGCTTCAGCCAATAGCAGATATGTTTCGGCAAGACGGAACTTCATACGGTCTTTATTGTTACCGCCATAGCTCAAATCCTCTGCTTTTCCGTAGAAGAATTTCGTGACAGCCGGGTATATGGTGAATTTTGTCCATGTCTCTTCTGTGATTTCGGCTTTCTTTCCATATTTATCAGAAGAAGCATCGTTGTAATACCAGTTTCTCTTGATGTTATATTCCGAGTTACGAATATCGCTTGAAGCGAAGAAGTCGTTGCTGTCGATCCACCATTTGAATGGGACGATCTGTGCCAAACCACGTCCGCCTAAAGAGTCTGCCAACACAAAGCCGTCTTCGTTGTAGTATTTGGGAACCCAAGCACGTTTTGTCCAGTCTTCGTTTGCTCCGCCGCCTCCGGTCGTGTTGTATTCGAGTTGCATAACCCAGATGCTTTCCATATTACCGGAAGTACGGTTCTGGTTATATTCTTTGAACATATCGGAGAACGGATCTCCGGCTTTGTCTTTCTCCGCACCGAAGCGTGAAGTCATCAGATGGAAGTAACCGCAATCGATTACAGCTTTTGCTGCTGCTTCCGCTTCTGCATACTTGCCTGCCATGAGGTATACTTCCGAAAGCATATGCTGGGCAGCCCATTTTGTTAACTGTCCAACTTCGACCTTATCGGGATCTTCCGGAAGATTTGCGATTGCAAACTGCAAGTCTTCGATCATCTTGCCTAAAACTTCCGCTTTCGGTGTGCGGGTAAAGTCTATCCGGAAGTCTTTTTCAATTTTATCAACATATGGAACATCTCCGTACAAATATACCAGATACCGATAAGCATAAGCGCGGAAGAAGCGAGCGATAGCCTGATAGTAGGCTTTATCGGTCGGTTTGTCCCAATTTACATTACCTTCCGAATATTCGAGGATTTCATTGGCAGAGGCGATCAAACCGTATCCCCAGTTCCAATAGGAAGTGACAAATGTTGTGGATGGTGTATAAGACAAGTTTTCGAAAGGAACCAATGAACCGTCTCCATGCCCTGTGTAGACAATGTCTGTTGCTACCTGAAATGATTCGTACGGACAAGCTTGTCCCTGGCTTGTTGTTGCTCCTCCCCATGTGTTAAATTCGGAACGGGCCCAACCGTACAACCCGTTTACTCCGACTTCAAAACCATAGCTGCTTGTGTATGTATTGTCTGGAGATAGCGAGCTTTTTAGCTCTTCATCCAGAAAACCTGAACAACCGGTTGATGTCACCAATAAAAATGCAGCAGCGGCAGTTGCTAATATATTTTTCATATCCAAATTCAATTATATTATAATGTTAGAAAGTAAGATTTAATCCAAACATGTAAGAACGGGCTGTCGGGTAGGTAACGAGAACATTTCTGTTAGCATCGCTATCTTCTAAGTTCAGCCAGTTGTCGATGTTACTGAAAGTATAGAGGTTGTTGACACTTGCATTGATACTCAGCGAGCTGATTCCAATTGCACTTAATGTTGTCTTCGGGAACGTGTATCCGATCGTGATGTTCTTGATATTGACGTAATTCATTTTTTTGTAGAATGAATGTTTATCGTAAGGAACATAAGCAGGAGATGTCATTTCGTTTGTCGGATTTTCCGGTGTCCAGTAGTCCATACCGCTTATGTAGTTGTATGTCGGCATCCAGCGGTCGAAGTTGTAGTCATGTAATTCTTTTGTCTGTCCGAACACTCCGTTCAGCAAGAAAGAGAAGTAGATGTTTTTGTAATCGAAGCGGTTACCCATTGACAGCAGGAAGCTGGGCAGTTTGGAACCGATGATTTTCTTGTCATCGGCTGTGATAGAGCCGTTTCCGTCTTTGTCTTCCAGTTTAGCAGAACCGGGGACAGCGCCTTTTTGGTATTCTTTTCCTTCTTCATTCAGGAACTTGCCGCTTTCGGCATCCCAGCTGATCGTATGTCCGTTTTCAACATATGTTTCGTTTTCCTGCCATGTCCCAACGACATTGTAATCGTAGAATACACGCAGCGGTTCTCCGATGAACCATTTGTTTGTGATATCGTCTTTGCCATCACCGCGCAGTTCAATAATTTTGTCGCGGTTCAGCGAGAAATTGACGTTTGTGGTCCAACGGAAATCATTGTTTTGGAAGTTGACGGAGTTCAATGCGATTTCAACACCCTTGTTACGGGTTTTACCTACGTTGTCCATAATGGATTTGTAACCGTTCATGTAAGGAACTGTACGGCTCATCAACAAGTCGCTTGTGTTGACCACATACATGTCAATGTTACCGGAAAGACGTCCGTTGAAGAAACTGAAGTCGATACCTGCATTGATCGTGCGTGAGGTTTCCCATCTCAGGTTTGGGTTCCCAACACCGTTTGTAGGCAGGTAAGCTCCGTTTACAACCGTTCCGTTGTCGCCCCAAATGTAGTTGGTCAGTGTCAAACGGTCAAGCGTCTGATAAGGATTGATGGCCTGGTTACCGTTTGAACCCCATGAAAGACGGATTTTCAGCATGTCCAAATAATTTGTCTGGCTTTCCATAAACTCTTCGGAAGAGATATTCCATGCTGCGGCAACGGAAGGGAAGAATGCATATTTGTTGTTCTTTCCAAATGCGGAGTAACCATCGGAACGTCCTGTCAGTGTCAACAAATACTTGTTGGCGTATGAATAGTTCAAACGTAACATATAAGACAGCATTGCCGTTTCTGTCAGTTTGGATGTGATTTCTTTATTTTTCTCGGCACCAGCCATATTGTGGTATTCGGAATCGTCGTTTACAAAACTTTCGCCTGATTCTTTTGCTTCCTTTTTGGTTGTTTCCTGCATACTGAACAAGGCGGTGGCATCAATTTTATGCAAACCGAATGTCTTATTATATTTCAAGAGATTTTCCCATGTGTAATCATAATAGTGGATATTCTCTATAGAAGCGGAACCATTCACCTTTTTACCCGAAAGAGTATTTCTTCCGTAATAAGATCCTACAAAATTATTGCGGTAGTTGTAACCGAAGTTTGTACGGAATGACAGACCGTCAATCGGGAATTGAATTTCTGCAAAAGTTGAAATGAATACATTACGATTTGTTTTGTCGTTCGTCGCATCAATATTGGCCATTGGATTGTAGAACAAAGTTTGGTCCATTGGATAGTCGACGTAACGATCATTTTCATCTTTATAAATGCCATAAGGACTCATTTTCAACCCAGCCTCCAAATAAGGTTGCTCTCCGCCGAATTCTTTTTGGATCGCTTGCGTTCCCATTCCGACAGTTAACCATTTATTTAAAACCTGTGTAATGTTCAATGCGATGTTAGTACGTTTTAAACCTGTGTTTTCCATAACGCCATCTTCTCTTAAGTGAGAGATTGATGCCATATAGGTTGTAGCTTCCGTCCCTCCGGAAATGCTGATCTGATGACTGGTGGTTAAAGCATTACGGAACATGATGTCTTGCCAGTCCAACTCAGAACCGTTCTGATAGTTCGCACGTTCACTCGGATTCAAAAGTACAAGCGGATCGAGTTGATCTCCAGAATAACCGTATTTCATGCGGTTGTAGTCTTGTGTGTATTTTACATATTCGGCTCCTTTCATCATATCGATACGATGTTGTGCTTGTTGCATGCCGACTTGTCCTTTATATGAGACTGTTGGTGCTCCTTTTTTACCTTTTTTGGTCTGAATCAGGATTACGCCGTTTGCACCGCGTGAACCGTAAATGGCAGCTGAAGATGCATCTTTCAATACAGACATATTCTCGATGATATCCGGATCAATGTCACCTAAAGATCCGCTGTAAGGGATACCGTCCATGACGATCAGCGGAGAATTGTCCGCACTCAACGAATTTTCACCGCGGACACGCAAAGACTGGTCTTCACCAGGTTTGGCGTTGCTGGTTGTCACGTTCATACCAGGGATTTGTCCGGCCAATTTATCCATCAAATTGTTTGTCGTAACCATCTGGAGTTTTTCTTCGCCAACAGCCACGATACCGCCCGTCAAGTCTGATTTGCGTTGCGAACCGTAACCGATAACGACAACGTCGTCCAAACCGATCGCATTGTCTTTTAGAACAATGTTCAATGTTTTTGCTCCTGTAATCTTGATTTCTTGCGTTTCACAACCGATGTAAGAGATAGCGATTGTCGAGTTCTGGGGAACGTCAAGGGAGAAATTACCATCTATATCGGTAACAGTACCGATCGTCGTACCCTTTACAACAATGTTAGCCCCGATAATCGGAAATTTGTCAGCTTCCGCGATAACCGTACCGGAAACTTTGACGTCCTGCGCATATACCTGTACGGATATAAACGCCATAAAGAGTAATAATAAGGAAAGAAACCGGTTCTTCCCGTTTGCCTTTTCGTTGGGAGGCAAATTCCCTCGTAGTTGTCTGTTCATGCCTTTCATAATTTATTAGCACATTAAACAATTAATAATTAACTTGTCGATTCTATTTGTTTTTTATGTCAAAAGAATGAAAGATGCAAGCCAAGCACGTGTATTTTTATTCCAAAAGGGGATAAAAATATACCAACGTGCTAAAAAACATTTATTTTGATGAATTTTGATAGATGCATTCTTAGTCTTGAGATTTTGTTTCCTGATATTCTGTCGGTGACATTCCATAGACAGCCTTGAAGCTGCGGGCGAAATACGAACGGCTACTAAAACCGATGTGCTGGGCTATTTCGGAAATATTCATGTCCGATTCCTTTAAAAGTTTTGCACCTGCCTCCAGACGGATATTTTTAATCAACTCGATGGGAGAAAGTCCGGTTACGGTCTTTACTTTCCTGTAAAAGTTAGTCCGGCTCATTCCCAATGCCTCATAAATGACTGATACATCAAGTTCGGGATTCGATATATTGGCTTTTACAATCTCAATATACCGAGTGAGGAAATCATCGTGCTCTTTTGGCTCTTCCACTCCAAACTGTTTGAGGGAAAATGTTTCCCCATACATCGTCTTCATTTTCTCGCGTAGGGAAAGGAGGTTCCGGATACGGGCTTTGAGTAAAGATATCTGGAAAGGCTTGACGATATAGTCGTCTGCGCCGGCATCTAGGCCTTCCTCGATCTGTGATATCATTGACTTGGCGGTAAGCAAGATAACCGGTATATGGCAGTAGTTCTGGTTTTCCTTGATACGTTTACAAAGTTCGAGCCCGTTCATTTCTGGCATCATGATGTCGCTGATGACAATATGGGGATATGACTCCTCAATCATCGCCAATGCCTCTTTGCCATTGAAAGCCTTAACCACGATATAATCAAGGCTGAGCTGTTGTTCCAGATATTGAAGCACTTCCTGATTGTCATCGGCCAGCAAAACCGTCTGCTTATTTTTGTTCTGGGTCTCTTCGACCAGCAAATCGAACTTTTTACTGATTTCGGCGGACTTGGATAGGACGGGAGATTCGTTCTCCCCTTCTTCCTGTTTTTCGGTGTCGGGAAGAAGGAACATAAAGCGGGTGCCTTCCGTTTCCGAACTTTCGGTCCAGATGCAACCGTTATGCTGCAAAATGATGGAGCGTGTCAAGCTGAGCCCGATACCTGTACCGGAAATCTGCCGGTGTATATCTTCTTGTGAACGATAGAAAGGTTCGAAAATCTTTTCTGCTTCCTGTTCGCTGAAACCTTTTCCGGTGTCTATCACCTCGATAAACAGGTATCCAGCTTCTATCAGGATGGAGCTGTATTGAGCCGGGAAATGGGGGAGCAGTTCACATTCCGCCTGTGTGACCGTGTTGACACGGATGGTCACCTGTCCTTCCGAAGGTGTAAATTTGAAGGCATTGGAGAGCAGGTTGAAGAATACCTTTTCGATCTCCGCTTCGTCAAAACAAACCTTATATGTTTCCGGTAGCTCGTTGTCCAACACGAAACGGATCTCCCGGTTGTCAGCCACGCTCTCGAAAGAGTGATACATCTCGCGGATAAAGGAGGAAAAATTAAAACTGGTCTTTTGTAGGACTGTTTTGCCCGCTTCGTATTTTTGTATATCCATCAGATTATTGACTAAGAGCAACATCCGTCCGGTATTCTTTTTGATCAACTGAAGTGTCTCCTTTATTTCAGGCGAGAAAGATACGTACTGCATCAGGTCGTTTAGCGGGTTAATGATGAGCGTCAGGGGAGTACGCAGTTCATGTGAGAAATTGGTGAACATGCGCATCCGTTCCTCATGCAATTCGTTGACCTTATCCTGCTCCATCTGTTTGTAGCGAAGTTCCCGTTCCCGTTCGTGTTTATCGTGCTGATGACGAATGATTCTCACGATGATGAATGTGATTATACAAAAGTATAAGAGGTAAGCCCACCAAGTCTTGTAGAAAGGCGGATCGATTGTGATGCGTAGTGTTGCTTCTTCGGGATTCCATATGTTGTCGTTGTTTGAGGCTTTGATCCGGAATGTATAGGTGCCGGGAGCCAAGTTGCTGTAATAAGCCTCCCGTCGGTTTCCGACCATGTGCCATGCCGGATCGGCTCCTTCCAGCTTGTAGGCATACTGGTTCCGTTCGGAATGGATAAAGTTTAACGCCGTGTATCTGAACGTGATGTTATTCTGATCGGAAGTGAGCGTAATCTCCCCGTCCTCAATGTTTCCAGTCACGTCGTCTTTATTATTTACAATCAGGGAAGTGATATCTACTGGCGGAATGTTGGGATTCACCATGATCTTGTCCGGATTGAAGAAAAGGACCCCTTTGTCTCCGGGGAAATAGATGCTGCCGTCGGCAGAAATGCTGTTGCCTGAAAATCGTGTAAACTCCATTGCCGGAGTATCGGCTATTCTCATTTCACTGAAAGTATCGGTTGTGCGATTCAGTTTATATATGGATTTTCCTGTCGTTACCCAGATATTTTGGTGTTGGTCGATTGTAAGTGAGTTAATATAGCTGTCGGACAGCCCGTCCTTTTTCTGATAGTGTTTGGCCAATTTTAGGTTCCGGTTCAGGCGGTATAAGCCGTTTTTATTGGTCGCAATCCAGACGTAGCCTTCGTTGTCCTGCGTAATGGCCGTGATATTTCCCAACTTTTCGAATTTGGGATCCGGTTGCAGTTCGGTGGAAAGGTTGCGGACGGTTTCTTTCTTCATGTCGTACAGGTAAAGGCTGTCAGACAATGTACCGAACAAAAACAGATTTGGTTCAAGTTCATGGATAACAGTAACCCATTTGAAAGAGCGGGAAATGCCGTTGGCCATGAACCGGTTGGTTTGCTTTCCTTTGTCGACCATCACTAAGTTCTGGCTGCTGTTTGTCGGTATCCAGAGCCGTTTGCTTTTATCGATGTATAGGGAGAAAATGTCGTTGTGCTGGAAGTCGTATAGCTTTTTATACTGTTTATCCCGAATGGAAAACAAATAGACTGACCCGAAATGGGTAGAGCACAAGATCGAGTCTCCTTGTATCAGGATCGATTTGATGATATTAATCTCATAATTCCCTTCGTGAAGAGGTTTGATGGGATAAAGCTGTTGTCGCCCGTTTTCCGGGTTATAGTAAAACAATCCTGCACCTTCTGTTGCAAACCACATGTTCCCGTCTTTGTCTTGTTGACCTTTGCCGATGATGCCGGCATATTCGTTTGGCGTGATATAGGAAACCGGCCTGTAAAAGGGACTATGATAATTGACTCCTGCTGAATAGGTCCCGATCCAGAGTGTCTGATCTTTGTCGATCAGCATGCTGTGGATGGAGTAGTGGCTCAGGCCTCCTTTCCCGGCGATATTGATATTGGCAGGAGTGATGGTGAGTTCTTTTTTATTCAGTATGTTTAATCCCCGGAATGTTCCGACCAGAATGGAACTGTCGCCGTAGGAAACGAATGTGCGTATCGAGTTGTTATTGAGGTTGGTGTTATCCTTGTGCAACCATGTAAAGGTCTGTTTGTTTTTGTTGAAGAGGCAAATTCCGGTTTCGTCTAGTCCCAGCCATATATCCCCGTTGTTGTCTGGTAATATGGTTGCAATGATACCGTCGATGGGTACGTGTTTTTTTAGTTTCCAGTTTTCGGAATAAATGTACAAGCCGTTGCTCTCCGTTCCGATATAAATGTCCTTGTCCGGAGCCTGTGCTACGGAATAGGTCGGTGAAGGGATTGCTATGTCGGGGAAGACCGTTTCGACCGTCTGGTTCATACTGCATTTGAATACGGATCGGTTGCAGAAAGCATAGACATTCCCGTCCGAATGTTTTAATAGGCGGTTGATGATATTGGTGGTGCATTCCTTGTTGATGCTTTTGGGGTAAAAACGGGTTATCTTTTTGGTTTTATAATCGATACAGTTGATCCCGTTCGAAGTTGCGATCCAAATATTCTTCCGGTTGTCCTCGGCAAATCCCCGAATGTAGTTGTCTGTTAATGTTGCATTATTGTTGACTTCGTTTTGATAGACAACGAATTCGTAGCCATCGTAGCGGTTCGCGCCGTTGCGCGTCCCGAACCAGATGTAACCGTCCGAATCCTGGAAAATATCAAGAACGGAAACTTGCGACAGGCCATCTTCTACTCCCAGGTGGGAGAAGAAGAAATTTATGCTATATACAGGAGGTGTATATAGCATAACCATAATATATATAGTGAATGCGGTATAGAATCTTTTTATCATCCGTAGTTTCATGGTTTATGAGTAAAGACGCATGGCTGTATATCTTTTATACCGCAAAGATAGTGATTTGGAGACGATCTTGAACAGGATTGAGATGATTTTACACGGTTAAACAAGTTGATAAACCTATTTTTGTAACTCAATCAATTAAAACATCATGAATAAACGAGTATTGAGTTTAACCTTGTTGCTGGTCTGTTTCAGTTTGGTGATGCAGGCCGAAGGCCGGATTGTCGAGCCGTTTAATTCCGGTTGGGTATTTAAGAAAGCGCCGGCAGGTAAGGAACTGGCCGTTAATGCGCCGAAATGGGAGAGTGGATGGACCGAGGTCGAGATTCCTCACACGTGGAATGCAAAAGATATGCAGACGCAGTATGACCAATTCTACGAAGGACCTGCCTACTACAAAAAGCACTATTTCTTTCCTGCTGAACTGAAGGACAAACGCGTCTTCCTGCGTTTCGAAGGTGTGGGAGCTGTTGCGGAGGTGTATGTGAACGGTTCTCTTGTGACAACTCATAAAGGAGCCTACTCTGCTTTTTCATGCGAGATCGGTACGGCGCTGAAACCGGGGGCGGATAACGAGATCATAGTGAAAGCCGACAATGCGTCACGTCCGGACGTGATTCCTATCAATCATGTGCTTTTCGGCGTTTATGGCGGGATGTACCGTCCGGTTTGGTTGATCGTGACAGAGCCTTATAATATCTGCGTGACCGATTGTGCTTCTTCCGGTGTCTACATCACCCAGAAGAATGTCTCCAAAAAGCAAGCGGATGTAAAAGTGAAAGTGAAGTTGGATAATGGAACGTTGCAACCGGCTCCGCTCACCTTACAGAATACGATTTATGATCAAGAAGGGAAACTGGTAGCAACCCAGAGCCGCTCGTTTGACCTGACACCGCAGGGCGTACAGTCGTTCGAAGCCGATTTCAAGATCAAGAATCCTACATTGTGGCAAGGGCGGAAGAATCCTTATTTATATAAGATCGTGAGTCGCCTGATCCGGAATGGGAAAGTGATAGATGAAGTGGTACAGCCCTTAGGCTTGCGCAAATACGAGATTGTTGCAGGCGAAGGGTTCTATCTGAATGGCGAGAAGTATCCGATGTACGGTGTTACCCGCCATCAGGACTGGTGGGGGCTGGGTAGTGCGTTGAAGAATGAAAATCATGACTTCGACCTGGCTACTATTATGGATATCGGTGCGACAACCGTCCGTTTTGCTCATTATCAGCAATCAGATTACCTCTATTCGCGTTGTGACAGCTTAGGATTGATCATTTGGGCGGAGATTCCTTTCGTGAACCGTGTCTCCGGACAGGAAGCCGAGAACGCCCGTAACCAACTCCGCGAACTGATCCGCCAGAGCTTCAACCATCCGTCCATCTATGTTTGGGGGCTACATAACGAAGTCTATCATCCGCACGAATATACAAAAGAATTGACCCGATCCTTACATGATCTTGCGAAGACGGAAGACCCCGACCGTTACACTGTTTCGGTAAATGGCTACGGACACATGGAGCATCCGGTCAACTTGAATGCTGACATACAGGGAATGAATCGTTATTTTGGCTGGTACGAAAAGAAATTGCAGGATATCGAACCGTGGGTAGAAGGCTTGGAAAAGAACTATCCGGATCAGAAATTGATGCTGACGGAGTATGGAGCCGACGCCAACATTGTCCATCAGACCGAATATCTGGACAATTCACTGAATTGGACGAAACCTTTCTATCCGGAAACTTTTCAGACGAAGACACATGAATACCAGTGGAGCGTGATCGCCAAGCATCCGTATATTGTTGCTTCTTATTTGTGGAACACTTTCGATTTTGCTACTCCGCTGGCTAATCGCGGCGATCTTCCCGCCCGTAACATGAAGGGTATGGTCACTTTTGACCGCAAGACGAAGAAAGACTCTTATTTCTGGTACAAGGCGAACTGGAGTGAAGATCCTGTCTTGTACTTGACACAGCGCCGGAATGTGGATCGCGAAAAGAAAGTTACTTCTATCACCGTTTATTCTAATATCGGAGAACCTAAAGTTTTCTTGAACGGCCAAGAGTTGTCCGGTATCCATAAAGGTTATACAGACGTACATTATATTATAGACAATGTCACCTTGGCAGACGGAAAGAACATTGTGAAGACCGTTGCAAGCAAAGACGGCAAGACATACGAAGACACTATCGAATGGATGTATACCGGAGAGAAAAAACGGGAAGCGGACTCCTTTTCCATCAAAGGTGTACATGCAGGGTTTGAATAAAAACAACATACTAATTAAATATAGCTGACCTTGACTATAAAAGCCACTAAAGCTTATCTGGATCGTGTAGCTTTAGTGGCTTTTTGCAAAAAAACAAAATCGCCAGTAAAATATTTCCTTATACAAGGAGTTATATTAATTCATTTCGCTATTTTTGCAAGAAACCGTATCAGAGATAGCAGATGGGTAAAGGAACAAAAAGCATAGCCTTTTATTTGATGATGATCCTGGTCTTTGGCTCACTCATGTATTTCATAGTCAAAGAAGGAGAAAGCCAGCAGGTCGGAACAGCCGTTCAGACCATGCAAAATGCTCCCCAAACTATGGGGGAGGGATTTCTTGTGTTCTGGGATTCGGTTACTCACCATATCCAGTCGTCGATGGGAATCCTTCTTCTGCAAATTATTACCATATTAATTGTCTGCCGCTTGTTCGGTTGGATGTTTCAAAAGATCGGCCAACCCACCGTCATCGGTGAAATCGTAGCCGGTATCGTACTCGGTCCGTCTGTGCTCGGCCATCTTTTGCCGGGTGTATCTGCGTTTCTTTTTCCACTCGAGTCATTAGGTAATATCACCATATTAAGCCAATTCGGTCTTATCCTTTTCATGTTTGCCATCGGTATGGAACTGGATATCGGCGAAGTTCGTAAAAAATTGAAGGAAACTATCCTGATCAGCCATACCAGTACGATCGTGCCGTTTTTCTTCGGTATGCTGACTGCTTATTATGTCTATGGATCTTATGCTCATAAAGGAACACCATTCCTGTCGTTCGCTCTATTTATCGGGATCGCCATGAGTATCACGGCTTTTCCCGTTTTAGCCCGGATTATCCAGGAAAAAGGGTTGACCAAAACACATTTGGGAACTATCTCATTGGCAAGTGCTGCCAACGGAGACATTACTGCCTGGTGCCTGTTGGCCGTCGTGATTGCCATCGCTCAGGCGGGTAGTATGCTGAGTGCCGTTTACAATATATTGTTCTCCATTCTGTACATTCTTTTTATGTTTCTTGCTGTTCGTCCTTTCTTACGGATGATCGGGCATATATACCATAATAAAGAAGTGATTGACAAAGCACTGGTGGCCCTGATGTTCCTGTTACTGATCGTATCCTCCTATTTTACCGAGATATTAGGGTTGCATGCTCTTTTCGGCGCCTTTATTGCAGGCGTGGTCATGCCAGGGAACATCAAATTCCGCAAGATCATGACGGAAAAGGTGGAAGACGTATCATTGGCGCTCTTCCTGCCGCTTTTTTTCGTTTCGACCGGACTGCGTACGGAGATCGGTCTGCTGAACACACCGGAACTTTGGGTCATGTGTGGAATCTTCATCGTAGTGGCTATTATCGGTAAGTTCGGGGGTGCTTTGTTTTCCGCTCGTTTTGTCGGTGAAAGCTGGAAAGACAGTTTTTACATTGGGGCTTTAATGAATACACGCGGTCTGATGGAGCTGGTCGTGTTGACGATCGGTTATGAGATGAAGATATTGCCGCCTTCTATTTTCGTCATGTTGGTTTTGATGACCCTGGTCACGACCTTTATGACAATCCCGTTGGTTTCTTTCATTAAATTGTGTTTCAAGACACGTGAAAAGATTAAGGAACATCAGGTTTGTGTGGAACCGGCCGACGGGATATTTAAGGTTCTCCTTTCATTCGGACGTGCCGGAAACGGACAGATTATGCTTGATGTGGCTCACCAGATGTTTGCCCGTGGAAAGAACAAACTGGATTTGACGGCGCTACACCTGACCGTCGGGTCCGATGTCAATCCGTTACATACGGATAATTTTGAGGAAGTGAGTTTCGGACCGATCTTGTATGGAGCCAAAAAATTAGGTATGCACATCCATACACGCTATGAGGTTTCGAATAACGCCGGACAGGATATTTGCGACATCGTCAATAACGAAGGATTTGACTTCCTGCTGGTCGGTTCCGGCATCTCCATGAGCGACTCGCCGGACGATATCGCGGCTACCCGTTACCGTACTTCCTTCTATAACCGTTATTTCAAACGCTTCAAAGCTCCCGAATCCTGGTTTTATCCTGGTGCGTTGCTGAAAGATAAGACTAAGATGTTTATTGCCCGCAGTAATTGCGACGTCGGTGTATTTATTAACCGAAATTTCGTGAAGGCCACCAATACGTTGGTGGTTATCAGTTCCGAAGAAGATCTCTTTCTGCTCGACTACACAAGGACATTGCTGAAAGCGACTCACGGTTCTGTCGGTATTGTAGCCAAGATGTCCACCACAACACCCGGACATGATCAAATTCTCAAAGAGCTTTGGGATTTCGTCTCGTCCATCCCACAAACCCAGCTGTTACCGGATAAAGACCTGACGCCGGGATTGTTCAATAGCTATAACTTCATGCTGATCGGCTACAACACTTGGAATGACGTATCCGAACACCGTAAAGAGGCCCTTCAAAAGATGCCGTCAACATTGATTTTGAACAAGAACAAACGGAGTTCTTCGGATAATTGATTTAAGCCTATGCATTTGCAACGGACTTTTTATTTATATGTGAGTTTTTTCTTCTATCTTTGTGCGAAACCAATCTCAAAAAATCATGGAGTCGCTAAATCTAATAAAGAATGACCCTTGGCTGGCCCCCTATAAGGAGGCAATAGAAGGACGGTACCAATACGTGGTAAACAAAGAGAAGAACCTGACCGGTAACGGCAGACAGACGTTGTCGGAAATGGCTTCCGGGTATCTCTACTTCGGATTGCATAAGACAAAGAGTGGATGGGTTTTTCGTGAGTGGGCACCCAATGCTACTGCTATATATATGATTGGGACTTTCAACGAATGGAAGAAGGACGATCGGTATAAGTTGCAACGGTTGGGCAATGGCATTTGGGAGATTGCGCTTGCTGAAGGTTTGCTGCGTCATGAAGACCTGTTCAAACTCCTAGTCGAGTGGGAAGGAGGCTGCGGGGAACGTATTCCTGCATGGATACGGCGTG
The DNA here is from genome assembly GCF_025151215.1 of Parabacteroides merdae ATCC 43184. NCBI lineage: Bacteria > Pseudomonadati > Bacteroidota > Bacteroidia > Bacteroidales > Tannerellaceae > Parabacteroides > Parabacteroides merdae. The sequence continues at coordinate 648,628 of NZ_CP102286.1, forward strand.
TCGTTCAGGATGAAAATACCAAAATTTTCAGCGCGCAAGTATGGAATCCGGAGAAACCTTATGTGTTCAAGCATAAACGGTTTAAGCCTAATGTCTCTCCATTGCTGATTTATGAATGTCATATCGGTATGGCTTCGAATGAAGAGAAAGTCGGCAGTTACGACGAATTCCGTCGTATGGTGCTGCCCCGTATTGCGAAGGAAGGATATAATGCCATTCAGATTATGGCTATCCAGGAACATCCTTATTATGGTTCGTTCGGTTATCATGTCAGCAGTTTTTTTGCCGCATCTTCCCGTTTTGGTACGCCGGAAGAACTGAAACAGTTGATAGACGAGGCTCATAGTATGGGGATTGCTGTGATTATGGATATCGTACATAGTCATGCTGTCAAGAACGAAGTAGAAGGCCTCGGACGTTTCGATGGATCTTACACGCAATATTTTCTGGGCGGTGCCCGTCGCGAGCATCCGGCATGGGATTCCCTTTGTTTCGACTATGGAAAGAATGAAGTGCTTCATTTTTTGTTGTCGAACTGCAAATTCTGGCTGGACGAGTATAAATTCGACGGTTTCCGTTTTGATGGCGTGACCTCGATGCTTTATTACAGTCACGGACTGGGCGAAGCATTTTGTAATTATGCTGATTATTTTAACGGTCATCAGGATGGTGATGCTATTGCGTATCTGACGTTGGCTAATAAGCTTATCCATGAAGTCAATAAGAATGCGATTACGATTGCCGAAGAAGTAAGCGGAATGCCCGGATTGGCTACCAAATATGAAGATGGCGGTTATGGCTTCGACTACCGTATGGCAATGAATATCCCCGATTACTGGATCAAGACGATCAAGGAAAAGAAAGACGAAGACTGGCATCCTTCTTCCATCTGGTGGGAGACGACGAACCGCCGTGCTGACGAAAAGACAATCAGCTATGCGGAAAGTCATGACCAGGCGTTGGTGGGTGACAAGACGATCATTTTCCGTCTTATCGATGCCGACATGTATTGGCATATGCAGAAAGATGATCACAATTTTATGGTGGAACGGGGTGTAGCTTTGCATAAAATGATCCGTCTGGTCACGGCCTCCACCATCAACGGCGGTTATCTGAACTTTATGGGGAATGAATTTGGCCATCCGGAATGGATCGATTTCCCGCGTGAAGGAAATGGCTGGTCGCATAAGTATGCACGCCGCCAATGGGATTTGGTCGATAATATGGATTTGAAATATCATTTCTTAGGCGATTTCGATCGTGAAATGTTGGAATTGATCCGTAGCGTGAAGAACTTCCAGTCCACTCCGATACAGAAAGTCTGGGATAACGATGAGGATCAGATTTTGGCTTATATGCGAAAAGACTTGGTGTTCGTATTCAATTTCAATCCGACAAAATCGTTTGCCGATTACGGTTTCCTTGTGCCTAAGGGTGAATATGAGGTGGTTCTGAATACCGATGCTAACCGATTCGGTGGCTTCGGGCTCGCGGATGATACCATTCATCATTTCACGCAATTCGATCCATTGTATAAAAAAGAGAAAAAAGAATGGCTCAAATTATACATTCCGGCACGCAGCGCTGTTGTATTGAAGAAAGTAAAGAAAGCGAAATAATTTGTGATTTATAATTTATGATTTGTGGTCAATGCGTAAATCATAAATCATAAATTATAAATCTGATAAATCAAAAATCAAATATGTTATATCCAATGACATTTAAGCCTATCCTCAAGAAGATTATCTGGGGAGGCTCTGACATTTGCCCGTTTAAGGGCATCACTCCGGTGCAGGAAGGTATTGGCGAAAGTTGGGAACTTTCACATGTAGAGGGCAATTATTCTGTTGTAGATAATGGTGCACTTGAAGGTAAAACGCTAGATGAACTGATCCGTACATATGGCAAGCAACTGTTAGGGGAAAAGGTGGTCGAACAATTTGGTTCCATATTCCCTTTGTTGATCAAGTTTATCGATGCACGTGATAATTTGTCTATTCAGGTTCATCCGGATGATGAATTGGCAAAGAAACGCCATAATTCTTTTGGCAAGACAGAAATGTGGTATGTGATCAATGCAGCCAAAGGTGCCGGCTTATATTCAGGCTTTTCAAAGCAGATCAATGCGGATGAATACGTGAAACGTGTCGAGGATAATACGATCATGGATGTGTTACAACGATACGAGGTGAATCCTGGCGATGTATTCTTCCTGCCCGCGGGCCGTGTACACGCTATCGGAGCCGGTTGCTTTATTGCTGAAATCCAGCAGACGAGCAATATCACCTATCGTATATATGATTATGACCGTAAGGGACCGGATGGCAAAGGGCGTGAATTGCATACCGAACTGGCAAAGGATGCGATCGACTATACCTTGTATCCGGACTACCGCACCCATTACAAAGCGCATACGAATGCGACTGTAGAGCTTGCAGCCTGCAAGTATTTTACAACGAATTTGCTGGATGTCGATACGATCATGGTTCGTGATTTCTCCGAACTGGATTCTTTCGTCGTTTATATTTGTATGGAGGGTAAAGCTTCTATCCGTGACAATAAAGGCAATGAAATTTATATTCACCAAGGACAAACGGTCCTGATTCCGGCAGATACGGATGTCGTGACGATTTCACCGGTTCCGGGTGCCAAATTTATGGAGACGTATATTGGATAAGACCCATAGGGTTACGCCCTTTAACCTTATGGGTTAGGAGGCGTAATGCATAGGGTTATGGAATAGATAGAATGCCGCAGGTTTTTCCGGATTATCCGGAGACCTGCGGCATTTGTTTTTATTCGATTGTCAACTCTAATCTCTCTAAGGCTTTTTCGTCTGATGAACCGCCGTAAAGTATCTGATATTTTCCGGGACGGACTTCCATCGTTTGTGTATTGTCGTTAAAAGAGTGGAATGCTTCGGGTGTCAGCTCGATGTTGACTTCCTGGCTGTCGCCAGCTTTTACGTGTACACGCAAGAAAGCCTTCAGCGCTTTGATCGGCCCTTCCGGATCGTTCGGATTTTTGATGTAGATTTGTGCGACTTCGTCACCATCCATTTTGCCGGTGTTGGCAATGTCGAACGTCAGTGTGACAGATTGGTCTTTGGTAATCTTGCCAGAAGACAGCTTCGCATTCCGATAGGCAAAGTTCGTGTAGCTCAAGCCGTATCCGAACGGATAAAGTGGTGTTTCGGTCATATAACGGTAGGTACGACCTTTCATGCTGTAATCTTCAAAGTCCGGCAACTGGTCGATCGATTTATAGAATGTGACTGGCAAGCGACCTGACGGATTGTAGTCGCCAAACAGGATGTCGGCAACCGCTGTCCCGGCTTCTTGTCCGCCATACCAGGCATTCAGAATGGCGTCGATGTTGGCGTCTTCCCAGTTTAAAGCCAGGGCACTACCCGTACAAAGCACGTAGACAACCGGTTTACCCGTTGCTTTCAGTGCTTTTACCATTTCTTGTTGTACTTTCGGTATCTCGATATTGGTGCGGTCTCCTTTCTTGAAACCTTCCACGTTGACCGGCATTTCTTCACCTTCCAAGCGAGGCGAAATACCTCCGACATAGACAATCACATCTGCATCTTTGACTTTAGCGGCAGTGGCGGCATAATCGACAGGTCGACGCGTACCGATCTGGAAGTTGAGGTCAGCGCTACCCGTGCGTTGCATATATTCGATCTTGACAGGATATTTCTTTCCTTTTTCCGCATTCAGCATATACGTCTTTTCTGCCCCGTATTCGTTTTCCCAAACTTCGGCTACTTTTTCATCTCCGATAAAGAGGCGGAAGGCGTCGTTTCCTGACAACTTGATCTCAACCTGTTCCGTCTCTGGTGCTTCAAACTCGCCGGTAAAACGTGCTGTGAAGTTTGTCAGGTTTACATTCGGTGCGAACTGCGTGTTTCCGCCTGTCGTATAATGTAATTGGCTTGCTAAACCTTTATAAACGGCTTCTCCCTTGAATTCCGTATTGTTGTAGAATTCGGAGGCGAATCCCTGTCCGGCAGGGGAGGTGATGTGGTTGCCCAAGTCTTGTATTACGAAGTCAGCCGCATGATTACATCCTAATTCGTAGATTACTTCTGTATCGGGCACTTTGTTGCGGATACCTTCCAATATTGTTACGGTATGCGTCGGGAAGCCGTTGTAGTTCGCCCAAAGCATGGTCGAGTCGGCGGCATTCGGACCGACAACTGCAATTTTCCGGATCGTTTTACTCAGTGGAAGTGTGTTATTCTTGTTCTTCAGCAGCACCATACTCTTATGCGCCATTTCGAGTGCTTGTGCCACATGTTCGGGGCTTTCCACCACGTTGTATGGGATTTGAGCATAAGGAACCCGCTCGTCCGGATCGAACATGCCTAATTCAAAACGACCTTTCAGCAGGCGGCGTAGGGAGACATCCAGATCATTTTCGGATATCTTTCCCTCCTTCAAAGCTTTGATCAAAGCTTTATAGCTGTTGCCGCATTCCAGGTCAGTCCCGTTCAGGACAGCATCTGCAGAAGCGCTTTCCGCATCGGGATGTGTTTCGTGGCGAGGCGTGCGTTCGTCCCGTTGCCAGAAGTCGTTGATCGCACCGCAGTCGGAAAGGATGATGTTTTCATATCCCCAACTATTCCGAAGGATGTCGATGAGCAGTTTGTCGCTACTACAGCAGGGTTTGCCTTGATAGCGATTGTAGGCGCACATGACTTCCTGTACATTTCCTTTTTTTACCAAAGCCTCGAAAGCTGGCAGGTAGGTTTGCCATAAATCACGGGGCGTCACTGTGACGTCAAATTCGTGACGGTTCCATTCCGGTCCGCTATGGACTGCATAATGCTTGGCGCAAGCATGTGTCTTAAAGTATTTCGGATCGTCTCCCTGCAAGCCTTTCACTACGGCAACCCCCATCCGTTCTGTCAAGTACGGATCTTCTCCATAGGTTTCCATGCCACGGCCCCAGCGGGGATCACGGAAGATATTGATATTCGGCGTCCAAAAGGTCAAGCCTTTGTAGCGGTCATATTCTTTATTTTTTTGATACTGATGGTATTTGGCGCGAGCTTCGTCGCTCACCATCGTAAATGTTTCGTACAGTGCGTCGTCGTCGAAAGTAGCCGCCATCGCGATAGCCTGTGGGAAAACAGTCGCTTTTCCGGCACGTGCGACACCGTGCAAGGCTTCGTTCCACCAATCGTATTCGGGTATACCGAGGCGTTCGATTGCCGGAGTCGTATTCATCATTTGCCCGATCTTCTCTTCGGCAGTCAGACGTTTCAAGAGGTCGTCTATGCGTTCGTCGATAGGGAGATCAGGATTGCGAAACGGATAATCTTCTTGTCTTTGGCTACAAGAAACAGACAGCAATAATGTTAGTGCTGCTACCGTCAGATGTTTCATTCTCATGTTATTAAATTTTAGATATTGTATGCTTTACGTTTTATCTTATTGTAAGATGTTTGTTATTAGCCATTTATTATGATAAATTATATTGCAAAGCTAATGGTTTACTTGCATTTCTTCAAGTAGAATTACTTAAAATAGGTTACTTCGTCCGTTATTTTAGCAAATGTCCTATTTTTGTAAGATCGAATAATAAAAAGAAAGAGAGATGAAGAAATTTTTAAGTGTGCTTTTGATGGTGGCAGGTCTTATGTCTTGTGGAGATGATGATAAGCCGTTTATTCCTGAGTTGAACAAGCTGACGAGTGTTACATGTACGAAAAACGGAAATGCTTTTTTTAACGCGAATATCACTTATGACCAGGACAAGCAAATCAATCGGATTATATTAAATACGGAAGGAAATCAGTTTACTGATAATTATATTATTGTAGACAAGACGATTTCCGTAAGTGGCGTGAAGATGATCGATGGTTCTCCGACTAATCCCTTTGTCCATACAGTTTACACGCTAAGCGGAAATATGATTGCGGCCAAGGAAGAAAAATCTGAAAACAAGTATATGAGTAATGCTGTGTATACGGCTGTAGAAAACAGGTACACCTATAGTTCTAATTGGCTGAAATCAGTTTCGCAGATTATCCAGTGGCCGAATGAGGACGGTTCGGGTTATCAGATAAGAGAACTAGGTGAGGTGGATCGCTATTCGTGGGAAAATGGAAATGCGGTGCATTATGCTTATCTGCCACAGAAAGAGATTACATATGAATATAATTCTCAATTACGTCCAGAGAACTTTCCGTTCCGAGTTGTCAATTCATTTCAACCGGTCGGCTTTGATGTGATTTCTCCGTTGAACCTGCTCTATGGGAAGATGAATCAGAATCTGCCAACCCGTGCCTATTGGTATAATGTCTCCGATGCAACGGATATTTGTGCCGAATATACATTCCGCTATACGTTGACCGGCGATTATATCACAGGCATGACGATTGAAGAAAAGATCAATCCCGTGAATGGTGCAACTGCGGAAAATAACACGTATGAATATGAGTTTATCTATAATTTCGTGGTAGAGCAGAAGTAGGACAATTTACTTCAATAAATCGGGGCGTAGCCGGGCTGTCCTTTCTTGAGCTTGCCCGAGACGCCATTCTTCAATTTTGCGTTGGTGCCCGGACAGAAGGACGTCGGGAACTTTCCAGCCGTTGTAATCGGCAGGCCGGGTATAGACTGGGGGAGCTAGCAAATTATCCTGGAACGAGTCGGAGAGGGCACTTTGCTCGTCGCCGATTGCTCCGGGAATAAGACGTACGACGGCATCTGTGATGATGGCGGCAGCCAACTCGCCTCCTGTCAGGACATAATCACCAACAGATATTTCCTTTGTTATCAGATGTTCGCGGATGCGGTAGTCGATTCCTTTGTAATGTCCGCAAAGGATGATCAGATTGTTCAGCATCGACATGCTGTTTGCCATCGGCTGGTTGAAGGTTTCCCCATCTGGCGATGTGTAAATAACTTCATCATAATCCCTTTCGCTTTTCAAAGCCGAGATGGCCCGGTCGATAGGTTCGATCTGCATAACCATGCCGGCTTCACCCCCGAAAGGATAATCATCCACACGCCGCCATTTGTTGGTCGTGTAATCCCGCAGATTGTGTAAATGTATTTCAGCCAAACCTTTGTCTTGTGCCCGTTTCACAATGGAACAGTTTACCATTCCTTCGATCATCTCGGGAAGTACGGTCAGTATATCAATGCGCATCATATTTTATTTCAGATTTATGGTGCAAATGTAGGAGATTTCCCAAAGTCTGCAAAATAAAGTTTTGTAAGCATGGATTTTTAGTTTTTTGCAAAACAACTATCATACTATCATAAATGAATTTATATGCTTGTAAAACAGTGTGTTATTCTATGATAGTTCTTGCTTTTAACTATCATTTATCTATCATAACTATCATGGGTAAAAGTGATAATGTGTTATATATCAATATTTTATTAAATGTCAGATGTGTTCTGAAGCTGATACAAAATAGATTAAAGAGGCTCGTTTTTTCATGAAGACAAGCTACTTTTTTGGTGAAAACAACTTGAAAAGTTTCTTCAGACCCGGGTGGAAGGGTATGGGAGATCCGGGTGTGGAGGAGGTGGAGACCCGGGTCTACGTGAAACCGAAACGGGGATGTGGAGCTGTTTATCTGCCTTGTTTGAGGAGATTTTATGCACTGTTTCTGATTATAATCCAGTGGAATACCTGCTTTTTAAACACAAACAGTTCCTTATACTTGTAGATGGCCATTATGAATCAAGAATGCATAAATAACTATTGTCAATGATATTTGATCACGGTTTTGGTGCGGTTGCCCTGAAGAAACTACTTGAAACTATCATATTTGAATAATTATTTGTACTTTTGTCCGTCAATTTGGCGTAGGCCGGACGGCCCCGTCTCTTTACTGAATAAATTTTAAAGCGATGAATATATCTTACAATTGGCTGAAAGATTATCTTGATTTTGATTTACAGCCTGATGAAGTAGCAGCAGCACTTACCTCTATTGGTTTGGAAACCGGAGGGGTAGAAGAAGTTCAAACCATCAAAGGTGGATTGGAAGGACTTGTCATCGGTGAAGTTCTTACTTGCGAAGAACATCCGAATTCCGATCACTTGCACATTACAACCGTGAATGTTGGCGGCGCGGAACCCTTGCAGATTGTTTGTGGTGCGCCGAATGTAGCTGCCGGACAGAAAGTGGTTGTTGCTGTAAACGGTACTAAATTGTATGATGGTGATGAGTGCTTTACGATCAAGCGCTCTAAAATCCGTGGCGTTGAATCGAACGGTATGATTTGTGCTGAAGATGAAATCGGTATTGGAACAGATCATGCAGGTATAATCGTACTGCCGGCCGATGCGGTAGTCGGTACTCCGGCCAAAGAATATTATAATGTGAAGAGCGATTATGTGCTGGAAGTCGATATCACGCCGAACCGTGTGGATGCCACTTCTCATTTCGGTGTAGCTCGCGACCTAGCCGCTTACCTGAAACAGAACGGTAAGCCTGCCAACTTGAAACGTCCGAGTGTGGATGCTTTCAAGATTGATGATGAAGTTCCGGCTATCGAAGTTGTCGTTGAAAATAAAGAAGCCTGTCTGCGCTATTCAGGTATTACGATTAAAAATGTAACTGTAAAGGAAAGTCCGGAATGGTTGCAGAACCGTTTGAAGGTGATCGGCCTGCGTCCCATTAATAACGTGGTGGATATTACGAACTATATCTTGCACGGCGTAGGACAGCCTTTGCACTCTTTCGATGCCGATAAGATCAAAGGTAATAAAGTCGTGGTACGCTCGGCGACGGAAGGTGCCAAGTTTGTGACGCTCGATGGTGTGGAACGTACGTTGACCGACCGTGATCTGATGATTTGCAATGTGGAAGAGCCGATGTGTATCGCCGGTGTATTTGGCGGACTCGATTCCGGTGTGACGGAACAGACTAAGAATGTATTCCTGGAATCGGCCACTTTCCATCCGACTTGGATCCGTAAGACAGCCCGTCGCTTCGGTCTGAATACGGATGCTTCTTTCCGCTATGAACGCGGCTTGGATCCGAATCAGACGGTCGAAGTGATGAAGCGTGCCGCTCTGTTGATTCAGGAAGTGGCAGGCGGAACGATTACGGGTGCTATCCAGGATATTTATCCGGTTCCGGTTGCCCCCTATCGTGTGGAACTGACTTACGATAAGGTCAATACATTGATCGGCAAGGTGATTCCGGTTGAAACGGTCAAGAGCATTCTGGAAAGCTTGGAAATGAAGATCGTTTCCGAAACTGCCGAAGGTTTGGTGATTGATGTGCCTGTATATCGTATTGATGTACAGCGCGATGTCGACGTGATCGAGGATATTCTCCGTATTTACGGATATAATAATGTGGAATTCAGTGACAATGTAAAGTCTAATCTGAGCTATCAGACTCCGACTGACCGCAGTTATAAATTGCAGAACCTGATTTCCGAACAACTTTGCGGTTGCGGTTTCAACGAGATCCTGAATAACTCGCTGACACGCTCGGCCTACTATGACAATCTTTCCACTTACCCGGTTTCTCACTGTGTGATGTTGATGAATCCGTTGAGTGCAGATCTGAATTGCATGCGCCAGACGTTGTTGTTCGGAGGCTTGGAAAGTGTTGAACATAATGCGAAACGCAAAAATGGCAATATCCGCTTCTTCGAATTCGGAAATTGCTATGATTACAATATCGACCATAAGAAGGAAGGTGAAACATTAGCCGAATTCTCGGAAGATTATCGTTTGGGCTTGTGGGTAAGCGGCAGCCGTGTGGATAACAACTGGGCGCATCCGAATGAAAAGTCTTCTGTTTATGAATTGAAGGCATATGTGGAAAACATCTTGGTTCGTCTCGGTGTGAATTTGCAGAAGGTCATTTTTGGTAATCTGGCTAACGATATCTATTCGGCAGGTTTGAGCATTACGACTTCGTCCGGGCGCCAGTTAGGTACGATGGGTATCGTCAGCCCGAAGATCTGTAAGGAATTGGATATTGAAACGGATGTCTATTATGCGGAACTTTCCTGGACATTGTTGATGAAGGAAATCAAGAAGAGCAAGGTTACCTTCTCTGAAATTTCCAAGTTCCCGGCAGTGAAACGAGATCTAGCCCTGTTGTTAGAGAAGAATGTTCAATTTGCCGAAATAGAAAAGATCGCAACGGAAAGTGAACGTAAACTGTTGAAAGACGTTGCTTTGTTTGATGTATACGAAGGAAAGAATCTGCCGGCTGGCAAGAAATCATATGCCGTCAGCTTCTATTTGCAGGATGAAGGAAAGACTTTGAATGATAAGCAGATCGATGCTATCATGAAAAAGATCCAGACAAATTTGGAACAGAAGTTAGGTGCACAATTGAGAGGATAAAAAACATAAATCATAAATCATAAGATCATAAATTATGGGAAGAGCGTTTGAGTTTCGTAAAGCGAGAAAGTTTAAGCGTTGGGGTAATATGGCCCGTGTATTTACTAAGTTGGGTAAAGAAATTACGATAGCTGCAAAACAAGGTGGACCGGAACCTGAAAACAATCCGCGTTTGCGTGTATTGATGCAGACTGCTAAAAAAGAGAACATGCCGAAAGATAATGTCGAACGTGCTATCAAGCGGGCTGTCTCTAAGGATTTTACCGATTATAAAGAAATGAACTACGAGGGATATGGTCCTTTCGGTATTGCTATTTTTGTGGAAACTGCGACAGACAATACGACTCGTACTGTAGCAAATGTACGTAGTTATTTCAACAAGAACGGTGGTTCTTTGGGTACATCCGGCAGTTTGGAGTTCCTGTTCGAGCATAAATGTGTTTTCCATATTGCAAAAAAGGATGGCATGTCGTTGGAAGATCTTGAGTTGGAGCTGATAGACTATGGAGTCGATGAAGTGGATGAAGATGAAGACGAAGTGGTTCTCTATGGTGAATTTGCCCAGAATTCGGCTATTCAGAAATATCTGGAAGAGAATGGATATGAAATCACCAGTAGCGAATTTGTCCGTATTCCGAACGATGTGAAAGAAGTGACTCCCGAGCAGCGTGAATCGATTGAAAAATTGATTGAAAAGTTGGAAGAGGACGAAGACGTTCAGAATGTGTTCCACAATATGAAGGAAGACGAAAACGGAGACGAAGAATAAGTTCGTATTTGTTATAGAATAAAAAAGAGAGTACAAGGACTATAACCTTGTACTCTCTTTTTTATTCTATATCAGTATTTATATCAAAAAATCTTCTTTTCTTTGCTGTACTTTATTTCAATACAAATACATTTTTTAGTGGTTATGAAAGGTTTTAGAACTCTACTTTGTGTTATTTCGTTAGCCTTATCAGGCGTAATTGTGAGTGATGTTATGGCCCAGAAAGAATTGGGTGTGTTTAATTCTTTGGCAGTAGGTGTGGGCGTCGGTACTACCGGTATCGACGTGAATGTGGCAACTCCCATCACATCTCACTTTGATTTACGTGGTGGTTTTTCCATTATGCCAAATTTCAGCATGAGTACGGATGTAGATGTTGATGTGGAAGCTATGGAAGGCGTGAGTGTTCCCTCTACGATTGGTATGGAGGGAAGTATCAAGCGTGTTTCCGGTGAATTACTTGTGAATTATTATCCGTTTAAAAAAAGTTCTTTCTTTTTGACTGCTGGTGCTTACTTTGGCGGGGGAACTTTATTAAAAATAAATGGGCATAGTGATGAATTGAAGGAATTGGTAGCCGAAGCCGGTAAGGCCGGTGTTGTTATCGGCGATTATACGATTCCGGTAGACAAAAACGGTAATGTGTCAGGTGGCTTGAAAGTTTCGAATTTCCGTCCGTATGTGGGTTTGGGGTTCGGCCGTGCCGTACCGAAGAAACGGCTTGGTGTAATGTTCGAGCTGGGAGTCCAGTTCCACGGCAAACCGGATGTTTATACGGACTATGGTAATGTCAACAATTTGTTGGATGAAGTCGATCCGGACGATACGTTTTCGAAAATCATGGATAAGCTCACTGTTTATCCGGTTATGAAGATACGTCTGTGTGGACGGATTTTCTAATCGTACGTAAATATATATATTAAATGAAAGCCTGGCTGTGGGGAGTCAGGCTTTCATTTTTACTATAAATAAGACTGGGTTGTCTTTGTTTGTCAGGTCAGGAAAAGAGTAGGCAAGTTCTTTGCCGCTTTTATAATAACAGTAGGTGTTGCTTTGAAGGTCTATGGATTGAAGTTCGAGAATCTTGCCTGTCTTGTAAAAGTTGTCATCCAATCCTCCTTGCACGTGATAGGCTTTTGTTCTTCGTTGGTCGTAACAAAATGTATAGCTACGTTCCGGTAGAGTAGGATCGTAGTGTGTTGAGATTAAAAAACGTGTCCCGATCTGTAAAGGGAGAATTTTTGCGTAGTCCTCAGTGATGGTCAACTGGTTGCTATTGATGAGATAGAGCGTGTCGTTTAAGATATGGGCTGGCTGTAAGGATGGCGCTTGTACATAAACGTGCCCGTTCTTGACGGCTATTTCGGTACCTGTCTTGTAATTGATATCCATTCTTCCCAAATCGGCAACATCCAGTTTGCGCTTCCCGACTTCATTAAAGTAGAGATCAAATTTATAGAGCCATTGTTCGATTGACGGAGCTTGCTTGTTTTCTGAATTAACCAAGTCTATTGTTGTCCACAGATGGTTGTTATAATAAGCCATATGCCCGAAAGTTTTCCATGAAGCATCTTGAGGGAGGATACTCTGAAAAAGGAGTTGCCCGTCGTAATCATAATAGTATACCTCATGTCCGGTGCCGATCACGACCAGCCGGTCGTGGACAGGATCGACCGCATAGTCAACCAGTTCGACTGGCTGTCTCGTTCCTGGCAGATGTGCCGTTATTTGTCCGAGAAATTGACCGGAACTGTTGAAATGATAAAGTTGACGATCGCTGACAAGGAAGATGTCTTCCCGGTCGCGCTTGATCATTTTAATCTTGTTCAAAGAACAATGTCCGTTTGTTTTCAAAGGGATGGCGATCACCTCCTCGGCGACATCGGACAGACTTCCTTCCGGTTGACATTGAGGCAAATCGGTAGTATGGATCACTTGATATCCGATCCATCCGTATAAGGCTATCAGACATATGAATAAAAGATTAAAGGTTTTTCTCATTTCATTTCTAATTAAAAAATTCCTTTGTATAAACGGACGATACTGTCGGTTTATTGCAAGGATCTCTTAATCCTGCAAGAAAATCCAGTTGTTTTCGGAGGAGATATCTTCTCTGTACCGGAATCCTTCCCAAGTAAAATCTTTTAATGCATCCGGATTGGTAATCCGGTTTTTAACGATGTAACGGGTCATTTGTCCACGTGCCATCTTGGCGTAGATTACGATTGTTTCGGCTTTCCCGTTTTTCCAGACTTTAAAATCCGGTGTTATTACACGGACAGATTGTTCTACCTTTTTCCAGTCGAATGATGGTTGTAGGTCCATGCTCCCCAGGTTGATCAGTAGGTTATCGTCGGCTTTCACTTCTTCAATAAGCGGTTCTGTTTGACGGGCACGCCAGTAAATATACATATTCCCTTCTCCTAATTCGGGCAGTTTCACATCATATTCCATCCGGTAAGGTTTGATCAGGTCCAGCGGGCGAAGGAGACCATAACAAATGGAAACGAGCCGCAAATGATCCTGGGCAAAGCGGAAGTCCGCCTCTGTAAAATCTTTGGGATTGATATTCTTGAATACGACACCCGTATAAGCCAATAAAGCTTGTAGCGGTTCTTCTTCCGCAGAATGGAAATTCTGAAAACGATGGTAACTTTCCATCATCAGCTTGGGACTGAGCTTTAACATCCTGCCTAATTCTTCGGCGGGATATTGAGCCATGTGCAATGCGATCTCGATTGCTTCCTGGTTGAATCGGGGCGTTGTACCTGCAGGCGCTTTTATTTTGGATGTTCCAGCCATTGTCTTGGCAGGAGATAAGATGATATGCATATTTGTGAATATATTGTTTTTATTATGTAAATATCTCGTCATTTATATCCGGTGCATAAATAAAAGTCGGATATCCCGCACCCATTTCCTGATATAACTGCCTGATATCACGATGCAGACTGCTGATAGCACTACTACTATTCCTCCGATCTGCATCGGTTGCAGATGCTCGCCTAAGAAAAGGACGCCCATGCATACGGCGGTAAGCGGCTCCATGCATCCCAAGATCGCAGTCGTTGTCGAACCTATATAACGAATGGCCAGTATCAGTGTAAGGTCGGATACCAACGTCGGGAGGAAAGCAACCATCAGCACGTCTATCGTTGTGGCCAGATTCGGCATCGGGTCGGGAAAATCTCCTTTTATCGCCAGATTTACCAGAAAGACAATCGCTCCGGAAAGCAGAATATAGAAAGTGGCTTTCAAGCTGTCGAGCCTGGCGATCCGGCTTCGGTTCATACCTACGATGTAGGCTGCATAGGCAATCACTGTAGCCAATACCAACATTAATCCTTTTATATTGATAGAACCTCCCGGCGTATTTCCTCCGCTCAACATATAGACACCGCTTACCGCCATCGCCATTGCCAGCAGTATCGGCATTGTCAGCTTGTCCTTGTAAAATACAAACATGATCAGGCTGACTACCACCGGATAAAGGAAATGGATCGTTGTCGCCACCCCGCTCGGAATATAAAGATAAGCCTCCGTCAGCCAAAGCGCCGTGATGGCATAAAGTGTACCTAAAATAAAAGCGATCCCGAATTCGCTTTTCTGTATATCGAACGGAATCTTTTTCACCCACATCAGTACGGCAACCAGTACGGATGCTAAGGAAAAACGGTAGAACAGCAACGAGTCCAAACCTACGCCGTTTTCAAGCGCCGGAATGGAAAAAAGAGGAATCAATCCGAATGTGGCGGATGCGATAAGTCCGTACAAAAATCCTTTTACCTTCATGTAAATTCACTGTCTGTTGAAATGAGGGGACAAAAGTAGCAAATCTTTCTGAACCTTTTCTAATGAAATGGGAATCATGCTTTGCTATTCTTTTCGATTAATTTTGTATGTTTACGGCGTATTAGAAAATGATGGACAGCTAATTATGTCCGGGAGCATGATGAATAACCCTTGTTTAGGGTGTGTGGAAATTAATACAAACTTTATATTATATGAAAATCGGAATCGGTATTTTACTATTATTCTTTGTTACCTCTTTGCAGGCACAGAACATTATAGGAAAGGTCATAGACAATAAAAAACAACCGGTAGATGGTGCAACCATCGTTTTGCAGGCAATAGATTCTACTTATATAAACGCTTCTATTTCAAATGTAGACGGAACTTTTGTGTTGGATAGCCAGCCTGAAGAATACCGCTTGATCGTGCAGCATCTCTTGTACAGGACTAAGGAAATCGAGGGAAAGGGCAGAGATGTCGGTGTCATTCAACTTGATCCGCAGGATTATGCTTTGGATGAGGTCGTGGTAAAAGCGGAGCGTCCTTTTGTGAAGGTGGAAGAAGGGCGTTTGGGATATGATCTGTCCGTTCTTGCCGGCGACGGGGTGGTGAACAATGCATACGAGGCTCTGACTAAACTCCCCGGTGTAAAAGAGACTAAAGGTGTATTAACTTTGGCAGGTACGGGAAATTTGACAGTCGTCTTGAATGGAAAACCGACAACAATGGACGCCGGACAACTTGAGACGCTTTTGCGCAATACTCCGTTGGATAGAGTGGAAAAGGCGGAAGTCATGTACAGTGCGCCTCCCGAATATCATGTAAGATAATTTGGATGATGAAGATCATTTTAATCTCGCTTATACCAGCAGTTTTACACCTGAGCAGCATAGCAATAGCCTGACTTCCGGTAATTATCAGGCAAGCAATGTTGACAAATATGTCGAAACCCGTATGCACAATGTCACTTTGCAATATCATTCCGGATCTGGATTTGATGTCGGCGGAGATTACACGCATTATACGTCAGATAATAACCAAACTTTGTTTGCGGATTATGCGGATGGTGCTCAAAGCGGTTTCTCTATAATCGGTGGTCAAAAGATAGACCGTTATTCTATTTATGTTGACCGGAAGCGTTCTTTGGCTAAAGAATGGGATTTGGGGTACGGTATGTCTTACCGATTTGCAAAAGACCGTGACTTTCAGACCTATGATAAGGTTACAGGTGATATCCCGACCGAAAATACGGATTCCCGGCTTCGTGAGCAGACTGCCAATGTCTATGTTTCCTTGAGCAAGAACTATGCGACTGGTACATCGGTTTCTATCTCTGCTACAGGTGAATATTATACCATCGGCAATTATCGTAAGTGGGCTGTCTATCCGCAAGCATCTTTGACGTATGTAAAATCTTCCGAACATTTATTCCAGTTTTCGTTATCGACGGATAAGACTTATCCGGGGTATTGGGATATGCAGTCTTCCGTCAGTCATCTGAACGGATATACCGAGCTTTGGGGGACGCCGGGATTGAAACCTTCGACAGCCTATAATTTGAACGGCAATTATATATGGAAGCAAAAGTATATTTTCGGTCTGTTCTTCATGCATACGTCTGACTTTTTCGTACAGACGGGCTATCAATCGACTGACCGTTTGGCATTGATTTATAAGAATACGAACTGGAACTATATGCAGATGTGGGGGACAAACGTCATCTTACCCTTTAAAGCCGGAAATTGGCTGGATTCACGACTCACTTTGGTCGGTATGCAAGTTCACTAGCGTTGCGATGACTTTTTTGATATCCCGTTTAACCGGAGGAAATGGATGTTCAACAGTTCGCTGGATAACACGTTTAAGGTAGGTAAGAATCTGGCTTTCGAATTGATAGGTAGTATACAAACCCCGATGATCCAGGGGACTTTTGACATTGAAACAGTCTATAACCTCACTGCCGGATTGAAATGGAGTTTTGCTAGCGATAGGATAAATCTGTCTGCTCGTTGCAGTGATCTTTTCAACTCGGGCATGCCCAATTTGAAAGTTCGTTTTAATGGGCAACACTTGGATATGAACAACGATTTTTATTCGCGCTCTTTTACCATACATTTCAGCTACCGCTTCGGTGGATATAAGAAGAAAGAAGCCGGGAAGATTGATACCTCAAGGTTCGGACATTAGTATGAGCCCTGTTTATCTTTTAGGGTTGTGTGTCGAATGTACTTGTTTCCGTCTTTATGGATAGCATACTGGACAAGTTACAATTTGTCCAGTATGCTATTTATTTTTTGTAAATTATTTCTACATGAGACAATTTGCCGGGAAGGCATTTCATTTCCTATCAGACCGTATATTCCATGCAACAGAGGTTTTACCCGGAGAGCGAGCCGTTCGCCCTCTTCTGTCAGGTAAATTTGTTTGTTACGCCGGTCCGTCGGGTTTCCTCGACGTTCTACCCAGCCTTTCTTTTCCAGATTATTGATAAGATTGGTCAAGCAAGCTTTGTCTTTAGCTGTCTGTTCTGCCAGATATTGCTGGCTGACTCCGGGTTTCTTCCATAAACGATGCATCACCTGGAGCATCTCGAATGTCATGTCGACATTATTGGTTCTCAATACTCTTTGTATGGTCTGGCGAAAGGTCATTCGCGTTTTCAGAATTTGGAGTATTAGTTCGTGTGCCGTTTCGTTATTTGCCATTGCTGTTTACTTTTACGGCACAAAAATAGTGAATATCCTTGAGATATCGGTTAAATGTTTGATTGTCGATTAAAGAATGCGCCGTTCCAATTCGTCCAACATATTCACGCGTTCCAAAGAAAATGTGTTGTCGTGCGTTTGTATATATTCCAAGATTGTCTTGGCTTTTTGCAACATCGCCTGCTCCTCGTCGGGATAGAGATAACTTTCTTCGATCAGGGTCTTGACGGCTATCTCAAGACGGAGGATTCCGCCGTTGTCATCACTGTCGAGTCGACGGACAAGCTCTTCGGGCTGGGCCGTCATAAGGGTAGGACGGTCCAGTTTGAGGGAACTGTATATGGTTTGGATCAACTCTGGAGTATGGCGAGCCGCATTTGTGTTGCGATTCATAATGATCTGAAGGACTACTTTAGCAAGTTCTTCGATCTGTATCATGATGAAGTCTCTCTTAAGCATAAGAAATATTAGCTTTGAAAATTGTCAATTGTCAATTGTCAATTGAATAATGCGGATATCCTTTTTAGGGCGGTCATATTCGTCGCGAGGTTGTCCGGCGATGATATCGAGCACATCGAATCCTTCAATGAGTTCGCCATATACGGTATAGTTGCCGTCCAGATGGTGACAACCGCCTTCTGTGGTGTAGGCTTTCCGTTGTTCTTTGGTGAACAGCAGATGTCCGGGTGTAGCACGTACCATTGAGTCTACTTGGGCGTTGATTTTACGCAGACGTTTTTGGTATTCGCGTTTATTGCTGGCTTTCTGCATACGTAGTTCGGCGCGGACGGGATAGAAGAATTTCTGCATAGCCTTCTCCTTGATATCCTGGTTGGCAATCATTTCCAGCGTGTCCAGTTCACCGCTGGTATAGACTTTTCCTTGTACGATATAGAATTGCGACATATCCGATTTCTTTTGCGGGTTGATGTCGTCGTTCTGGCGAGGAGCAGCCAACGCGCCCCGTTTGTTGAAATGGTGAGGCCGTATCTCCGGCATGATCTCCGAATTTCGGTCTCCGAAACCACAGCGGGCACCGGCGGGAGCATTGCGCGAATCAGGAGCACCGCCCTGTATCATAAATTCAGGGAGTACGCGTGTGAACAGCGTTCCGTTGTATTCGCCCCGTTTGGCACGTTCAATAAAGGTGCGGACGTGGTTAGGGACATCGTCATATAGTTTTGCTTTTAGGGTTCCGACGCTCGTGTTGATGGTGACTATTTTCGCAGGAACCTGTTCAGATGCAGATATTACGGTGTCCGCATCGCCCTGTCCGAAGACAGGAGAGAGGCAGGCCAACAAGCCTAATAAGATACAATAGCTCTTTTTCATCTTTTAAAATATTTGGTGGGTAAAGATAGTATTTATGTTGTTAAACACAAAGTAAATGGCTACCTTTGCAGCCTTTAAGGCAAATTTAAGATTATAACTACACGTATTATTATGAATTGGATTAATGATTTGTTATGGGGCGAGGGCATTGGCCACTCCATACTTCTGCTTTCCTTTGTGATCGCTGCAGGCATACAATTAGGCAAGATCAAAGTCTTCGGCGTATCTTTGGGAATTACTCTTGTGTTGTTTGTGGGGATCATTTTAGGACATTTCGGTTTTACGATCAACCACAACGTGATTCACTTTTTTAAAGAGTTCGGATTGATACTTTTTGTCTATTCTGTAGGTATGCAGGTCGGACCGGGTTTCTTTTCTTCTTTCAAACAAGGAGGGATTACGCTGAATATGCTGGCGTGCGGTATTGTGTTCTTAGGTGTCTTGACGGCTGTCATTCTGCATTATGCGACCGGTATTCCGATGCCGACAATGGTCGGAATCTTGTCGGGTGCGGTAACGAATACACCGGGATTGGGGGCTGCCCAGCAAGCATTTTCCGATATGCACGGAGTGTCTGACAATACGATTGCTTTGGGATATGCTGTCGCTTACCCTTTAGGGGTGATCGGTATTATCTTGTCTATTATCTTGATTAAGTATATTTTCCGTGTAAGTTTCGATAAGGAGAACGAGCAGTTGAACAGCGAAGATTCTTCTCATACCAATGAGGCCAAGCCGATCTCGTTGATCGTGAAGAATCCCGCTATCTTCAATAAGACGGTTGCCGAATTATCGAACCTGCTGGAACATCGTGATTTTGTTATTTCCCGTGTCTGGCGTGATAGCAACAAGCAGATCGAAATCGCTTCGGCCAATACCGTATTGCAGGAAAACGACAAGGTTTTTGTTATCACGACTGAGACGGATGCCGAGACGATCAAGACCTTTATCGGAGAAGAGATCGATATGGAACGTAAACAGTGGATCCGTATGGAAAGCCAATTTATCAACCGCCGTATCCTGATCACGAAACCGGAGTTGAACGGTAAGCGTCTGGGACAATTGAAATTGCGGAAATTGTATGGTATCAATATCACTCGTATCAATCGTGCTGGTGTCGATCTTGTTGCCAAACCTGGGTTGACTTTGCAGGTAGGCGACCGTGTGAACGTAGTCGGTACCGAAACAGCGGTCTCCAATGTGGAAAAGGTTTTGGGTAATTCGATGAAGCGTCTGAATGAACCGAACCTGATTACTATCTTCGTCGGTATTGCGTTGGGTATCGTGCTGGGTAGTATTCCAATTTCCTTCCCAGGTATTCCGCAGCCGGTCAAGTTAGGTCTGGCGGGCGGTCCGCTGGTTGTGGCTATTCTGATCAGCCGTTTCGGTTACCATTATAAATTGATTACTTACACGACACAGAGTGCAAACTTGATGTTACGTGAGATCGGTATTACACTTTTCCTTGCTTGCGTAGGTATTAGTGCTGGTGACGGTTTTGTCGATACGATTGTGAATAATGGCGGTTTTGCTTGGATAGGCTACGGTTTCATCATTACGTTTGTGCCGCTGATGATCATTGGTTGTATCGGCCGTTATTTCTGCAAGGTCAATTACTTTACGCTTATGGGGCTCATTGCCGGTAGTACGACTGATCCGCCTGCATTGGCCTATTCGAATGCGACAGCCGGAAACGACGCTCCGTCGGTTGGGTATGCGACTGTCTATCCGTTGACTATGTTTCTCCGGGTATTGACGGCACAGTTGTTGATTCTGTTCTTCGCGTAATCGTACTAATTAATATTATGAAAACGGGGGCTTGTATTTCTATATATGCAGGCCCCCGTTTCATGATGTGCCAGTCTTCTTTTATAGAAACGTGGCCTCTTCTTTCATACATATGAAATCCGGATTACTTTTTTGTATGTTCTGTTGCTGTCGGAATTTGCTCTGTGGTTACCGGTGTTTGCTGTGTGCTGTCTGGTACGGTGGGGCGCAGGGGGATCAGAGGATATTTCTTCCGTCGCCGGAAAATATCGGAGAAGCGGGTAAAGTCTTTCTTATACATGATACCTACGCCCTGTGTTGTCAGGGCTTGTTTTAGAATCATATACATGTCGTTGGCATGGTTGTAGGCTTTCAGGCGGATATCACCGCTGGGCGTCAGCAGATATTCGAGGTCGAATTCACCGATGAAGGCATTCTTCTGATTGTTGATCGTACTGTTTTTGTACCCGAAGTTTCCGTTGAATATGAGGCGGTTGTTTAGTAATTGGCTGGACAGCAGCATTTCTACTTCCGTATCTTCGATACCGTCCTGGCTGGTCCGGATATTTGTACCGAGTTGCACTTTGTCGGTGAAGCTATTCATGATACTGGATATTTGGGAAGAAAGGGCGGATGAGGCCACTGCGCTGAAATCGTTCGATTTATATTGCGCATTGTATTCCGGCGTATAGAATTTGTTCAGAACCAGCAGATAGATAATTTGCCGGGTCATCATGTCTTCTGTATCAACCAGACTTTTGACCTGCCGTTGGAGCTCTTCGTTGGAGCTCGGCAGTTCGAGGTCGAACGAAATGGTTGGGTTCCTCAGCACACCGTCTAATTTCAATACGCAATTGACCGGCGTATTGCGTCGGGAGCTTTCGTACGTCAGACTGGGATCCAGGTCTTGTATGTTGGCTGTTACGTTATAGATGGCATTTACATTCATCGTTGCCTCGAAGGGATCTCCCCGGAAGTTGATAATACTGCCATCCCGTATCTTGAAGTTTTTATGGATGAGTTGTTGTAGGCTGAAATTATAGTTTCCTTGTACGATCCCGATGTTTCCATACATGCGCAAGTCGGTTTTCGTCCCGTACTGTATCTGGAGGCTTCCGTTGCAGTTACCTGTTATTTTATCGCCTGCGACCGGATCCATAATCAGCTCTATATCGGCATCCGGTGTGATGTCGAGAAGGAAGTTCATGCGCAATTCCGCCCCTTCGTCTTCGTTTTTGAAGATAAGAGGTTTAATGGAATCGACCGGTTTGGTAAGTGCCATTTCCCGCAATTCTTTTTTATTCACGAAAGTGATGAAATCATATTCTGCCGCGGAAGAGTTGTTCATGAAGTCGAGTTTGACGGATGTCTTGGGATCACTTCGCATATTGATATCGAAGTTGATCAATTGCCCGTTCCCTTTTATGGAGGCTGTTCCGGTTCCGAAAACGGTTCCGAATATCAGCGGATTCTGCTTTTGAGGCGCATCGAATACCAACATATTGTTTGTCTGGACTCCTACATCGAAGCTGACATCTTTGAAATGTTTGTGATTGACGGTCAGATTAACCTTTGCCGAGTTGCCGAATTTGTCATGCACCGTTACGTTGCGTCCGATGATCGCCCCCGGTGTCAGATGGATGGAGTCGGAGAAAGTGTAGTAGGTGTTCAGATATTCGATACCCAGCCCACCATCGAGAACAAAGGCGTCCCCCTCTACATTCAACGCCTTGAACGGCCCGTGCAGATGGATATTCCCGAAGCCCCGTCCTTGCATGTTCTTAGCGATATTTTCGACGAAAGGATGCAGGAAAGCCAAGTTCAGGTCGTTTGCCCCGAAGAAGAGGGAAAGGCCTGCGTTTTTGCCGACCGGATAGACATAGCCGCTCACATCAGTCCAAGTCGTATCGTTCTTGTAGATGCTGCCTAACATCAGAATGCCTTTTTGCTGGTCGTCCCATTCGCTAAAAAGGTTGAGGCGTCCTAATTGTACTTGGTTGAACGAGAAGTTTTGTACTTCGAGATCGGTGTTTAGCATCCGACTGCCGTAGAGGTCGGTAATGTTGAAGGTTCCGGTAGCCTTTCCGGCAAATTGAAGTACTGGGATATTCAGAATGTCAAAGATATAGCTCAGTTCTACTTGTTTCAGATCCAGTAACAGTGTATCGGCCGGATCTTTTGAAACTGTTCCTTCCATGTGGAGATATTCGGTGCCGTTGGAGACGGAAAAGTCTTGTATCCCAATCTTGCCGTCTGCAATGGTGATAGTAGACGGGGCTATGTGCCAGGTGGAATCGTTCAGGATCAGCGGACTCTCGTTCAGCGAGATTTCCGTACGCAGTTTGGCCGGCCCTTTTTCCTGTTCTTCCTCGATGAAGAGTGTGGAGGCGGAGAGGTCTGCTTTAAACAAGCGTTCTTTGTTGTTGGCCCAGCTGATCTGCGTCTGTATCCGGTTGTCTTTGGCATCGGCTTTCAGGTCCATATAGTTGCGCAATCCTTTGGCATTGTAGTTGGTTGCCTTGAGCTTCAAGTTTACCCTGTCTTCCGGGTTGTCACAGGTCAGATAGCCGGATTCGAACATGGACTTGCCGATGTTGAATTTAGGCAGATAGGCCTCGAAGCGGAAGCGGTTGTACAGGTTATTGTAATGTCCTGTGATACGTCCTTGGGTCAACATCGTAAAAGGCAGTTTCAGGGTGTTGGATATGGCTTCCGTATTTTCGATAGTCAGCAAGAGGGAGAAATTGTTTTCCATCACCTTCTGTTTCTTTTGCGTGACGTTGATCAGAGCCGGGATATACCCCTTTAATGTTTGCATAAGGCTGGGAACGATTGTCGTGAAGGAATAAGCACCCGTCACTTCGCCGTTCAAGACGTCGGAGGTGATGGCCAGATGACGGTCCAGTGAATGCCCCGTAGCCTCTACCTTGAACTTTTTCAGGAAAAAGCTGTCTGGCTTGGTCTTGAAGGAGAGGCTGTCAAGCGTAATGCTCCCTTCTAGGTTGTCGATATTGTTTCCCGTGAAGTCGGCATTCAGTGTGCAGGAGATATCCGGAGCCTCGTATTTATTCGTCAGATGGAGGCTGTCCGGATGGAAATGTTCCAGACGTGAAGTGAAGTTGAACATAGAATTTTTGCCTTCATGCAGGAATAGCCCTTCGGCATACAGTTTGCCGTTCGGATCGTTGATGTCCAACACTCCGTTGAACCCGTTTTTCTGGAAATTACCTGACAGGAGTATGTTTTCATATTTGTAGCCTTTGTATTCGAACTCGTCTATATTCGCCTTTATGTTACCTGAAAACGACCCGTTGGCAGGACGGTGTGTGTCCAGCGTAACGGCTAACTTGGCTGTTCCATACGGATTACCGTCCGGAAAAAGTTCATTCAGGTGCAAGGGGGAAGTCGAAAGGTGTCCTTTCAGGTAGGCGGCGATATTCTTCTCCTTGTCGTTTCCGAATATCAGGTCGGTCTGGACGGAACCGATCGCCGACGAGAACTTGCCGAAAGCGACCAGGTTGTCGAAGAAACCGGATATCTCTCCGGTAAAGTTGATCGTGCCTAACTTGACGATCGCATCCGGCAGCTTGACTGGGCGTTCGTTGAAGTTGTTAGCAAGGCCCGAAATTCCTTCGGTCGTGATATACATCTTATTGACTTGTCCGAAGATATAGGCGTCTTCCGGGTGTGTTATTCCTTTCATCTCCATCTTGCCGACAAAAAGCATCTTGTCGCTGTATTTCAGTGTCAGCCGTTTCAAGCCGATATTGTTTATGTAGCCCGATGCCTCGGCCGAAAGTTCGATGGTTTCCGAGAAGTTGCGGAATGCCGGGACGAAAGCGGAGAGGTCTTTCAGGCAAATTTGCGAAGGTGCGATATTCAGTTCGACTGGCGAATGATCCAGTAAATCGGATGCACTAACTGCTTCTCCGGTATGGATATGGGCGCGGTCTATTTTAAGATCTGTTTCTGGCAGCTTGATTTCAAAGTTGTTAATGATCGCGCTGTCTTTGTTGGCTACGATGTTGAGCGAAAGCTTGTTCAGCGAAAAGCCCGAAGCCTCGTCGAAACTCATCTTCTTGATATTGGCATTGAGGCTGTCCTTGTTGAATGCCTTCATAGAGATTTTGGCACTTATATTGCGGATGTCAATATGCTTGGCATTGAACTTTCCGGGGGTAGTGGCTGCATTCTTCACATCGTAACGGAAATTTCCCCGGCGTATTAAGATCGAGTTGAAACGCAGGTCGATATTGGATTGCTTTTTTACGGTGTCTTTGCTGGCGAAAGCATCGATGACGAATTGCAGGTTCAACTTATCTGCCGGCGTTTCCTTATGCAAGTTGACGGAGAAACCGAACAGGCGGACTGTCGAGAACACGATCCTGCCGTTTAACAAAGGCAGGATTTCGAAACCTGCCGACACATGGTTGGCATCGAACAGTACGGTTCCGCTTTCATCTTCGAGATACAGATTTTCCAGTACCAAGCGGTTGAACCATTCGATGTCTACATTCCCGATCCGTACGGGCACACCTAAACGCTCGGATAATTCTCTCGTTGCCGTCGTTGCCACTTTTTGCTGCACATAGGGAATGCGCAATAAGATGGCCGGAGTTGCATAGAATATCCAGAACAGAGTGAGCAGGGTGACAATTATGTATTTAAGTCCTTTGATATCTTTACTATAATTTAAGCACAAAACTACAACAATATCCCGATAGATTTCGTTAATTTGCACAAAAATTAAAACGAAGATATGAGTGTGACAATCTTAGGAATCGAATCATCGTGTGATGATACTTCCTCATCTGTAATACGCGACGGCGTGATGTTGTCGAATGTAATTGCCAGTCAAGCTGTTCACGAAGCCTACGGCGGTGTTGTTCCCGAATTGGCTTCCCGCGCACATCAACAGAACATTATCCCGGTGGTTGCCGAAGCGATCAAGCGTGCCGGTATCGATAAATCCGAATTGAGTGCCGTTGCTTTCACCCGTGGGCCGGGTTTGATGGGGTCGTTGTTGGTCGGAACTTCTTTTGCCAAAGGTTTGGCGGCTTCGTTGGACATTCCGATGATCGAGATCAACCATTTGCAGGCGCATGTGTTGGCCCATTTCATCAAGGAGACGCCGGAAGACGATCATGCTCCTTCGTTCCCGTTCCTTTGCCTGTTGGTATCTGGTGGGAACTCGCAGATTATCAAGGTGAACGCATATAACGATATGGAGGTGATCGGACAGACGATCGACGATGCTGCCGGTGAAGCGTTCGACAAATGTGCGAAGGTGATGGGGCTGGGGTATCCTGGGGGACCTGTCGTGAATCGCCTTGCCAACGAAGGAAACCCGAAGGCTTTTACATTTAGCAAACCGCATATCCTCGGTTACGACTATAGTTTCAGTGGGCTGAAAACCTCTTTCCTTTATACCTTGCGTGACAAACTACAGGAGGAACCTGATTTTATCGAAAAGAACAAGCAGGATCTTTGTGCCTCTTTGCAAGCGACGGTGATCGATATCCTGATGAACAAATTGCGCCGGGCGGCAAAAGATCTGGGCATTAAGGAGGTTGCCGTAGCTGGTGGCGTATCGGCCAATTCCGGCTTGCGGGATGCATTTCTTGACCATGCGAAACGTTTTGGCTGGAAGGTGCATATCCCGAAATTCTCTTTCACGACGGACAATGCGGCAATGGTTGCCATAACGGGGTATTACAAATATCTCGACAAGCAATTTTGCCCGATGGATGCGGCTCCCTTTGCAAGGGTAGAGGTGAAACTAAGGTAACATGTTGGTCGTTTCATGGGCATGAAACAAAAGTTTCCCCTGCATGAAACAAAAGTTTCCCCTGCATGAAACAAAAGTTTCCTACAGGGGAAACTTTTTATAAGATATAGGAACAAGGTAAAGAAGATACGAATGGTTATAGAAAAAGAAATAGGCGAGTTGCTTCGTTCCCGCCATCTGACGATGGGAACGGCTGAAAGTTGTACCGGCGGATATATTGCACATCTGATTACACGTGTGGCTGGCAGTTCAGATTACTTTTGTGGAGGAGTCGTTTCCTACAGCAATGAAGTGAAGCACCATGTTTTAGGCGTTTCGGAAGATAGCTTGGCGCAGTACGGGGCAGTCAGTCGTCCGGTCGTCGAGCAGATGGCGTTAGGAGCGATCCGTGTGTTAGGTTGCGACTGTGCGGTTGCCACTTCCGGCATTGCCGGTCCCGGTGGAGGTACGCCGGAAAAGCCGGTCGGAACTGTCTGGATTGCTGCCGCCCTGAAAGACATGGTCGTATCAGAATGCTGTCATTTCGGGACAGAGCGTGAAGATAATATCCGGTTGGCGGCGAATACGGCGTTGAGGATGCTGCAGCAGTTGCTATAAAATAATATGTTTCTCGTTATTTATTGGCCCTTAGCTGTGAAACATCCTGTATAAAACATCCGGTTGTTTTCTCGTGCCGTTTGGTTGGACACTTTGAATTGCGGAAAGGCCTGTTCCAGCCTTAGCACCAATGTGTCGCCTAAAGATGTATATAAACTGTCGGCGGTCGAATTATAGGGAAGACTGCCGAAATAGCAAAGATGATTTTCATTCATGAAAAGATCGGCGCCTAACCAACCTTTTCGGATACCCCATTCGGTTGAATCGGGGAGGGAAACATAGAGGTCGAGACTGTCCGATTGTACCATCAGGTTCAAAGGGGCGTTTTTGTCGAATGACTTGCGCAGGCGGTCTTGGTCGGGTAGCAGGTAACTTTGCCGGTTTCGTTGGATTTGGGCGACTTCTTCGAGTAGTTTCTTGCTGTAACTTGCCACCCATATGCCCTCGTGTTGATAATAACCGAAAAAACGGTTTCCGGTATCCGGGTAATAGGTAAAAGTGATGCCGTCCCTTTTTTGTTTCTGCGGAGCGAACGAGCCGAAAGCCTTTTGCAATGTGTTTTTCTCTATCCGGCCGACGAGGTTGTTTCCCGCTTGTGCATAAAGGATAACTCCCTGTGGATGGAAAGATAGAAGTAACCACGGGATATTCCGGTTGTTTTGGATGATGGAAAGGTAGATATCCGGAATCTTCGAGGCGAAAGCATCCCGTTCCGAGTCTCGGGATAAGATATATTTGGTGAAAGCGGCAGGGCGATTTACACTTAGGATCGCATCCGATGCCGGGGCGACTAAGGTATATAGATCAGTCCGCACCGTATCTTTCTCTTTTTGCATTTTGCCTAAAAAGAACCAGACTGCCACCAGTGTAGCGAGAGCAGCTATAACGAATGTCACTATTTCTCGCTTGTCAGCTTTCATTGTACGTTATGTTTTCTTGGGACTCAGGAAATATTTACACCAAGGTTTGAGACCACATTCTTCGCATTTGGGCTTGCGGGCGATACAGGTGTAACGTCCGTGCAGGATCAACCAGTGGTGGGCGATCGGGATTTGTTCCTCCGGGATATGCTTCACCAACTCCTTTTCCGTTTCCAACGGGGTTTTGCTGTTGTTTGTCAGGCCGATGCGGTTGGCTACGCGGAACACATGTGTGTCGACAGCCATTGCTGGCTTGTTGTAGACGACCGAGGCTATGACGTTTGCCGTCTTGCGGCCTACGCCGGGCAACTTTTGCAACTCGTCTATATCGGATGGTACGACACCGTCGAAATCGGACATCAGCATCTTCGCCATGCCGACTAAATGTTTTGATTTATTGTTGGGATAAGATACGCTTCGGATATATTCAAAGATCACTTCCGAAGTAGAAGCGGCCATGACTTCGGGGGTCGGAAAATCCCGGAAGAGGGCAGGAGTGATCATATTCACCCGTTTATCCGTACATTGGGCGGACAGGATCACAGCGATAAGCAATTGATATGGGTTGTCGTAATGCAGTTCCGTTTCGGCGACCGGCACATGCTCGTTGAACCAATTCAAGACTCCTTTATATCGTTCCTCTTTGCGCATATATTATTTTATTAGTGACATGAAATTTTTACCAAGAAGCAATCCTAAGAATACGGCTAACAATCCTAACACATTGCTGGCGATCAGGTTTAAAAGTGCCAACTTATATTCGCCTGTTTTCATCAGCGACATCGTATCTAGTGCAAACGAAGAGAATGTGGTAAATCCGCCGAACAGCCCGGTGAAGAGAAATACTCTTGCGCCCGCAGATAGATTACAAGTTTCGGCTATACTCCAACAGAAGCCGATGAGGAAAGAGCCGATCACATTGACCGAAAGTATCCCGAAAGGGAAGGAGTGTAGCATCGAACGCTGTACCCACGTGGAAACTCCGTAGCGGAATACGGTGCCGATTGCCCCTCCTGTTATAAGTAGTAAAACCTTTATCATACCATTTACGTTTTTAGTGTGTTTTTCCCCGGGCTGGTTAAGGACCCGGGGAAGATGGTAAATGATTTAGGTTCTCAACTTAATTGGCTGACTCAAACTGTCTCAGAAAACGGACATCGTTTTCGGAGAACATGCGTAAGTCTTTTACTTGGTATTTCAGGTTTGTTATACGCTCAATCCCCATTCCTAAAGCATAACCGGAATATACTTTGCTGTCGATACCACAGTTTTCAAGCACATTCGGGTCTACCATACCGCAACCGAGAATTTCTACCCAACCGGTTCCTTTACAGAACGGGCAGCCTTTTCCACCACAGATATTACAAGAAATATCCATTTCGGCAGAAGGTTCAGTGAACGGGAAATAAGATGGACGCAAGCGAATTTTCGTGTCTGCGCTGAACATTTCTTTGGCGAAGAACAGTAATGCCTGTTTCAAGTCGGCGAAAGAAACGTTTTTGTCCACATACAAGGCTTCTACCTGATGGAAGAAACAGTGTGCGCGATAGGAGATCGCTTCATTACGATATACACGTCCCGGACAGATAATACGGATAGGAGGCTCTTGATTCTCCATGACACGTGTTTGTACGGAAGAAGTGTGTGTACGAAGCAATACGTCCGGATTATGTTGGATAAAGAAAGTATCCTGCATGTCGCGGGCAGGGTGGTCTTCTGCAAAGTTCAAAGAAGAGAATACATGCCAGTCGTCTTCGATTTCCGGTCCTTCAGCAATGCTGAATCCTAAGCGTCCGAAGATGTCGCAGATTTCTTTCTTTACGAGTGAAAGCGGATGGCGAGTACCTAATTCAATAGGATAGGATGTACGGGTGAGGTCGATGTCATCATTCGTCGTCTGTACATTCTCAAAGCTGGCTTTCAGCTCATTAATTCTATTTTGGGTTGCCTCTTTCAGCTTGTTGAGGTGCTGGCCGACTTCACGCTTCTGATCTGCCGCTACATTGCGAAAATCATTCATCAGCAAAGATATTTCACCTTTTTTGCTGAGATATTTAATGCGTAATGCCTCCACTTCTTCAGCGTTTGCCGCTTTCAGGTTCTCTACTTCCTTAAGCAGAGCGTTAATCTTATTGATCATTTCTAATCATTTTTATTTTCAACGTGCAAATTTACTCCTTTCTTTGAATACTGCAACCGATTACGGTGGGTTTTTTTGAAAAAAGGGAGTCAACTATTCTCTTTTTATCAGAAATTGTAAGCTACGCCGATACCTAAAATATCTTTGAACTGAACTTTGGCGCCGCGTTTTTCGCCTTCATCATTAATGGTTTTTACGTCGTTGTCGTATTTGAGCGTGGTGTTGAGTGTAGCATTGAGGTATTTGTTAATTTTCATGTTGATCAGAACATCCCAGTTCATGTCTACGTTACCGAACTGCTTATTATAAGGAATAAAAAAGTCCACGTTTATGATCTGGTTCACGTTCTCCATGATTTTTCACAAATGTAAAAAACAGGTAGCATTCGCTTTTGTTTACCCAGACTTCACAGATCAAAGTTATTATCCGTTCATCTTACCTTTTCTTTTGAGCGGCAACCGAGGGAAGAGCTTTCTAAAACGGATCAAATGACTCGTGATGTTGCTGCCCGCAATGATGATTGTCACGGCGAGAATAATTAATAATATCCCGCAACCGATCCTTGGTGTCAAGGTTTCGCCGAACACGGCAACCCCGAAAAATACAGCTGTGACCGGCTCTAGTGCTCCCAGTATGGCTGTCGGTGTCGAACCGATATACTGGACAGCACTAGTTGTACAAAGGAATGAAATGGCGGTAGGGAAGACGGCAAGCGCGATCAGGTTTCCCCAAAGATACCATTTGTCCACAATATAAAGGTCTTTCCCGAACCCGACACGGACAAAGAATAGAGATACGCCGAAAAGCAGTATGTAAAAAGTCAGCGGAAGCGTAGCCACGTTTTTCAGTGTCGATTGGTTCACTCCTATTATGTAGATGGCATAGGAGAGAGCTGAAGCCATAACCAGCAAAACACCGGTGAGACTGAGTGTTGTGCCATCACCGCTTTTATAGAGCAGACCGATACCTGATAGTGCCAGTAAAATGCAAAAGACTGTTTGTAAGGTTAGTTTCTCTTTGAATACAAGTGCCATAATCAATGCGACCATGATCGGATAGACGAAAAGAAGTGTAGAAGCAATCCCGACTTCCATATAATTGTAACTTTGGAACAAAGCTAATGAAGAAAAAGCAACCAATAGCCCCATGACAATCAGTGGAACTGCTGCTTTATGTTCTATTTTGAAACTTCTCCCTCTCCCTTTAATCATCATGCCTAGTATGGGAATTGCGAACAAGTACCTGAAAAAAAGAACCGAATCAGGATCCATTCCGTCTTTATACAGTGGAAGAGCAAATAGTGGGTTAGTTCCGTAAGTCGCAGCGGCGATCGCTCCCAAAAAATATCCTTTTACCTTTGTATTCATGTCATGTAGAATTTGAGGTGCAAATGTAATAATATATATTGATCTTTTTTGTTCTGTTAAAATCTGCAATTTGTAATTTCCTGCCCTTGTGTCTCTCCCTTTTGGAGGCTGGACAGGGAAGGAAGCGAAACTACAGCAGCTTACAATAATCCCTGCAAAAAGTTATTCACATTCGGATACCTATGAGAGGCAAAGGCATTTGCTTAGTCAAATAATAAAATAAATGTTTCCGGGCATTGAAATAAAAAGAGGATAAATATTGGGGGAGGATACCCGGGAACATTCTTTGTATTTAATTTATTTTGACTTTTTCCCCTGATGGGCTACGGCATCCATTAGTTTTTTGATTTTTTCCGGATCGTCGAGGAAATAATCCTTTACGAAATTCAGATTATCGTCAAACTCAAATATATACGGTACGGCAGTCGGCAGATTGAGATGTATGATTTCGTCGTCCGGAATGTTTTTTAAATATTTGATGATCCCGCGTAGGCTGTTCCCATGAGCGGCAATCAATATCTCATCGGAAGTTTCGAGTGAAGGGATTTTCCTTGTTCCAGATACTTTCCCCGTGGCGGAGCAATACTATTTTTTTCATATTCTTCTGTTTTTACATTTATATATATAACAACAGGACGAAGGCGATGGATTAGAGCTGCTTTTTCATTAATCTGTAAAAGTGGTTATATTATCTGTAATCCGTATACAGTCCGGTTATTATTATCCGTCTATTTTTGCAATTGTAAAAGCTTGTCTGGTATTTTATCGAAAAAGTAGTATATTTGCAGGCAATAATTTAAGAATCAAAAAATTGTGGGATATGCCTTTGAAGCGTTTCGGAGTCTCGTTGGAGGATAACCTGCTGGAGTCGTTGGATCAGTATGTGAGCGAGAACGGTTTCGCCAACCGTTCGCAGGCGATCCGTTTTCTAGTGGAGAAGAATGTCGCTGAAAAGAAATGGCAATGTAACCATATCGTGGCAGGTACGATCATTCTTATGTATGACCAGGTAAAAAAGGATATTACTTCCCGGATTGCCGATATTCAGCAAAATTATCAGGATGTTATCTTGTCTTCTTCCCAATATTATGTGAACCGGAATTTTTGTCTGCACATTGCAACCGTGATGGGCACAGCTTACCGTCTGACTGAGTTGTCGGACCGGTTGACTACGATAAAGGGGCTTAAGCATGGCAAGTTGGTTATGAGCCGGGCTGATTAGATATATTTTTTACCCGTATGGTGACACGAATTTTGAAAAGTGTAACACGATTAAATAACAATAGAAATTTAATACATAAAAGTGAGATATGAAAAAAGTAATTTTACTTGCTTCCGGGCTTTTGTGCAGTTCGCTGGTCTTTGCAAGCGATCCGGCTGCAATTGATAGTCTGATTAATTTACAGGGGGTTGTGATTTCAGCGAATAAGGTACAAGTGAACCGAAGCAGTGTGCCACTTACTATCTCGGTGATAGACCGGGAGCAGATCGAGGCGAGCAGCGAATCGGCATTGTTGCCGGTACTTTCCCAACATGTCCCCGGATTGTTTGTGACGCAAAAGGGAATTACCGGTTTTGGAGTTTCGGAAGGAGCGGCAGGTACGGTTAACATTCGTGGTGTCGGAAGTGGAAATAAGGTTTTAATGCTGTTCGACGGGCAACCGCAATGGGCTGGAGTGTTCGGACATTCTTTGCCTGATACTTATGTGGCTTCGGATGTAGAGCGCGTGGAAGTGATTCGTGGTCCCGGTTCTTTGCTGTATGGTTCTAACGCGATGGGAGGGGTTGTCAATATCATTACCCGTCATCATAAACAGAAAGGACGGCGTACACAGGCGCGTGTGATGTATGGCTCTTACAATACGCAAAAATATATGGTGAATAATGGTTTTAACGTAGGTAAATTCAGTAGTTTTATCTCGATAAATCACGATCGAACCGATGGGCATCGACCAAATTCGGATTTTAACATCACAAATGGTTTTGCTAATTTAGGATATGCTTTCAATGAGCATTATAAGATGACAGGTGATGTAAGCCTTGCCAAATCGAAGTTTCAAAATCCTGGTAAAACATTTGAGCCTGTTATAGACAATAAAATGAATATTTTGCGTGGAACAGCTTCTATGGCATTGGAAAATAATCAGGGTAAGATGAGCGGGGCCTTGCGCCTGTTCTATAATTGGGGAAACCATAAAATCAATGATGGTTACAATCCAGGAGAAGAGCCTTTGACTTATCTTTTTCGTTCTGACGACCACAACGTGGGAGTTCAATTGTATGAATCGTTCCGTTTGTTTAAGGGGAATAACTTTACTGTCGGTGTGGATTATAAAAACTGGGGTGGACATGCTTGGAATGACAATAATGACGGTTCAAAAAAAGAATTGGTGGATAAAACGGTGAATGAAACAGCCGGATATGCCATCATGCAACAAGAACTTTTTGGCATATTGAGCCTGAATGCCGGTGTCCGCTATGAACACAGTAGCACTTATGGAGGCGAATGGGTTCCGCAGGGAGGAGTTACGGTACGTCCGTTTGAAGGAAATACGATCCGTGCATCTGTCTCTAAAGGATTTCGTAGTCCGAATATCCGCGAAATGTATATGTGGGGAGCTGCCAATGCAGATTTGAAACCGGAGAGTATGGTAAATTATGAAGTTGCTGTCGGACAGTCTTTTTTAGGGGGCGACTTGTATACTGAGCTGACAGCTTTCTTTATCGATGGGAAAGATATGATTTATTCCGTAAGCGTGAATGGGGACGGTAGACCTCCTTATAAGAATTTGAATACAGGAACCTTTACGAATAAAGGTATAGAGTTTGAAGCTCGCTATCAGATTTGCAAAAATTTGAACCTGGATATGAACTATAGTTATCTGCACATGAGCAAACCTATTCCTGGAGCCCCTGGACATAAGTTCTATGCAGGGGCCACCTATATGCCGGGACGTTTCACTTTGAACGTGAATATGCAGTCTGTCTTTGATTTGTATACAGATGCAGAATACTCTAAGAAAGAGGATTTTACAACTTTGAATGCGAAAGTCGCTTATCGTTTCGGTACACGTGATAAAGGATTGAACCTCTTTGTGAAAGGAGAAAACCTGACGGCAACCCGTTACACTATTAATGATGGTTTTCCGATGCCGAAAGCGATCTTCATGGGTGGGATTGATGTCACTTTCTAAACATTTTGTATACCTTTGCGCCTTGTAACAATTAATAAAAATCATTATGTCAGTTGCAAAAAGGGATTTAGAGGATAATAGAAAGGTGACCACACATCGCCTGATAGAAATGAAACAGCGTGGGGAGAAAATTTCCATGTTGACAGCTTACGATTATTCGATGGCTCAACTGATCGATCAGGCTGGTATGGATGTCATATTGGTAGGCGATTCGGCTTCCAACGTAATGGCTGGTAATGTAACGACACTGCCGATCACGCTTGACCAAATGATCTATCATGGCAAATCGGTCATGAAAGCGGTGAAACGTGCCTTGGTGGTGGTGGACCTGCCTTTTGGCACGTATCAAGGAAACTCAAAAGAAGCGTTGGCTTCGGCTATCCGTGTGATGAAGGAAACGCATGCGGATTGTATCAAGCTTGAAGGAGGTTCTGAAATTCGGGAATCTATCGAACGTATTCTGTGTGCGGGTATTCCTGTCATGGGACATCTGGGATTGACGCCTCAGTCTATTAATAAGTTCGGGACATATACGGTTCGTGCCCGTGAAGAAGCGGAAGCAAAGAAGCTGATCGCAGATGCTCATCTGTTGGAAGAGATCGGTTGCTTTGCAATCGTATTGGAGAAGATTCCGGCTGCTTTGGCTGCACAGGTCGCTTCCGAACTGACGATTCCGATTATCGGTATCGGTGCCGGCGGAGGAGTAGACGGACAGGTGTTGGTCATGCATGATATGTTAGGTATCAACCAGGGATTTTCTCCCCGTTTCTTGCGCCGTTATGCGAATTTGGCAGAAGATATCACCCGTGCCGTGCAGACTTATATTGAGGATGTGAAGACGCAAGATTTCCCGAACGAGAAGGAACAATATTAATAATGTGTCAGTCCCATCTGTTGATCGGTGCTGCTTCATCGGGGAGCGGGAAAACAACTTTTACACTAGGTTTGCTTCGTGCCTTGAAGAACCGTTCGTTTAAGGTGCAGCCTTTCAAATGCGGGCCTGACTATATCGACACTCGTCATCATAGGATGGCTGCCGGTAATCCATCCGTGAACTTGGATCTCTTTATGATGTCAGAGGCACACGTGCGTGATTTGTATGCCGGCTATACGGAAAAAGCGGATGTGGCGGTAACCGAAGGCATGATGGGATTGTTTGACGGGTATGACGGTATGAAAGGGAGCTGTGCGGAAATCGCCTGTATGCTGAAAATACCGGTAGTCCTGATTGTAAATGCGAAAAGTACGGCATATTCGGTGGCTCCTTTATTGTACGGATTTAAACAATTCAACAAGCAAGTGCAGATAGTTGGGGCTGTCTTTAATTTTGTTGCTTCCGAAAACCATTATTCTTTTTTGAAACAGGCTTGTGAAGATGCCGGAGTCGAGGCATTGGGATATCTTCCCAAGTGTGCGGATGTGGAGATCCCCAGCCGTCATTTAGGGTTGTCTCTCGATGAAGATTTCTGCTTTGAAGAGTTCGCCGACCGTGTAGCGGAACTTGTCGAAAAGCATGTAAACATCAATCGGTTGCTGGAGTTGACAAAACCAGTTGCGACAGCTGTCGTTCCTATATCCGCAGGTCGTCATATCTATAAACGTGAGCCTTCTTTCCCTATTGCGGTAGCCTGCGATCCTGCATTCAATTTTGTATATGAAGCGAATATTCGCTATCTGCATCATTTAGGGGAAGTTACATATTTCAGTCCGTTGGCAGACACTTCTTTGCCGGATGCTGGTTTCGTGTACCTTCCCGGAGGTTATCCGGAGTTATATCTTGCTGCTTTATCGGCAAACAGGCAGATGCTTCAGTCCATTCGCCGGTATGTTGAGAGTGGAGGAAAATTGTTGGCTGAATGTGGAGGTATGATGTATCTATGTGACGAGATACGAGATAAAAATGGATACGTTTATCCTATGGCTGGCGTGTTGCACCAGTCTGCAACAATGGAGAATATGAAGTTACGCCTGGGATATCGCACCTTATTATACAACGAAACTCGTCTGAAAGGGCATGAGTTCCACTATTCCCGTCTGGTGGAACAACAGAATCCGCTTCCGTCCTGCGCTGTCGCTTATACTGCCAAAGGAGTGGAAACGGATACTCCGCTTTATCATTATAAAAATGTTTGGGCAGGATATACGCATTTGTATTGGGCGGATCCGGTCGGAAACGAATGGTTTACCAAATTTGTCATCGATGGCAATATTTGAAGTCTGTATACAAATAAATAAGAAAGATGAAAATATATACGCGTGGAGGAGATAAAGGTCGTACTGGGATTCATGGAGGCGAGCGGGTGGATAAAGATGATATCCGGATCGAAGCGAACGGGACACTGGACGAGGTGAATGCTGAAATAGGCATTATCCGTGCATTACTCCCGGCTGAACATGAATGGCAAAGCTTGCTGGGGAAAATACAAATGGAGATGATGGCGGTCATGTCACATGTGGCGACTCCATCGGCTATTCGTGATAAGAATCCGAACAAAATATCCGATGATCTTGTTCTTGTTTGTGAGGAACAGATCGATGCTTTGTCGGCAAAGATGGAGGATAACGGTTATTTTATCCTGCCTGGCGGCTCTTTGGTTTCCGCTCACTTGCAGTTGGCCCGTACGATCGTACGCCGTGCCGAACGCCGTCTGTGGACGTTGAACCGGAAAGATCCGGTTTCACCAGGGATCATGCAGTTCGTGAACCGCCTTTCCGATTTGTTTTTTACAATGGCACGCTATGAAATGTTTCGCCAGGGGAATGCGGAGGAACGTTGGCAGTCGTTTTTGTATAAGAGAAAAAAATAGAATAAGACTTGAAGATTCCATAAAGAAGCTGTTCACATTTTTGTGAATACTGAAAGAATACGTTATATTTGTACGCAAATACGAGAACGATATGTTTGTTACATTCGAAGAAGTATATTTGCGTGACCTTTACGAGAAAGGAAAGACTGATAACAAGAAGCCTCGTTATCAGCCTGATGTGATAAGGTGTTATCAAAAGTGTATAGATTTTCTTTTGGATGCCAAGAAGGTAGAAGAACTTCTTTTGATAAATTCCTTGAATTATGAGATGCTGAAAGGCGATAAGGCTGGTATTTCATTTGTACGGGTGAATAATAAGTATCGAGTTGAGTTTACCGTAAGGGATTCGATAGAAGAACCGATTGTTACCGTATGTAATATAATAGAATTATCAAACCATTATAAATGATTGTAGCTATGATTACACTTCAAGGTATTGATCCTAAAATGATCGCCAATAATTTGACTCCATCCAACCCCATACATCCAGGCGAGTTGATAAAGGATGAAATAGAATATCGAGGTATTTCGCAGCGGAAATTGGCATTGCAAATGGGGGTTTCTCCGACATTGCTGAATGAAATATTGAATGGAAAGCGTTCTGTTTCGACAGAATATGCTCTTTTGTTTGAAGCGGCGCTTGGTATTGATGCAGAAGTTTGGATTCGTCAGCAAGCTCGGTATGACATGCAAATGGCAAAATCCGATATCTCTTTTTTGGAGAGATTGGCCCATATTAGAAAAATAGCGGCAGTATTATAGTAGGTACAGATTAAAATTAAGAATAGATATGATATCCGTAAAAAAATATATCGAGTCCAATAAAGACCGTTTCATCGAAGAGCTTTTCTCTTTGATCCGTATTCCATCGATAAGTGCCAAACATGAACATAAGCCTGATATGGAGGCTTGTGCAAAACGCTGGACAGAACTCTTGCTTGCAGCCGGTGCCGATAAAGCGGTTGTGATGCAGACCGAAGGCAACCCGGTTGTGTATGGGGAAAAGATGGTTTCTCCTGAGGCGCAGACCGTTTTGGTCTATTCGCACTATGACGTAATGCCCGCCGAGCCGTTTGACCTGTGGAAGAGTCGCCCGTTCGAACCCGAAATCCGGGATGGCCGTATCTGGGCGCGTGGTGCGGATGATGATAAAGGGCAGGCCATGATGCAGGTAAAAGGTTTCGAGACAGCCCTGAATCTGGATTTGCTGAAATGTAATGTG
This sequence comes from Parabacteroides merdae ATCC 43184, assembly GCF_025151215.1. Classification (NCBI taxonomy): domain Bacteria; kingdom Pseudomonadati; phylum Bacteroidota; class Bacteroidia; order Bacteroidales; family Tannerellaceae; genus Parabacteroides; species Parabacteroides merdae. The sequence continues at coordinate 687,374 of NZ_CP102286.1, forward strand.
AAGTTTATCTTCGAGGGAGAAGAAGAGATCGGTTCGCCGAGCCTCGAAGCCTTCTGCCGTACACATAAAGAATTGTTGGAAGCGGATGTGATCCTGGTTTCCGATACCAGCATGGTCAGTGCCGAAACGCCATCCCTGACAACCGGACTTCGTGGGCTTGCCTATTGGGAGATCGAGGTCACAGGTCCTAACCGCGATTTGCATTCCGGGCATTTCGGTGGTGCGGTTGCCAACCCGATCAATGTGTTGTGTAAGCTGATGGCCGATATAACAGATGCTGACGGGCGCATCACAATCCCCGGTTTCTACGATGATGTGGAAGATGTTTCGCCTGCCGAACGCGAGATGATCGCCCAGATTCCATTTGATGAAGCGAAATATAAAGCGGCCATCGGTGTGGATGAGTTGTTCGGTGAAAAAGGATATTCCACGTTGGAACGCAATAGTTGCCGTCCTTCCTTCGATATCTGCGGCATCTGGGGCGGTTATATGGAAGAGGGCAGCAAGACGGTCCTTCCTTCCAAAGCATACGCCAAAGTTTCCTGCCGTCTGGTTCCGCATCAGGATCATGAGAAGATTTCGAAACTGTTTGAAGAGTACATCGCTCGTGTGGCTCCGGCTTATGTCAAGGTAAGAGTGACGCCTAAACATGGTGGACAAGGTTATGTTTGTCCGATCGATCTTCCCGCTTATAAGGCGGCAGAGGAAGCCGTTGCCGTAGCTTTTGGCAAACGTCCGTTGGCCGTGCGCCGTGGCGGAAGTATCCCTATTATCTCGACTTTCGAGCAGGTGTTGGGCATCAAGACTGTCCTAATGGGATTCGGCCTCGAACAGAATGCGATTCATTCGCCCAACGAAAGCTGTACGCTTGACTTCTTTTATAAGGGAATCGAGTCGGTAGCCGAATTTTATAAACGATTCAATTGATATGACAAATAATGAAATAGTTGTTCGTGCGCTTGCCAATACAGGCATTACTGCTCTGAACGAGATGCAGCAGGCGGTATTGGATGCCGGGACGACAAAAGACATGGTGCTGCTCAGTCCGACAGGGTCGGGCAAGACGCTGGCTTTCCTTTTGCCTTTGCTGACGACGTTGACGGATGAGGACAAAAAGATACAGGCCGTGATCATCGCTCCTTCCCGTGAGTTGGCCTTGCAGATTGAAACGGTATTCCGTTCGTTGGGAGCCGGATATAAGGTGAATTGTTGCTACGGGGGGCATCCCATCCGCACGGAGAAGAAGAGTCTCGAACATCCGCCGACGGTCCTGATCGGCACGCCGGGGCGTATCGTCGACCATCTGGAACGGGGTAATATCAATCTGGACAGTGTGCGTACGCTGATCCTTGATGAGTTTGACAAATCGCTCGAACTGGGCTTCCTTGCTGAAATGAAGGAGATTTTGGCACATCTCCCAGGCGTGCGCCGCCGGGTGCTGACTTCGGCAACGGCAGCAGTCGATATTCCTGCTTTCACCGGGATTACAGCTCCGGTACGATTGTCGTTCTTGAAAGAAGTGAAGGAGTCGAAAGGGCTGGCTTTGCGTGTGGTCAAGTCTCCAGTTAAGGACAAGCTGGAAACCTTGTACAAGCTTTTAGGTGAACTGAAAGGTGGTTCTGCCCTTATCTTCTGCAATTATCGGGAGACGGTAGAACGGGTGAGCAACTATCTGACCGAAATGGGTGTAGATAACGAATACTTCCACGGAGGAATGGAGCAACCGGAACGTGAACGTGCCTTGTCGCATTTCCGTAACGGCAGTGCTACCGTATTTATTTCTACTGATTTGGCCTCTCGCGGTCTTGATATTCCAGAAGTGAAGAATGTGATCCATTATCATCTTCCTGTGAGTGAAGAGGCGTACGTGCATCGTAACGGACGTACGGCTCGTATGAACGCGGAAGGGGTTGCTTATCTGATCTTGAATGCGGAAGAGACAATTCCTGAATATATCACCCGCGAGCCGGATGAGTTTTTCTTGCCGGAAGTGGCAAAGAAGCCCGTCCGTTCCGAGTGGGTGACACTGACGATCAATCGGGGGAAACGGGACAAATTGAGCAAGAAGGATGTGGTCGGCTTCCTCTTTCAGAAAGGTGGACTAGAAAAGGACGATTTAGGCATAGTCGAGATAAAGGAAAGTTGCGCTTTCGCAGCTGTCAAGCGGACTAAACTATCCGGTTTGCTGGGGCGTATTCGGAATGAAAAGATAAAGAACATGAAAGCTAAGTTTATATGAGCATATTGATAAAAGGCGCTTTATTGGATGGTGCTGTAACTGATGTCTATATAGAGAAAAAGGAGATCAGGCAGGTAGGGACGGATCTTCAGGTACAGGCGGATCAGGTGATAGACGGAAGGCGTAAAGCCTTGATCCCTGGTTTCGTAAATGCGCATACACATGCCGCTATGACGCTTTTCCGTGGTTTTGGCGATGACATGCCGTTGATGCCCTGGCTGGAGCAGAAGATCTGGCCGAATGAAGCGAAATTGACGCGCGAGGATGTTTATTGGGGAACGAAGCTAGCTTGTCTCGAAATGATAAAAAGCGGGACGACAACGTTTTTCGATATGTATCATAAGTTCCGGGCTACGGCCGATGCTGTCGAAGAAATGGGGCTGCGTGCATTGCTTGCCGGCGTCTGTTTCGATCATTTCAAACCAGAATTGGCAGAAAAGAGCAAGCGTGAAAACGAGAAACTTGTTGTCGATGTGGAAAACTATAGCAAGCGCATACGGTATGCGGTCGGTCCCCATGCCATTTATACCGTGTCTGGCGAACTGTTACAGTGGATACATGGTTTTGCTGCCGAGCATTCCGTCCCGATTCATCTGCATTTGGCAGAGACGGAAGGCGAAGTCAGAAACTCAATCAAACAGTTCGGCTTTACTCCTGTACGTTATTTATATAAATTAGGCATATTATCCCCACGTCTGATCATTGCGCACGGTATCTATGTCGATGATGACGAGATTCGTATGCTGGCGGATCACGGAGTGAAAGTAGTGCATAATCCGGCATCCAATATGAAGCTGGCCTCCGGCATTCAATTCAAATTTTGTGAGATGCGAAAGGCCGGTGTTACTGTCGCTTTGGGTACTGACGGTTGTTCTTCTTCCAATAATCTGGATATGATCGAGGCGATGAAACTTGCTTCGCTTTTAGGCAAGGCCTGGCGGAAAGACCCGGAGGCGATTCCAGCCAGTGAAATATTCCAGGCGGCGACGGAAGCCGGTGCTTTGGCTATCGGACTGAAAGCCGGACGGATTGCCGAAGGCTATCTGGCGGATCTCTGTCTGGTCGATTTGGATATCCCGGCTTTTACCCCGAATCATAACTTTGTCTCCAATCTCGTGTATGCAGCAAACGGCAGTTGTATCGATACCGTTATCTGTGATGGTAAAATCCTGATGCAAGACAAAAAGGTTCCGGGCGAGGAGGAGATTATGGAGCATACAGCCGAACTTGCCTATAAGTTGGTAAGAGAACCGTAGGCGAGAAAACCGAAGTTCCCTCGACATGAAACCTATTCTTTTGTGACGTTGAACAATTAATTTGAATGTATATGAATACAAATGACAATACTATTTATCGGGAAGCGGTTGGTTACCTGTCGTCTCGTATTACTGGTAATCCGGAAACCGCTATTATCTTAGGCAGCGGCTTGGGGTCCCTTGCCGACCAGATCGAAGAAGCTGTGGTTATTCCCTATAGTGAGATTCCGCATTTTATGCATTCGACAGCCGCAGGACATAAAGGAAACTTCATCTGCGGCAGGTTAGGAGGGAAGCCGGTGCTTGCCATGCAGGGACGTTTCCATTATTATGAGGGCTATACCATGCAGCAAGTGACCTTCCCCGTCCGGGTGATGAAGCTCTTGGGTATTAAGAATCTGTTGGTTTCCAATGCCGCAGGCGGTATCAATACGAGTTTCAAAGTCGGTGACCTGATGATCATACGCGATCACATCAATATGATCCCTAATCCGCTGATCGGTCCGAATGACGAACAGTTCGGAACCCGTTTCCCGGATATGACGCGCGCGTATGACCGGGAGTTTATTGGGCTTGTCGAAGAAATTGCCGCGTCCCACGGTATCTCATTGAAGAAGGGCGTATATGTCGGACTGACAGGTCCTTCTTTCGAAACTCCGGCTGAGTATGCTTTCTACGGCAGAGTCGGAGGCGACGCGATCGGAATGAGTACGGTTCCGGAGGTAATCGTGGCTCGTCATGCCGGTTTGCGTGTATTCGGTATGTCCGTGATTACAAATGAAGGCTATCATTTTGCCGATGATTTCGTCAATGACGGGGCCGATGTGATTGTCGCCGCCAATCAAGCGGCAGCGGTCATGACCATTCTCTTCCGGGAATTAGTTGCCAAGATATAAGAAGGGAAGAAGATGAAAAAGTGTTGGATTATGGGGGTTGTGGGATTGGTGCTTTTTGCCGATTGCACCAATGTTGGTGCACAATACCAAGTTTGTTGAAATGCTTGATAAGAAGGACAGCATTGTCTGGCAAGAAAAATATCCGGTACAAGCCGGCATTGCTGACGGTCACATTTATATAGATAAGGAGCTGAATCCTGGAAGATTACCGTATCCATGCCTATACCAGATTCTCCTTTTTGGACGATACTATCCGTCCTTTTTATCCTAAGAAGATACGTATCGTAAAGACTATAGCAAATAAAGGATATGATTCCTCCGTACCTCGCGGATACGCGAGTTGCTAAACTGACCTTTTTTCCGGAAGGAGGTAATTTGATAGAGGGGATACCTGCAAAAGTGGCATTCAAGGCGTTGAACGAGAAAGGTATATATGGTATAAAAGTTTTTTCGCAAAACAACTGTCATACTATCATAGTTGAATTTATATGACTGTATAACAGTTTGTTATTCTATGATAGTTCCTGTTTTCAACTATCATTCATCTATCATAACCATCATGGGGAAAAACAATAAATTATTATATATCAGCCTTCTATCAAATTCATGATGTGTCCCGAAGTTGACACAAAACAGCATAAAAAGGCTCGTTTTTTCATGAAGACAAGCTACTTTTTTGGTGAAAACAACTTGAAAAGTTTCTTCAGACCCGGGTGGAAGGGTATGGGAGATCCGGGTGTGGAGGAGGTGGAGACCCGGGTCTACGTGAAACCGAAACGGGGATGTAGAGCTGTTTATCTGCCTTGTTTGAGGAGATTTTATGCACTGTTTCTGATTATAATCCAGTGGAGTTCCTGTTTTTTAACGCAAACAGTCCCTTACGATTTACGTTTCCCCTATATTTGCCATAATCATATATAAAAGACATTTTCAAGATGAAAAAGAGTTGGATTATCAGAGTTTTTTGGGGCGCTCTCTTTTGGCGGAAGGAGCTTGGAATTCCGAGATATGGTAGTGACGATTGAAGGCGATAAACTTGTGCCATACGCAGGCAATATAGGCATGGCACTTGTTAATCAGTTCGAGAAGGTGGCTATCAATTTTAATGACTGCTTTGTTGTGTTTGAGTAGTTTGTTTCCCTTTTCTTTCATGGTCAAGCATGGAAATCGGAAGTATTTATGTACTTTTGTAAACATGAAAACATTTGTAATAGCAGGATGCGGACGGCTTGCCGGAATCGTTTCGGAAGCTGTCGTCAAAGGGTTGTTGCCCGAATATGAGTTGGTGGGAGTCTATTCGCGTACGGTAGCCAAGGCGGAACGTATTGCCGGTCGGATGGCAGAGGCAGGGAAAAGCTGTGCCGTCTGTACTACGGCGGATGAGTTGCTGGCCTTGAAACCCGATATACTGGTGGAGACGGCTTCTCCGGCCGCTCTTCGGGAGTTCGCCGTTCCGGCGTTGAAGAACGGGACTTCTATCGTGACCCTTTCGATCGGTGCGCTGGCCGATGATGCGTTTTACCGGGAAGTATGCGAAACGGCCAAGGAGAACGGGACACGTATCTATATCGCTTCGGGAGCTACCGGAGGGTTCGATGTCTTGCGCACAGCAGCCTTGATGGGGAAGGCGACTGCCCGTTTCTACAATGAAAAGGGACCTGATGCCTTAAAAGGAACACCGGTCTATGAGGAGGCTTTGCAGAAAGAACAGAAAGTCGTGTTTACCGGCAATGCGGTGGAAGCCATCCGCCTGTTCCCTACGAAAGTGAATGTCACGGTAGCCGCCTCACGTGCCTCTGTCGGTCCGGAAGCCATGCAGGTGACCATACAGTCGACTCCCGGATTTAAGGGGGACACCCAGCGGGTGGAGATCAGGAACGACCAGGTACATGCCGTCGTGGATGTGTACAGTGAGACGGCCGAGATAGCAGGATGGTCGGTTGTGAACACCCTGCTTAATATCGTTTCACCCGTTGTATTCTGAAAGATTGGCCAGTACCTTTTCGCTCAGACGGTCGAACGCTTGGCGGGTGCGGCCTGTCGAGGCCTGTACGCATCGTACATGCGGATGCTCCAAAAGGTGAGCACCTCCCAAGGCGCCGACGGTATCGCAAAAACAAAGGTTATTGCCCGATAACCATTTGACGAACGGTTCCTCGTCCCAGGCGGGAGACAGTCCTGTGTTGAACAGTATCTTCTTATCACCCAACTTCCGGAATTCGGCCTCGTGCAGCAGGACGGTGTTTTTGTTCAGGCAACAGAAGACGGCTTCGCTTTGCTCAAGCAGTTGGTCTAAGGGAAGGAAACGGTACCCTTTCTCACGAGCCCATTCCTTTTCGCTACGGGCAAAATAAGCTATTTCCGCACCGAAGAACCGGAGTGCATCGGCAATCATGCCGCCTGACTTGCCCAAACCGATGATACCGGCTTTCAGCCCGGTAATCTCACGAACCTCGCCTTCCCAGGCCGGCTGGCCGAACCCGTGGAAGGAGCGTACCAGTTCGCTGATGACATATTCGACTACTCCTTCGTCTCCATAATCCCGGATACCTGTGACCTTGATACCGTGCTCGTTGGCATAAATGATATCGACGTTGGCGCTTTCCGGTGAGTAAAGCGAACAGCACATGCCGATGTATTTGATATTGGGACATCTTTCCATTACCTCGCGGCGGATACTCGAAGTATAACTCAGCAGCACCGCGTCGGCATCGCCGATGCGACGGACGATCTCCTCGTCATCCGCCGGAATATCGGGGTACATCACTACTTCATTTGCAAACGTGTGCAATGCTTCTTCTGCAGACGGGATCAAACTGACCGGCTCTATCGCTACTATTTTACTAAACATGGCAAATTATTCTTTTTGAAAATATGAAGAAACAAAGATACGTTTTTTTGTAAAGTTTCTATCTTTGTATTCAATTCAATCAATGTAATAAAATAAACTTATTTCTATCCATGAAGAATTCCAGAAGAGACTTCCTTAAAAAGGGAGCGTTGGCAGGGTTCAGTGCCCTGATGATCCCGGAGATCGCAAAAGCCGCTGTTAAAGAAAATACATCCGTACATGCTCCGAAGATTAATCTGAAAAAGGATTGTGTGATCCTGTTCCAGGGAGATTCCATCACGGACTGCGGTCGCGACAGGAATAGTAACCGTTGCAATACGATGGAACAATTCGGTAGTGGCTATGTGCTCTTTACCGCTACGCAGTTGTTGGAGGGGAAAGCGGCTTTGCAGCCGAAGATTTACAATCGCGGCATCAGCGGCAATAAAGTCTATCAACTTCGTGAACGCTGGGAGATCGACTGTCTTGCTTTCCAGCCGGATGTCCTGAGCATCCTGATCGGTGTGAATGATTATTGGCATACGTTGACGCATGGTTATAAAGGAACGGTCGAGACATACGAAAACGATCTGCGTGCTTTGTTGAAATATACGAAAGAGAAACTCCCGAATACGCAAATAGTCCTTTGCGAACCCTTCACTTTGCGTGACGGGGCGGCTATAGAAGATTCCAAATGGTATCCGATGTTCGATGAATTCCGCAAGTCTGCCCGTAAACTGTCGGAAGAATTCAATACCATATTCGTTCCCTTCCAATCGGGTTTCGATGCAGCGGTGAAGCTGGCTCCGGCACGTTATTGGTCGAATGACGGTGTGCATCCCGATTTACCCGGTCGCCAGCTGATGGCAAACATGTGGATGGAAGCGACTGGATTAAAGTAAGATATAATTTTGAGCGGGTGCAGGCTGTAAAAATAGTACAAAAAAGTGCAGTCAGGTTTTGGAAAATAAAAAAATACCTCTATCTTTGCACCCGTTATCGCGGAAGTAGCTCAGTTGGTAGAGCATAACCTTGCCAAGGTTAGGGTCGCGGGTTCGAGTCCCGTCTTCCGCTCCAATCGGTAACAGACGCGGTATGAGGCCGCTTTTTTAATGTACTGAAGAAAGGCCCAGGTGGCGGAATTGGTAGACGCGCACGTTTCAGGTGCGTGTGTCGAGAGGCATGCAGGTTCGAGTCCTGTTCTGGGCACCTTTTCTCGCGCAGGTGGTGGAATTGGTAGACACGCTACTTTGAGGGGGTAGTGCCGGTTACGGCGTGTGAGTTCAAGTCTCATCCTGCGTACATACAGATAGTCCATATAGTTAGCTTCAAAAGCTGGTTATATGGATTTTTTTTATTCAAGCAGCCGATTGGGCTTCACTATTCCGTGATCGGTGAAGGTGGTTCACAGATTATGATGAAAAAACCTCATCCACATTCACATGTAGATGAGGTTATACCAAATCAGTTCATATGAAAACAAACTGAAGTAGACTAATACCTTAAACTTAGGAATAGTTTGTTTGATTAATGTAAGTTCTACACTGTAGAACCATTTCTGCAAATTTAATTATCTTTTTGTTATTATACAAACAACGTCTGTTCGGGTTCGTATAAAAAATGATTAAAAAACCTTTGTTGTTTGTTTCCATATCCGGACCATGTAAAAGCCCAGATGCGTAAAAGCGAAAACAAAAGAGATGATCAGCAGGACTTTACTTTCTTCCCAACCAACGGTTTGCTGATGCCAGAGTCCCGTGATCACACAAAGGATGGCAAGGACGATCCCGATCATATTCAGAGCCAGCTGACCGTGGCGGTTCGCCTGATTGTATTCCAGTTTGCTATGCTTGATGCCGTAGCACGCATAAATATCCAGCCCGATCAGCATCCATAGCACCAGCCGTATCCAAGTGTCGGCCGGTAGGAAAAGCATCATGCACAGGCAAGTGATGATCCCGGCAACCGGAACGAACGGAACCAACGGAGTCTTGAAGGCGCGATGCACATCGGGCATTGTCTTTCTGACCACAAGCACACCGGCACAAACCAGGGTGAAGGCGAAAAGGGTTCCGATACTGGTCATTTCACCGGCCAGGCGTGCCGGAACGAAAGCTGCCAGCAGACCGACGAGCACCATGAACAGCAGATTGCTGCGGGCGGGTGTTCTGAACTTTTCATTGATATGTGAAAAGAACGGAGGTAATAGACCGTCGTGGCTCATGCTGAGGAAAACGCGGCTCTGCCCTAACAGCGTCACCATGATGACCGAGCAATATCCGAATAGGATGGCAAGGACGATTGCCTTGTTCATCCAAGGGTAATCCGGATGAAGCACGCCCGAAGCATCTACTTCTCCCATATGTTCGATCGCAATTGCCACGGGAGCGATTCCCTGTTGGCCGCCAAATTCGGAATAATGGGCTACGCCCGTCATGACGTGGGCGAACAGCATGTATAATATGGTACAAACGAGCAATGAGACGAGGATTCCGATCGGCATATCTCTTTTGGGGTTCTTGGCTTCCTGGGCAGCCGTACTGACAGCATCGAAACCTAAGAAAGCGAAGAATACGATGGCCGCTCCGCGTAGGACACCCGATAACCCGTATTCGCCCAGTGTACCGGTGTTTGCCGGAATATAAGGTACGTAATTGTCCGTATTGATATATTTCCATCCTAAAAAGACGAATATCAGGACGACCGACACTTTCAGGAAGACGATGATTCCGTTAAAGATAGAACTTCCTTCCGTCCCGCGGATCAGGAAGAGGCTCATCAGGACAACGATCAGGAATGCCGGGATATTGACAATCCCTCCATCCCAGGGACAGGCGGTGAATGCTGTCGGAAGGTTGATCCCGAGCCCTTCCAAAAAGACGACGAGATAACGGCTCCAGCTGATGCTGACCGTCGTTGCGGCAACTGTATATTCCAGAACCAGATCCCAACCGATAATCCAAGCGATCAGTTCGCCCATCGTCGCGTATGAGTATGTATAGGCACTTCCGGCAACCGGGATCATCGAAGCAAACTCTGCATAACAAAGTCCGGCAAAGCAACATCCGATTGCTGCAATGGCAAATGAAAGTGTAATGGCCGGTCCTGTATATCCGGCGGCGACTGTTCCGGTTATGGAGAAAAGGCCGGCTCCGATAATGACTCCTACGCCGAGTGCGACCAGGCTCCAGGGGCCTAATACCCGTTTTAATGATTTACTTCCTGTTTGATTGGCTTCGGCCTGCAGGGCCTCCAAAGGCTTTTTAATGAATAATCCCATCGTTTATTTGTGCATAGTTATAAATTTGGGCACAAAGGTAGGGATTGCCAGGATGATATACAAATGCTAATTGTGAATGGGCAACCGCCTCCATACGAAGCTGGGAATCAACTTCCAGAAAAATACTAAAACGGCATATTTCCAGTCGATTACGGTGCGTCGTTTCTTCCGTTCGATCGCCTTTACTATTTTTCGGGCAACATATTGCGGGGACATCAGCATCGGGTATTTATCGTTTTTCAACAGATCGGTCTTTACAAATCCGGGGCGGATATCCGTGAATACGATCGGGAGTTTTTCCATCTGTGCCAGTTGGTCAAGTGCTTCGATATAAGTATTCTGGTAGCGCTTGGTTGCGGAATAGGAGGGAGCGGCTCCCAATCCCTTTGTCCCGGCGATGGAACTGATCACGGCTAATTGGCCGCTACCATGTTTTTTGAAGTAATCGTATGCGGAAATGACCATTTGGGTGAAACCGACTGTATTTGTTTGGACGGTAGACAATTCAATATCGGAATTTAGGTTCCGGTTCTGGCTGCCGATTCCGGAACTAAGCAAGAATACATCCATTCCGCCGACTCTATCGATTAATTCCGCTAACTTTTCCGGGGCGTCCGGGCAAGTTACGTCTATTTGTGCCGTTTCGATCTGGTCAGGTGCTTCTGACCGGATTTTTGCGAGCAATTCCGTCCGCCGTCCGGCAATCCCGATCCTCCATCCCTGCTTGCGGTACAGTTGAGTGATCTCGTATCCGATGCCTGAAGTTGCTCCAATGATGATGATTTTTCTTGCTGATGCCATGCTAAATGGTGATTTATATATGCAAATATACGATTTCTTTCGTACGAAAATCCTATCTTCGTGGCGTTGTTAACAAACCAATGTAGGAAATGAAGAAGTGTTTTTGTCTCTTGTTGACCTTATTGTGTATTAGCTATTCGGCCGTGGCGGCCCCTGGTTTCCGTATAAAAGGGAAAATAGTCGATGCCAATAACAACCAACCGATTGATTTTGCTGATGTCCTCCTTTTTCGTGAAGGAGATGTTAATCCAGTGTTTCATGCTTTACCCGATCGTGACGGTACGTTTCGCATAGCCGATGTGAAAGATGGAAAGTATAACCTTTTGGTGCGCCTGGTCGGTTACGATCTGTATAACCGTCCCGGTATTGTTTTGGATGCGGTTTCGAAAGCGGTAGATTTGGGAACGATTGCGATGAAACCTTTGGAGGTGGGATTAGCGGAAGTCGAAGTCGTAGCACAGAAAAAGCAAGTGATTTATAAATTGGACAAGAAAGTAATCGAAGCCTCTTCAAACTTGCTTGCCGGAGGCGGATCGGCTGTCGATATCCTGGAGAATACCCCCTCCATACGTGTGGATGCCGAAGGTGAAGTCAGTTTTCGTGGAAGTACCGGTTTCACGGTCTATGTAGATGGCAAACCGAGCGTGTTCAGCGGTACGCAGGCTTTGGAGCAGATCCCTGCAGGGCATATCGAGAATATAGAAATCATCACCACCCCTTCGGCCCGTCACGATACGGGAGGAGATGTAGGGATTATCAATATCGTAACAAAGAAACACGCCCAGCATGGTTTTAGCGGTATGGTGAACCTGACGGGAAGTACGGTCCTTTCGCGCGGGGTGGATTTTCTGGTGTCTCAGCAGAACAAGGCATCGCGTTGGTATTTGGGCGGTGTGTGGAGTGACCGCCTGCGCAAGAGCGATTTCGATCAGGAGAAAACGACTATTATCTCAGACACGGCAACGACCTCCCATTCCAACGGACCGCGTAAAAGCAACAATTTCAACTATTCGATGAAGGCAGGGTGGATGTACACATTGCCCCATACGACGTTGAATGCCGACTTTGAAGGCGGTTATGGCGGGCGTACGCGCAACGGTGATCTGGATTATAAGGAAAAACGCCTGGCAGGCGGGGCTACTTTCGGTGAAGGCGATTATTATAGTCGTGACGATTACGATCTGCATGAAACCTATTTCCAGGGAACAATCGGTTTCGATCATAAATTCGACGATAAGGGGCATCAGTTGATGGGCAGTTTCTATCTGAAATACGGAGGTAATGCGATGGAATATTTCCAGAGTGACCTTTTTAATAAGAATAACGAGCGTGAAAAGGGACATCGTGCTTGGGAAGATGAGCATCGCTGGACGGTACGGGGTAACCTGGACTATATTTATCCTTACAGCAAGACGGGACGGATCGAAGGCGGTTACCAATATTTCTCTTATTTGGAAGACGGCGACTACACGATGCATTTCTGGGACCCGGTAAAGAAAGAGTTTTATAACCGGGACGATATCTATAACACATTCTATTTCCAGCATGGCATCAATTCGGTTTATGCAATCGTTGCCGACAGCTATAAATCATTCGATTTTCAGGCGGGTGTGCGGGGAGAGCATACGCATCGTGTCCTGCGAAGCTCGATTCCGGGCAAGGATCGTACATATAATAAGTTCGAGTTTTTCCCTTCTCTTCATTTGGGCTATACGTTTCCGAAGGAACATAAGCTATTGGTTTCTTATTCGCGCCGTATCACTCGTCCGGAACTCTTTTTCATGGAGCCGTATATCACCTATCGGGATTTTTATTCGGCCGAGATCGGTAATCCGGATATCCGTTCGGAATATATCAATTCTTTCGAGTTGAATTATAAGAAGAATATCGGTGAACATACGGTTTCAGCTACAGTGTTTCACCGGAACCGCAAGGATAAGATCGAGCGTTTGCGTGTCCCCTATGAGGCTGGTGTGACACTGGATTCGATGGCGAATGTCGGACACGACTATTCGACCGGTATCGAATTGAGCGGACAGGTACAGCTTACCCGCTGGTGGAATATGAACCTGAACGGCAGCCTGTATCATTATAAGGTAAAGAACCGGTATAAAACCGGCAGTGAAAAAGAGACAAGTACGAACTACGATGTCATGTGGAACAACTCTTTCGATGTCTTTAAATATACCCGTATCCAGGTGGACGGCAATTTTGTCGGTCCGTCCGTTACAACCCAAGGGCGTACGGATGCTTTCTGGTATGTGAATCTCGCCGTTCGCCAGCAGTTGATGAACCGTCGGTTGTCGGCTACGCTTTCTTTCCGGGATGTTTTCAATTCTGCCCGGTATGTAAGTAAGATCATCACATCCGACCTGCAGTCCATCACACGAATCCGTCCCAGCTATCCGCTTATTACGCTTACGCTCAGTTATACGTTCAATAACTTCAAGGCCAAGAGCTCTCAGAAAAAGGAAGATCATGATTTGTTTGAAGGAACGAACCACTAAATAAATTAAGAATTGAAAATGAAAAATGAAGAAGAAAGCACTTCCGAATTTTCAAGTTTCAATTCTCAATTTATTTGTTACATTTGTATCTTATTTAAAAGAATATGGAAGAGCGGAAACTGATATTATTGTTGAAGCAGGGTAGCAAAGACGCATTTACTGCTCTGTATAAACAATACTGGAAACAGGTCTATAATTTCAGTCGCCTCTATTTGACCAGTGCCGATGCTGCCGAAGAAGTAGTACAGGAAGTCTTTATCAAAATATGGGAAACGCGTGAATTTCTTCGTGAAGATGACCATTTTAAAGGTTTGCTGTTTATTATCACCCGGAATCTGATCTTTAACCGGCATCGCAAAAATGTGAATGAAGATTTCTACAAAGTCACGGTTCTTGCCGCATTGGAAGAACCGTATGATGTGGAAGAAGAAATTGATGCTCATAATCTCCAAGAATATATAGATCGCCTGATCGATGAATTGCCACCGCGCCGCCGTGAGATTTTTAACTTGAGCCGTAAGGAACAAAAGAGCTACAAAGAAATAGCTATCCTATTGAATATTTCAGAGAAAACGGTCGAAAATCAAATCAGCGAAGCCCTCAAGTACTTGAAGAAGAATATCACACTGCTTCTTCTCTTTATCTGATTGAATGTATTCTGTCTCCTATCTCTTATTATCATTTATCTAATATCTAAAAAAGTGATGGGTTCAAATCGAAACTATTACCGCATCTAATTCGATTTTCTACCCCTTCTAATTCAAATTACCCGCAAGGGTAATATTTTTTAATAAACTGGTTGTCGTTGCATTTTGCTAAAAATCAGTTTATTAGTTGAGATGTTAGTTTTTAGAGGGGATATTGTCATATTTTTTTGGAAATTTGTACTGTCAGGTGCTAAAATAATCTGTTTTTTCCCGGACTGGGTAGGGGAAAGAAGTAACTTGTGTGTATTTATATATGTAAAGCAATTGAAATGGAATACAAAGACAAAAAATATATACTAAAGAAACTAATGCAAGATGCGCTGACCGAAGAAGAGCGCATAGCCTTGCAATCTTCTCGCCGGGTGACAAAAGAAATGGAGCGGCAATGGAATAATGCTCCGGATGCAGTGGAAAGCGATCGTCCGGACGAGCCGTCTATCTGGCGGAATATTTGTAAGGAAGTCTGGCAACATGATGAAGGACGGAATGTTGTATTTTATAAGATATATAGTATGGTCGCCTCCATCTTATTGGTATTGGGTGTGGCAGGGACTGTTTATTTTGCGTTGCAGGACAAGGCGAATGTCCCAATGTATGTTGTAAGTTCCGGTATCCAAAATATGGAATCTGTCTCTTTACCAGATGGAACGAAAGTGCAGATGGGACCGGGCAGCCGCTTAACCTATCCTGCCAGTTTTTCCGGTAAGACGCGTGAGATAAGATTGGACGGGCAAGCCTTTTTCGATGTGGCGAAGAATCGCGAAAAACCTTTTATTGTTCATACGGAGGATATGAGTGTGGAGGCGTTGGGGACTGCGTTCGAATTGTTCAGTTACAACATGGAAAATAAGATGGAAGCGATTCTCCTGAATGGCAAGATCAAAGTAAGTGTGGAGAATAAGGAAACAAACCAAATGAAAGAATACTTCGTCTCTCCCGACGAAAAGATCTTGGTGGACCGGCAAACCGGCAAGATTTCCAAACAGATTGTGGATGCCGACAAATACACCGCTTGGCGCAAACAAAAGATGCTGAGCTTCGAAAACGAAAAACTTTCCATGATCATCCCGCGTCTCGAACAGTGGTACGGCAGAAAGGTGATGTGCCAAAAGGATCTGGCTGATAAATACCGGTTCACTTTCAAAGTGAGGGATGAGTCGCTAGAAAAGATACTGATGTTGATTCAACTGTCTTCTCCATTAAAATATAAAGAAATAGAGGATGGTAATTATAGTTTGACCCGTTAGTCATGAACTTGCAATAATTTTTTTTCTAATTTATTGCAATAAGAATAGGGGGAAAAGATTTTTTATGTGTATTTATTATAAAAAGATTAATTTTGAAATAATAGTATAATATTAAAATCTGAAAAATGCCTATGAGAAAGGATATTTGTTAACCTAAAAAATTGGAGGATGTCGGCAAACACCCTCCAGTTCGAGATTTCGACTACATGTCCATACTTAAATATTCAAACCGTGGAATGGGCATGCTAATATTCATCAAAAACATTACAAAGTTATGAAAAAAAGTAATGAACGGGCACTTTGTGTCCCATTATTAAAAAAAACTAAGCGTATCATGAAACTCACGACCTTATTTTCTTTAGGTGTCGCTTGCTGTATATCTGCTTCAACTTATGCGCAGGGTTATAAATTATCCATGAATAAGCAGAATAGCAGTATCATTGAGATTTTGAAAGACATTGAAAACAATAGTGAATTTACATTCTTTTTCAATGACAACAAAGTGAATGTAAATAAAAAGGCGAGCATCAATGTAAAAGATGCGACTTTGGATGAAGCGCTGGCTCAAGTACTGAAAAATACCGGTTACGATTATCAAATTATAGATCGACAAGTATTGATAAAGACAGCTTCGTCCTCTGTTTCTTCCGTGCCCAGTGTACAACAGAATCAAAAAGCGATTACCGGTATTATTAAAGATGTAAACGGTGAACCAATTATTGGTGCAAACGTTGTTGAAAAAGGTACGACAAACGGTACCGTTACCGATATCGAAGGGAGGTTCTCCCTTAATGTTGCACCAGGTGCAACATTAGTAGTTTCTTATATAGGATATACTACAAGCGAAATAGTTGTTGGCAATAAAACAGATTTGGCGATCAGTTTGAAAGAAGATTCTGAAATGCTGGATGAAGTGGTTGTTGTCGGTTATGGAACCATGAAGAAAAAAGATTTGACAGGTGCTGTTGCTGCTGTTAAAGGTGATGATTTGGCTGCCCGCAAAACGACTCAATTATCTACAGCCTTACAAGGTGCTGCTTCTGGTGTCACAGTAACACGTGATAATAGTGCTCCTGGAGCAACTGCTAGTATACAAATTCGAGGTGTGACGACTATTGGTGAGACAAGCCCTTTAGTGATTGTAGATGGAATTCCAGGGGATATTAATCAAGTGAATCCAGAAGATGTAGAGAGTATGTCCGTTTTGAAAGATGCGGCATCTGCTTCAATTTACGGTTCACGTGCTGCAGCTGGTGTGATTGTAATCACGACAAAACGTGCAAAACAGGATGATTTATCCCTAAACTATAATTTCGAATATGGTTGGGAAATGCCGACTAAATTACCAGAATATGTTGGTGCTCAGCGATACTTGGAAATGATAAATGAAACGCGTTTTAATGATAATAATTCAGGTGGTTGGTATCAGGCTTATTCTGAAGACCAAGTGAATAATTGGGTGAAAAATAATGCAACAAATCCAGATGCTTATCCTATAGTGGATTGGCAGGATGCAATTTTGAAAAGTTCTGCTCCACGTCAGACTCATTCGATTAATATTGCTGGAGGTAGCAAAGTTGTGAAAACGAAAGCCTCTTTCCGATATGACAAGACAGATGGTCTTTATGAAAATAGAGGATATGAGCGTTATATGATTCGTATCAATAATGATTTTAAAATAAATAAATGGCTTGAAGCTCATTTAGATGTAAATTATAAACGTTCAAAATCGGAAGAACCACATACGAATCCGATGGAATTGAATTTTCGTGCAACAGCTCCAATTTATGCAGTTCGTTGGAGTAATGGATTGTGGGGAGATGTCAAAGATGGAGAAAATCCATTGGCAATGATAACAGATGGTGGGTTAAAAACTTCATGGCATAATCGTTTAGGAGGTAAGGCTGCTATTGATATAACTCCGATTGAAGGATTAAAAATATCAGGAGTTATAGCACCGACATATAATTTTAATAAGGTGAAAAGTTTTGTAAAACAAGTACCTTATACCTATGCCAATGATCCAACTACAGTGAAAGGTTATATGGCTGGTTATAGAACGACAAAATTGACTGAAAATAGAAATGATGATTATGATGTAACTACACAATTTTTTGCAAATTACAATAAATCGTTCGGTTGCCATGATCTTTCAGCAATGATTGGTTATGAAGATTATTATGCTTTTTGGGAAAATTTGAGTGCATCTCGTGATCAGTATGAATTGACAAATTTCCCTTATTTGGATTTGGGACCTGAAAATTTGAGAGATAATGGTGGTAATGCAGAAGAGTACGCTTATCGTTCTTTTTTTGGACGAATCACTTATAGTTATGCCAATCGTTATTTATTGCAGGTAAATTTCCGTCGTGATGGCTCTTCTCGTTTTGCTCCGGATAGTAGATGGGCAAATTTCCCTTCTTTTTCTGCTGGTTGGGTTATGAGTGAAGAGAAGTTTATGCAAGATTTAAATTGGAATTGGTTGTCATATTTGAAATTAAGAGGTTCTTGGGGTACATTAGGTAATGAACGTATTACACGAATTGATGATAATAATAAACAAAATTATTATCCATATCAGTCAGCTTTAAACTTTGGTTCTGGTCTATTTTACAATGGAAACTCAGTGAGTTCTTTATTGACTGCTGCTCAGCAATATTATGCAGTTCGTAATATTTCTTGGGAAACAACAGAGACTTGGGACATTGGTTTGGATGCAAATTTCTTGGATAGCCGTTTGCATTTTAATTTCGATTTCTATAAAAAGAAAACGAAAGACATTTTGTTGGCTTTGGAAATTCCTAAATTTATAGGATATGATAATCCGTTTGTGAATACTGGGAATATGGAAACTACAGGTTATGATATTGAATTGGGATGGCGAGACCAAGTGGGGGATTTTAGTTATTCTGTTTCTGCTAACCTTTCTGACTTCGTGTCAAAGATGGGTGATTTAGGTGGTACGGAATTTTTAGGTGAAAAAGTGAAAATGAAAGGTAGTGAGTTTAATGAGTGGTATGGCTATTTGAGCGATGGACTCTTTTTGACTCAAGAAGATGTTGATAATTCGCCTAAATTGAATAATAATGTAAAAGTTGGTGATATCAAGTATAAAGATATTTCTGGTCCGGATGGTGTACCTGATGGTAAAATTTCTTCGGAATATGACCGTGTCTGTTTAGGAGGGTCATTACCCCGTTATACATTTGGTGTCAATTTTGCTGCATCATATAAAGGCTTTGATTTGGCTATGATGTTCCAAGGTGTGGGAAGTCAAAATGTTCGTATTAATAGTAATATGATAGAAGGTTTGAGAAATAACTGGTGTGGCTTCCCTTCTATTTTGGAAGGTAATTATTGGAGTGTGAACAATACTGATGCTGAAAATGCGAAAGCAATATATCCTCGTTTGACTCGTAATAATATTGATTCTAATATGGCGATGTCTGATTTTTGGATGTTTAATGGGAGATATTTAAGAATGAAAAACTTAACATTAGGATACACACTTCCTTCTGTATTGACAAAGAAAATAAGTATGGAATCTGTTAGGTTCTATGTGTCTGGTAACGATTTATTCTGTTTAAGCAAGTATCCGCATGGATGGGATCCGGAAGTCAGTACTAATGGTTATCCTATTACTACATCGGTGTTGTTAGGGGTATCGGTTAACTTTTAAAAAGGAAAGATTATGAAACGAAATAATATTATAGTTTATTTATTCAGTGGAGTAACGTTGTTTTCTGCATGCCATGATTTGGATTTAAACCCATTGTCTAATGGTTCAACTGAAAATTGGTATTCAAATGAAACTGAAATAGAAATGGCTGTTAATGAATTGTATAGAGATACATTTTGGCCGTTGGATGAAGAAGGTAATACCGATTGGTCTGACGATAAGATTTATCGTGAAAATTTGACACCTTTTCAAAATGCAACATTGAATGGGCAAACAGATAAGGTAAAAGATTTGTGGTCCAAGCAGTATAAGGTTGTATCACGTGCTAACAGTATTATATTAAAGGCGGATCGAGCTATTGAAGCTGGTGCAATGGAGTCGAAAATTAATGCTTATGTTGCTGAGGCTCGTTTTCATAGAGCATGTGCGTATGCAAAAATGTCTTCTAAATATGGTGATGTTCCATTAGTGGTAGATGATGTTGATATTGATAAAGGTATGTCAATGGGACGTACGGATTTAGCAACTGTGAAACAGTTTGTTTATGACGAATTTGATGCAGCTGCAAATGCCTTGCCAACAACATATTCAGGTATTAAAAGAGCCACAAAGGGAGCAGCATTGGCTATGAAAGCCCGTTATGCTCTTTATATGGGTGATTATGATGTGGTTGTTGCAGCGACTAAGGCTGTTATGGATTTGAATGTTTATTCTTTGCATAAAGATTATGGAGATTTGTTTTTGACTACAACCAAGAATGCAGAAGAATCTATTTTTTTAATTCCACGATCAATAGAATATAATCTTGTGATGGATGTACATGGTTGGCTGCCGAGAAATCATGGAGGATATGCGGTTCCGAATCCGACTTGGGATTTGTTTGCTTCGTATGTTTGCACAGATGGACTTCCGATTGACGAATCTCCTTTGTTTGATCCACATGACCCCTTTAAGAATCGTGATCCACGTTTGAGCATGACAATTGTCCCGTTTGGAGAGAATTTTATGGGTATTGAATTTAATCCACATCCAGAAGCATTGGAGGTTATGAATTATAAGACAGGACAGATGATTAAGAATAATGATACTCGTGCTGTTGCTCAGTATGCTTCTTATAATGGATTGGTTTGGAAGAAAGGTATGGATGAAACATGTTTGGAAAATGCAAACAAGATTGATCCAGATAAAATCATTATGCGTTATGCTGATGTTCTGTTAATGTATGCAGAAGCAAAAATTGAATTAAATCAGATAGATCAGTCTGTTTTGGATGCTATGAATGAGGTGCGTGCAAGAGCTTATGGCGTCGATAAATCAGCTGTGGATCAGTATCCGGCTTTTACATCTATGGATCAGCAAACATTAAGAAGTCAATTACGCATGGAAAGACGTATGGAGTTTGCTAATGAAGGGCTGCGTTATATGGATTTGATGCGTTGGAAGTTGATGGACAAAGTAATGAGTAAGAAGGTTTATATGATGTTGTATCCGGCCTCATTATTAATAGAAAAGGTTGTTAGTCAAGGTGATTGGTTTTGGCCTTTTGCCCCGGATATTGATGAAAATGGTTTGGCTGATTTTTCTAAATTAGAAGCTGCAGGTAAAATTGCTTCTATTGCAGAGAAAAAGTGGGATGATCGTCAATATTTATGGCCTATACCAACAACTGAAATTCAGATAAATACCAATATGAAACAGAATCCGAATTATTAAATATAACAGATAAGTTGTAGAAGGCATTTTATATATTAAAAAATAAAATGCCTTTCTTTTTCTAAAAAAAGCAATTATTATGACTAACAGAAGAAACTTTGTTAAACAAGCCGCAGCGGTGATGGCGATGGCTGCTATGCCGGGGGTAATACAGTCGGCTTCGGAAGAACGAGAGAAAGGTCTGACATTGAAACGTTCCCAAATAAAGGTGGACGATCAATGGGATGTAATCATTGTTGGAGGTGGTCCGGCTGGATGTACGGCGGCTATTGCTGCGGCTCGTGAAGGAGCAAAGACTTTACTAATAGAAGCGATGGGACAGTTGGGAGGAATGGGGACAGCCGGAATGGTTCCTGCTTGGTGTCCGTTTTCCGATGGTGAAAAGATTATATATAAAGGACTTGCTGAGAAAATTTTTAGAGAATCGATGAAGGGTGTGTCTCATGAACCTGAAAATAAATTGGATTGGGTGAGTATCAATCCTGAATATCTGATGTCCATTTATGATCGGATGGTAACGGAATCTGGAGCTAAAGTATTGTTCTTTTCTCGGTTAGCGGCGGTCGAGATGTCGTCGGATGATACTATTGATGCGATCATTGTTTCGAACAAGGCAGGTTTGGTGGCTTTTAAAGGTAAAGTATATATAGATGCGACAGGAGACGGAGATTTAGCTGCTTGGTCCGGAGCATCTTTCAAGCGTGGGTATGATGAGGAGGGTTCAGTACAGATGTCCAGTTTATGCTTTTCTTTTGCAAACATCGATTCTTATGATTATATAAATGGTCCGACACTTTATGTTTGGAAAGATGAAAGCACACCGCTTTATAAAGCGGTCCGGTCGGGAAAATATCCTTTGGTAGATACTCATTTTTGTAATAATCTAGTCGGTCCGGATGTCATTCAATGTAATGCGGGACATATGACGGTTGACACGACAGATCCTTGGGCTATTTCTGAAGCAATGATTTTGGGACGGCAGAAAGCTGTTCAGTATCTGGAAGCCATGAAAGATGTCCGGCCGTCTACCTTTTCCAATGCTTTTGTCGTGAAAACGGCTTCACTGCTTGGAGTTAGGGACAGTCGTCGGATAGAGGGCGATTATATTTTTACGGTAGAAGATTGGAGACAGCGGAAATCTTTTGAAGATGAGATCGGGCGTAACTGCTATTACATAGATGTCCATAGCGGAAAACATAAACCTGAGCATTATAAAAAAGGTGAATCTCACGGTATTCCGTACCGTTGTCTGACTCCTAAAGGAATTAAGAATTTGTTGACTGCCGGTCGTTGTATATCGACAGATGAACAAGCTTTTGGCAGTACCCGTGTGATGCCTTGTTGTTTAGTGACAGGAGAAGCAGCTGGAATGGCTGCCGCGCATGCAATCAAGCAAACAAGAAACGATGTCCATAAGATTGATACTTCTTATTTGAGGAAAAGATTGAAAGAGGAAGGACAACTGATTTTGTAATATAGGAATGCTTTTTCATAATTTATAAATATTGATTTTTATGAAACAATGGTGGTTTATTATATTGTTGATCATTTCTTTTCCTCTGAAAGCGGATAACATATTTGTTGAAGCGGAAAGTTTTGATTGTAGAGGAGGATGGGTTTTGGATAATCAGTCTATGGGACAAATGGGGTCTCCTTATTTGTTGGCACATGGATTAGGGGTTCCGGTTGAAAATGCTTCGACTGTGATCCGCGTTGAAAATGGAGGAAAATACCGTGTGTGGGTTAGAACCAGAGATTGGGTGAAGCAATGGGATCAAACGGCTTCTCCCGGACGTTTTGAGCTATTGCTGAATGGAAAAGCGTTGGAGGTGACGTTTGGCACGGAGAGAGCGGAATGGCATTGGCAGGATGGTGGAACGATTTGTTTGAAAACTGGTGAAAACCGGGTTGAACTACGTGATCTGACAGGTTTTGATGGTCGTTGCGATGCTATTTTTTTTACCTCGGCATTGGAGATGCTTCCTCCTGATGGGAAAGAAGAATTGACTGTTTTTCGTCGGAATATGTTGGGATTACCTGAAAATCCGGAAGATGCGGGAGAGTTTGATTTGGTTGTTGTCGGTGGAGGCATTGCGGGATGTTGTACAGCCCTCAGCGCAGCCCGTCTTGGATGTAAAGTCGCTTTGATCCAGAATCGTCCGGTTCTGGGAGGAAATAATAGTTCGGAGGTTCGTGTCGGACTTTCCGGATTGATCGCTCAGCAACCATATCCGAATTTGGGAAATCTTGTGGATGAACTTGGTCCTGTCGGGCATTGGAATAATTGGGAAGCAAAACGGGATTCTTCGTCAGTCAGGAGTCGGCAGATTATGAAAATATTACATCAGTATCCGGAAAAGACAATTCATAATGCAGGACCTGCATCTAATTATGAGGATGAGAAGAAATTTGCTTTGTTACAGAATCAGGAAAATTTGAATTTATTTCTAAATACACAGGTAGTTGATGTTAAAAAAAATGGAAATAAGATAGTTTCTGTCATCGGAAAAAATATAATATCGGGAAAAGAATATATATTTAAAGCTCAATTATTTTCTGATTGTACTGGAGATGGAGAAGTCGGTTTTCTTGCTGGAGCAGATTATCGTATGGGAAGAGAAAGTAAAGAGGAAACAGGTGAACCTAGAGCTCCTTTAACATCAGATCTATTGGTTATGGGAACTTCCGTGCAATGGTATGCTGAAGATACCCGTAATGTTTCTGATTTTCCGGATTGTCCCTGGGCTATCCGTTTTGATGAGAAAACTTGTATTCCTATAACCCGTGGAGACTGGGACTGGGAAGCCGGATTGAACAATGATCAGATAACAGAAATAGAATATATCCGGGATCATGCTCTTCGTGCAGTTTACGGTAATTGGGATTTCTTGAAGAACAAGAGTGAAAAGAAAGATCAATTTGCCAAGAAAAAGTTGGCATGGGTTGCTTATATAGGGGGGAAACGTGAATCTCGTCGTCTGATGGGCGATCTTGTTTTACGGGAACAAGACATATTGAATGATATTCAATATGAAGATGCGACATTCACTACGACTTGGGGAGTCGATCTTCATTATCCCAAACCGATACAGGGGATGAAAGAGGAACCATTTCTGTCTTATTGCGATGTACAGGAGATAAAACCGTATGCAGTTCCATATCGCTGTCTGTATTCCCGGAATATCGGGAACTTGTTCATGGCAGGTAGGGATATAAGTGTGACTCATGTTGCATTGGGTACTGTGAGGGTTATGAGAACTGGTGGTATGATGGGAGAAGTGGTGGGAATGGCAGCCTCTTTGTGTAAGAAATATCATACGGATCCCAGAGGCGTGTATGAGAAATATTTATCGGATTTGAGAATTTTGATGAAGCAGGGTGTTGGCAAATCAGGTTTTCCGGAAGCTGAAAGTATTGACTAATGTAAATATATTTATCATGAAAACGTTTATAACATTATTACTATTATTGAGTTTTGGATCGGTTCGAGCAGCAGACCTTTTTATTGAAGCCGAAAGTTTCAGTAACAAGGGTGGTTGGAAGGTTGACCAGCAGTTTATGGATTTGATGGGGTCTCCTTACCTTTTGGCGCATGGGATGGGTGTACCCGTCGATGATGCCTCTACGGAAGTAACGTTTCCTGAAAAAGGAGAATATTATGTATATGTTCGGACCTATAACTGGACTTCCCCGTGGAAAAAAGGGGAAGGTCCCGGTAAATTCAGTTTGTCTGTCGGAGGAAAGAAGATGACTTCTCCATTGGGAGCGGAGGGTTCTGCCTGGATGTGGCAGATAGCAGGAAAGGTGTCTGTCAAGAATCTGAAAACTGTAATCAAATTGCATGATTTGACGGGATTCGACGGTCGTTGCGATGCGATCTACTTTACCATGGAAGCTGGCAAGATGCCTCCGTCGGATGTAAAGGAACTGGAAGCATTCCGTCGTCAAGCATTGGGATTACCGGATGAAGCACCGGTTGCCGGCGAATATGATCTTGTAGTCGTGGGAGCCGGTATAGCCGGGATGAGTGCCGCTGTGTCGGCCGCCCGTCTGGGTTGCAGGGTAGCTTTGATTAATGACCGTCCTGTGGTAGGTGGTAATAACAGTTCGGAGATACGTGTCCATTTAGGAGGCCGTATCGAAGAAGGAACTTATAAGGAACTTGGCGGTCTGCAGAAAGAATTTGGTCCGGAAAAGGGAGGAAATGCACAACCAGCAGAATATTATGAAGACCAGAAGAAAATGGATTGGCTAGCAGGTGAAAAGAATGTGTCTCTTTTCCTGAACTATCGCGCGATAGGAGTGACAAAGGAAGGCGATAAGATCACATCGGTTGTTGTCAAACATATCGAAAGTGGTAAAGAATTAAAATTCAAGGCACCTCTGTTTTCCGATTGTACGGGAGACGGGACAATCGGTTATCTGGCGGGAGCCGATTACCGTATGGGGCGTGAAGGTCGTGACGAGTATGGTGAGAGTATCGCTCCGGAGAAAGCAGACAAGTTGACAATGGGTTCTTCCGTCCAGTGGTATTCTGTGGATAACAAGAAATCGAGCCCTTTCCCGGAGTTCAGCTATGGAGTGGAGTTTAACGACAAGAATTGTGAAAAGGTGATGATGGGAGAATGGACGTGGGAGACAGGTATGAACTTCGACCAGATCAAGGACTTCGAACGTATCCGTGATTATGGAATGCTGGTTGTCTATTCAAACTGGAGTTATCTGAAAAACCGTATGAAGGAAAATGACCAGTATAAGAACCGAAAATTAGGTTGGGTTGCTTATGTTGCCGGCAAGCGTGAATCACGTCGTCTGATGGGGGATTATATTTTGAAGGAAGACGATATCACGAAAAACGTGTCTCATGAAGATGCTTCTTTCGCCACGACATGGAGTATCGATTTACATTGGCAGGATCCGAAAAACAGTGAACATTTTCCAGGCAATGAGTTCAAAGCGGTGACAAAGCATATTCTGATCCATCCGTACGCCGTTCCGTATCGTTGTCTGTATTCTCGTAATGTGGAGAACCTGTTTATGGCCGGTCGTAATATTAGTGTGACTCATGTGGCATTGGGAACGGTCCGTGTGATGCGTACGACAGGAATGATGGGAGAGGTAGTAGGTATGGCTGCATCATTGTGTAAGAAATATGATGTGACACCTCGTGGTGTTTACCGTTCGCATCTGGAAGATTTGAAGACATTGATGAAAGAAGGTGTGAATAAGAAAGGGCTACCGAATAATCAGCGTTATAATGAAGGCGGTATATTGAAAGATAAACCGGTTGTTCAATAATCAGAAAAGTATGGGTGTGTGTCAAAATGTACTTGTCTCTGCGTCAAGCGTGGGGACAAGCATATTTTGACACACACCTTTTTAATATATGTCCATAAAACTATTGCAAGTTTAAAAAGCCATGAAACATAAAGCTCTTTATTTATATCTGATATTATTTTTTTTATTGTGCTGTTCCGTTACTACCACCGGACAAGAGAAAAAACAGGAACGGTTTACCTTGATGGGATTAGGTGATTCTATTACGGAAGGAGCGGATTTCTTCACTTGCTATTTGTATCCGCTTTGGGAAAAATTATTTACAGCCGGGTATCAGTTTGATTTTATCGGTCCTCGTGAGAGTAAATGTCGGATCGGGACGCTTAATCATTGTGGTTTCAGCGGTAAGAATGTGGAGTTTCTGGAGTCGAAGATCGACAGCCTCTACCGGCTTTATCCGGCAGATATTGTATTGCTCCATGCCGGTCATAACCATTTTGCGGAAGAGAAACCTATTCCCGGAATGATAGCTTCTTACAAGTCTATTATCAACAAAATACAGGCGATCAATCCGAATGTCCGTATTTTGATTGCCCAGGTAATACCAAGCGGGAAACTACCTAAATATTCGTATATCCCGGAATTGAACGAGAAGATTGCGGAAATGGTTGCCGGATTAAACTCCGGACAGGTCTTTTTGGTCAATCAGGCTCAGGGATTTAACTGGCAAGACTATACGGTACACGATAAAGTACATCCGAATAAGGCTGGTGCGGAGAAGATGGCGACTGTCTGGTTCGAGGCCTTAAAGAAAGTACTGGCTTCATCGGAGACGGTGTTCTCCCCTGAAATCGTTCGGTATAAGACATTAGAGGATGGAGATTCCCTGGCGCTTCACATCTTCAAGCCCCGGAATATGCAGGCTGGGGAAAAAAGGCCGGCTATTGTATACTTCTTCGGAGGAGGTTGGAAGTTAGGTACTCCGATTCAGTTTTATCGTGAATGTGCTTATTATGCTTCAAAAGGAATGGTTGCTGTATCGGTTGATTATCGTATCGGATATCTGCACCATTCTACTCCGTTCGAGAGTTTTGAGGATGCCAAAGATGCGATATGTTGGTTGCGTAGCCATGCTTCGGACTATCAGCTTGATCCGGACAAGATTGCCGTAGCCGGTGGTTCTGCCGGTGGACATCTGGCTGCCGCACTCGGAACGATCGGGAGTGATGAGACTGTTCCGGCGGGTTACAGGCCGAACCTCTCCGTGTTATATTATCCGGTTATAGACATGGTTTCGCGAGGTTATGGTTTTCCGGAAATAAAAAGGGATTTTGAAAAAATTTCACCGATCCATCATGTGTCGGAAGCAACTCCCTCCACTCTTATATTGCTTGGCACGAAAGATCCTATCGTATCGGTCGAAACGATCGAGGCCTATCAAGATAAACTTTTGCAGAAGGGAGTGGATTGTGAACTCCATCTCTTTGAAGGTGCCGGGCATCCGATCTTTCTATACAGAAAGCCGCTTACGGAAGAGTATTATAAGGTTCGAAAGTTGACGGATGATTTTTTGAAAAGACAGGGATTCCTGTAGTATTTGATGGATTACAATAGTATGGATTATCCTGCCCAGCGTGACTTTGTAAAAGAGTTGGCTGTCGCTTGCCGGAAAGCCGGATTGGGCCTGTTTATTTATTATTCGGTGGGTATAGATTGGCATCATCCCTACTTTTTGCCAAATACGATGTATGATCCGGCTCGTCCCCACTATAAAGAGGTTCCTGAGTCTTACAGATTCCGTAATGTGGAAGATTTTAAGCATTATCTGAATTATGCAAAAACGCAAATAATGGAATTGTGTACTCAATATGGGCCGATTGCCGGTATATGGTTTGATACGGTTGGAGGAGTGTATCAGTATTCTGAACTTTTTAATATTCAGGAAATATATGATATGATTCATCAGATTCAGCCTCATGCATTAGTCGTGTTTAAAACAGGTGCGAACGGTAATGAGGATTTTATAACCGGAGAAAGAGAAATGGGATCATTGGCTCCTGTCTTTAAAAGTGTCGGATTACCTAAAAAGGTACAGGACGCTGCCGATTTTTCTTGGGAGAGCAATAAAGAAAAGCCGGCTGAGTTGAACATCCCGATCCAGGCTTTAGGGTGGGCATATCATACTTCTTCGCGACAACGGCAGAAATCGGCTGAAGAGGTTATGGAGCTATTGAGATATTGCGCAGATATGAATGCTAATTTATTGTTGAACATTGGCCCTCGTCCGGATGGAACCATTCTGGAAGAGAATATTCAGACCTTGGAAAAGGTTGGTAGGCAATTGGAGAAGGATGGTTTTCCAAAATTGAATACGAAATCGTATATGGACTTCCGTATGAAAGCGAGACAGACGGTTCAGACAGAAAAAGAAAATCAGACTGCTAATTAATTTATACCAAATAAATTACCGTAAAAGGAAGTGTGTCAAAATGTACTTGTCCCCGCGCTTGACGCACTTCCTTTTTTGATGATTTCTCAAATTGATATATTAGACGACTAATTATCTGTCCGCTCGAGAAGAAGGCGAATATGGATAATTAACAATTCATATTGACACCGAGAGATAATCCCAATCATGCTGCATTTTGGATGGCCATCGTCTTATGATGAAGAGCCCGAAAAATTGCCAGAGTGAAAGCGGCATGTGGAACCTGTTGGTGGATAAAACTGATTGCTGGCTGGAAGCATCCGGTTCTGCAATGTTTGCCTATGCTATGATAATGGAGGTGAAAAAAGGTTGGCTGGATGCTGCCGAGTATGGTCTGGTGGCATGGAAGGTATGGAAACTTTTTCGTAAAGAGGTCTGTTTTTGGGGAGTAAGAGACAGGCCTCTTTTTTATGGTCATTCTTAAAATATAGTCGGAATTTTTTTTGTGCTTGGAATTAAATGAGTACTTTCGGGCTCATATATATAATTTTTAGAGGGTAATTGTTGAATTAATAATCTTATTTTTAATATTATAACTATGATGAATGATGTACCTGTCCTTGATAAAGAAATGTCGACAACAGGAAAAAACTTATCTGATAGTATTGTGGAAAAATATGCTTTTGTATTTCAATCCTGTGATGTTGATATGAAGTTGCTGGTGGAGAATAAAGTCTCGCATTATCCTACTTCAGATGTATTATTGAAAAAAGCTCGTTTCCTGTATCGGAATCAGGAGATTGGATGGATCGAGGCATTGGCTGCTTTTCAGGAAAAACATGGAGATTGCCTGGCCTTGGATGGAAAGGATGCCGCTAAAGCTTTAGAGAAGGCCTTCGACCTTTGCCGGTGGATGGGAGAGGAATCGGACTATTTGCAAACAGTATACCAGAGGAGGGCGGATGAAAAAAGAACCGAATTGTTTGACAGGATGGATCGTCTTTCTTTGAAACTGAAAGTTTGCCGTTGCTTGTCGGAAGGAAAGACGAATGAATATCTGAAGGCTGTTTTGCGTAAGTTGGAACAGAGTGGAAACATTTGGCATGTACATGACGAGATCCTAAAAATATATTATCTGCTGTCATACGATTTGACTGGTTTTTCCCAGAATCTTCCGGTACTGATCGATATCGTTTGCAGGCTGATTACCAATGGTCTGATGACAGAAGAGGAATGCAGTGATTTTTCCGGCGTATTGAAACGGAAAGCAAAGGAGATGGATGATAAGGTATCTGAATATTGGTTCTCCGATGATTGGGACACGCTTCATCCTCTGATAACCGAGTCGGTCCGTTTGCATACTTTTGTCTTCTTGATCTGCGGACAATGTCGGCAAAAGGAGGATGACCTTTCACTGATTGCTGCCCGTATATGCCGTTATCTTTCCCGTATACCATCACCGTATAGTGAACTGCTGAAAAATAAGTCATATACTTTGCTCACTGGCGAGAATACATTGGGTGACCGTATCCAGTGGGAGCATCTCCAACATTTTGATGAGATAAAGATCTTGGAACGTCTCATCATGATACAGGCAGATGATAAAGCATGTCTTTTCCAGGAAGATAGTAAAAAGTGGAGGCAATGTCGAAATGAAAAAAATATGATCACCCTTGATAACGATGGATTTACGTTGAGCCCATTGGTTGAATTGGGATGTAACTCGTGGAAAGGGCGTAAAGACCGGGCTACTGTGTTGAAAAACCGTTTGTTTGTTGCTTCTTTTAGCCGGTTATCTTTGAATTTTGATGCTTGTAAGAGTATCCGTGATTTCCGTTCATATTGGAATCTGGTAGCGGAAGATTATCCTTTGTCGCAACCAATGTCTTCTCCGGCTTTTGTGGATACCGGATCAGATGAGAAAGAGATTGAGATACCAGAGATCGAGATGGAAGAGGAAGAGGTGGAGACAGACCATTTTCTGCGTCCGGATCAACGGGTCAAGGTCCGGATCCTGCATATCGACAAGGAAGACATGTCTCTGAAGATGGAAATTATAGATGCCCCATACCGGGGAATGAAGGCCTGTTTGCCATTCGCTTACATAAATTCATGCTATTATATCATCCCTGGTTTTATGGATATGTTTGCTGTCAACGAGATATTCCGTGCGAAAGTAAAGAGCGTGGAAGGAAGTGAAGTCAAGCTTTCCCTGATACGGGATTTCAATGAATATATGTATCCGGATTGCGTCAGGAAGAAAAATGTAATCGGGAAAGTGATCGATATTGCAGAAGGCAAAGTCTGGTGGTTGCTTTCTACCGGCATGACGGCAACAACGACTAATCCCCATAAGAAGTATAAGGCCGGTAACTTCTATAAGGTGGAATATGGAGGTTTATCGGCGGACAAATTGAAAAATACGATCAAAGTGCTGTCCCATATCCCATTTCCAGACGAAAAAGGTTTTTATAATAATGTATTGGAAAATTTGCGCAGTTTCTTTTTCTTCATGACGAAAGAAGTGCTGAAAGTCAATAAAGACAAGGAAGAGTTGCAACGTTTGAAAGAAAAAAACAATCCTTTCTTCGTCGCTTTCCAAAGCCTAAATCTTGAAGTTCCGGAGAGTGCTCTTGATGAATCGGCTCAGACTGATGAGATGCCTGAAAGTGAAAGTAAAACAGTAACTCCCGATTTATATGACGAGTCGGATAGGATAACGGTGAGCCAGTTGAAGGAACTCATTTATTGTGTAGATTCGTTGATAGGCGACAGCGAAGATATATGTGGATGCTTCAATGCTTATAATGTCCTGATATTTTTGTGCCGTTTTGTGGGGAACAAAGAATTGGCTGATTATTACGGGCTTTGTTCCGACTATATCTATTGGGTTAATTCCCTGGACTCCGAATTATTGAAAAACAGAGAGGGAGTTGAATGCCGGCAAACTTTTAAGGGATTGTCGGATCGTATGGAAGCGTTAGATATGGACCGGTACAGCTTGCGTTTGCGTAATAACAAACAGGTTATACGAGTATTACAGACTTGGTTCGACTCCCGTCCCCTGACTTCCGTCCAGTCCGATTTGCAATCGTTTATGCAAAATAAAAACCGTACGGTAGCTGAGCTGGCACGCTATTTTAATATCATGTCCTATCTGAAAGAAAAGGATGATGACCTGCAGGAACTGATTTGCGAGAATATTAATGTTTTGCTTGGTTGTAAAGTCTGGGAGAAAAAAACTAGAGTGTACATACCCGTATTTTTCGGCCATGAAGGAGTAGAAAAAGAATTTAAGACATCTGCATTTATCCATGCCGACAAAAACGCGACAGAGGAGCAGAGCCTTGTCCTGGCTCGTGTGATTGCATCGTTCATGAATACGGAAGGGGGAACACTTTATATCGGAGTCAATGATAAGGGATATCTGACCGGATTGGACCAGGAGTTAAGGTTTGCTCATAATGACAGCGATGTTTACCTTCGTTCTGTCAATCAAAATGTGATCAGGCTATTAGGTAAAAAAGAAGATCGGGATCGTTATCAGGCGTATATACGTTGCCGTTTGTATGAATATGAAGACGGACGTCTGGTTTTGGCGTTTCGAGTAGCGCCAATCAATGAAGTGGTAGAGGTGAAAGGTGAAGTATATACGCGTTCTGCCAGTTCCAATCTGATCAAACCGGTTGGCAACGTGGCGGATTTTGTCAAGTTGCGCCATCGGCAAAAGCTGGATTCTGTTCCTAAGATGCCGGAGTTTCCTGCGTATTTTAGTGCAGAACGGAATGAATATATTTTTGATAAACGTTCTGTAGTCCCTGAAATGACAGCGGTTCAAGAGGTGGAAGCGGTTGCTCCGGTTTTGTCCGTAAACGAAGAAAATGTCCAGGAAAAGGCTTTGCGCATTAAAAATGCAAACACTCAAATTAATTTAGGAATCCGGACATCAGCTCTGCGTTGCAATCCTTTGCAAAAGAAGCATGACCTGGGATACACGCCCAACCATGTCTTTGTCTCCTTGTTTAAAAATGGCAAAATAGCCTATTCCGTAAGTCCCAAGATCGGAAAGTGGGGAGGAGAAGGGGGAAGTGTTATTTTCTCTTATAACCCGGAAGACAAGGAAGATTTGCTGGTTACGGTTTTTAAGAATGGCGAAGTAGGCCTGTCCAATCTGAAAAAGGGAATGTCACAACCGAATATGCTTTTTGCTTTTGCCGGTTCGATTGATGATATACTATTTATTTCTCCGGCTCGTAGTACTGATTATCTGTTATTGATTTCGGATAAGGAAGGTGAAAAGCGTTACCGCATTGTCCCACTCGATATGCTTGAAAAATCAATGTCTATACAACCCAAGAGCAATCTTGTCCTTGTACCGGAAAAAGGCATTTTTGTTTTTGCCGAGATCTTGATACCGGAACTGGTGAATAGCCTTGATGATGAGAAATCATTGCAGGATACTTTCGATCAATATTGTGCCGGGCGTCTGTGGGAGCATAATTCCTATATCAAGAATGTAGATAAGATCAGCAATTTGTGCAATGTCCCTTTTTAACTTGTTTCTTTTCTGAACTGAAGCCCCAGAAATATCCCTCCCGGCAGCAATATGATCCCAGCTGAAACGAGTAGGGCAACCTGGAGCGAATACATGTCATTCAGCCAACCGATAAAGGGGGCGATAGCGGCGAACATCAGGCGGATTATGAAGTTGCGGATGGAAAGCACTGTCGCTCTCATGTCGGAAAAAGTCATTTGGTTGATGTATCCTTTGAGGATGGGGGTGGCAAAACCGCGGAAGATATAAAAGACGAACAAGATGGCAAGGCCGGCGTACGTAAGGTTGAAAGCCAGGGAGACATATCCGCCGACTATAAAAACGAGGATCAGGATTCCCATCTTA
Source organism: Parabacteroides merdae ATCC 43184 (assembly GCF_025151215.1). Lineage (NCBI taxonomy): Bacteria > Pseudomonadati > Bacteroidota > Bacteroidia > Bacteroidales > Tannerellaceae > Parabacteroides > Parabacteroides merdae. The sequence continues at coordinate 721,134 of NZ_CP102286.1, forward strand.
CGCGGACCGAAGTAGTTGTCCACCCGGTCGGACCAGAGAGCGGCGAAGCCGACCGTCAGATTCAGTACCGTCCAAATAACGCCATACCAGGAAACGGGAGTTTTCAGATACATTAAAACCGGTTGTACGAACCAAGCCATCGTGAGAGTCGCTGCCCCGATTATACCTGAATACATGATATTGTAGCAAAGTTGCTTGTTCGTTACCAGCGAATATCTGATGATCCGGACAATCTCGTTTACCGGATTCTGTATTTTATTGGAACGGTTGACCTCCTTAAGCGCGAATGCTGCCGGAATACCTGTAAATGCAATCACAGCCTGCGCATAAAAAGGAAGACGAAGGGAATAAGTCGCCAATAAACCACCAAAGATACCTGCCAGCGCTTCAGCGAAGTTGCCGATCATCGTGATCCGTCCTTCATATCGTAAGTATAAATTTTCTTTCTTGTATTGGGCGGTAGTATCGTATAACAGAGCGGAATCTGCACCATTTACCAATGTCTGTCCTGTCCCCAACAAGATTTCAGCGAAAAGAAAAGCCGTGAATGTCGAGGTGAACGAATAGCATAGATATCCGAAGAAGAAAAGGATACATCCTAATATCAGACATTTGCGGCGTCCCCAAACATCAGCCAGATAGCCTGAAGGGATCTCCAAGGCAACGGCTGCTATCGAATAGATACTCTTCAGGATAAACACATCCTGCAATCCTAATCCGTGTTTTTCGTAAAAAAGCACGATGATAGGCATAACCAATGTGAACCATTTGGATAGTTTGATCAGATAAAGAGCGAGTATATTCCGTTTCATGTTTGCAAAAGTACAAAATATATGAAATATCCTTGTGGGACGTCAATTGCATTTCCGTGAACTAGTTTCGATGTTTTACCCATCAGGAGTGTCTAATTATTGTACACCATTGTCAAATAATTGGACACTTAAAAAAATGATTGTGCTTTTATCTGTTTGTATTTTAGCTCGTTGACTCTTTTGGCACGCTTTTTGAATTTTAATGGACGGAATATAATAAATACGCGATATGAAAAACTTGAACATAGCATTACGTTCGCTTTTTAAGAAAGGAAGAAGTAATGGGATAAAGATTTTATCTCTGGGAGTCGGACTGGCGATGGGACTTGTCCTGATATCGAAAGTGTGTTTTGAACGTTCGTTTGATAAGTTTTATCCGGACAGCGACCGTATTTATCGGTTGCACGAAAACATCATCCGGGATGGTGAATATAAGTCCTACGGGCAGGTGAGCGGAGGCGTGGCTACAGCTATGCAAGTCGAGATACCGGAGGTTGAAAAAGCAACTCGTTTGACCTATATCGGGGGTGACAAGGAGTTGTTCAAGACACAGGATGGAAACCGTTATTCCGCCCGTTATGTCGTGATGGGCGATACGAATGTTTTCGATCTGTTGCCGCGTCCTATCCTGATCGGTGATCCGAAAGAGACTTTGTCCCGTCCGGGATATGTGATGATCTCGAATCGCATTGCCAAACTGTTGGGAGGTGCAGAACAGGCAGTGAACAAGGAATTTGAATTTGAATCCAGTCCAGGACAAACCTATACGATAGGAGGTGTGTTTGAAGATGTACCTGAAAATTCCCACTTGCGTTTTGAGATTGTTGCATCTTTGGAAGGTATGAGCAAGTGGAGTCGTGAAAATTGGCTGGGGAATGACCGTTATCTGGGGTATGTAAAACTTTATCCCGGCACTGATCCGGAAAGCCTGACGACTGCCATTCGTGAGATGCAAGGACGGCATTGCGATCTGGAAGAGGTGAAAAAAGCGGGAATTGATTTGACTTATAGCCTGGTTCCGTTGATGGACATGCACAGTAACAGTGATGAGGTGAAGAGCATGAATTCCCTGTTGGGCTTTCTGGCTTTTGTGCTCATCTTTACGGCTGCGATGAATTATGTGCTTATCGTGATTTCCACGTTGATCAACCGGACCAAAGAGGTGGCTGTTCATAAATGTTATGGGGCTTCAGATAAGAACCTGTTCGGTATGATCATGTCGGAGACGTGTTTGCATATGCTGATTTCTTTGTTGCTTGCCGCTTTTCTGATCGTTCTGTTCCGTACGAAAACGGAAGAATTGTTAGGGGCAACGTTGGGAGCATTGTTCTCGACACAGACTATTGTGATACTGATAGGAGTTTGCATCGTGATTTTTTTCATTACCGGTTTGATCCCGACCTATATGTTCCTGCGTATTCCGGTGGCTGCCGCATTCCGTAATTTTAAAGAATCCCGCAGGTACTGGAAACTTTGCCTGCTGTTCATACAGTTTTTGGCAACAGCCTATCTGGTGGCATTATTGTCGGTTATCAATAAGCAGTATGACTATATGGTAAATGTCGATCCCGGATATGCCTATGAGAAGTTGGCTTATTGCTCGACACAGGGTGTGGAAGAATCCGTCCGTAATACGGCAATCGAGGAATTGCGCAAGATACCCGAAGTTGACAAAGTTTCTGCCTGCTATGACCTGCCGATTTCAGGGATGTCGGGAAATAATGTTTCACTTCCTGGAGATGACCGCGAACTGTTTAATATTGCCGATATGTACTGGGTGAAAGATGATTTCTTTTCCTTGATGGAGATTCCGGTTATTGAAGGAGAGGTGTTCCGTTCTGACGGTTCGGCTTCGAACAAAGTGATGGTCAGCCGTTCTTTTGTCGAAAAGATGGAACAGGTGGCTGGTTGGACCGGGAGTGCGATTGGCAAGAACATTATAATTACGGAACATAGCCAGAATGGAGAACCGTTTACCATCTGCGGTGTGTATGAAGATGTTTGTATTGGCAGTACCGGTAATCCGGATACACGTCCGACCGCCCTGTTCTATGATAGATATGCACCGATGATCCTGATCAAATTCCATGAGATGTCACCGGAGAATATAAAAAAGGCACAAAAGGTGCTGGAAGATGTAATGCCCGACCGAAATGTTACAGTGACGGCTTATTATATGGATATGATAGACCTGTATAAGGATTCCCGCACGTTCCGCGACTCGGTTATGATCGGGGGAATCGTGACCTTGATTATTGCATTGATCGGTCTGCTGGGATATACCAGTGACGAAACGAACCGTCGTGGACGCGAAATTGCGATCCGTAAGGTGAACGGGGCGACGGCATGGAGTATCTTGAAGATGATTTCGAAAGACATTTCCTATATTGCGATTCCCGCTATCGTGATCGGTATGACTGTCGCTTATTATTCCGGTACGGGATGGTTGGAGAAATTTACGGAAAAGGCGCCCATCGGATTTTTTATCTTCCTGGCCGGAGCGATGATGGTCTATGTTTTGATCATTGCTTGTGTCCTGTACCGTGCATGGGCCGTTTCGAATTCTAATCCGGTTGATAGTTTGAAATCAGAGTAACGATAGTAGGAAAAGCAGATAAACACGATAGATATGAGAAACTTGAATATTGCCATACGCTCATTGTTCAAAAAAGGACGTCATAATGTAATGAAGATCATCTCGCTGAGTGTGGGGTTGTCTGTTGCGTTGGTCATGATTGCGAAGATCTATTTTGAACAATCTTACGATACCTTCTATCCGGATGCGGACCGGATTTACCGGATCTATGAGAATTATAGCATGAACGGGAAAGAGGAAGACTATTATCAGGTAAGCGGTGCTGTAGCTCCCGCTATGCGGAGTGAGATTCCGGGCGTGGAAGACGCTACCCGGCTTACCTATATCGGTGGAGATAATACCCTGTTCACGACACCTGACAAACAACGTTATTCCGCCCGTTATATCATGATGGCCGACAGTAATGTGTTCGATATCTTCCCTGTGCCGATCCTGTCCGGTAATCCGAAAGTGGTGTTGGCCAAACCGTGGTATGCTATGATATCCCGTTCGTTGGCGGAAAAGATGGGAGGTATCGAAAAAGTGGAAGGCTTGACGATCATCCCCGATGAGAATCCCGGTTTGGAGGTGACGATCGGAGGTGTATTCGAGGATCTGCCCCAGAATGCCAGCTTGCGTTACGATATGTTGGTTGCCATGTCCGGCATGGATCCGGAGAGTTTGAACAACTGGTTGGGTAACGACCGTTATGCCGGTTATGTGCGTCTGTCACCGGGAGTCACGCCTGATAGCCTGACTCCGGCTATTCATGATATGACGCTCCGGCACCACGATCAGGAAGCTTTGAGAAAGTCGGGCTACGAACTGACTTATACGCTTAGGCCCTTGCTCGACTTGCATAGCAAAGCGGGAGAGGTAAAAAACATGGTTATGATGTTGGGGATTCTGGCCTTTGCCCTTTTGTTCACGGCTATCATGAACTATATTCTCATTACCATTTCTTCGATCGTCAACCGGACGAAAGAAGTAGCCGTGCATAAGTCGTACGGGGCTTCGGAAACGAATATCCATAGCATGGTTTTGTCGGAAACGCTGGTACACATGGTCTGTTCGATCATGGTGAGTATTTTCCTGATTTTTCTTTGTCGGGATATCATTTATGATTTATTGGATGTTTCGGTCGAAACGTTGTTATTATCCAAAGGGGCTTTGGTACTACTGGGGGTTTGCGTGATTGTGTTTCTGGTGACCGGCTTGGTTCCGGGCTGTTTGTTCGCCCGTATTCCGGTGGCTGCCGCGTTCCGTAATTTCCGTGAAAGTCGCCGTGTCTGGAAACTCTGTCTGCTTTTCCTCCAGTTTATTGCGGCGGGTTTGCTGGTGACCCTGTTATTGATTGTCGGCAGACAACATGCGTATATGGTGAACAGTGATCCGGGTTATTCGTATGACCGGCTGGCCTATTGCAGTATTTCGGCGATCGATTCCACGACTCGTTATAAGGTGCTGGATGAAGTGATGCGCCTGCCGGAAGTAGAAGCGGTGTCGACTTCCTATTCGTTGCCTTTTGGGTCGATGTCGGGCAATAATATCGCTTTACCGGAGTCGGAAAAGGAACTTTTTAATATTGCAGACCAGTATTGGGTGAGCAACGGATTCCTTGACTTAATGGAAATACCGGTGATAGAAGGCCGCTCGTTCACCGAGAATATCCCGGTTTCGGACGAAGTGATGGTGAACCGTGCTTTTGTGGAGAAGATGAAAGAATTCGTGGACTGGCCGGACGGTGCAGTCGGTAAATCCATTTATATATCGGAACATGATCGGTATGGCTCGAAGTATTATACGATTTGCGGGGTATATGAGAATTATATCATGGGTTCGCTCATCGATATGGATGCACGTCCTTCCGTCTTGTTCTACCGTCAACGTCCTTCTGCCCATTTGTTGGTGAAATTCCACCGGATGACTCCTGATGCAGTCGGAAAAGTAAATGAGAGATTGAAAGAGCTGATGCCGGACCAAGAGCCGAAACTGACGGTTTATTCCGTTCAGATGGTCGACCTGTACAGCAGTTCCCGGAAGTTCCGCGACGAAGTGATGATCGGGGGATTAATAACGCTGATAATCTCCCTGATCGGATTGATCGGCTATACGAACGACGAAGTGAACCGACGCCGCAAGGAATTGGCCATCCGCAAAGTGAACGGGGCTACGATGAAGGATATTCTACGGATATTCTTGAAAGACGTCCTTCGTATCGCCCTCCCTGCGATTTTATTAGGATGCGGCATATCTTATTTTGTCGCGGAACACTGGCAACGGCAGTTTGTGGAAAAGATACCTCTTAGTGCGTGGATCTTCTTGGCAGGGGCATTGTTTGTCTGCCTGGTGGTCTTGATATGTATCGTGTACCGCATCTGGGATGTCGCGAACGAAGATCCGGTCGATAGCTTGAAATCGGAATAATCCGGGATCTCGTTTTCCCGGCGAGTGTCTAATATCTTTACACCACTGTCCAAAAATTAGACACTCGCGGAAAATATTGAAATTATTATAGGGTTGTAAATAAATGGTTTATGTACTTTGGCACGCTGTTTGCCTATAGATAGGCAAGAAGAAGCAATAATAAAAAAACAGATACAGTCATGATTAAAATTGAAGGATTAAGTAAGTTTTTCCGTACGGAAGAGGTGGAAACGATCGCGTTGAACGGCGTGTCGATGGAAGTGAAGGATGGTGAGTTTGTGGCAATCATGGGCCCTTCCGGCTGTGGCAAGTCCACCTTGCTGAATATCCTGGGCCTGTTGGACAACCCGACATCGGGCGACTATTACCTGGCGGACAGGGAAGTCGGACACTTGAAAGAAAAAGAACGTACGCAGGTGCGTAAAGGAAATATCGGTTTCGTGTTCCAGAGTTTCAATCTGATCGACGAACTGAATGTCTTTGAAAACGTGGAGTTGCCGCTTACCTATCTCAAAGTAAAGGCAAGCGAGCGCAAGCAGATGGTCAATGACATCTTGAAGCGCATGAACATCAGCCACCGAGCCAACCACTTTCCACAGCAGCTTTCCGGAGGTCAGCAGCAGCGTGTCGCCATCGCCCGTGCCGTTGTTTCGAATCCGAAAATCATCCTTGCCGATGAGCCGACCGGTAACCTGGACTCCAAAAACGGAGCCGAAGTGATGCAGCTCTTGACCGAACTGAACAAAGAAGGAACCACCATTGTTATGGTGACACACTCCAAACACGATGCGAGCTTCGCCCACCGGGTGATCAACCTGTTCGACGGAAGTATCGTGTCGTCCGTAAACGAATTCATTTAATTTTTGTAAAATAGAACATAGACACATTCTAATTGTTTTGTGATCATATCCGGCTTGGGAAAGTCGGATATGTTCTTTGTGAGATATGAGTTTGGGGTTATGAATTATAAATGGAATACACTATGAATAATCTGTTGAATATAAAATCTTTTCTGAAATTCCTGAGCCGGAACAAGGGGTACACGGCGATCGACGTCTTCGGGCTGTCTGTTTCGCTGATGTTCGTGATCCTGATTGCGGTGTATGTGGAACGGGAATTGAATATCGACAAACAGCAGGCGAATTACGACCGAATCGTCGCCGTCGGCAATGAAGATTTCCTGGAATCGGCCGTCCCGGTTTCCTATTGGCTGGAAGAGCGGTATCCGGAGATCGAGAAAGTCTGTCCGGTCATCACGGATCAAGGGAAGAGTAAACAAATTTTTTATGGAGACAAGAAGTTGACTGCCGATCTCGTATATGCGGATTCGACGTTTTTCGGCCTCTTTTCGTTCAAGATACTCGATGGCGACCGCGACCGGCTTTTGGAAGATCCTTATAGCGCGGTCGTTTCGGAAAGCTTTGCCCGTAAGATATTCGGTAATGACGATCCGATCGGGAAGAGCTTGCGCATCAGCGACTCGACGAGTGTCATGGTTACCGGTGTCATGGAAGACATCAACCGTTCGGTGATTCCGAATGCGGACCTGTTGGTGCGTATCGAGCGGGTGACGGAGTTCAACCAATCACTGTCGAAGACGAATCCGGGTAACGCCGGCTCGTGCGTCTCGTTCCTGTTGCTGAAGCCGGGGATGGACTTGAAGGGGCGGACGGATGAGATACAGAGCTTTTTCAAAGAGCGGTATTGGATTTACCGGTATGATTTCGTGAAGGAAGCACGCGTTGTTCCACTTTCGGATATCTATTTCGGAAATACGGCGTCGCATAGCTTGAACCAAGGCGACAAGCGCTTTTCGTTGGTCTTGATGTCCGTCGGCATTCTGATCCTGATTTTCGCGATCATCAACTATATAAACCTGACGGTGGCACAGGCCGGCCAGCGGGCGAAGGAGATGGCGACACGCCGCCTCTTGGGGTCTTCGCGTGTGGAACTGTTCCTGCGGTTGATGTTGGAGGCTACTTTCCTGACAGTCGTTTCGTTTGCCATCGGGCTGATGTTTGCCAAGGCGGCACTGCCGTATGCCAATGACTTGTTGCAGGTGCGCTTGACGTTCGATGTGCTGGCGACACCGCTTTGGATAGGGGCGATCCTCCTGTTTATCGTGTTGACGGGAGCTTTGTCGGGGGTGCTTCCGGCATTGATGATCTCATCGGCCAAACCGATCGACGTGGTACGCGGGACGTTCCGCCGGCAGACGAAGATGGTGTTCAGCAAGGTCTTCATCACGTTCCAGAATGTGATCACGATCGCCATGATCGCCGCCTCGCTGACGATGTATCTCCAGATCGACCATCTGATCCACGCGCCGTTGGGCTACAACACGACGAACATAATCGAATCGTATAACATTTTCCGTTCCAAAAGCGAGATGGAACGGGCGGAAGATATGTTGCGCCAGCTTCCGATGGTCAAGGCTGTCGGCCATAGCAACGGAACACCTTCGAGCGGGACGAACAATATGAGTGGAACTTACGAGGACAAATCGCTCAGCTTCCAGCAGATACAGGTCGACAGCGCCGCTTTCCGCATTTTCGGTTTCGAGATCAAGTCGGACAACCGGGTGGCCAACGCCGATGGGGGGTGGTATTTGAACGAGCTGGCTTTTAAACAGATGGAATTGTCGGAAGATGCCCCTTCTTTCAGGTGGGGCGAAGATGTGACACCCGTCTTAGGGGTGATCCGTGATTTCCAGTTGAGGGACATTACGCAGGAAAATTCGCCGGTAATGTTCCGTTTCCGGAATATGGAATCAGGCTGGTGGCCGTGGAGCTACGTGGTCGAGGTGCAGGGTGATCCCGTCGAGGCATACGAGTCCGTGCGCAAAGTCTTCGAGGAGGTGTCGGGTGTTCCTTTCGAGGGACAGTTTATCGACCAGGGCATCCGTACGCATTTCGAATCGCAGATTCGTCTGGCCAAGATCGTGGTGATCTTCGCCTGCATTGCGATCCTGATCTCGCTGTTGGGTTTGCTTGCGATGTCGACCTATTTCATCCTGCAACGTTCGCAGGAGGTAGCGATCCGCAAGGTGTTCGGTTCGGACAACCGGGGAATCTTGGTGCGCCTCGTCGGTACGTTCCTGACATATGTCGGGATTGCGTTCGTGATCGCGACGCCGTTGAGCTGGTATTTCATGAAGCAATGGCTGGCGGACTATAGCTACCGGATCGCGCTTAGCCCGCTGATTTTCATCGTTGCTGGTCTTTTCTGCCTCCTGATCTCCTTCCTGGCGGTATTCTTCCAAAGTTGGAAGGCGGCGAATGCAAATCCGGTAGAAAGCGTGAAAAACAATTGACAATTGTTTACAGTTCCCCCGGTCTTTCCTCCCCCGGCTTGCCGCCGCCTTCCGGCTTTTGGGTGGCTCTTTTGGCGTTGATGGTTTTGCGGGTGGCGAGGATGGCTTTCTGGCGGTCGATGAGACGGTTGATGTTATTGATGATCTCCAGATAGTCCGTCTCGCCGTTCACTTCGGCCAGCGCGTTGAGGCGTTTGACGACAGCGCGGTAGGCGGCATCGGTTTCCTGGCGGGCCGCTTTGGTCGCGCCGGTGACGATGGTAGCCTGCTGGCTGTTGCGGTTGGTGAAGAAGGAGATGAATTTCTCATTCGCTTCCTTCAATCGCATCACCCATCTTTCGAGGCCGGCCATCTGGAGACGGTTCGTGACGTCTTCCAGCGAAACACCGTCCAACGGCGAGTTGGTCGGATCGGACAGTTCGCCGGGGCGTTCTTCTTCTTCCGAGTGGTTGTCAAATTCTTCCAAATCCTGGATCAGGTTTATCACAGCACTGTTTTCAGCCAGGTAAGGCAGTGAGCAGGGATCGCCGTTGCGGCGCAGGATGATATCGATTTGGCGGGCGATCTCGGCGATCACCGGATCGAAATCATTCATCGCGACATTGTTCTGGCGTTTTAATCCTCTGTAGGCATCGTCACGGACCTTGTCGAGGCGGGTGACATCATAGGAGAGGACGTTTTCGCCGCCGCTGACTTTCATGGAACCGTCAAATACGTTGTATTTAACTTTGTAGTTGTTTACGAACTCTGTGATTTTGGAGTCTTTGCATTTCTCAAACTCCACGATCGCGAAACTGTGGAAGCCAAAATTTTCGTCTTGGGTAAGACGGGATAAATCAAAACCTTTAATTTCAGACATGGTACATCGTTTAAATATTATTCTTCTGTTTTCATGCTGTCGGGAGTCCCGTCAACGTGTTTTTCTTTGTTTTCATGCTGTCGGGAGTCCCGTCAACGTGTTTTTCTTTGTTTTTATGCTGTCGGGAGCCCCGCCAACGTGTTTTTCTTTGTTTTTGTGCTGTCGGGGGTCCCGCCAACGTGTTTTTCTTTGTTTTCATGCTGTCGGGAGTCCCGTCAACGTGTTTTTCTTTGTTTTCATGCTGTCGGGAGTCCCGTCAACGTGTTTTTCTTTGTTTTCATGCTGTCGGGAGCCCCGTCAACGTGTTTTTCTTTGTTTTCATGCTGTCGGGAACCCCGTCAACGTGTTTTTCTTTGTTTTCATGCTGTCGGGAACCCCGCCGGGATGTTTTTTTCCGTATCTTTATTATCGGGCATCACATCGCTGACAAATATACCTTAAATCGGGCAGGAAACAATTATTTTATCCTTTAATTTTCAACAGATATTGAAAAATGTTGGAATTGCCGGGAGGAAGGCGACGCGAAACTGTCAAAATATTGGACACTCCTGTCTAAAATTTGGACAGAGGGTGTTGGTTGTTGCTTGATTATTGTTCTGTTATCCAATTGATTATGCGTTGTGGTGTAATTTTTGTGTCTTATTGGGCAGAATAGAACAAATACAGATAGCGTGAAGGAGTAGTGACTTTTCTTTCAAGAGAAAAGTCACAGAATCAAATCTTTTTCTTGAGTGTGAAGAAGAATGTCATCCCCTTGCCCAGTCCGCTCTTGGCTGAGATCTGTCCTTTGTGGAAGTTTACGCCGTTCTTGACGATGGAGAGTCCCAGACCGGTCCCGCCCACCTTGCGGCTGCGGCCCTTGTCGACGCGGTAGAAGCGTTCGAAAATGCGGTTCACGTGTTCTTCCGAGACGCCGACGCCATTGTCCGAGAAACTGAAGTAGTAGAATTTCGGATCCTCCTTGTAGCAACTCACCGTGATATGGATGCCTTCGCCCGCATACGCGATCGCGTTGTCGTAGAGGTTGCGGAAGATCGAGTAGAGCAGCGAATAATTGCCATAGATCGTAGGGTTGCCCGGAAGAGCGACCTCTGTCGTGATCTTCTTTTCTTCCATCTCCTTCGAACATTCCTTCTCGATCTCGCCGACCAGTTTTTGGATGTTCACTTCCGACAGCTCGAACATTTCGGAAGCTTCGTCCAGCCGGTTCAATACCGAAATGTCGCGCAGCAGCCCCGTCAGCCTCGTGCTTTGCGAGTAGCAGCGTTCGAGGAAGAACTGGCGTTTGTCGTCCGGCAGCTGCGGATTGCTGATGATCGTTTCGAGATAACCCTGGATACTGCTGACAGGAGTTTTCAGCTCGTGCGCCACGTTCTGCGTCAGCTGCCGTTTCATCCGACTCTCTTCTTCCTGGCGGGAGATGTCGTTGATAGATATCTCATAGCTGTTGTCGAGGAACAGAATGCATTCGATCAGGAAAATCTTTCCGTTCTTGTCCACCGTGACCGATTCGCGCAACACTTTCCGCTTGCGGTTCGTGTTCGGGATGTTTTTGGAGAGGAACAGATGGATCGGTTCCAGTTCCGGAATGTCGACCGCGTCTTCCGACTGTCGTATCTGCATGTCGGAAATCAGGTTCGCGAACTGTACGAACAGGATATTGGACAATATCTCCCTGCCTTCCGGTGTGAACATGGCGAAACCTTCTTTTGCGTACTGGAAATGCTTGATCAGCTTCTCGCGTTCCATCGAAAGCTCGTCCTTGGCCTTCTGCTGGCGGTGGTAAAGCCCGACGATATTCTTCGATATGTCTCCAAGCTCGTCGTTGGGAAAGACATATTCGTTCTCCGGTATGCGGTCTTTCTCCACGTTCAGGGCGAAGTCGCGCAGCTTCGAGATCGTCCGCCCGATGCTGAACGTGAAGCGGGAGAGGACGAAGAAAAATATCAGCGTCATCAACGCCATAAAATAGATGAAATCCTTGTCGATCGTCAGTACGCGCTGTGTGTAAGGGTCCCAGGGGAGGGCGGAGCGGTAGATATACCCGCCGATATTCGTCGCCGTGTAGAAATAGCGTTTACCGGTCGAGTTGGACGAACGGATGGCGAACCCTTCATTGTAGAGGCGTGCCTTGCGTACCTCGCTGCGGTCGTTATGGTTGTTGAATTCCTCGGCACCGCTATTGTCGAACAACACTTTCCCTGCCGGATCGATAATGGTCACGCGAAGATCCTTTTGGGGGATGTCGTCGATAAACTGGTGAACCACCTGGTTGATATCCTCAGTCTGTTGCGTGCGGCGGAACAACTGGTAGTTGTAATTCCCCAACACGTTGTTCAACTTCTCTTGGGCAAACTCCCGTTCCCGCTGATACTGGAACAACAGGAAGCAAGCCGTGAACCCCAGGAACATGGCGAATATCGACCAGAAAAGTCGCTGGCTGAAAGGTATTCTGCTGTTTGTCGTTGATTCTATCTTGACCATGGGGTAAATTAAGAATTAAGAAGTAAGAAGTAAAAATTAAAAATTAAGAAGTAAGAAATCATCTTGGAATGTAAGAATAAGTGCCCGTTCGTTTATTTTTTAATTTTTAATTCTCAATTTTTAATTTTCAAAGCAGTATCCGAAGCCGAGCCGCGTCACGATGTTTTTGCCGTATGGCCCGATCTTTTTGCGCAGGCGGGTGATGTTTACATCGATGGTGCGGTCGAGCACATATACTTCGTCTTTCCATATCCGGGAAAGGATCTCCTCGCGCGAGAACACGTTTCCTTTGTTTTCAAGAAGGAGTTTCAGTATCTCGAATTCCTTTTTGGTGAGCGGGACTTCCTGTCCGTCTACGGAGGCTTTTATGCGCTTCGTGTCGAGTGAGAGAGTTTCATATTTGAGGCATTCGTTTTCCGGCACTTTCTCCTTGTCTGATGTGCGGCGCAGCACGGCTTTCACACGTGCCACCACCTGACGGATGGAGAAAGGCTTGGATATGTAGTCGTCGGCTCCCAAGTTGAAGCCTGTCAGCATATCGTTTTCAGTGTCCTTGGCTGTCAGGAAGATGATGGGGATATCGGCCGTCTTTTCTTCTTTCTTGAGGATGCTGGCCATCTTGAATCCGGATATTTCACCCATCATGACATCTAAAAGCAGCAGTTGGTAGGAGGCTATATCCATCTTCAACGCTTCCTCGGCACTGAAAGCCGTGTCTACTTCATACCCTTCTATCTCAAGATTGAACTTGAGGATTTCGCATAAATCCTCTTCATCGTCCACTACAAGAATCTTCGGCATATCCATAATCTTTGTCTCTTTTTTATTACAAATATAATTTATTTCTGCAAAGGACGTATTTCTGTATTTCGATGAAATGAAATACGTATTACAATAGCGTTACAAATGCGTCAGATCGCCACATCCTGCCACTGTCCGCCGATCAGTTCGCGGGTGGATTTGAACCCGGCCTTTTTCAGCAGTTCGAATGCTTCCGCACGTCCGTCGTTCACCAGGTCGGGATAGTGGCAGTCTGAGTTTACCATCACCGGAATATCCAGCTCACGTAAGCGGTGCAGATAGTCGGTATGCGGGTAGACCTCCTGTTTCTTCACGAGGTTTTTCGTGTTGACTTCGACCATCAGTCCCTTTTCGGCGATCAGGTGCAGACAGTCGTTGAATGGTTTTTGATACCAGTCCGCTTGCAGGTCGAAGCCTTCGCATTTGTGCCCGTTCATGTATATCTTGTCCATGTGCCCGACAATGTCGATTCCGCCTGCCTCGATCATTCGCCGTGTGGAACTGAAATAGTGGGCGACCAGCTTGCGGATATCTCCGTCGTAGTAGGCGTCGACAGACTTCTGGTACTCCCGGAAAGGACCGTCGATACACACCATATTCTCTTCCGCAAGCGGCTGTGCGATCGGAAGAAAGTGGATGGAACCGATACGGTAATCGAGCGGCAGATTGCGGAAGTAGGGGATGGACGCGTTGTAGCTCTCGTCTAAGAAATCGATTTCCAGTCCTACGTATATTTCCAACCGGTCACTGTATTTCTTTTTCAGTCGTTCTATTTCTGTCAGATATTCGGGCATATCGTCTTTAGACATGTTCCAGAATGTTTCGAACGGCAGTGGTGAATGGGATGAAAAACCGTAGGCGCGGAACCCGTGCGCAACAGCGAATTTAATGAAGTCTTCCGGCGTGCTCCGACCGTCACAGAATGTACAATGGCTATGGTAGTTACTGAGTTGCATAAATTTTTACTTGTAAAAGGGCAAAGATAATTTTTTTATCCCGAAAGACAACCTGTTTGATAAAAAAAGGCTTGATTGCTGCCTAAGGGTTAGCGGCAGAATCAAGCCTTGAAAAACACGTGAATAATGAAAAATCGTATGTTTTATTTTATTACGTTCAGTTCTTTTCCAACTTTGATAAATGCAGCGATTGCTTTATCCAGATGTTCCGTTTCGTGGCCTGCGGACAACTGTACGCGGATGCGGGCCTGGCCTTTCGGCACTACCGGGTAGTAGAAGCCGGTAACATAAATGCCTTCTTCCTGCATCTTGGCTGCGAAATCCTGGGATAATTTAGCATCATACAGCATAACGGCGCAGATTGCGGACTGAGTCGGCTTGATGTCGAAACCGGCTGCTAACATCTTTTCACGGAAGTAGCTGACGTTGTTCATCAGTTTCGTATGCAAAGCATCGCTTTCTTTCAGCATCTTGAACATTTCCAGGCTGGCGCCTACGATAGCGGGAGCGACAGAGTTAGAGAACAGATAAGGACGGGAGCGCTGACGCAGCATGTCGATGATTTCTTTCTTTCCGGTTGTGAATCCGCCCATGGCGCCACCGAATGCTTTACCTAACGTACCTGTGAAGATATCGACTCTTCCGTATACATTATATTGTTCAGCCACACCGTGTCCTGTCGGGCCTACTACACCGGCAGAGTGGGATTCGTCAACCATTACCAATGCGTCGTATTTTTCTGCCAGTTCACAGATTTTGTCCATCGGGGCCACGTTTCCGTCCATAGAGAACACACCGTCTGTTGCGATGATGCGATGACGTTGTGCCTGGGCTTCTTGCAGGCAACGTTCCAGGTCGGCCATGTCTGCATTGGCATAACGGTAGCGTTTTGCCTTGCAAAGACGTACGCCGTCAATAATGGAGGCATGGTTTAAAGCATCGGAGATGATCGCATCTTCTTCAGTGAACAACGGTTCGAACAGACCGCCGTTGGCATCGAAACATGCAGCGTACAGGATCGTATCTTCGGTTTTGAAATAGTCGGAGATAGCGGCTTCCAGTTGTTTGTGCAGATCCTGTGTCCCACAGATGAAACGTACGGATGACATGCCGTATCCGTGTGTGTCCATAGCTTCTTTGGCAGCCTTGATCAGACGTTGGTTGTCAGACAGGCCCAGATAGTTGTTTGCGCAGAAGTTCAAAACGTCGCTTCCTGCGTTTACTTTGATGTCGGCTCTTTGAGGAGTGGTGATGATACGCTCGTTCTTATACAATCCGGCAGCTTTGATGTTTGCCAATTCCTGAGTAAGGAAATCTTTCAGTTTACCGTACATAACTTTGTTTTTTGTTAGTATTTTTAATTAAGTTGACAATTATATCTCTATTATCGCAGACAAGTGGCAAAATATTATTCTTGAAACCATTTTTTTCTTTGTCTCTGATTTGTCTGCCGATGCGGCAAAGGTCATATTTTTTTTGAATATATAGGCTAAAAAATACAAGAAATTCATACCGGAATGTTTTTATTCTCTATACCTTTGCCATCGAAAAAACTTAAAAGAACATCAAACGCAATGAAGAATGTATTAGTAATTGGTTCTACCGGTCAGATTGGATCAGAGTTAACCATGAAGTTGAGAGGTATCTACGGTGGAAACATTGTAGCAGGTTACATCCCCGGACAGGAGCCTAAAGGCGAACTGCTGGAATCAGGACCTTCTGCAATTGTCGACATTACAAACGAACAGCAGATTGCTGAGACTGTGTCCAAATATAAGGTAGATACGATTTATAACTTGGCTGCACTGCTGTCAGCCGTTGCAGAAGCAAAACCGCAGCTTGCCTGGAAAATCGGTATGGGCGGTTTGTTTAACGTATTGGAAGTTGCACGTGAAATGCATTGTGCTGTATTCACTCCGAGTTCAATCGGTGTGTTTGGCAATAACACGCCGAAAGACAAGACTCCGCAGGATACGATCCGTAACCCGCGTACTATGTACGGTGTTACGAAAGTTTCAGGCGAGTTGTTGAGTGACTACTACAACATCCGTTTCGGCGTCGACACCCGTTCCGTACGTTTTCCGGGACTTATCTCCTATGTGACACCTCCGGGTGGTGGTACGACCGACTACGCAGTTGATATCTATTATTCGGCTGCCAAAGGTGAGAAGTTTGTATGTCCGATCAAGCAGGGTACATTCATGGATATGATGTATATGCCGGACGGTCTGCGTGCAGCTATTGAAATTATGGAAGCCGATTCGACGAAGTTCGTTCATCGTAATTCTTTCAACATTGCATCCATGAGCTTTGATCCTGAAATTATCTACAACAACATCAAAAAGTATGTTCCTGACTTCCAGATGGAATATGATGTGGATCCGTTACGTCAGGCTATCGCAGAATCATGGCCTAACTCTTTGGATGACACGTGTGCCCGTGAGGAATGGGGCTGGAAACCGGAATATGATCTGGATTCCATGACTCAGGATATGTTGGCTAAATTGAAAGAACGTTTCAATAAGTAAGAATTAATTTTCCGATCATTAGCAGATCGGTAGGAAAGAGGCGACTGCCCGGTGCGGGCAGTCGCCTCTTTGTTTGGATCGTTTTTATTCAGTATTGTAGGCTGTTTCAATCATAATGTGTCTGTTGCTTGTGCAGGGAATGACTAAGTCAAAAGTGTATGAAAAATTATGTTGTAAAACATGAAATGGTTAAATCAGGTTAAGAGAAAGCTTTTTTTTGTGGAAATATTATGCTGCATAACATAAACTCTCTATATTTGCACTGTGTTTTTCATGGTATTAGATTTAAGGTTAACAATGAAGATTGGCTGTCCGTGAGGATAGCCTTTTTTTATTTATACCCGGTTGATGTTGTTTCCTCCGAGAAGCGATCATTTTATCCGAATTGCCCGTTCTTTTGGTATTCTTGATTATATTTGTATATCTGAAAAGATTCATTGTAATAAAAATATCTTTATATGGAAATGTACAAAGCAAATGATAACCGGTATGCCGATATGGCTTATAGGCGTTGTGGGCGGAGCGGATTGCTATTGCCGGTCATCTCTCTGGGATTATGGCATAATTTCGGCAGTGTAGATGTGTTCAGTAACTTTATTCAGATTGCGTATGCCGCTTTCGACAATGGGATTACACATTTTGATCTTGCCAATAATTACGGTCCTGTGTATGGATCGGCAGAGGAAAATTTCGGCCGTATCCTGAAGAAAGGTCTGGGGCAATATCGGGATGAACTTGTTATTTCCACAAAAGCCGGATATGACATGTGGCCTGGTCCGTATGGCAACTGGGGAAGTCGCAAGTATCTGATGGCAAGCCTTGACCAGAGTTTGAAGCGGATGGGATTAGAATATGTGGATATTTTCTATTCGCATCGTCCGGACCCACAGACGCCGATCGAAGAAACGATGGGAGCATTGGCTGACATCGTCCGCCAAGGAAAAGCCCTGTATGTCGGGATATCGAATTACACTGCCGGACAGACGGAAAAAGCACTTGCCGTATTGAAAGAACATCGTGTGCCTTGCTTGATCCATCAAGCGCGTTATTCGATGCTGGATCGCAGGATCGAACCGGACTTGTTGCCTCTGTTGAAGCAGGAAGGAGTAGGGATGATCGCCTTCTCGCCATTGGCACAGGGCATGTTGACGGATAAGTATCTGAACGGTATTCCCGATAATTCGCGTGCGGCCAAATCTACAGGCCATCTTCAACGTGAACAGGTGACGGAAGAAAAAATAAATAAAGTAAGACAACTGAATGACCTTGCCAAACAACGCGGACAGACGTTAGCGGAAATGGCGATTGCCTGGCTGTTGAAAGACGACCGGGTGACGAGCGTCCTGGTGGGAGCCAGTTCGGTTGCACAGTTGATAGATAACCTGAAGGCGTTACAAAATACAGCCTTTTCAGCGGAAGAAATACAAATGATAGAAAATATATTACAGTAATATACACTGATAAATCATCATTTATTAATCCAAACAATTAATGAAACCATTCTTATATCAGGTTGCATCCCTTTTTTATTCTGAATACGGGGCGGAAGTGAGCCGTCTGGCCTTTGTTTTCCCGAATCGCCGTACCGGGCTGTTCTTCCAGAAATACTTGTCGGAAGTATCTGAGAAGCCTCTTTTCTCGCCGACGATCCTGACGATCAACGATCTGTTTGTACAGTTGAGCGGAAAGCAGGCTGCCGATCGGATCAGCATGCTGTTTAAACTATATGATATTTATTTGAGACATAGCGGTTCTTCCGAAACGTTCGACGAGTTCTTGTATTGGGGGGAAATGCTGCTGAATGATTTTGACGATATCGATAAATATATGGCAGATGCCCGTATGCTCTTCACCAATGTGACGGACCTGCGTGAGATAGAGAATGATTTTAGTTTTCTGAGCCCTGAACAAATTGCGGCTATCCGGACTTTTTGGTCTTCTTTTTACCCGAAAGGAGATACGCCCAACCAGGAACAATTTCTGGCGGTCTGGCAGATTTTATATGCCCTATATACCGATTTGCGGGAAGCGCTTGCCACCGAAGGCAAAGGATATGAAGGTATGATTTTCCGGGAAGTTGTCGAACAGATGGAGAAAGACGAATGTTGCGACCTGCCCTATACAAAGGTTGTATTTGTCGGACTGAATGCCCTCTCGGTGGCTGAAGAACGTTTCCTTTCCGGATTGCAAAAACGGGGAATAGCTGATTTTTACTGGGATTACGCCTCTCCGAAAGTGACGGACCCAGATAATAAAGCCTCTTACTTCGTGGAGCGCAATTTGCGGCAATTCCCGTCGCAATTAATTGAAAATGGACAATTGACTATTGACAATGAAGATGACGACAAAAAGAAGATCGAGGTGATCGGCATCCCTTCCGGAATCGGACAGGCAAAGCAAGTGTGCAGCATTCTGAACGAGCTTTGCAAGGAAGACGAAATGAGTGCGGAAGAAGCGTTGCGGACGGCTGTGATTCTGCCGGATGAACATTTGTTGATTCCGGTTCTGAATGCCATTCCCGAACAGATCAAACGGATCAATGTGACGATGGGATATCCGTTGGCCGGTACACCGGTTGCATCTTTGATGGAATATATTCTGGCTTTGCAAAAGAATATTCGTTATGTGGACCGGAGGCCGGTGTTCTATTTCCGGGATGTCTTGCCAATCCTGAACCATCGGTATATCTCGACTACTTCTCCAGAGGTGGTTTCTAATCTGGTAAAAAATATTTCAGAAAACAACAAGATTTACATATCGTATGACGATCTGAATAAGACGCCATTGTTGTCCATCCTCTTTACTCCGGTGACTGCGGTGGAAACTTTCTCCGATTATTTGATTAACGTGTTGCAGGAACTGAATAAAGCTGTTGAAGGTGGAAAGTTGAAAGTTGAAAGTGTAAATAGTGACACGGAGCCACTTTCAACTTTCAACTCTCAACTTTCAACTATTAACGACATCGAACAGGAGTTTATCTTCCATTATTTCGCTACGGTCAACCGGATGAAGGAAGTCATGCGGGAGGCGAATGTAGAAATGAAAATCGACACCTATTTCCGTTTGCTGAAACGTGTGACGGACACAATTACGATTCCTTTCCATGGTGAACCTCTTTCCGGTTTGCAGATCATGGGTGTTTTGGAGACTCGTGCGCTTGACTTTGACCGGTTGATTATCCTTTCGATGAATGAAGGGATTTTCCCGTTGAGGAAAGCGGCTAATTCATTTATTCCTTATAATCTTCGTCGTGGATTCGGTTTGCCGACATACGAACATCAGGACAGTGTTTGGGCGTATCATTTCTATCGTTTGATTTATCGTGCCAGCCATGTCAGTCTGCTTTATGATACAAGAAGCAACGGATTGCAGACAGGCGAGGTTAGCCGTTTCGTGCATCAGTTGCATTATCATTATGAGGAGCCGATACAGAATAAGTTGGTTGTTTACAATGTCTCTTCTTCCAAGACTCCTGCCTTGCAGGTAGCTAAGACGGAGGAAGTCATGAACCGTCTGGCTGATTTCCGGAGTGGCGGGACGCGAGCGATATCGGCGAGTGCAGTCAATACCTATCTGGATTGTCCGCTTAAATTCTATTTCTCCGTTGTCGAGGGAATACGTGAAGAAGAGGAGGTAAGCGAGACGATTGAAAGTAATGTTTTTGGAAGTATCCTGCATAAGGTGATGGAAGAATTGTATCAGCCATTCTGCGGAAAGATGGTGACGGCTGATCTGCTGAAAGCGATCCGAAAAGATACGCCTATGTTGACGGGAGCAGTTGCCCGTGCCTTTGCCGAAATTTTCTTTAAAACGGACATTGTTCGTCCACTCACCGGACAAAATTTCCTGATCGGCGAGATGATTCGCAAATATGTGGAGAAAGTGTTGGAACGTGACGCAAAGCAGACTCCTTTCCGTTATATCGAATCGGAAAAGAAGATAAAATGCCTTTTCCCATTGACGGATAAAAGCAATATCCAGTTGAAAGGATTTATCGACCGTATAGACGAAGTACGCGATGTCGTCCGCATTATTGACTATAAGAGTGGGGGCGGGACGACGCAGTTTACCTCTGTAGAAGCTCTTTTCGACAAAGCAGATACGGATCGTTCCAAAGCGGTTATGCAGGTCTTTATGTATGCATGGATGTATAACAGGTCAGTTCAGCTTTCAACTGCTATTCAGCCGGGTATCTATTATATGAGGACCCTCTTTTCTTCCTCTTTCGATCCTGGAATTTACCATCGTACAGACCGGTTCAAAACAGAACAGGTTTTGGACTTCGCCAACTATCGCACGGATTTTGAAGACAGCCTGCGAAATTGCTTGGATGAAATCTTCGACACAGAAACCCCATTCGTGCAAACCCCGAACGGCAAAGCCTGCATGTATTGTCCGTTTAAGGATATTTGCGGGAAATAGTATTTTTACAGATTTCCCATATATTCATCCACAATTTCATTCAGGAAGCGGTTGAATGGAAGAAGCTTTCGAAAACAATCGATGGTTTCTTCCATCCAGTCCGGCTGGCTGAAAAAACTGTCGGGCTTAATACCTATAACGCTGAAGTCTTTGTGCCTTAATATATGACCGTAAGGAGAATCGGAGGGGAAACCTGCCGGGATACGTTTTAGCATGTCCCCTTCGAGTGACGGGTACAGAGCTTTGAAAGAAGGCTCTTCGATGATGGAAACAAATTCATCTATGTTATTGTATATTTCACGTCGAAGGACTTTCAATATTTCCGGTTTGGGATACCAGATACCACCGGACAGTACGCAGTATTCCGGTTCAAGATGAAAGTAGTAAGCTCCCCGGATACTATGACGTCCTCCTTGAGCAATACAGGCTGACATATAAGTCTTGTAAGGCGACTTGTCGAGGCTGAAACGGATGTCGCGATTAATACGGAACAGACATTTCCGTGCATCCAATCCCCGTATATCAGGATCAAATACACTGATTCGTTCGATTAACTCTTGTACTTCGTTGATAAAAGCGCAGCGAAGTTTGTCATATCGTTCTCTATTTTCATGGAACCAGACGGTATTATTGTTTCGTCGTAAATCGTCTAAGAATCGGATAATTTCTGCATTCATATTAGGATATTCTTTTTTTATTGTATTTTGTATCTCCATTGTTTCGGAGTCATCTGTTTCATCTTTTTGAAATAACGATTGAAGTAGGGAATGTCGGTGAAGCCGCATTGCCAGGCTATTTCGTTAATGTCCTTATCCGGAAAGTTGCGGAGTAAAGTGCCAACGGCCTCTATCCGGTATTCGTTGATGAAGTTTGTAAACGTTTTGCCTGTTTCACGTTTGAAAAACGAGCAGAACGCCGTTGTGCTCATGCTGATTACGTTTGCGGCGTCCGAAAGAGTTATTTTCTCCTTGTAATACTCGATGACGTATTTGAAGATCAGTTGCATGCGTTGCATGTTTTTGGTAATGCCGTTGAATGCCGTTTCCTGCAAACCGATAGGGATTAAATCGGTTGTGGTTCCGATTTGTTGCAGGATGCGGATCAACATCAGCATCCTTTCGCTTGCATTCAGGAGGTTCATTTCTTCTAAGCAGGATTTGATTTTTCCGGCTGTTTCGCCTGTCAGCAGGATGCCTTGCTGGATTGCCGATAACCGGTGAGCGGCATATTCCCATTCGGTAAAAAAAGACAGGCCGGTTTGTAGCAAGTCGGGATTGAATTGCACAACTATGCATCTCCGTTTTCCATCAGGCTCGCAACTTTCGGGGTTATACATCCAACAATGTGGTTGGTTGGTCGGGACCAGTACGACTTCTCCCTCCTCGAACGGCTCCAGAAAGTCGCCTATCATCCGGTAGCCTGAACCTTTCACAACATAACATATTTCTATTTCGGGATGAAAATGAAGAGGCATTTCGTCTTTCGGGTACAAGCTGGAATAATCGTAGCGTAATGAGGCACAACTATCTTTTTTGATTTGTTCGAATTTTAGTTTCTCATGCATGTCGGATGAACTTTCTGATAAAACACAGTAAAATTAGACAATAATTGCATAATCTGCGACAATTACACTTAATAATTTTGTTGTTTCTTTGCGGCCGGAAAAACAGAAAGATTGAATTAGGTTATGAAGAAAGGTTTGTATGCATTGTCTTTTGGCACATTTGGGTTGGGGATTGCAGAGTTTATTATGATGAGTATCTTGCCGGATGTGGCGGCAGGATTTGATATTTCCTTATCCGAAGCCGGTCATCTTATTTCGGCTTATGCGTTGGGTGTATGTGTGGGAGCGCCGTTGGTAGTGGTGGTGGCCAGGAGTTGGCCGCTACGTACGATCTTGCTTGCTTTGGTTGGGCTTTTTGTTGCCGGGAATCTGCTTATGGCTCTGTCGGCCGATTATTGGATGGGGTTGTGTGCCCGGTTTGTATCGGGGTTGCCGCATGGGGCTTATTTCGGAGTCGGTTCGATTGTTGCCAGCCGTTTGGCGGAGAAAGGGAAAAGCACTTCTGCTGTAGCTATTATGATTATGGGGATGACGATTGCCAATTTGTTCGGTGTCCCGGCCGGGAATTTCCTGGGGCACTTTCTGTCCTGGCGTTTGGTTTTTGTGATTGCAGCGTTGTGGGGTGGCGTAACGATTTGGTTTATCCGGAGGTGGGTTCCTGTTTTGCCCGCCCTGCCGGCGACGAATCTGAAAGGGCAGTTTCGTTTTTTGAGAAGGCCGGAACCGTGGATGCTGATTGCTGCTACCATGTTAGGAAACGGGGGAGCTTTTTGCTGGTATAGCTATGTCAATCCGTTAATGACGGAGGTGTCCGGTTTCAGTGTCGGGACAATGCCTGTATTGATGTTGCTGGCGGGTGCGAGCATGTGTGTCGGTAACTATTTGGGAGGGCATTTGTCTGATCGTTTTACACCTGG
Source organism: Parabacteroides merdae ATCC 43184 (assembly GCF_025151215.1). NCBI lineage: Bacteria > Pseudomonadati > Bacteroidota > Bacteroidia > Bacteroidales > Tannerellaceae > Parabacteroides > Parabacteroides merdae. The sequence continues at coordinate 744,792 of NZ_CP102286.1, forward strand.
TATCGTAGCGATGTCCATGCAGTTTCTGATGTTTGCATCACTTCTGCTGATTTATTTTTTTGCTTCGTACGGCTTTTTGTCCGCTTTGCTGATGTGCGTTTGTACTGGTTGCCTGTTTGCAGTTTCTTCGTAAGTATTCGATAAACTCCCTCGTATATTGGGTAACGTATGTTCATAATGTCGTTTATTCATTTTATCGTTCTATGATTTATTGTTACATCAATTCAACCCAAAGATGTGCGGGTTCTATAGTAATTGATATTATCCCTACTAATGGAGCGGATAAAAGGAAGTTTTTCCCCTTTGCCCCTTATTTTCCTGTGACAAATGTGATAAAGCGATATTTTTATCCCTACTTTCCCGCCATAATTGGTATAAAAGGGTATTCTTTCCCTTATTTTCCCTATTTATCGGGGATAATGAAGATAAAAACGGCACTTTATTCCCTATTTTCCCGTCTTGATTGGCATAAAACGGTAGTTTTCCCGTGTTTAGGCGAGATTTACGAAGGTATCAGGAGTCTTTCTTGGGAGATTCCGGTGACGTAACGGATAATATCTTGCCCTTGGATAACAGATTGTCAGGTAACAATTCGGCCAGATCCATCGAGTAGTCATCGTCATAATCATGTATATGTTCAAGGAAGTAGATCAGCCACGTGCGGAAGTCAGCCCCGGCAGCCTTGCAGCAGCCGAAGAACGAGTAGAGCACCGCCGCATCTTCAGCGGCATCATTATTGCCACAGAACAGGTAATTACGTCTGCCGCACGCGACAGGCCGCACTTTATTTTCTATCTCGTTATTATCCGGTCTGTAACGACCGTCCAGATGGTACCTGGAGAGTTTGTCGAACCTTCCGTATGTATATTTTATGGCTTTTCCGATCGGACTGTCTTTCATTACTTTGGGATATTCATTGACCAGCCATTTCTCGAAGCGCACAAGTATGGGATATGCAAGACGTGCCCTAAGTTCAGCCCTCTGTTCGTAAGTCAGGCGTTCATCGTCAGCCTTACGCTCCACGTCATAAAGCAACTGTATCTGTGCGAGCGCATAGTCGGCACGCTGCATGTCATTCTTTCTTGCCTCCCAAAAATGTCTGCGTGCATGGGCCCAACAGCCAAGAAGGATAATACCTTTCTTGGCGTCCAGCATCTCGTACCTTTCGTATCCGTCCGTCTGTATGGCTCCCCGGAACTTGCCGAAGAGTTTCAGCACCACCTTTCCACTTCGGGAACCCTTGTCATAGTAAAAGAACTGACGTCCGGTCATGACACTGCGCACAAGCCAGATATAACCTTTGACCGTCTTGTGTCTCTCGTCATTCATCACGGGGATTGTCGTTTCATCCGACTGTATGTAGTCAGTCTGCATCACCAGCTCCCATAATCGGAAGTAAAGGGGCCTTAGCAAATCCGCCACATCCTTGAACCAGTCGTTGACCGTTGACGCGGGGAGATGTACCCCCACACGTTTGAACTGTTCCAGTTGCCTGTGGAACGGTATGTGATCCACATATTTCCCTATCATCATGTCTGCCAGCAATGAGGCAGAGGCATAGCTCTTTGCTATTGGCATGACGGGAAGCGGGCCGGTCTTGAACTCGTTTGTACCCTTCCGTTTGGCTGTATGGCGCACTATCCTGCGGATATAGAACTTCTCGGGCTCGTGCATAAGGATCTCGGTCACTTCCTCTCCGGGAAGGAGCGTCCACTCTTCCGGATTATACCCTTCGGGATATATATGGACCACCTCACGCTCAAGATTCTCCGGAAGGGATTTTCTCGCAGGATGCTGCTTCCCCGCTTTTTTACGGGCGATGATCGCTTCTCTGGTAGCCTTCAACTCCTTTTCTGCTTCTTCTGCGGCTTCAGCCTCCTGGGGAAGCATGTCAAAGCCTTCAAAATCCAGCCAGCGGTCCTGGGCGTCAGGCTTTATGAACTTTTCCGCCTTCTTACCGTACAACTGCCGTTCAAGATAGGATACACGTTGCTCCAGACTGTTGATTTTTGCTTCCTTTTGGGCGATTATGGCATCCTTGTCAGACAATAAAGCCTCATACACCTCTTTGTCCGCAGCTTTAAGGGGCTGCGTGGACACCATCTCCTTCAACCGGCTGTTTTCTCTATACAGACAGTCGCATTTGTGCATGAGATCCTTTATCAGTAATTCCTTATCGGTTGGCATAATCGTTTAAATATGATGCTAAGATACTAAAAAACAGCCGGAATACGGCATTGTATATGTTATAATTTGTTACAACTACAACCCATGGAAACCACTCCTTTTATAACGCCTGACCTTGCTGCCGTCCATTCCTTGAACCATCATCACAAGGTCATTCCAGAAGGTTTCAATCGCTTTAATCCGACCTTCCTCCGTATTTATGACCGGCAGATGGAAGTGCCCATGTTCCAGCCTCATATGGTATATCACCAGACCACCATATTCCATATGGAGGATTTTCATACAGGTACAATTCGCATTGATAAAAATGAAAGCGTCACCGTCCCGTACATTCTTTCCCATCTGGTTGGTCACGATGCCGCTAAGCGTATAAAAACTCTTACGCATGTCTGTCGGATACGGGTAAAGATAATATCTGTTGGATTCATTCAAAGAAAACATAGGCTAACGGTTTGAATTCAAAAATATCAGGGTTTGCAATACCTCCGGTGACAAAGGGCTGTTCAAGCGGACTGTGACGCCATTGGGATAGGAGATCTCACATAGCGGCTGGGGAATTGGCGACGGGCTGACCGGAGGGGCAGACAGCAGGGATTTCTCCTTATGGGGAAGACTGACCTGGCCCTTACTGTTTACCTTTACCGGGATAAAGCCGCCTTTGCGCAACAGCTTGGAACGCCACTCGTAGAAACGTTTGGGACGAATACATTCATTCGAACAAAAATCCATAACTGACAGTCCGCTCGACTTGAAACGGGAATAAATAGATTCAAAATCTTCCATGGTCCATTGATGTGACATAACAATTGAGCTTTTTTACTTTGATTACAAAAGTAATATCACATTTTTAGAATGAAAGGGGGAGTTTATCGAATGCTTACGTTTCTTCTCCACAGCAATTGTTGTTGCTTCAATATTCTCCTGGCGGAGAGATGATGGGCGGGGCGATGGTCCAGCTTGCTTTTAATTTGGGGAATGCCGTGGGGGCTTATTTTGGAGGATTGTCGATCGAACATGGGGCAGGGCTGGAAAGTACGGCATTGATCGGTTCGTTTTTTGCCCTGTTAGGAACTGCGGTGTTTCTGGTATTCAACTATATGGTGTTTAAACCTCAGAGGAAATTACTTTTAAAGGGGGGAATATAATTTCCGAGGATCAAGACGGCATTTTTGGACATAGAAACAGCCGTCCGAAATCGGGACGGTGTTTTTGGAGATAAAAAACAGCCGTCCGAAATCGGGACGGTGTTTTTGGAGATAAAAAACAGCCGTCCGAAATCGGGACGGTGTTTTTGGAGATAAAAAACAGCCGTCCGAAATCGGGACGGTGTTTTTGGAGATAAAAAACAGCCGTCCGAAATCGGGACGGTGTTTTTGGAGATAAAAAACAGCCGTCCGAAATCGGGACGGTGTTTTTGGAGATAAAAAACAGCCGTCCGAAATCGGGACGGTGTTTTTGGAGATAAAAAACAGCCGTCCGAAATCGGGACGGCTGTTTGGATTTATAATGTCTCTTGTTTCAGTTGTTCGACGAAACGATCGATTCGCTGTAGTTCTTTCGGAATATCGATTCCCTGCGGACAGTGTGGATTACATTGGTTGCAACTAGTACAATGATCCGCTTGGCGGAGTTTCGGTACACTGCGGTCGTACCCGATCAGATAAGCCCGGCGAGCTTCGCGATAGTTTTCATCCTGTCCGCTCTGAGGGACATTCCCCTCGTTCACACATTTATTATAATGAAGCAAAATTCCCGGAATATCGATACCGTAAGGACAAGGCATACAGTATTTGCAGTCGTTACACGGGATGGTCGGATACTGCATCATCAAGTCGGCGGTGTCGAACAAGAAACGGTTTTCCTCTTCCGTCAACGGTTGCAACGGACAGTAGGAGCGGAGGTTGTCTTGCAGGTGCTCCATGTAAGTCATGCCGCTCAGCACGGTGAGCACGCCGGGAAACGAGCCTGCAAACCGAAAAGCCCAGGAGGCGACGCTCCGTCCCGGTTCGCGTTGCTTCAGGCGGGCGACGATATGGTCGTGCACGTTCGAAAGCCGTCCTCCGAGGAGTGGCTCCATGATGATGGCGGGAATCCCCCGTTTCTGTAATTCCCCGTACAGATATTCCGCGTCGGTGTTTCGCGGGTTGATCTCTTTGGCATGTTTCCAGTCCAGGTAATTCAACTGGATCTGGACGAAATCCCATTGATATTCGTCGTGTTTCGAAAGCAAATAATCGAACACCTCTATATCTCCGTGATAGGAGAAACCTAAGTTTCGGATACGTCCTGCCTTGCGTTCTTCGAGCAGGAAGTCGAGTATGCCGTTCTTGACATACCGGTTTTCATAGGCTTCCATACCACCCATGCCGATCCCGTGGAGCAGCATATAATCGAGATAATCGACTTGCAGCTCCTTGAGCGAATTGTTATACATCGCGATAGAGGCTTCGCGGCTCCATGTGTCGGGAGAGAAGTTCGAAAGCTTGGTGGCGATATAATATTTGTCGCGCGGATAGCGGCTGAGGGCGATCCCCATAGCATGTTCCGAACGTCCTTTGCAATAGGCGGGCGAGGTGTCGAAGTAGTTCACACCGTGCTCGATGGCATAGTCAGTCAGCCGGTTGACCATCTCCTGGTCGATTTCGTCATCGCTGTCTCTTGCGCTGTTTTTGGCAATGGTCGGCAGGCGCATGTATCCATAACCGAGGATGGAAACTTTGTCTTTTGTGGACGGCGTCGTGCGGTATGTCATCCGGTCCGTGGGAATAGGGGTGGAGCTTCCCGAACCTGAGGCCATCCCGCTGTCCGAACTGCACCCGGAGAGCAACGGGGCGGTAGTTGCCGTGCTGATTCCTACAATCTTCAGGAAATCGCGACGGTTTATCGCTTGATGATTGTCTTTTTTCATATATGATGATTCTTTTATTTCTTGATCAAATATTCCGGTGTTGTTCGTGTCCTTCCACATATATGGCGCTGAACGGACGCGACGGGCACAGGTTTTCACAGGCTCCGCAGCCGATGCATTTTTCCTCGTTTACGACCGGCAGTTGAGGCGAATCCGGGTCGTTCGGGTCTTTTGCCACCATCAAGATCGCCTGGGTAGGGCAATGGCGGGCACAGTTGCCACAAGTGACGCCGTCCCGGTTGACGATGCAATTTTCCTGAATCAGTACGGCATGTCCGATCTGGATAGCCGTCTTGTCCGCTTTCGTGATCGGACGGATCGCTCCGGTCGGGCAAACTTCCGAACATTTGACGCATTCGGGACGACAGTATCCTCGCTCGTACGATACTTCTGGCTGCATAAATGTTTGAAGGTTCCCCGAAGGACGCAGCACATGGTTCGTACAAACCGATACACAAAGCTGGCACGCGGTGCAATGCTGGGAGAAATTGGCAGCGCTCAGCGAGCCCGGAGGAGTGATCGGGGTTGTCCGGTCCGGTTTCTTTTTATCTTCGATGATGGCCAGTCCGCCGTCGACTTTCTTGTCCGGGAGTTGTACTTTTTCCTGGGCTTTCAGTGTGGCTGAAGTGGCAAGTAATGCCGATACGGTAAAGAATTTGCGACGATCGGGCTTGTCTACGACCGGTTGGTTGGTCTGTGTTTCAGCCTTGTTTGTTTTTCTGCGTGTATATCGGATGGCCCCTTGTCGGCATTTGTCTATGCAGTCCATGCAATCGACACAGCGGCTATAGTCGATCTCGTGTACTTTCGCATTGATACAGGCTGCTTTGCAATTACGGGCACACAAGCCGCAACCATTGCATTTGGACGTATCGATAACCGGTTTGAAAACGGAAAAACGGGAGATCAATCCCAAAAACGTTCCTACCGGGCAGATCGTGTTGCAATAGGTTCGCCCATTCCGCCAGGCAAGTATGATCAGTATAATGAAGGTAACTGTGGCAATGATAAAGGTTGGGAGGCTCCGTAGCCAGACTTCCGTTTCGTAGAAAGCATAATTGTCTGCCCGTTCTGCCAAGTAGGCCAGAAAGTTGTTTCCCCATTGCCAGAGGGGTGCGAATAAGTTAGAGGCGATACGCCCGTAAGCGCTGTAAGGTGCGATCAATGCCGCCCATGCTCCTAACCCGCTGATCATGGCAAGGATAAATATCACCATGGCTCCGTATCTTAACCAGGACAAGGCGGGGGAATAACGGAAACGGTTTTTCTTCCGTTTCCCCGCCAGCCATGAAACAACATCCTGGAATATGCCGAGAGGGCAGATTACAGAGCAGTAAACCCGACCGAAAATCCAGGTCAATACAATGAGAAACAGTACCACGCCGAGGTTGAGTGCCAATACCGCCGGCAGGAACTGTACTTTCGCCAACCACCCGAACCATGCATGCAACGTCCCCGTGAAATCGAGAAACAGTAGGGTTACAAGCGTAAAACAGATAAGTGCAGTTGTAAGTCTGATCGTTCGCAACATAATAAACTCTTTTTAGATAGTCTGTTATTTTATGTTGCAAACATAATAAAAGGAAATGGTTTGCAACTTACACGAATTACGGATTGATGTACCAATATTACGGTTTTGTCAACTTCTGCAAAAAGTCTGGCTGACAAACCTTAGAACTTCAGGCAAGGCCGTCCGCCAATAGGTCCAGCTATGGCCGCCGTCTCGTACTCGGAATTCATGCCTGATCCCTTTCTGCTTCATGACCTGGTGCACCTGCATGTTTCCGTCCAGCAGGCCGTCGTCATCACCGCAATCAATGTAATAACGAATTTTGGGCAAGTTGTTTTGATTCCAGTCGGAAAGGATCTTCAAGACATTGTTTTGCTTCCAGTGTTCGTCTCCCGGCCCGAACAGGCGGTTGAATAAATCCTTGTGCGATTTGTTTTTTCTTGCCTCCATGACTGTGTCGTCGAAAACGGCGGCACTCAACGGAGCACATGCGCAGAACATGTCCGGATGATGCAAGCTGTACAGGAATGATCCGTAGCCACCCATCGACAATCCGGCAATTGCCCGGCTTTCTTTGTCACTGCGAATCCGGTATGTTTTTTCCATATAGGGGATAAGTTCTTCAAAAAACATGTCTTCATAAGGTACTTTTCCATCATACTGGTTGATATACCAAGTGTCCCATGCGTCCGGCATGACGATTATCATCGGCACGGCTTCCTCGTTTGCGATGGCACGGTCGGCAATCGTTTTCATTTGTCCCATCTGTATCCAGTTGGTTTCATTGTCCGTATAACCATGCAAGAGGTAGAGGACCGGGTAATTCCTTTTCGAGGTGTTGTAGTCGGAAGGCAGGTAGATGGAGTAGGAAACTTTCCTACCTAATTTGTTACTTTCGAAAGAGAGCGATTCGAAAACTGTACTTTGCGAATATCCTGCAACGTTGAATAGAAAGCACAGGATACAATAGAGATAAAATTTGTTTTTCATATACTATTAATAATTAGATTTGTTTGTCTGGACAGAGTAAGAATAAGAGAAGAGAGCTTGCCGGAAAACCCATTAGGTTTCGACATACTCTCTTTCCCTTATTGGGAAATTAATCCGCCACCGGATAGGGAAATTCGGTCAACCCTTTGTACATGAATTGATAGGTCGGAACTTCGATTCCCAATTCTTGGGCAGTTCGTACGACATAGCCTGTCAATGTTTCCACTTCGGTGCGATTGCCTTTTTGAAAATCACTGTGCATGGAGGTTGTGGAGTTGTTAGGCATGATCTTCTGGGCGTCGATGGCGGAGAATACTTGACCGTCCGGCAGACGAATCCCTTTGGCTTCTGCCACGCTTTTGAGTTCATAACCTAATGTGATGAACAGATCGATATGGTTATTTACCACTTCGCCAATCGTTTCATTGAAATAGGAGGTGATAGTGGCGGCGGTCGAGATCATGAAGAATTTCTTCCAGATTTCCAAGTCAATGTCATCCGGTATTGTGGTAAGGATACGGGCGTTGGCCAATATATCCTGTAAGTCTTTCTGTCGTTTCTTGTTTCCTTGTTTACTTCCGAAGAACATCCGGTCCTTTATGGTGAACTTTTCCACTCTTCCCGGTCTGACCAAGCGGGAACCGATGTAAACGCATCCTTTCCAAACCTCATTGTTCGGTAATAGCTTTTGTATGCGTTCCGCTATATCCGCTCCGTTCAGCAGGGGAATGATAACCGTATTAGGGCCGATGATCGGAGTCAGCTGAACTATATTCTCCTCCAAGTCGTAGCTTTTGGTACAGCAAAACAGGTAATCGACTGGTCCTATTTCAGCAGGATTGTCGGTTGCGAGGGTTGGTTTTGCTTTGATCGTCAGGAATGTATTTTTGACTTCGATGCCGTTCTTACGTATCTCTTCCAGGTTTTCACCCCGGGAAATGAAATAGATGTCAATATCTTCAGAGTCTTTGTAACGGGCAGCTAATAGTCCTCCGTAGTAGCCGCCTACAGCTCCTATACCGGAAATCGCTATTTTAGTTTTATTCATGTTCTTGTCTTGTTATTTTTACAAAGATGAAAAATAAAATTGGAAAAACTATATCAGTTTGAGTTCTTTTAGAAAGTCGGGGATACATTGTTCAAAATTAACACCAAAGCGGTAGTCCGTTTTTACATTATATGTCCGGCGTATACTGTCTGCTGTGAAGTTTACGGCTATTTGTGCTGATTCGCTTAAGCTGAAGTTATTCAGCAGGCCGGATAACAGGGCGCTCGCAAAAACATCTCCTGTTCCGTGATAACTTCCTGGTATCCTTTCGGAAAACAGGTAGTCTGTCGAATCTTTCCTTTGGTCGTAGGTCGCAGCTCCCAATTTCTTTTCTTCAAAGTATACACCGGTCAGTACGATCTTTTTCGGTCCGAGCTTGCTTAGTTTTTTTAAGATTTTTTCGATATAGGCCTGCGTATAGGGACCGGGATGGTAGCTCTCTTCCAGTAATAAAGCAGCTTCGGTCAGGTTAGGGACGATGATGTCTGCTTTCCTGCATAAGGATCTCATGCCTGTTGCAAACTCAGGCTGGAATATGCGATATAGTTCTCCGTTGTCCGCCATTACCGGATCTACCAGGATCAGGTTGTTTTTTGATCTGAATAGTTCGAAAAACTCTTTGACGAGGTCCAGTTGTTCGAATGAACCTAAGAAACCGCTGTAGGTCGCATCGAATTGTATATCGAGCGACTTCCAGTGCTGCATAAAAGCCCGCATGTCGCTTGTCAGGTCGCGGTAAGTGTATCCGCTGATTCCTCCTGTATGAGTCGATAATATGGCGGTCGGCATGGCACATGCTTCTATTCCGGCGGCGGAAAGGATAGGCAAAGCAACAGTTAGAGAGCATTTTCCGAATCCGGACAAGTCATGTATGGCAGCCACACGTTTTTGATAATCTTTATTTTCCATTTATATGTTATGACTTTATTTTTCTATAACAACAAAAAATATTTCCGATTTGTTATTTGAGAAATAGATAGGCTATGAGAAATATTGCTATTATTGCACTGTTATTGGCATGTGTCAGTGTGGCTGGCAACGCTGGGAACAGGAAAGAGTTTGATTTAATGAAACAAGAAAATATGAAGATGAAAGACAAGGCTGAAATATATCTGGCAGGCGGTTGCTTCTGGGGTACGGAACATTTCTTGAAACAGATCAGAGGTGTGGAACAAACGGAAGTCGGTTATGCCAACAGCCAAGTTCCCAATCCAACCTATAAAGAGGTGTGCACCGGGAATACCGGAGCGGTAGAAACAGTTAAGGTTGTTTATGATCCGCGAACGGTCGACTTGGATCTACTGTTAGATTTGTACTTTCAGACGATAGATCCGACTAGTGTCAACCGTCAGGGTGGGGACAGTGGTTTACAATATCGTACGGGCATTTATTATATCGATAAAGACGATGCTCCGGTGATCGAAGCTGCCATTAAGGATTTGGCAAAAGACTATGCGAAGCCGATCGCCATCGAGGTGATGCCACTCGTTAATTTTTATGCTGCGGAGGAATACCATCAGGATTATTTGGATAAGAATGTGGGCGGTTATTGCCATATTAATCCGAAATTGTTTGAATTGGCACGGAAAGCTAATGCCCGTCCTGTTTATGCAAAGCCGGATGATGTGACTCTTAAGAATAAACTTTCGGACATACAGTATGCCGTAACGCAAAAAAATGCCACGGAGCCTGCATTCCGCAATGAGTACTGGAATGAGCATAGGGAAGGAATCTATGTCGATATTACGACTGGTGAACCGCTTTTCGTATCTACCGATAAGTTTGATTCCGGCTGTGGCTGGCCCAGTTTTTCCAAACCGATTGATAAGAAACTGATTGTCGAAAAGCCGGATACTTCGCATGGAATGACCCGGACAGAAGTACGCAGCCAGACGGGGAATGCTCATTTAGGTCATGTCTTTCCGGATGGTCCTGCCGATAAAGGAGGTCTACGATATTGTATAAACAGCGCTTCACTGCGGTTTATCCCGAAAGAAAAGATGAAAGAAGAAGGTTATGGGGATTATTTGCCTCTTCTGAAGAAATAAAATCAGGCTTATATATTGATGAGGCAGTATCCACTGCCTCATGTTTTTTATTTATTGTTCGAGAACATCCAAGTCCATTTATGCCATATGCTTTCCAAGGGACCTTGTTTGTGGCTTGCCAGCCACCATTTGCAGAACGAAACTTGTAACAGGAAGAGGGCGAACCCGATTAGTAAACTTATTGTATAGCCACAATAAGGAGCTAAATATAGTCCGAACGGGAAATAGATGATCGCTCCCATGATTGATTGCGCGATATAATTTGTCAGGCTCATCTTACCGTAAAAACGCAGAGCTGAAACAGCTTTCCTGAAGCATTCTTTCTGGTATAAGAGTACAAACGAGGAAACGAGGATGAATGTAAACGCAAATTTCTGCCACATGTCGAAAGCTGTCCCTACGGTTTGCTTGATCAAGGCATTGTCGCTTGCCATGATCTGTTCTTTTAAGGAATACAAGGGAGCGAAACAGATTGCAGCAATAATAAGAACCTTTACCCAAAAACGCAGGTGTGTTTCGCTTGTAACGAATAGTTCTTTTCTGCCGATATAAAGTCCCACCAGGAATAGACCTGCCGTCTGCAGAAAACGTCCGGCTCCGATAGCCCAGTACAAACTTGCTTTTTGTCCTAACGTGATATTGCCCCAGATGAAGTCCAGGAAATTTCCGGCTTTGGTATATTCGGCGACCTCACTGTACATGGCGCCTACGCCGAGATCCGGCAGAGCATGGGCAGGATTGAGCAGACTCATGATGTAGTGATACCATTCTATAGGTTGGATTAATAATATAATAGCTGTGATCAAGATCGCTTTGTCACTCCATTTGCGGACCAGAAATAAAACCAAACCTACTACGGCAAATAACAACAGTACGTCTCCGGCCGGGAAAAAAGCGGCATTCAAGGTTGCGAAGCCAAGCAACAGAACCAATCGCCATAAGAAGCGGTAGCCGAAGTCTTTTCCTTTCTTTGTCTGATTATGACATTGGATATAGAATGTAAACCCGAACAAAAGAGCGAAAATAGCATAAGCTTTTCCTGCAAACAGGGAAAAAATGACGTTAAACACTCCGTCGTTTAAGACGGCTAGCCATGCTGGTTGTTCTGTTGGATAGACTGGAAAGATAAAATGTTCCAGATTATGCACTAAAATAATTGCCATGACGGCAAATCCTCTTAGTGCATCGACTACTTCAATACGTGGGATTTTACTTGCTGATAGTTCCATATAAGTTGTTTATTAAGTTTCAATGTTCAAATATAGGTAATTTTGATTTCAAAGCATCCATGTTTTGAAATTGGAAAAGTTCACAAGCAGTATTCAAGCGATATTGGGTAACAAATTGTGAGAATGCATTCCTTTGCATCGCTTGGAAGCAGGACTTTCGGGCAATAAAAAAAGCCACAAATCATTGATTTGTAGCTTTTTGTCCGTTCGCTGACCATTTCTGTCCAGTAGGTTCTGCGGAGAAAGAGGGATTCGAACCCCCGGAACCTCTCAGTTCAACGGTTTTCAAGACCGCCGCAATCGACCACTCTGCCATCTCTCCAATATGTATGCAAGTATTTTTTAATTGCAGTGCAAAAGTAGTGATTATTTTCGAATAATCAAATTTGGTGATGGATATTTTTTCTTTTCACTCTATTCATTTTCTTTTAACCACTGAGAATAAACGTTTGTGTCTTTTTATTGTTACTTTTGTAAGTGATAATAATTAAATAGTAATAAGTTTTATATGAGAAGTTTGAAAAGTTTATTGATGGTTGTGGCCGCGCTGATTTTGGTCAGTTGCTCCATGTCTGCAAAACCAGAAAAAAATGAAACGGAAAAGGTGTCATCAGCGCAGGGGGAAGTGATTGTTTTGAATAAAGCGGACTTCCTGTCGAAAGTATATAATTACGAAAAGAATCAGACTCAATGGGTGTACGAAGGAAACAAACCTGCTATTATTGATTTTTATGCAGATTGGTGCGGTCCTTGCAAGAAAGTATCTCCGATCCTGAAAGAACTGGCTGCACAGTATAAGGACGATATCGTTATTTATAAGATAAATGTAGATAATGAAAAAGAGCTGGCTTCGGCATTTGGTATACAGAGTATCCCGACGTTGCTGTTCATCCCCAAGACGGGTAAACCACAGATAGCCCAGGGAGCTTTATCAAAAGAACAGTTTGTAGAGCAGATAGATAATTTCTTGCTGAAAAAATAAGGTTTTGATATATTTCTGTTGGAAATGTTGTGATTTGGAACGCCCGATTCTCGTGTAGGATCGGGCGTTTTTAACTTCTGCGAATGTTCGCGAGGAGAGATAAAGGGATAAAAAAAAGAGGATATCTGCAAAGATATCCTCTTTTTTATTTTGGCAAAGCTCGAATTATTCAGCGCTTTCTGCTGCAGGAGCTTCTTCTGCTGGAGCGGCAGCAGCTGCTTCTTCAGCTTGCTTAGCAGCTTCAGCGGCTGCCAATTCTGCTTTCTTTTTAGCTACGATTTCAGCTTTTGCCTTATTTGCTTCTTTTTCAGCTTCCAGACGAGCAATGGCGGCAGCTTTTGCAGCTTCGCTATCTTTGTCCTTTACTGCTTGAACAGAAGCCTGTTTGTTTTTCAACCAAGCCTGAAACTTAGTTTCAGCAGTAGCTTCGTCGAATGCACCCTTCTTAACACCTTCCAATAAGTGTTTTTTCAAGCAAACACCTTCGCGGGAAAGAATGTTACGAGTGGTATCTGTAGGTTGTGCACCTACCTGTAACCAATACAAAGCTCTTTCGAAGTTCAAATCTACTGTAGCAGGATTAGTGTTCGGATTATAAGAACCTATCCTTTCAATAAACTTTCCATCACGTGGAGCCCTGCTGTCTGCGACTACGATCTGATAAAAAGCGTAGCTTTTGCGACCGTGTCTTTGCAATCTAATTTTTGTTGCCATGTTTGAATAATTAATTTAAGCTGTTTGTATTAGCGGGTGCAAAGATAGGAATTTTCATAAACAAAACAAATATATTGTAGAAGAAAATAATTGATTATCTTTGTCGGCGTGTGAAATTCTCAATTATCAAATAATAAACGGATACATTTATGAAGACGGATACGTTGAAGAAAATGCTATTGATGCTGTTGTGTGTTGTTTCGGTAAATATGACTGCTTTAGGGAAAGAACTGGTTTCGGATGTGTTGCCGATTGCCGATCCTTATATCCTGTTTTACAATGATACCTATTATGCCTATGGAACATCCCGTGCGGACGGTTTCGAGGTGTACAGTTCTAAAGACATGAAATCGTGGGAGCGTTCTCCGCGCCTGGCACTGAGTAAAGAAGATTCTTACGGGGATAAATGGTTTTGGGCGCCGGAGGTCTACTATGTGGAGGAGGATAAGAAGTTTTATATGTTCTATTCGGTAGAGGAACATGTCTGTGTTGCCACGTCCGATTCTCCTTTGGGCCCATTTGTGCAAGATGAAAAGAAGCCGATTCGAGAAGAAAAAGGAATCGATACATCCGTCTTTTTCGATGAGGACGGGAAAGCCTATCTTTATTTTGTTCGCTTTACAAACGGTAATGTGATTTGGTGTGCGGAGCTGAAAGATAATCTGAAAGAGATCAAAGAAGAAACATTGACGCAATGTGTTGAAGCTACCGAACCGTGGGAGCTGGTGTTCGGAAAGGTGGTTGAAGGGCCTTCTATTGTCAAGCAGGGCGGGCTTTATTATATGTTCTACTCCGCAAATGACTTCAGAAGTCAGGATTATGCCGTAGGTTATGCAACCTCGGATTCTCCTTTCGGTCCATGGAGGAAAAGCGAGAAAAATCCGCTTTTGCATAAAGTGGAAGAACTTGTCGGAACCGGTCATGGTGCACCCTTTTTGGACAAGGCGGGCAGATACCGCTATATTTTCCATGCCCATAAAAGTCAGACGGAAGTGAACCAGCGAAACTCTTATATTATTGATATGTCTCTGACTGGGAAGGATCGTGTTTCGATCGGTGGTGGTTTGATACGTCCGGAAGTCGTGAAATAAATCTCTCTTTTTGACCGGGTGGGATGGCAAGGTTCAGTCAGTTAGTTTGCCATCCTGTACCCGTTGGGAGTATATCCTGTCATTCTCTTGAACCAACGGCTGAAATGCTGGGGATAAGGAAATCCCAGTTCATAAGATATCTCACCGATGGATTTCGAAGTATCGGACATTCGTTCCCGGGCTATATCCAATGTTTTCTGTTGAATATGTTTCAAGGCAGATATCCCGGTTTCTTTTCTTAACAAGTCTCCCAGGTAATTGGCCGACAGACAAAGTTTGTCGGCGCAATATTGTACCGATGGCATACCGCTTTCTGCTGGTGCATTTGAGGCGAAATAATCATCCAAAAGACTTTCGAAACGCGTCAGGATATCATGATTTACATTTTCGCGTGTAATGAATTGTCGGTCATAAAAACGAATACAGTAATCGAGTAGCAGTTTGATATTATCCGTTATCAGTGATTTGCTGTGTTTGTCGATGGGATGTTGTAATTCTGTCCGTATCTTTTCCATACATTCGAGGACGATTTTGCGTTCTTGTTCCGAAAGATGCAATGCTTCGTTTGCATTATAGGAAAAATAAGAATATTCTTTTATCAGACGAGCTAATGGTGTCTTTTGCAAAAATTCAGGATGGAAAGCCAATACCCAGCCTTCTGGTTGATGTAGCCTTCCGTCGTCTTCAGACCCCATTATTTGTCCGGGTGCCAGAAAAAGCATTGTGCCTTGCCGGTAGTCGTAACAGCTTTGCCCATATTTCAGCTGTCCGCAATCTGTATCTTTCAATAAGATGGCATATAGGTTGTATAACTTCCGGCAATACCGTAATGGCTTTGCCTTACATCCTTCGATGACGCTGACTGAGAGATGTAAAGTCTCTACTCCGAAATAGTCATTGTATTGCCGAACTGTGTCAATTTTCATTATTTCACTCATAAGCTATTCTCCTTGTGGATACAAAGTTACTTTTTTTGACAGAAATAGGATGCTGAAACGATAGGTTTATTAACCGATCGATGAAATTGGTATTTCTATCCGTAGTTTTGGTACGGACCGTGTGAATGTTCCTTTCTATTTTTGCAACAGAAAACAGAATATGTAAAAAATGCAACAGGAAATGGAAAAAGAATGGAACAATGAACATGGTATGAACCGTCGTCGTTTTTTGAGGCAGGCGGTATTGGCTGGTTCTACATTTTGTGTGGCTTCGACAACCGGGAAGGCGGTAGGCTCGGAACCGGCAGTAATGAATATATCCGGGAGACCGTATACTGGTCTTGCAGGTATGGCTGCTGTTCATAATCGGCGGACACTGGGTAGTGGCACTGCTGCCATGAACGTTTCGGCGATGGGATTCGGTTGCATGGGATTGAACCATCATCGCAGTCAGCATCCAGGTAAAGAGCAGGCGATTGCCTTGATACGTGAAGCGATAGAACGTGGCGTAACACTTTTCGATACTGCTGAAAGCTATGGCTATCATAAGAACGAGAAACTAATGGGGGAGGCTTTGAAAGGTTATGAGGGGCGTGTGTTCGTTTCCTCTAAATTCGGGCATAAATTTGTAAATGGCGTGCAGATCAAGACGGAGGAGGATAGTACTCCGGCCAATATCCGCCGGGTTTGTGAAAATTCTTTACGCAATCTTGGTGTCGAAACGCTTGGTATCTTTTATCAGCACCGTATTGACCCGAATACATCTGTCGAAGTAGTTGCTGATACTGTCAAAGAACTGATTCGGGAAGGAAAGGTATTGCATTTCGGACTTTGCGAAGTGAATGCCGAAACAATTCGCCGTGCGCATGCGGTCTGCCCTGTTACGGCCATACAAAGTGAATACCATTTTATGCACCGCAATGTAGAAGAGAATGTATTGCCGGTCTGTGAGGAGCTGGGTATCGGCTTTGTTCCGTACAGTCCTCTCAACCGGGGATTCTTGGGTGGCATGATCAATGAATATACGCGATTCGAAGCGGCGAATGACAATCGTCAGACTTTACCGCGTTTTCAACCCGATGCTATTCGTGCCAATATGCGTATCGTGGAAGTACTTAACGTGTTTGGTAGAACGAGAGGAATCACTCCGGCTCAAGTTGCCTTGGCATGGCTGATGAATAAGAAGCCGTTTATCGTACCGATTCCCGGAACGACAAAACTTTCCCATTTGGAAGAAAATCTGCGGGCGGCAGAAATTCGTTTCACGGAGAGCGAAATGAGAGAATTGGAGGAGGCTGTTGCTGCCATTCCGGTTATCGGCAGTCGTTATGATGCTTTGCAGGAATCTAAAGTTCAGAAATAATTACAAGTATAGGAATGAAAAATCTGATTGCATTAGGTTTGAGTGTGTTGCTTTTGTTGGCTGCATGTTCCCGTAGTTCAGTATTGAAGATTGTCGAACAGGGCAGTTTTGCCGTTGGCGGTACGGTACTGACCGATTCATTGGGACGTACTTATCATGGCGACCATGCATACGTGTTTTATCAGAAGCCGGTTGATGCACAAAAATATCCACTCGTTTTTGCTCACGGAGTAGGACAATTCTCCAAAACGTGGGAGACGACACCTGACGGGCGCGAGGGATTCCAGAATATCTTTTTGCGTCGGGGATTCTCCACGTATCTTGTCGATCAGCCTCGTCGGGGGAATGCCGGGAGGGGAACGGAGACAGTTACTTTGTCGCCCGTTTTTGATGAAGAGATCTGGTTCAACCGTTTTCGTCTCGGTATTTGGCCTGATTTTTTCGACGGGGTGCAGTTCAGTCGTGACAAAGATGCTCTCGATCAGTATTTCCGGCAGATGACACCGACTGTCGGGTCTGTTGATTTTGAAGTCTATTCTGATGCATACGCAGCTTTGTTCGACAAGATAGGGCCAGCAGTTTTCGTCACGCATTCTCAAGGTGGTCCTGTCGGATGGAGAACGTTGTTGAAGACAAAGAATATCAAGGGAATCGTATCCTATGAACCGGGTGGGGGAGTCCCTTTTCCCGAAGGACAAGTTCCGGAGGAGGGAAAGATTCTGACACTATCCAGGAAAACGGAAGGGGTTGAAGTCCCTATGTCTGATTTTATGGAGTACACTAAAATACCGATTGTCGTATATTACGGAGACAATCTGCCGGAAACGGACGAACAACCAGAGTTATACGAGTGGACGCGGCGTTTATATCTGATGCGCAAATGGGCACAAATGTTGAACGAACTGGGGGGAAATGTCACGGTTGTCCATCTGCCGGAAGCCGGATTGCACGGTAACACACATTTCCCTTTCTCGGATTTGAATAATATTGAAGTGGCAGATTTGCTTTCCGCTTGGTTGCATGAGAAAGATTTGGACTGACGTTTTTGGGTAAAAGGATTTGTTGTTATTCTTTTAAAAAAGGTATTCGTTTAAAACGAAACTGCTACCGCTTCTAATTCAATTATTATCGTACCTATTTATTTCTTACCTTTGCCGCTCGTTTTATAAAAGCAATACATTTATATATTATATGATTTCAGTAGACGGACTAACAGTAGAGTTTGGCGGTAGCGCATTATTTTCGGATATATCTTTTGTCATTAACGAGAAAGACCGGATTGCCCTGATGGGAAAGAACGGGGCGGGTAAATCTACTTTGCTGAAGATATTGGCGGGTGTGCGTGAACCGACTCGCGGGAAAGTGTCTGCCCCGAAAGATACCGTTATCGCATATCTTCCGCAGCATTTGATGACGGAAGATGGCCGTACGGTGTTTGAAGAGACTGCTCAGGCTTTCGTTCATCTGCACGAGATGGAAGCAGAGATCGCTGCTCTCAACAAAGAATTGGAGACACGCACCGATTATGAATCGGACAGCTATATGGAACTGATCGAACGCGTATCGACATTGAGCGAGAAGTTCTATTCCATCGAGGAAATCAATTATGACGCCGATATAGAGAAGACTCTGTTAGGGCTTGGTTTCACCCGTGAAGACTTTAACCGTCAGACAAGCGAGTTCAGCGGTGGTTGGCGTATGCGTATCGAATTGGCAAAACTGTTGCTGAAGAAACCGGATGTGCTTTTGCTGGACGAGCCAACCAACCACCTCGATATCGAGTCCATCCAGTGGTTGGAAGATTTTCTGATCGATAACGGGCAAGCGGTCGTAGTGATCAGTCACGATCGGGCTTTTGTGGATCATATCACGACTCGCACGATCGAAGTTACGATGGGGCGTATCTATGACTATAAAGTCAATTACAGCCAATATCTGCAGCTGCGCAAGGAACGCCGCGAGCAGCAACAGAAGGCATACGACGAGCAACAGAAGTTTATTGCTGAAACGAAGGACTTTATCGAGCGTTTCAAAGGCACTTATTCCAAAACTTTGCAAGTGCAGAGCCGCGTGAAGATGCTTGAAAAGCTGGAAATACTGGAAGTCGATGAAGAAGACACTTCCGCTCTGCGCCTGAAGTTCCCGCCTTCGCCCCGTTCGGGTTCTTATCCGGTGACGATCGAGAATGTGTCTAAATCGTATGGAGACCATACTGTTTTCCGTAATGCCAATCTGACGATCGAGCGGGGTGACAAGATCGCTTTTGTCGGAAAGAATGGCGAAGGTAAATCTACGCTGGTAAAATGTATCATGAAAGAACTCGAGCATGACGGCACGTTGACGATCGGGCATAACGTGATGATCGGCTATTTTGCGCAGAACCAGGCTTCCCTTTTGGATGAAAACCTGACAGTGTTCCAAACGATAGACGATGTCGCAAAAGGGGATATCCGCAACAAAATAAAGGATTTGTTGGGGGCTTTCATGTTCGGGGGCGAGAATTCTGCAAAAAAGGTAAAGGTGCTCTCCGGTGGCGAACGTACCCGCTTGGCAATGATTAAACTATTGCTGGAACCCGTCAATCTGCTGATTCTTGACGAGCCGACGAACCATCTGGATATGAAGACGAAAGATATCCTGAAACAAGCCTTGATGGACTTTGACGGGACGCTGATCGTCGTTTCGCATGACCGAGACTTCCTGGACGGTCTTGTGACCAAAGTTTATGAATTCGGAAACAAGAAAGTGACGGAACATCTCGAAGGTATCTACGAGTTTCTGCAACGCAAGAAAATGGAAAATCTGAACGAGTTGGAGCGTAAGAATTAAATCCGTATCCCTAGCCCGAGCATCAGGTCGTAAGTGGAATAATCTACCCGGGGGTAATACCGGTAGTTTGTCCGTCGTGAGAAATAGCGGTTTGTCAGGGTGATGTTCCACTTGTCCATTAATAAATAAGCCAGTTTCATCGAGAAGATGGTCAGGCGCGCGTTTCCTGCATCGCCTTGAATGTTCAGGGTTCCGGGATCTGCCTGTGACCAGTCGATCTCCGGATCATATCCTTTCCAGGTAAAGATATGATAGTTTTCCATGTTGAGCAGGAAAGCCAATCGTCTGTTGTAGATGATGCCTGCACCGGCCTTGGTGCTGTAGCCGCTTCCTAAGTTATAATCCCGTTCGCCAAGCAGCATATAATCCGAAAGGCTGGCTCCCAAAGCGACGCCGTTTGCATACAGTTCGGCGTAAATATCCGTCTTGTCTCCCGATGTGGCCTGCTTGTAATAGATAAGGCCTCCTCCTGCTGCTGCCGGTGCTGCGATGCGGTAAGGAGGAACGGTCAGGTCGCTTCCGTCGCGGAGCTCCGAGTTATAGAAGTCGAAATGTTGGAATAATCCGGCGGAAAGGGAACGCGGCCCTTTCGTCCAAACAGTTTTTCCCCATAAGGCTCCGATGGCATTGACCTGGCTGACCACCGGCTGGGCAGAGAACAAATCCATTCCGAAGTTGAAGCGGAACCATTCATAGGGAGAATAAAAATCATCGTTGAAAGGATTCCCGTAGTCGATGCGGAAATTAATGTTCAGACTGGTCGTTCCCCGTTTCGAACCTTCTTGTTCTGCGAGGAAACGAGGTCCCATCGTGACGATAAAATTGACGGGAACGGAAGAGTAGGTTCGTCCTTTTGAAGAACCGTGTCGCCAGGCTTCTCCTGAAATGATACGGTTGAAGGCGCGGACCGGCGACAAAATGCCTGCCAATACCTCGCGCCCCACACGTTCGGCTCCCGACGAACGGTTGTCTATGAACAGGTCGGACAGCCGATAGGTGATTTCACCCAATTCGATTCCTCCGAACGTTGTCGCCAGCATGTCGTTGATCGAAGGCGGTTCATTCTCCATAAAGAACTCCCACATCAGACTGCCGCCGGCTGCAAACGGGGCGGATTGCCAGAAGTTCATACCGTTGCTGCGAGCTGCGTTGAAATAGAGTGAACCGTGATAAGGGTGGGAGAAAAGGTTTGTTGTGAACTGGTCGGTGTCCCATACCGGGCCTTTTTTGAAATTGCTTTTGATCGTATGCCCGTTGATATAAGCCCAATCCTCTTTTACGATATATCGGTCGAAGCTCCAGACGAGCATATTGAGTCCGAATGTTTCGAGTGCCGCTTTCCAAGGGCGGCGGGGTTGGAGTAGGGTTGAGTCACTTGTATAATGACGATGTGTAATTTGAGGTATATATTCTTGTCCCCGTATCCAGGGGAACGAAAACAGACAAATGAGTCCGGTTAGTATAAATTTCTTCATTTTTCCCTTAATTAGATAGTCATCAGCACCTTTTTGAATGCAAACTTATATATAATTAACAGCCGGATGTTCGTTTGGTTTAAATAATTATCAGGTCATCTTTATAGAAAACCGCAACATTGCGAGGAAATACTTATTTTTGCAGAAAAAATCAAAATGATAGACTTTATTACGTTTTGCGATTACACCGGGACATTCGCTTTTGCGATTAGCGGCATCCGTTTGGCCTCTGCCAAACAATTTGACTGGTTCGGGGCCTATGTTGTCGGTGTGGTTACGGCGGTAGGAGGCGGTACGATCCGCGATATCCTGCTCAATGCCACCCCTTTTTGGATGGAACAAGCCTCTTATCTCATCATATCGGCTCTGGCGTTGCTCTTCGTTATCATATTCAGGAAATATGTGATTAGCTTGAACAATACTTTCTTTATTTTCGATGCGATAGGGCTGGGACTGTTCGGCGTGGTCGGTATCGAGAAGGCGCTGACATTCGGATTCCCGATGTGGGTGGCCATTGTGATGGGGACGATTACGGGGGCTTTCGGCGGTATGATCCGCGATATCCTGATTAACGAGGTTCCGCTGATTTTCCGAAAAGATATTTATGCGCTGGCATGCGTGTTCGGAGGCATTATTTATTACGCTTGCTTACAGATGGGTATCGGGCCCTCACTGACGCAGCTTATTGCTGCTACCGGAATATTCGTTTCACGGATAGTGGCAGTAAAATATCATATAAGCGTCCCTGTATTAAAAGGAGAAGAATAAAATTATTAACTTTGCGATATGACAGCAAGTATAAACATTCAAAGTGAGAAAGCCTCGATCCTGCTCATCTATACCGGCGGAACGATCGGTATGATCGAAAACCCCGAAACCGGCGTGTTGGAATCGTTCAATTTCCAACATTTGAAGGATAATATGCCGGAACTGAAGAAGTTGGGGTATGCGGTTTCGACCATTCAGTTCGATCCGGCTATGGATTCATCGGAGATGGGGCCGGAGTCATGGATGAAGATCGTAAAGATTATTGCAGACAATTACCAGTTGTACGACGGCTTTGTCGTGCTTCATGGTACGGACACGATGTCTTTCACGGCATCTGCTTTGAGTTTTATGCTGGAAAACTTAAGTAAACCGGTCATCTTTACCGGTTCGCAATTGCCGATCGGTATGTTGCGGACCGACGGGAAAGAAAACCTGATCACCGCCATCGAGATCGCCGCAGCCAAGGAAAACGGTGTCCCGGTTGTGCCGGAGGTCTGTATCTTTTTCGAAAATGACTTGTTGAGGGGTAACCGTACGAGTAAGATCAATGCGGACAACTTCAATGCTTTCCGTTCATACAATTATCCGCCGCTGGCACATGCCGGTATCTATATAAAGTATGACACTGGGCAGGTTTACCATCCTGTTTCGAGAAAGCCGTTGAAGCCGCATTATCTCTTGGACCGGAATATTGCGGTGCTGAAACTTTTTCCGGGGATTTCTCCCCAGGTGGTGGAAAGCATCCTGAACATACCGGGACTGAAGGGAGTCGTGATGGAAACGTTCGGAAGCGGTAATGCACCGTGCTACGATTGGTTCCTGACGATGTTGAAAGAAGCGGTGAGCCGGGGAATTGTGATTGTAAATGTAACCCAGTGTAGTGCCGGAAGTGTAGAAATGCATCGGTATGAGACTGGTCATAAATTGTTGGAAGCGGGAGTGATAAGCGGTTTCGACAGTACGACCGAAAGTGCTGTTACCAAGCTCATGTTCCTTTTCGGCCACGGCTTGACGCCGGAAGAGGTGAAGGACCACATGAACTGTTCGCTGATCGGGGAGGTGACGATCCCCGACTCATTTCGCCCGTAATTCCTCTTAAGGACTGAATTGGAAATTAAAATGAAACTATCATTTCTGAGTTTAGCAAGTGGAAGCAGTGGAAACTGCTATTATCTGGGAACACCCGAATTCGGCGTGTTGATTGATGCAGGTATCGGTATTCGTACCATAAAGAAGGTGTTGAAAGATAAAGCGATCGATTTCTCCAAAATTGTTGCAGTCCTGATCACGCACGATCATGCCGATCATATCAAGACTGTAGGTTGTCTGGGAGAGAAACATTGTATTCCTGTTTATACGACAGAGGCCGTCCACCGAGGAATCAGCAAGAGTCGCTACGTGGAGGAAACGCTTGTCAGTTCGCGTAAGGTGATAGAAAAGGAAGTGCCTTTTATGATCCGCGATTTCCGCATTACTGCTTTCGAAGTCCCGCATGATAGTACCGATAATGTGGGTTATTATATCGAATATGGAGATCATAAGTTTACGTTGGCAACGGATGTCGGCCATATTACCGAAACGGTAAGTAAATACATGGGCATGGCGAACCACCTGATCATAGAAGCCAATTATGACGAGGAGATGTTGCAATTCGGCACGTATCCTGCTTTTCTGAAGGAACGCGTAGCCAGCCCGACCGGACATTTGAGCAACCGTGAAGCTGCCGAATTCCTCGCAACTCATTATGATCCCAAATTAAAAGATATCTGGTTGTGTCACCTGAGCCGTGACAATAACCATCCCGAACTTGCTTATAAGACAGTCGATTTCCGCCTGTTTCAAGAAGGGGTACGGGTTGGAAAGGATGTTTCCCTGCATGCTCTGAAACGGACTACACCGTCTGATATATTTGAATTTGATTAAAATTTTGTGTAAAAAACGCGGAAAAAGTTTGCGAAGAAAAATTAAACTCTTATCTTTGCACCCGCAATCGAGAAACAACGATAGCATGAATGACTTGGTAGCTCAGTTGGTAGAGCAAATGACTCTTAATCATTGGGTCGAGGGTTCGAGCCCCTCCCAGGTCACTCAATAGAAACAAAACCGACAAATATCGACTTGGTAGCTCAGTTGGTAGAGCAAATGACTCTTAATCATTGGGTCGAGGGTTCGAGCCCCTCCCAGGTCACAAGCTAAAAGGCCTTTTACAGCGTTTGCCTGTGAAAGGCTTTTTTATGATATAAATCGCCAATGGTTATGTAAATAAGTTTATTCCGGGAATTCATTTTCAACAACTTCGAGTATTTCCTGCGTACGAAGAAGAAATCACCCGCCGGCGCAAGACGAACACCGAGTCCAACATCCGCCTGCTGGACGTGCCCAAGCGCATCATAGAGAAGTCCAAGTGGCTGTCCAAGGACGGTCATGTATTTCCGGTACCGGGCAACAGTAGATGCAATGTCATATTGAAGGAACTTAGCAGGCAATGCGGTTTCAAGATACGGTTGACCTATCATGTTGCCCGGCATGAGACCGTTTCTCTCTTCGATAGTGGTGAAGGCTCTCCTGCTCCCTCTGCATTGCATGCATGTACGGGTAGTTTTGCCCATATCCATGTCCGCCGGTATTGCCTGCCCTTTTCTTGGGAGAAACGGCTTATCGTAACGGGCGGCGTGACACAAACTTTTCCGGATATAGAGAAACATTCTAGAAAAAGACTGGAAGACAAGCTATTATTGGACTGTATAGCAACAAAATTATATTTTTCTCAATAAAACTAATTATTTTTTTTCTTTTTATGAATATATATGTTATATTCGTAATATGTGAAAGGTCTTTTTATTATCTAATATCTGTTAGAGTTTGTTCTACTTCGTATTTAAATAATAAAAGCAATTAAGATGAAGTTTTTTATCAATTCATATTTTGGTGATAATCACTCTATTGGTTTATTATCCCACATTAAAAAACGGCTTCCTTACGGGATGGGATGATCAATGGATGGTGTTCAGCCATTATACGGAAAGAGGTTGGACTGTCGATAACTTGTGGCATATCTTCACTGATTTTTATGGTGGGCAGTATGCTCCGCTTGCCTTTTTGAGCTATTTGGTGTTATATGCCGGTTTCGGCTATGATCCCTTTTATTTTCATATGTTTAGTTTGTTGTTGCATATCGGTTGTGTCTGTTTGGTTTGGAAATTAATCTCTTCCCTTCTACGTGTGCATGGAGGAGTGAGTGAAAAGCAAATTTTATATGTAAACTTTATTACAACGCTTCTTTTTGCAGTCCATCCGATTAACGTGGAGGCTGTTGCCTGGATCAGTGCGTTGAAAGTGTTGTTATATGCTTTTTTCTATCTCTTGGGGCTACTTTGTTATTTACGTTATATACGAACATCAAAGATTTTTTATTATGTATTAACGATAGGGTGCTTTCTTTGTTCTTTTTGGGGAAAGGAACAGGCTGTTACTTTTCCACTGGCATTGTTGATCGTCGATTGGTTTACGAACCGGAATATGAAAAATCTTGAGGTCTGGAGTGAGAAAATGTCGTTTCTCATTATGGCATTCTTTTTTGGAATTATTACTGTTCTTTCTCAAGGGAAAGGGCCTTATGAAATGATTTTCCCATTATATCAGCGTTTACTTTTTGGATGTTTTGCCTTAGTAGAATATATTACTAAAAGTTTGCTGCCCGTTAATTTGAATTTCTTTTATCCATTTCCTATAGTATTGGGGGAGGAACCGCCCTTACACTATTACCTTTATCCGGTAGTGCTATTGTTTCTTATGGGGTGGATCATAGCTTATCGGAATAATCGATATTTGGTATTCGGTGTATTGCTGTTTCTTGTCAACTTATTGTTCTCAATACATCTTTTTAATATGTCTCGTCATGCCATTGTGGCCGATAGATATATGTATTTGAGTTATGTTGGCATTGCTTTCCTTATAGCAAATGGAATTTGGTGGTTGAGAAAACGATTATCTTATTTTAAAGCTGCTTTGGTCTTTCTTTTCTTCTATTGTTTCTTTTTGTCAGTATATACTTTTCATTATACAAAAAAGTGGGAAAACACAACGATGGTGAAGAAATACACAAAAGAAGTATTAGAAAAAAGGTTGAATGGAAGTAATCATTTATAGACAATTAAAATTTTAAGGTTATGTTAAATGGTAAAAAAATCTTATCAGTTTGTGGAGCAGTCGCTCTGTTGCTGGGTGTGGGAATGAATCTTCGGCATTCGCTGAATGATTACGGTATGGGTACTAATAGTCTAAGTACATTTGCCTTGGCACAGACCAGTTCTTCTTCCGGATCCGGATCCAGTTCATCGGGGAGTGGATGGTTTTGGACATTAAAAGAAACGGAAACAGAATGTACTTATTCCTCAAGTCCTATTTCGAGAAGTATGTCAATTACTTTACCTGACGGAAGTAGTGTTAGTGGTTCTATAAGTGGAGGAGATGTTATAACTTTTAAAGGTGTTTTGTGGGACTGCAAAGATGGTTGGAATCCCTTCTGCACTAAGGATTGTAGAGCAGCGAAGTAATAGAATGGAAGGTCCTGAATTTACTATTCTGCTATTTTAAATTTGAAGAGAAGGATTATGGTGAGTAGAAGTTTGGGTTCCTTTAACTTAAAAATTATGCAAGTATGAAATTTTCTTATATTTTCCTTATCGTAATAATAGGAACATCGTTGTTTTGTTCCGGATGTCAACATGTTTTTCAGAAAGGGCGTCCCTTTCCTTCTGTGAATTTGGATAGTGTCATGGTCGTTCCTATGCAGGAACAACAGGTTGAAATAATAACTGTTACCCATGAAATCAAAGAGCCTACTCCGGTATCACAATTGATTGAGGATTTCTACTATGTTCCGTTAGAAACGACAGAGGCTTCTTTATTTGCTTATTGTAATCAAATAGAACTCTATGGGCACAGAATCTTTGTGTTTGATAGACATGGGACAGAAAAACTTTTCATATTTAGTGATAAGGGGAAGTTTTTGAAATCATTAGGGGAAAAAGGAGAAGCTCCTTTTGAGTTTTTCAAACCGGGATCATTCGCAATAGACCGCGAAAAGGATCAATTGGTGATATATGACAATATGAAGCAGAAATGGATGCGATTTACTTTGGATGGAAAGTTCATCGCATCGATAGATGTCCCCTTTACTACGATATGCAATTTTCAGATCCTGCCTAGTGGGGAGTATGTAACAGCCACTCATAAAACCCGGATGAATACTCATTTGGGGCAATATGCAGATTATCGGATTTTATATACAGACAGTACCGGTGTTCTTCGAAAGGCAGCATATGATATTGCAGAAACCGAACACTCCGCATTGGTTTATGACCCGGTAGGGAGAAATGAGGAGGATGTTTTTTATGTTCCGATATATTTGAATGAGGTTTATACAGTTACAGACACAGCATTGACCCTTAAGTACAAATTTGATTACAGTGATTTTAATCCTTTTGAAAAAGAAAAAATGGGAGCTTTCGAAAGTTATGAAGATTTTCGTGATTATCGGTTGAGTCATACTTATGTTCACCAATATGCAGAGAATGATACGCACTTGATGTTTGTGACCAGTGATAAAGACGATTACCGTTTTGTCTCTTTTTATGATAAGCGGAGTAAAAAGTTGATTAATCTTGCTGGCTTTTATAACGATACGGATTTTGTAATGGATTTTGGAAGTGGGCTTTATAGTTATAAAGATTATTTTATGGCTTTGGTCTCGCCATCAACGTTGAGGGGATTAAAAATGCACATAGATCAGACAACTCATTATTCGATCCGCGAGGATAATAAGGTCGTGTTTGAAAACTTGAAAGAGGATGATAACTTGGTTTTGGTATTCTTTAAAATAAAGGATCTATGAAAATCAGCATGATCAATATAATAGTTTCGGCATTTGTTTTATCAGTTACTGCCGGTTTGTTTTATTTGAATCGGCGTCCTGCTGAGAATATTGATGATGTGACATTGCTTACGTTATTTAAGAAGTGAAAAAATGAAAAAGTATCGTTTAAAATTAAGGATGAAAGGGACTGATTTTTATTTGCGCTATGTACAAAGAAAAGCATAAAATCTATTGTTGTTGAATGAGAACGGGGAAATTCATTATTGGTATTTTGCTGCTATGCTGTTTTATCCGTATGGTGATCGGGGAGCCATGTACTGTGCCTTCGGGGAGCATGGAGCCGACGTTGCTTTGCGGAGATCGGCTTTGGATTAACAAGCTGGCTTATGGTGGACGATTCCCCTCTCGTTGGGCGGATATCCCGTTGCTGAATGTCTTTACTTGGATACGCCCTCTGCGTCTTGCTGATGAAGAGAATCATTGGGAGTATCGTCGTTTGCCGGGTTACAGCGAACCTAAACAGGGGGATATTGCGGTGTTCAACAGCCCGGTAGATCCGCAATTGTTGTTGGTCAAGCGAATTACCCGGGTGGTAAAAAAAGGAGAGCCTCTTCGGATCGACCGGCGAACGCTTCTTCTTTATCGTTCGTTGATTTTGCGTGACGGAGGGAAAGTGATGGAGAAAGATGGGAAAATATATATCGATGGAAAGAGCAGCTCGCAGTATATACCCAAGCAACGCTTTTATTATATGGAGGGGGATAACAGGATGAACTCGCATGATAGCCGGTCGTTTGGTTTTATTTCGGAAGAGGCAATCATTGGAAAGTTCGATTTTGTTCTTTTCTCTATCGATTCCCAAAAGCAATGGTGGAAAGCAATTCGTTTGCGACGAATGATGATGCGGTTTCCTTAAGGTTTAAAAGATCTTCATGTCGGTATGGGTGGCTTAACCATAATCCTGCAAGAACTGCGGCTCGAATATACATAAATATCTACAACTTTCAATAAAACAAGAATTTAAAGTGAATTAAATCTAATCTTATAGTTCTTTCTGTTATCGGCCTGGGGCGAAAACCTTTTTGCCCCTTGTCAAAAGCCTTTTTGCCCAAGGTCGAAAAGGTTTTCGACTTAGGTCAAAAGCTCTATGATATGATAGTTTAATGATAGAAGTATAGCGGTTATCACTCTATCGGCTTTGGATTTGATCCGTACAATTGGTTTTGTCTTTGTGTTAATCTCCGATGATTATTGGGTGAATCCAGCCTTGTTCGCGCGCAAAAAAGATCGTTGAATGATAGATGAATGATAG
The DNA here is from genome assembly GCF_025151215.1 of Parabacteroides merdae ATCC 43184. Taxonomy (NCBI): domain Bacteria; kingdom Pseudomonadati; phylum Bacteroidota; class Bacteroidia; order Bacteroidales; family Tannerellaceae; genus Parabacteroides; species Parabacteroides merdae. The sequence continues at coordinate 774,062 of NZ_CP102286.1, forward strand.
TTGAAAACAACAACTATCATACTATAATGTCTTGTTTTTAAACAATATACGAACCTCAATGATAGTATGATAGTTGTTTCTCTTTTTAACTTTTGTGGGGTTATCCCATATCGTTGGCAATAGGAATTGGCTTTCACAAAGGAATTTTGTCAATCCTGCGCTGATGCCGACCGCCTTCGAACGGGGTGCTCAGAAAGGCTTCGACCGTATGAGTGGCTTCCTCTTGACTGATAAATCTGCCGGGCATTACGAGTATGTTGGCATTATTGTGCTCGCGTGCGAGACGTGCTATCTCTTCTTGCCAGCACAGAGCGGCCCGTATTCCCTGATGTTTATTGAGTGTCATGGCTATTCCGTTTCCGGATCCGCAGATGGCTATTCCGGGATATACTTCGCCGGCTTCTACAGCTTTGGCAAGCGGATGGGCGTAATCGGGATAATCACAACTTTCAGTCGAGTCGGTTCCGAAATCTTTATAGGCCAACCCTTTCGAGTCGAGTATTTGTTTTACGAATTCTTTCAGTTCGTACCCTGCGTGGTCACTACATAAACCTAATGTTTTCATATTTATCTGTTAGAGGAGTTTGGAGATTTATGATTTATAATTTCAGATTTATGATTTACCAACTATTCATAAATCTGAAATTATAAATCATAAATCTGAAAATTAATTCAATAATTCTTTTACCTGATTGTATACGTTCTGACCCGTGAAGCCGAGTTTTTCGTCCAATACCTTGTATGGAGCGGAGAAACCGAATGATTCGAGTCCCCACACCTTACCGTTGGCACCCACCAATCCTTCCAGGTTGACCGGCAGACCGGCAGTAAGCCCGAATACCTTGCTTCCTGTTGGAATGACAGATTCTTGGTATTCTTTGCTCTGGCTGCGGAATAAGCCTTCAGACGGAACAGATACGATGCGGACCTTGATGCCATCGGCGCGAAGCAATGCTGCTCCTTCTTCCAGTGTGGAGACTTCTGAACCGGAAGCGACCATGATTACATCAGGGTTTTCGTCACTTTCTACAATATAAGCTCCCTTTTCAGCCTGCAAGGCTTCGTCGTAGCGGTTTCCTTTTGCGGGCAGGTCTGTGATGTTCTGACGGGAGAAAATCAAAGCTGTCGGAGTGGCTGTGTTTTCCATAGCCATCTTCCAGGCAATTGTTGTTTCGGTCACGTCTGCCGGGCGCAATACCAACATTGAGTTGTGTCCCTTGTGGTTCTTCAGCTTTTCCATCAGACGAATCTGCACTTCCTGTTCAACCGGTTCGTGTGTCGGTCCGTCTTCGCCTACGCGGAAGGCATCGTGAGACCAGACGAACTTAACCGGCTGTTCCATCAGGGCAGCCATTCGGATAGCGGGTTTCATGTAGTCGGAGAATACGAAGAACGTACCGCAGGCTACGATTACACCTCCGTGGAGCGACATACCGATACATACGCAAGCCATCGTCAGTTCGGCAACACCGGCTTGAAGGAATGCACCACTGAAATCGCCTTTTACGAATGCATGTGTTTTCTTCAGGAAGCCGTCGGTCTTGTCCGAATTGGAAAGGTCGGCTGAAGAAACGATCATATTTTCTACCTGGGTTGCCAGCACGCCTAAGACGGTTGCCGAGGCCGCACGGGTCGCCTGGTTCGGTTTCTGTTCGATGGCTTTCCAATCGATGACAGGTGCTTTGCCTGAGAACCACAAATCCATCTTGGCGGCCAGTTCCGGATTAGCTTTCGCCCATTCTGCTTTGGCCGCATAGCGTTCCGCAACGATTGCTTCCAATTCTTTGGCACGTTTGGCATATAGTTCCGCAACTTCGGGGAAGATCTGGAACGGATCGTCCGGGTTTCCTCCTAAGTTCCGGATGGTGTCTGCGATAGAGACGCCGGCTGCCGAAAGAGGTTGTCCGTGTGTAGACACCTTGTTTTCGTAGCTGCTCTTGTCAGCACCCACAGCACCCTTACCCATGATCGTGTTACCGATAATCAGGGTAGGACGGGATGTTTCGGCTTTCGCCTCGGTCAGTGCCCGGCGGATTTCCGTTACATCGTTTCCGTTGATTGTGATGACTTTCCAACCCCATGCTTCGTATTTCATGGCTACGTTTTCTGTCGTCACTTCGCCTACGGTTGTGGAAAGCTGGATGTTGTTGGCATCGTAAAACATAATCAGGTTGTCCAGTCCCAGCGTACCGGCAATACGTCCGGCTCCCTGAGAAATCTCTTCCTGGATGCCACCATCGGATATATATGTGTAGATCGTCTGATTCATGACGTCACCCAGGCGTGCTTTCAGGAACTTGGCGGCGATAGCAGCACCTACGGCGTAAGTGTGGCCTTGTCCCAACGGACCGGATGTGTTTTCTATACCACGCATCACGTTGACTTCGGGATGTCCCGGAGTCACACTACCCCACTGGCGGAACTCTTTCAGTTCGTCGATCGTGAATTTGCCTGCGAGGGCGAGTACTGAATAAAGCATCGGCGACATATGCCCCGGGTCCTGGAAATAGCGGTCTCTGCCTTCCCATGCGGGATTCTTGGGATCATACACGAGGAACTCTGAAAACAGTACGTTCACAAAGTCTGCACCACCCATTGCACCACCGGGGTGACCGGATTTCGCTTTTTCTACCATTGACGCAGCCAGGATACGGATGTTGTCCGCTGCTTTGTTCATTAATTTAATATCGTTCATTGTGATGAGTTATTTTTATTTTTTGCAAAGATAGTCAATCTCTTCGTAATGACCATCCTATCGATGAAACAATTCATTTTCTGTAAAGTTTCCTAATTTCCGATATTTCTCATAGAGAGCAAGATACGCCAGATGATTTTTATGATTTGACTGGTATTCTTTTGCAAAACCTTATCTTATAGTCCGCTGTGTGTCTTCGATTTTGGCATATATGCACGGTGCTACGGCTGCGAATATGGAAACATCGAATGCGCAAGTCTGTTCCGCTTGGGCTACTTTGTGATCGGAATATCCGGCACATCTGCCAAAGTCAGCATGTTGAATGATGTTTTTTATTATAGGGAGAAATAGAACCCTTGTTCCAGCAGATGGTCGTATTTTTCTTTGTTGAACATATAATAGAAAGCCCCTCTTTTGGAACCTTTCTTGTCTTTTTCATCCAACTTCTCCAGAATATCCATCGCATTTAGTTTTTTGCGGAAATTACGCTTGTCCAGTTGAGTCTGGTAGATGGCTTCATACAGGTTCTGCAATTGCGGTAACGTGAATTTTTCGGGAAGCAGGTTGAATCCGACCGGACGGGTAGCGGCTTTTCTGCGCAGACGGGCTAATGTGTCGGTGATCATTTGGTTATGGTCGAAAATAAGTTGTGGAACTTCGCTGACCTTGGCCCAGACCGCATTATACTCTTCCAGTGTTTCGCTACTGAAATCGTTCATATTGACGAGTGAATAGTATGCTACGGAGATAACCCGCTCTCCGAGATCGCGGGTAATGTCTCCGTAAGCACCTACCTGTTCCATAAAAAGATTATCAATGCCAGTACAGTCGGTAAGCACGCGTGAGGCGGCCTCCTCTATACTTTCTCCTGCTTTGATAAAACCGCCCATCAGAGACCATTGTCCCATCATGGGTTCAAACTTACGTTTATAAAGTAATACATTAAGCTCTTTTTGATCGAATCCGAGTATAATACAATCTACTGCAACGTAAAATTTGGTTTCGTTCTGATAAAAAGCGGCTGTCATGATTTTTTTTATGGAATTATAATTAATTATTATGCGAGCTTGCGTGCGCCGTCGCTGATTACTACATTATATAACTTAGGTTCGTGGCCGAATTTAGCAGTGTAGGATTCGAATGCTTCTTTGATGAATGCATCGTATTTTTCTTCTTTCACCAAGTTGATTGTACAACCACCGAAACCGCCACCCATTACGCGTGAGCCGGTTACACCGCATTTCTTGGCAACATCGTTCAGGAAGTCCAATTCTTCGCAGCTGACTTCGTACAATTTGCTCATGCCGTGATGTGTTTCGTACATCTTCTTGCCTACGGTTTCGTAGTCGTCTTTTTCCAAAGCGTCGCAAACATCGAGTACGCGCTGTACTTCTTCGATCACATATTCGGCACGCATATAATCTTCAGCGCTGATGTCGCCTTTGACTTCGTTCAGCATATCCATTGTCGCATCGCGTAGGAATTCGACTTCCGGATGATTGCGACGGATTGCGGCGGCGGCGTTTTCGCAAGATTGGCGACGTTTGTTGTAAGCCGAAGATGCCAGTTCGTGCTTAACGACTGAATCCAGTAAAACCAATTTGTAACCGACCGGATGGAACGGGAAATATTTATATTCGAGTGAACGGCAATCCAGACGGATCAAACTGCCTTCTTTTCCGAATACAGAAGCGAACTGGTCCATAATACCGCAGTTTACGCCGCAATAGTTATGCTCTGTTGATTGACCGATCTTAGCTAATTCAAATTTGTCGATGTTCAGGGAGAACAAGTCGTTTAAAGCAAATGCATAGGTACTTTCCAATGCGGCGGAAGAGGACATGCCTGCACCCAGAGGTACATCGCCTGCAAACACGGTATCGAATCCCTGGATCTGTCCGCCACGTTTGATGGTTTCGCGGCAAACACCGAAAATATATCTTGCCCAGCTTGCTTTTGGAGCGTCTTCTTCGTTCAGACCAAATTCGGCGTAGTCGTTCAGGTCGACAGAGAAAGCACGAACTTTACCTGTGCCGTTTGGTTTGATTTCGGCAATCATGCCTTTGTCGATAGCCCCCGGAAATACGAAACCACCGTTATAATCGGTATGTTCGCCAATCAGGTTAATACGGCCCGGAGATGCATATACGCTACCTTTTGTTGAGAATAACTCCTGAAATTTATTTCTGATCTTTTGTTGCATGATATTAATTTTTTAGATGTGTTATAAATAAAGAAATTATCCGGCTTTATTGGTAACCGGATAATTTCATGAATTGGCATATTTATAGTCTTATTCTGATTTTTTTGACGGTTTGGAACCGATAGCTGCGTAGAATAAAATGTAAGCAGCACTGAAAAGCACAACCCAATAGCTGGTCATGTAGTCGGTCATATCGGCAACCCAACCCTGGATAGCAACCATTACGGCGCAACCGAACACCATTGTCATAAAGATACCGCTGGCAATGGCCGTGTATTTACCTAATCCTTCAACCGCCATGTTGAAGATACCACCCCACATTACACTGGTGCAGAGACCAACGAGGAGGAATGCCAGAATACCGACGGGAACTTCCTGCCAGATAACGCTTAATGAAGCCCAATCTATACCGGGAACTTCAACCGTACTCGTTTCAGGTGAAAACATTCCGAAGCTCACTAACAGCAAAGTGGCGCTTGCGACAGTCGTGATCATCGCGCGGCTGGAAATTTTGGCACCGATACTTGCTCCTACAAAACGTCCGATAAGCATCATCAGCCAGTAAACAGCTACGATAAGGCCGACGGTGCTGGCCGGTATGCCTTTAGATGTCAGATATTGTAGGATATAGGTAGGAGTTCCTACTTCTACACTCATATATAAGAAGATAGCCAGGGCGCCCAAAGCAAAATGACGATGGCTTAAAGCTCCTTTGATTAGACTTGTGTCGACCGGAGCCTGTTCGGGCTCTTCGATTTTAGTGAACATGATCACTACAAATGCGATGACAAAAATAGCCAAAGCGATCATCAGGGCAGGGGTGGCATCGGCAATATGTGCCTTTGCTGCATCACCGATAAGAGCTCCCATCAAGATGTAGCAAGCAACGGCTGCGGTACTGTTGAATACACCTCCGAGCTGAATCAGCTGGTTACCCTTGTTTCCGCCACCTCCCAACAAGTTAAGCATCGGGTTGACTACGCAGTTCAAAATACACATGGTGAAACCGCTGGTAAACGCTCCGATCAGATAAACCAAGAAAGCGCTTTCTTTGCCTACGTGACCGCTCAACCATTGGATTAAAATACCGATGATACCTATGGCTAGGCCGATAAGAGCCGTTTTTTTGTAGCCATATTTGGCAATCAGCATACCTGCGGGGATTCCCATTACCAAATAGGCGATGAAGTTACCATAGTTTCCGATTTGGGCAAGGACATTGCTTGCTCCGAAGTCGTTCTTTACAATAATAGCCATTGGTGAACAAAGATTTGTCACGAATGCGATCATAGCAAAAAGTGCAATCATGATGATGATGGCACTCCATTGTTTTTTTTGTTGAGTCATTGATTGATGTTTTTTTTGTTATTATTAATTTGTTACTTGTTATTCGACAGAAAATTTATAAATTGTCTTGCTCTGGAACGTTTCACCCGGGCGTAGGACGGTGGACGGGTACTCCGGTTTGTTCGGGCTGTCGGGATAGTGCTGTGTTTCCAGACAAAGGGCGGCACGTGCCGGATAGCGTTGTCCGTTCTTGCCGACGAAATTGCCTGTCATCCAATTACCTGTGTATAATTGCACACCCGGTTGTGTCGTGTAGCATTCCATTACGATGCCGGTTTTGGGCGATGTGCAACGGGCGCAGAGTGACAGCTCGTTCTCTTCTTTTTTATTTAATATATATGTATGGTCATATCCTTTTCCGAAATTCAGTGCTTCGAAATCTTCATCGATACGTTCGCCCACTTCGTGTGGAGTACGGAAGTCCATCGGAGTTCCTTCTACTTTTTCTTTCGGACCATAAGGTATAGCCGTTTCGTCGGTCGGCAGATAGTAGTCTGCATTGATTGTCAGTTTATGATCATATACGGAAGGATCACCTTGGCCGGATAGGTTGAAGTAGGAGTGATTGGTCAGGTTCAAGACGGTCGGTTTGTTTGTTACCGCATGATACGTGATTATGACCTCATTGTCATCGGAAAGATGATAAGTCACTGTTGTATCCAGTTTTCCGGGGAAGCCTTCTTCACCGTCGGCAGACGTGTATTTCAATTCCACCGTCTGGCCGTCGATCTTGTTTAGGTCCCAGACTACGGAATTGAAGCCTTTCAAACCACCATGCAGGCTGTTCGGCCCATTATTGATAGCCAATTTATCGTACACAATGCCATCCAATGTGAATTTTCCGCTCGCGATACGGTTGCCGTATCGTCCGCAGATAGCTCCGAAATAAGGTTCTTCGGAAACCAGGTATTCGTCTATAGAATTGTGTCCTGTTACTACATCGGTTAACTTTCCGGACCGATCCGGTACCATAAGCGATACAATCTTTGCACCGTAGTTGGTAATGGTAAGTTCTGCTCCTTTGTTATTTGTAAGGATGCATAGCATCGTCTCCTTGCCGTCTATTTGCTTGCTGAAATTAGCTACAGTTAAGCCAGACAGCGTGCTTTCGTTCTTCATGTAAATATAGTTTCAAAATTGTGTGTAAAATTACTCTCTTCTTTGTATTCATGCGCTACTTTGAAGATGTTTTATAGCATAAAACGGCTTTTTGTCTGCTAAAACGGACGATACGTCTTCTTTCAATCGGATTTATTAGTGTACATTTGTAACTAAATAATCTTTGTATTCACGGAAAAACACATACCTATGACAAAAAGTATGAAAAAAGCCATTGCCCTGTGTCTGTTTAGCATGGGTGTTGTCGGTTTAATGGCACAAAGTAATGAATTTAAGATAGATGTGCAGAAAACAGGTGCGCCTATCCAGTCGACCATGTACGGGATCTTTTTTGAAGATATCAATTACGGAGCCGATGGCGGCCTGTATGCCGAACTTGTCAAGAACCGTTCTTTCGAGTTTGAAAATCCGTTTGGGGGCTGGACGCCCTTCGGGAATGTCAGTGTGCAGACCCAGAAGCCCTGTTTCGACCGTAATCCGCATTATGTCCGCCTTTCTTATGAAAAGGAGCTGACCGGAACCGGCCTTGACAATGAAGGCTTCAATGGGATCGGCATCAGGGAAGGGGAGAAGTACGACTTCTCTTTATATGCCCGCACTCGGTCCGGCGATGCGCCGGTCAAGCTGCGTATAAACCTAGTGGACAGCCGGAATGACCTGTACGAGCAAAAAGAGATCGAGGTGAGCGGCAAGGAATGGAAGAAATATACGGTTGTTCTGACGCCGGGAGCGACAGAAGCCCGTTCCCGTCTGCGTATCACGATGGTGACAAAAGGAATTGTCGATCTCGAACATATTTCATTGTTTCCACAAAAGACATTCAACAACCGTCCGAACGGCATGCGTGCTGATTTGGCACAGGCTTTGAAGGAACTGAAACCTGGTGTCTTCCGCTTTCCCGGCGGTTGCATTGTGGAGGGAACGAACAAGGCTACCCGCTACCAGTGGAAAAACACGGTCGGTCCGGTCGAGAACCGTCCGATCAATATCAATCGATGGAACTATACATTCTCGCACAAAAAGTTTCCGGATTATTATCAGTCCTGCGGCTTGGGCTTTTTCGAATATTTCCTATTGAGTGAAGATATTGGGGCTGAACCGCTTCCCGTGTTGAACTGCGGTCTTTCCTGCCAGTATGAAAACCAGGACCCGAACGAGAATTGTCCGGTGGATAAGCTACAACCTTATATAGACGACGCCCTCGACCTAATTGAGTTTGCTAACGGTTCGGCAACCAGCGAATGGGGAAAGATACGTGCCGATATGGGACATCCGGCTCCTTTTAACCTTAAACTTATTGCCATCGGCAACGAACAGTGGGGACCGCTTTATCCCGAACGTCTCGAACTGTTTGTCAAAGCGATTCGGGCTAAATATCCGGAGATAAAGATCATCGGTAGTTCCGGTCCGCAATCGGAAGGGGAGGATTTTGATTACCTCTGGCCGGAAATGAGGCGCTTGAAAGTGGATTTAGTGGACGAACATTTCTACCGCTCTCCTGAATGGTTCCTGAACGGAGCCAAACGCTATGATTCGTACGACCGCCAAGGACCGAAAGTGTTTGCCGGCGAATATGCCTGCCATTCTGTCAACCGCGAGAACAGTTTTCTGACCGCCTTGTGTGAAGCCGCTTTTATGACAGGTTTCGAGCGAAACGCGGATGTGGTGTGCTTATGCACGTATGCCCCGCTTTTTGCTCATGTGGATGCTTGGCAGTGGCGTCCGGATCTGATCTGGTTCGACAACCTTTCATTGGTAAAGACTCCTAACTATTATGTGCAGCAGCTATATGGTCATAATGCTGGTACGAACGTCGTTCCGCTGACCATGCAGGGCGAACCGGTCACCGGACAGTTGGATTTGTATGCCACTGCAGCGGTCGATAAGCATTCAGACGAGCTTATCATCAAAGTCGCCAATACCGGAATCCGTAACAAGCGGATTAAGTTGAACTTGAACGGTCTTTCGGCCGGTAAGCATAAAGGGACGCTTACGTTGCTCCATTCTTCCGACCTGGAAGCTAAAAACACGTTGTGTAATCCTTCGACAGTAGTCCCGCTCGTTTCTGATATTGAGGTGGAGGCTCCGCAGGGAGAAGTGAACTTGAGACCGCTTAGTTTCTCCGTCTATCGTATCAAATTATGAATAATAGTAGGTCCTGCCATTGATCGTTTTCGTGCAACCGGTATAGGAGCTTTCGGTGACAGGCCGGACCTGTATTTTGGAGTTTGTTTCGAACGCCGGAGACTTGCCAGGACTTGACCTTACTTCCTTTCCCAACAAAGGTCAAGGATGAACCATGCCTTGTAGTAGTCCTTGGCCTTATTGTACATTACCTTTTACTTGGTCTATTTTAGATGAAATTCCTGAATCGTTCCAAACTTTTTGTTATTTCAAATATTTATGGAAAAAATGTTCGATTTTGTCGAACGGGATTACTGACAGGTTGTCGTAAAGGTCGACATGGTTGGCACCGGGGAGGATCAGCAACTCTTTGTTATCACCCGTTAGTTTCTTGAATGCGTCTTCGCTGAAATAACGGGAATGGGCTTTCTCGCCGTGTATCATGAATACGGCACTACGGATTTCGTCGCTGTAAGTGAGTAAAGGCATGTTGATGAACGAAAGAGCCGATGTCTTGTTCCATCCTCCGTTGGAGTTGAGTGACCGTTTGTGATAACCACGGTCGGTCTTATAATAGTTGTGATAGTCTTTTACAAACCAGGGGACATCGTCGGGGAGTGGATCGACCACTCCGCCGGTGAGCGCGTATGAGCCGTTCTTCGTGTCTATTGTACGTTGTTCGTTGAGTTGGCGGCGGAGTTCATGGCGCTGGTCGGCATTCATGGAGTCGAAATAGCCGTTTGCGTTTACCCGGCTCATGTCGTACATCGTGGAAGTGACTGTGGCCTTGATGCGGGTATCGATCGTGGCAGCGTTGAGTGCCATACCTCCCCATCCGCAAATACCGATGATGCCGATGCGTTCGGGATCGACGTCATCGTGTGTAGAGAGGAAATCCACAGCTGCGCAAAAGTCCTCGGTGTTGATGTCGGGAGAGGCTACATAGCGGGGTGTTCCACCACTCTCTCCAGTGTATGAAGGATCGAAAGCGATGGTCAGGAAACCGCGTTCTGCCATTGTTTGTGCGTAGAGGCCTGATGCTTGTTCCTTCACGGCCCCGAAAGGACCGGATATAGCGATAGCCGCCATTTTCCCGTTTATATTCTTTGGTGTATACATATCGGCTGCAAGCGTGATGCCGTAGCGGTTGCGAAATGTTACCTTACTGTGATTCACTTTATAGCTCTTCGGGAAAATCTTGTCCCATTCTTTTGTCAATTCTAAGTCTTCCATTTCTATATTCTTTTTATCAGTTTGAATTATATTCTCTTCAATTATCCTGTTTCCTGCCTCCATTGCCGTGACTCCAGCCATCAACAATGCTAATGCTATTATTTTTTTCATATCTTTTGTATTGATTTGGCCGATGCGCAACCAACAATGGTATTAGCCGGCACATTTTTGAATCTATTGCATTGATTTTTTTACAAAGGTCGGCATGTATTCTTTTTCTCTTTGTAGATAAATTACGGATATTATGCCCTAAATTACTGTTTTGCCGATATATACCAATCTGTTCGCGACAAAATCTCCCGGAGAGGGATGTTTGTTAGTTTGCTCTCGATCCAAGCTGTAAAATCGAAAGTTTTAAGGAGTTGTTTTTCGTATTTGTCTTGCCGGATACGCATTATATCCTTTTGGTATTGTGACCACAGCTTCTCTTGGTCTTTTTTATAGATGGGCAATGGATGGGCCATTAGGAAGCGGAATAGTAGTTTTTCGGTGATATACACTTGCTTCTCGTAACCGATCATTCGCTTGATGGAGCTTATTTCGTTCGCGAAAAAGCAATAGTTCCCTAGTTCTGCCTGGATAAGGAGATTGATGAGGCGGGCTGTTTTGTAGGACGGCAATGTGTGGAAGAATTTGCCGGAACCGAGTATGTTTTTCATGCTTTTACGGGCTTTCATCGGTTCTCCCAGGCAAAGATAAAGGATGGAAGAATAGAGGGATAGTTTTAGTTGGGTTTCCGGTCTGGTCATGGTTGCTTTCTTAGCAAAAAAATCGGTATAGGTCTCTGTAAGATGCACTGCTGCGTCAAATTGTCCGGTGTTGAGCAATCCCGAGAGTTCGTACAGGTAGTGGCGTCCTTGTACTTCCATCAGGAACTCTGTTGGGTAGTTGCCCGTGCTGATTTCTTTCAGTTTGGACAAAAAGAAAGGCATTTCCCGGTATAATCCGGCAACGTGCAGGCTGTTCAGTACTCCCTCTATGGCACTCAGGTAGTAGATCGGTGGGTTGAGGATTAGATGCCGGTTCGCTTCGAAAAGCGCGATCAGTTCCTGATAGAAGCGGATCGCCGATTTATAGTTTCCGGCATTCAGGTAGTAGGTCGCTTGGAACAACAGGTGAAGTTTGTGTGCCTCGAATCCCTGGTAGGAATGGTTGGCGATCAAGTTCAGTTCGCTTAAAACAAGATCGTTCAGGTTCTCTTTCTGTTTGTTCGAACGGGCATACCCTTTATAGGTAATGCGGTATTTCAGAATATCATATAGTTGCAGGTGGAGGTTCGTGTTGCGAGCATATTTCATTACGTCGTTAATCTGCATTTGTTTGCTTACCAGTTCTTTCTCGCTGATGCCTTCAAAACCGAGTGTGCTTAGATATTTCAATTCCGTACGGTAAATCAGAAGGAGGAGTGGATCGTTTTCGTATGTGACGGCCAGCTTCTTTGCTTTTTCCAATTCGGCAAGTGCATTGTCGAAAAGTTCCCGTTCGAAAAGAATGCCAGCCTTTGTGATATAATTGAAGATAGTCGTCTGTATGTCTTGTTTCTCCCTCAATTGGACGAGGCAATCCAACAATACCCGATAAAGATGCTTGGCTGCTATCTCAAAGCTTTTTTCGTTCACTTTGCCGCAAAACTTCTCATATATTTGTTCGGCGGAGAAGCCTTCGCATGCCAGGTCGTATAGAACCATATAATGTTTATCCCCGTTTTGCAGGTTGGTATAGAGTCTGATGTATCGTTTTTCCGCTTTGGAAAGCGACTTGATCAATAGCATGACCTGATTGAGTTTTGTGGCCTGTTTCATAAATTTATCTGTTTGTCTATAAGATATATTTTGTATATGTTATTTACAAAAATAAGATTTGGGTTTATCTTTTCCAAAGAATTATGTGGAAAAAAGAAACGATATACATATTATATTTGTAACGCTTCATTGCAAATGATTCATAATTTAATACGAAATAAAATATGGACACAACACAAATATCCAGACGACAAATCCTGGTGGTTGGGAGTTGCAATACCGATATGGTTATAAAAGCCGCTCATCTGCCTCGTCCGGGTGAAACGATTTTGGGTGGAACATTCTTTATGAATCCCGGTGGAAAAGGGGCGAACCAAGCAGTGGCGATAGCGCGTTTGGGTGGTTCCGTCACTTTTATATGCAAGACCGGAAGTGATATATTCGGTCACCAGTCACAACAACTTTTCGAGGAGGAGGGAATCAATACCTCTTATGTCTTTTCAGATTCTGGGAATCCTTCCGGCGTAGCCCTGATCACGGTGGACGAAAAAGCGGAAAACTGCATTGTCGTCGCTTCGGGAGCGAATGCTAACCTTCTGCCGTCCGATCTAGCGAAGGCAGAGGAGGCTATTGAGTTGGCTGACTTGATCCTGATGCAGCTGGAGGTCCCGATGGAGACCGTGTGCTTTGTTGCGGATATCGCCTGGCAAAAGGGGAAGAAAGTGATTCTGAATCCGGCTCCGGCACATCCATTACCGGCCGATCTGCTCCATCATTTATATTTGATCACGCCGAACGAGACGGAAGCGGAGATGATTACCGGTGTGAAGATAACGGACGATATTTCAGCGGTGGAGGCTGCCCGTGTCCTTTCGGGAATGGGAGTGCAGCATGTTATTATTACGCTGGGATCAAAAGGGGCACTTATTTGTAGCGACGGAGAAGCCGAGATAGTTCCCGCTTTGAAAGTAGAAGCTGTCGACACGACTGCCGCCGGCGATGTATTTAATGGAGCCCTGACTGTCGCTTTGTCCGAAGGGCGAAATTTGAAAGAATCCGTCCGGTTTGCCTGTAAGGCTTCGGCTATCTCGGTGACACGTGTAGGGGCGCAGTCGTCAGCTCCTTATCGGAACGAAGTGGATATATTCGATTAATCAAATCTTGTATAAATTCAATAACATGAAAAAAACGATTCTTTTTACCTGTTTGACCGCTTTGCTGGCGGCCTGTTCCGGAAAATCGGCTGTAACTGCTCCGGAAGAAACGACGGTGCAGCCTGTCAACCTGATATTGGATACGGATCTGGGACCGGATTATGATGATGTCGGTGCGATGGCTCTGATGCACGCGTTGGCTGATAGTGGGCAAGTGAACATTTTAGCGGCTGTTTCGTCTAATAAGGACGAGCATGTCGTACCCTGCATAGAAGTGCTGAACACCTATTTCAACCGACCGGACATTCCTGTCGGTGCCCCGAAAAGCGAGGGTGGCGTTTCGCTGACCACCTGGCATAAGACTAAATGGACGGAAGAGCTTCCGGCGCGTTATCCACATAAAACGGCAAAAACCTCGGATGCTTCGGATGCGGTGAAGGTCTATCGCCGGATTTTGAGTACGCAGCCGGATAGCAGCGTTGTGGTTTGTACGATCGGTTTTTTCACCAACCTGAAGGACCTATTGCTTTCCGGTGGTGACGAATATAGTCCGCTTTCCGGCTGTGATTTAGTCGCGAAGAAGGTGAAACGGGTGGTTTCGATGGCAGGTTTGTTTCCCGAAGGGAAGGAATTTAATGTCTATTGTGATACCCCAGCATCCCGTGTGGTGGCAGAGCGATGGCCTACGGAAATCATATTTAGTGGTTTTGAAATCGGAAATATGATTTTTACCGGGAAGAAGCTGGTCCAGATGGATGTGGAAGACAGTCCTGTGAAAGATGCCTATTCGCTCTGTTTTGCCGAAGGCGATCCAAATGGCCGGATGAGTTGGGATCTTACGGCTGTGCTGGTGGCAGTCAAAGGGTATGAACCTTATTATAATGTGGAGCGCGGAACGTTCCGTGTCGTGAATGATGAAGGAGCCAATAGCTGGACACCGGATGGGAAAGGTAAGGACCTTCGTCTGATCGAGAAAGTGCCGGCGGTGGAGATGGCGGTTCTTATTGAAAATTATATGATGCATCAACCTGTTTCAAAGTAAGGAAGTTATGTTTATAGTACAAGATTATTCGTTGGCGATCCTATTTTGTGTTGTCACAATGCTTTGTTGGGGATCGTGGGGAAATACACAGAAGCTGGCCTCGAAGACTTGGCGGTATGAGTTCTTTTATTGGGATTATGTGATTGGAGTGTTGCTCTTTTCCGTTTTTTCCGCTTTTACGTTGGGCAGCTTTGGCTCTGAGGGGCAGGGGTTTCTGCTTAATTTGCCACAAGCTGATATGAGATCGTTAGGGAGCGCTTTCCTGGGGGGCATTATTTTTAATGCAGCCAATATCCTATTATCGGCAGCTATTGCAATTTGCGGCCTGTCGGTAGCTTTTCCGGTCGGAATCGGGCTGGCGTTGGTATTAGGCGTATTAGTCAATTATTTCGGAGCGGCTAAAGGAGAACCTTTGTATATCTTTATTGGCGTAGCTCTGATCGCAGTTGCTATCCTGCTGAACGGTCTGGCCTATAAGAAAGCATTGGTCGGTTCGAAAAAAGTGTCGGGAAAAGGTCTTTTTATTTCTGTCGCAGCAGGCGTGATCATGGCTTTCTTCTACCGTTTTGTTGCGGCTTCGATGGATCTGGATAATTTTGCAGAGCCCGCATTGGGCAAGCTGACACCTTATACCGCTGTGTTTATCTTCTCTTTAGGCGTGTTTGTTAGTAATTTCCTGTTTAATACGATCGCTATGAAACGTCCGGTGGAAGGTGAACCAGTTTCTATCTCCGGTTATTTCAAGGGGAATACCAAGACACACTTGGTGGGTATATTAGGAGGCGTTATCTGGTGTATCGGGCAGTCTTTTAGTATGATCGCTTCTGAAAAGGCCGGAGCTGCCATTTCGTACGGTTTGGGGCAGGGGGCGACGCTTGTATCCGCACTTTGGGGGATTCTGATATGGCATGAATTCAGAAGAGCTCCACGTTCTTCGGATTTTCTGAATGCCGGAATGTTCGTCCTGTTTGTGATTGGCCTGGGCTTCCTTATTTATGCAGGGGCGTGAGTCGGAGTCTAAAACAAGAACGGTTCTGGGGAAGTTGCAATAATTTTGGTGCGTTTTATCTCAGCTATAAGTTATTTATCGCGAAAAAGCCTTACATTTGTCTTAGTTTCTTGTTTATTGGATATGTACAAAACTAAAAAGCAGGCTTTATGAAAGAGGATAATGATATTTTCAAGAAGTTCCGGGACTCTTTTAGTAAGATTGACGGACATTTCCATATATTAGAACAGCGTGTACCCGTAGAACGGCAGATGGAATATTTTAAATACTCGGAAAAGATCAGGAAAGATCAGGATAAGCCGGATATCTCGAAAATGGATTTTTCGGTTTTCGAGGATAGTCTGGATGATCCCGAATCGACTGTGGAACATAAGAAGTATGTATTGTCTATGCTCGCGACCTCACGACAGGTAAAAGCATACAGGATATTGGAAGAATATGCCCAGGCTCCGGATCCGGATGTGGCAGACTGGGCATATATGGCTTTGATGGAAAGCCGTATCGCTCTGGAATCCGAACTGTCGGACGAGAAGCAGATTTATATCTCTACCGGTTTGGGAGGAAAAGGGGAGAAGTTGCGTTTTTATGTGCTGATCCTGGCGAATGAGCTGAAACCGTTCTTGGAGTATCAGAAGAAAGTGATTGAACGTGAATTCCCCTATTCCTTGGAAAAGGCGGGTTGCGAAATCGAGCGGTTGACAATAGGTGAAAAATATATGGAGCTGGTTTTCCTGATCCCTGTCCGGGCAGATATCAAGCAGGCGCTGGACAAGGTGATCAACGAATGTAACCAGTATGGAAACTTTCTTTCGCAGGTCTTCACGATCACGAATGTGAAGGAGTTGTCGGCCGAGGAAGTGGAAGAGATTATAAAAAAGAATGGAGGAAACAGTCAAGCAAGCCATTAAATATGGTATAGTGGGAGTGAGTAATACGGTGATAACCGCCGTTGTCATCTGGATCATGATGAAGTTGTTCGGATGTTCGGATGTTGTTTCGAATATGGTCGGTTATGTAGCAGGCGTATTGAATAGTTTTATATGGAATAAGCAATGGACATTCCGAAGTTCGGCTGGATGGATCGGCAGTGCCGTCCGTTTCGGTGTCGTGTTCGGAGTGTGTTATCTGTTGCAATTGGGGCTTTTAGTGTATGTCCTGAATCCATACCTGTCGATCGACCCATATTATAACCAATTGATAGCAATGGCTTTTTACACGGTGATTAATTTTATCATGAATAAGTTTTATACGTTTAAAGCTTAAATGCAGATGAAGAAACTTGCGGTCATAGTCCCTTGTTATAACGAGGAGTTGGTCATTGCCGAATCATACCGGCGTACACGGGAGGCGTTGCATAAGCTCCCTGTTTTAACGGAAATTATCTATATCAACGACGGCAGTAGAGACCGGACGCGTCTGATGCTGGACGAGATCGCGGCTTCCGATCCGCAGGTGAAGGTGATCCATTTCTCCCGTAACTTCGGACATCAGCCGGCTGTCACGGCAGGTATCAACAATTGCGATGCCGACTTGGCTGTCATTCTGGATGCCGATATGCAGGACCCTCCCGAACTTATCCCATCCATTCTCGAATTGCAGGAAAAGGAGCAGGCGAACGTGGTTTATTGCGTCCGCAAGTCCCGCGAAGGGGAAGGGCTTTTCAAGAAAGTGACGGCGAAGGCTTTTTACCGTATGCTGAACTACATGAGTGATGTGAATTTCCCGTTAGATACAGGCGATTTCCGCTTGATAGACCGCAAGGTGATGGATCAGTTCGACCGTTTTCAGGAGCGTGGAAAATATATTCGCGGACTGATCAGCTGGGTAGGCTTCAAGCAGGTTCCTTTCTATTATGAACGAGAGGCACGTATTGCCGGAGAAACGAAATACCCGTTCAGCAAAATGTGGAAGTTTGCCACCACCGCTATGCTTTATTTCTCCAAGAAACCGTTGCGCCTGGCGACAAGCTTGGGCTTTATCGCCGTATTGGTCGGCATCGTGCTGGCCGTCTGGTTTACTTTAGGCAAGATATACGGCTTCAGCAATGCTGAAACAGGTTGGACTTCCATCATGACCTCCGTTATTTTCTTTGGCGGCGTTCAATTGCTGACAGTCGGTGTGTTAGGGCAATATATCGGCATCTTGTTTGACGAGATCAAAGCACGTCCGGAATATATTATCGATGAGAAGAAGAATTTCTAATCTGAATCTGGCTATTCGTGAATAAATACCCCATCGATCCAGATCGTAGCCTTTTGTCCTTTGAATTTGAGCAGGACATAATTCGGATCAGCCGGTCCTAACGGGAAGTGTGCGATAAACCATTCCTGCCAGAGCTCCTTTTTTATTTCAGCATCGGTAATTACCTCTACCTCTCCGGTTAATGCCACGCTATTGCCATTTTCGCTATAGCATAAGCCTGCTTTGGGATTCAGACGGAAATCTTTCGTTTTCAGAGAGTCGTTGCCGGTTGCCATCCAGACCACGGAATATCCTTCCGATTTGATTTTGCTCATGGGGACAGGGCGGGGATACCCTTCTTCGTTGACGGAAGTAATAACCACAACCTCGCAACGTTGCAATAACTGTTCTGCTTTTTCTTTCATAAGTTTCATATTTCAATGTTTTATTAGTTACGTGCAAATGTAGGGGTGGAACTGCCCTGCTCTATTGTAAAAAAACGACTTTTTCATTCCAGGTAAGTCAGCAAGACATCTTCGGGGATAGGGATCGAGAGGAAAGAAGCCGGTGTATTGCCGGATAACTGCCGGATTTCCTTATTGAAGTGGGAGAGGTCGTAATAGCCCGCTTCAACGGCAATCGTAAGCAGGTTGTCCGGTATGCAATTTTTCAGCAGGTCGATGGTGTTTCTGAATTTCATGATCCAGCTGTATTCTTTTGGAGTATAGCCGGTATATGCTTTGAATTTGCGTTCGAAATGACGTTGGCAAATGCAGATTTCATCCATCAATTGCAGGATCGGGAGACGCCCTTTCGAGCGATTAATCTGCTGCACGGCGAACGGGATCTGAGGATCAATCTCATAGTTGTCTTTCAGGCGGTGGATAAGGAACCGTTCGATCAGGCAAATCTGCTGCTGTAAAGTCTGTGCTTCACATAATGATTCGGCAAACGAGTCTGTAAAGAGAAGCGTCAAGTCGTTGCAGCTTATCCTCTGGTTCGTAAATTCAGAGAGAGGCGGTTTGCAGAAAGCGGTTAACCCGCAAGGATGGAAACGGACTCCCAGCATGTGAACGCTCGGCGTGTTCGTGACCAATTCCGAGAAAGTAGTCATCGGACCGACGAAGAAGCAACGATAGGGTTGCATGACCGGCTGGTTCGTGCCGACACATTGTGCAGTGTCTCCAATGGAAAAGATAAAGTCGCAGCAACCGTCCGGCAATATTTTGAAGTACGTGCCGAGTTCGGTTTTTCCTTTGAATACCCAATATTTATCAATGTAGGCCGACAATAGTCCGCAAGGTTGATATTCCGTGTACATATTTTTCTTGTTTTAGCGCGTGGCGAACGGGTGGATTACCGAACAAATCTGAGTCACCAGCCTGCGGATATTTTCTCTCGCAAATTCCGGTTCCATCGCTTTCTCCATTGTGACTGGACCGGGTGTGATCGAGAATATTCCCTGGAAGCCGGCCCGGTTCATTTGAGCTGCATCTTCTATGCTTCCTGCAAGTACTATGACGGGAATATTTTGTTTCCGGGCCTCTTCCAAGATACCGGAAGGCACTTTCCCCATCACTGTTTGCCGATCAGCCCGTCCTTCACCGGTAAAGATCAGGTCGGCTCCCGTTATTCTCTTACCGAAGTCCAGCACGTCGAGCATCAGGCGGATACCCGGTTTCAACTCGGCATTCAGGAACGCAAGGAAACCTCCGCCCATTCCTCCGGCTGCCCCGGCTCCGGGGATATCCGAAATGTCTTTGCCAGTAGTCGACAGGATAACCCGTGAAAGTGCCTGCATACCGGTATCCAGTTCTTTGACCATCTTGGCATCGGCTCCCTTTTGCGAAGCGAAGACGTAAGCCGCCCCGTCAGACCCGCAGAAGGGATTGCGTACATCGCAGGCAATCGTGAAGCGGGCCTCCTTTAAAGCCGGATGTACGGCAGATGTATCGATGGAGGCTACCTGCGACATGATCCTGCCTCCTGTCCCCAACAGATTTCCCCGCTTGTCCAGGAAACGGAACCCTAAGGCTTGCAGCATACCTAACCCTGCATCGTTGGTGGCACTGCCGCCTATGCCCACGATAAAATGGCGGCAACCTTGTTCGAGGGCGTCGAGAATCAGTTCTCCCGTCCCGTAAGTAGTCGTCAGCATCGGATTCCTTTTGTCTTCGGGAACCAAAGGCAAGCCGCTGACGGCTGCCATCTCGATCAGAGCTGTTTGCCCGTCGCCCGAAATACCGTACCGTCCCTGCACGAGCTCCATCAAAGGACCGTGTGCCGGCAGGGTCCGGTATTTCCCTTTTGTTGCGGAGGTGAGTATGTCTAACATTCCTTCGCCTCCGTCGGCGATCGGAAACAGCAAGGTCTCGCAATCGGGAAAGATCGTTTTGATACCTTCCATTACTGCACTTCCGGCTTCTTCCGAGGTCAGGCAGCCTTTAAAAGAGTCGATGGCTATTATTGCTTTATTCATTTTATCCGTCTTATAATGCTTCAGATGGTTTGTGAGTTCAAATGTATCTAAAGTTTATGAGAAATGACGGATTTCCAGAGAGAAAACAAAGCAATAAATAGATGCTCATTGGGAACAATTAGGTTAAAAAGAATGTTCCTTAAATAGAATTCAACATAAAAACAACTGAAATATGAAAGCAAATATAGGATTGATCGGGCTTGCCGTGATGGGCGAGAACCTGGCGCTCAATATGGAGAGCAAAGGTTTCACGGTTGCCGTATATAACCGGAGCGTACCCGGCGAAGAGGGAGTCGTAGACCGTTTTATCAATGGCCGGGGCAAAAGCAAACGTTTTATCGGAACGCATTCGATCGAACAATTGGTCGACTCGGTGAAAAGTCCTCATATCATCATGATGATGGTCAAAGCGGGGCGTCCTGTAGACGAGCTGATCTCGCAATTGCTCCCTTTCCTTTCGTCTGGCGATGTAATTATCGACGGAGGCAATTCTGACTTCCACGACACGGAACGTCGTGTGAAGGAGTTGGAAAAGAAAGGGATCTATTTCGTCGGAACCGGAATTTCGGGAGGCGAGGAAGGAGCCTTGCACGGCCCGTCTGTGATGCCCGGAGGTTCGGTGGAAGCTTGGCCGCTGGTGAAAGACATCTTGCAGGGAATTTCCGCCAAGTTGGACGATGGTTCGCCTTGCTGCGAGTGGATCGGAGCGGGGGGAGCCGGCCATTTTGTGAAGATGGTGCACAACGGCATCGAATATGGGGATATGCAGCTTATTTCCGAAGCCTATTCGCTGTTGAAAAACCGGAAAGGATTGGACAACGATGCGATGGCCGTCGTCTTTGACGAATGGAACGGAGGAGAATTGGATAGTTTCCTGATCGAGATAACCGCCAATATTCTGCGTTTTCGTGACGAAGACGGAAAACCGTTGCTCGACAAGATATTGGATGTCGCCGGACAGAAGGGAACCGGCAAATGGAGCGCGATCGCGGCGATGGACGAGAATGATCCGCTGACGTTGATCACCGAAGCGGTTTACGCCCGCTTGCTCTCGGCCTTGTATCCCGAACGAATAAAGGCGGCAAGCCTTTATAGTGGAAAGTTGAAAGTGGAAAGTGGAAAGTTATCAGACAACGCTCAACTTTCAATTGAAGACGTCCGTCAGGCACTATACGCAGCCAAGCTGATTTCCTATGCACAGGGATTCTCCTTGCTTCGCCACGCTTCCGAGCATTATGGTTGGGATTTGGATTACGGGACGATTGCCCGCATCTGGCGTAAGGGGTGTATCATCCGTTCCGTCTTCCTGCAAAAGATCACGGAGGCATACCGGAAGGACCCGGACTTGGAAAACCTGCTCTTCGATGACTTTTTCCACACTAAGATACAGGAGGCTCTTCCTGCCTGGCGCCGGGTTGTCGCCGAAGGTGCGCTGAGCGGTGTCGCCCTGCCTGCCATGAGTTCAGCTCTAAACTATTTTGATGGGTTGCGCACGCTGTATTCGGCAGCGAATATGATTCAGGCTCAACGCGACTATTTTGGAGCCCATACTTATGAACGTACCGATCGCGAACGTGGTCATTTCTTCCACACCAATTGGACTGGGGAAGGAGGCAATACGGTTTCGGGCACGTATAGCGTCTGATTCTACTGTTTTGGAACTTTCCGAAAACCTCAAAAATAGTTTTTGAAGCTTTCGTAGAGTTCTGCCACCCTCGAAAATGATTTTTGGGGCTTTCGGGAGTTCCGCTGCTTTAAAAAATGATTTTTGAGGTTTTCGGAAAGTTCTGACATCATTAAATTAAAAAAGCAAATGAAAACAGCAAGCAATCAATTATTAGTCATATTCGGAGCTTCCGGCGACCTGACGGGGCGGAAGCTCTTGCCCTCGCTCTACGAATTGCACGTTCGGGGCTTATTGCCGGAACGTTTCTGCATCTTGGGGGCGGCCCGTACGGAATATACGGATGACGAGTACCGCGCTTTCGAAAAGGTGCATATCCGGGAATCCCTGAAGAACAAGGAGGTGGACGATGTCGAACTGGACAGTTTCCTCCGCCGTGTTTTTTACCTTGCGTTCGATTCGACTAATTCCGCCGGATACCATAAACTGAAAGATCGTATCCATCAGTTACGGCAAGAGCAGCAGTTGCCGGACAAGATCATCTATTATCTTGCCACGCCGCCGGTGATGTACGAGTTGATCCCGACCTGCCTGAAAGAAAACGGGATGAATGTTGCCGGAAGCGAGGACGGTTGGCGCCGCGTGATCGTGGAGAAGCCTTTCGGAACGAGCCTCGAATCGGCCGAACGTCTGAACAAGCATCTCATCCATATCTTCGATGAGAAGGAAATTTACCGTATAGACCATTATCTGGGGAAAGAGACGGTGCAGAACATCCTGGTTCTCCGTTTCTCCAACGGCATATTCGAACCGTTGTGGAACCGTAATTACATCGACTCGATCGAGATCAGTGCCTCGGAAACACTTGGCGTGGAGAATCGCGGGAAATATTATGACGGGGCGGGGGCTTTGCGCGACATGATCCAGAACCATCTGATGCAACTGATGGCATTTACGGCGATGGAGTCGCCTTCGGTGTTTGACCCGGAGCCGATCCGTGACGAGATCGTGAAGGTGTTCCGCGCTTTGCGTCCGTATAAGACGCATGATATGGACAACCTGATTGTGCGTGGCCAGTACGACGGCTATCGGGAAGAGAAGAATGTGGCGCCTGACTCCACTACGGAGACGTACGTCGCTATGAAAATGTTTATCGATAACTGGCGCTGGAGCGATGTCCCGTTCTATATCTTTACTGGGAAGAAATTACCGGAAAAGAGTTCGGAGATCGTCGTGAACTTCAAGTCTACTCCTCACCAGCTTTTCGTCGGACAATGTTCGGGAGGTTCCTGCAACAAACTGATTATCCGTATCCAACCGGACGAGAGCATCACGCTGAAGTTTGGTCTGAAAATGCCGGGAGCCGGTTTCACGGTGAAGCAGGTGGGTATGGATTTTCGCTATGATTCGCTTTCGAAGAACTATCTGCCCGATGCCTATGAACGCCTGTTGCTCGATGCCATGTTGGGCGATTCGACTTTGTATGCCCGTAGCGACGCTTTGGAGGCAAGCTGGCGGCTGATCGACCCGATCCTTCATCATTGGAAGGAGGAGGGTGCGAAGAACCTGTTCTTCTACGCCCCCGGTGAAGACGGCCCGATCGAAAAGGCCAAGTTGGGGATGACACCGAAGGATTGCCCTTGCCAAAGTTGTCAATGATAAAAAAGGATGATTATGATCATAGAGAATTTTAAAGATGATAAAGAGGCCCTCCGGGCAATGACCGGAGAGCTTGTCCGGTATATGGACCGGAAAGATGACGGCCTGCCTTTCAACCTCGCTTTGTCGGGAGGAGGGACGGCACAGAAGATGTTCGCTCTTTGGGTGGATGAATATAAGGATAAGATCGACTGGGATGCGATCCGTTTCTTTTGGGTCGATGAACGATGTGTTCCGCCAACTGACCCGGACAGTAATTATGGACATGCAAACGAGCTTTTGTTCAAGCCGCTGCATATACCCGTCGGTCATGTGCACCGCATTCATGGAGAAGTGGAACCTGGTACGGAAGCGATGCGTTATTCGCGTGTCGTGAAAGAGTATCTGCCCCGGCACGGGCAATTGCCCTATTTTGATTGCATCATCTTGGGTATCGGAGGTGATGCGCATACTGCGTCCATTTTTCCGGATACCTTGCCGCTGTTGACGGACAGCCGTAATTACGCCGTTTCCCAACATCCCGAATCCCATCAGTTCCGTATCACGATGACCGGCCCGCTGATCCTGAACGATTCGCCGTTGCTGGTCCCGGTCTTGGGGACGGGAAAGAAAGAGATGCTCGAAGAGCTGAAAAAAGGCTATTCGGCAACCCATCCTACGCCTGCCGCCTATATCCTTACTCATGCGGTAGAGGCGTTTGTATACACGACTTTATGATAAGGTGGGGTGGAGTGAGAATAAAAAAGAGGTTCAACTGCAAAAAATGATGCTGCTGAACCTCTTTTTTTGTTGTAATTTATTATTTCGATGTTTTCATCGAGAGCTTTTCCAAGAAGTAAACGATGGCGTAGCCTAAAACCATCAGGCCGACAGCTTCCCAAACAAGTTGATTCGGCATGATGTTGGCTTCGACTAAAGGCTTTACAATGCCGTGGCTGTCCGTATAAGTCTCGATCGTTTCCTTCCAGGGCCAAACCTTGTTTAGCGAACCGAGCATAAAACCGGCCAATACGGAGATCGTAATGTCGTGGAACCGGCGGAGAGCGAACGAAAGCACACGGGAGAAACTGGTGATACCGATTGCCGCACCGCAGATAAACACTAACATTACGGGAATATTGAATGTCTTTACCGCCTCCATGATATAAAAATATTTGCCTAACAGCACTAAAATGAAACTACCCGATATACCCGGCAGGATCATGGCACAGATGGCTATCGCTCCGCAAAGGAAGATAAAGAACAGGTTGGAAGGTGTCTCGGCTGGTGTCGCAACCGTTATGTAGAATGCAATAACGATCCCGATGATATAACTCAGGATCGTTTTCCAATCCCATTTCTTGATATCTTTGGAAACGAACCAGGTGGAAGCAAGTACCAATCCGAAGAAGAAGGACCAGACCAGAATAGGGTGGTCTGTCAACAGCCAGGTAATGATTTTTGCCAATGAGAAGATACTGATCCCGATCCCTGCAATGATGGATAGCAGGAAGTTGGCATTGATTGCTTTCCAGAATGCCGCGATTTTTCCGGTAAAAAGCAGTTTGAGACTGGCTCCGTTAATGCTTTTGATCGAGTCGATCAACTCTTCATAGATTCCGACAATGAAGGCGATGGTCCCGCCTGATACGCCAGGCACGACGTCTGCCGCACCCATACCCATGCCTTTTAGAACTAAGAGGCCGTAGTCTTTTAGATTTCTTTTCATGTTTAATTATTATTATCCTTATTCTTGAGGAATTCTTTCACCAGGTCTTCCGGTGGAATATGTTTGCTGCCGATACGCTCGATTATCCCTTCATAACTGAGCCCGGCATTTTTTAGATAATCGAGCAATTCTTCGGGAGATGTCTGCCTGTAGTGCTCACCGAAATGTTTCATATCTCCTTTTGCCAGATATGCCATTGCCATATGAAGATGCATATAAGGCATTTCCGGACTGCCTTCCAACACTTTCTTATAGTATTGTAAGGCTTTGTCAATATCTCCTTTCATAAACAAATATTGGCCGGCACGGTATAAGCTCTCGAAGTCTTCTTGCTGCTTGTCTTCCACTTGGTCGAGGGCGGTGAAAAGGCGTTCAGTTGCTTCCATAGCCTTGTGTTCGTCTCCGTTTTCCAGATATGTAAGGGCCAGTAAGGAAAGGATGCGGATATTCTTCGGGAATAGCCTGGACGCTTGCATCAGGGCATCAGAGGCTTCTTTGTCACGTCCTGTTTCGACACAACATCGGATATAATTGATATAAATGCTTGAATCTTTCAGCTGACGGTTCTGTCTTAGTAGCTCTTTCAGCAAAACATAAGCCTTTTCGTAGTTCTCCAGCTTAATGTAGCATTCGGCAAGCAGGGGAGTGATGCGAATGTGGATATCGTCGGTCGTTGCAATATCATTATATACCTCGATTGCCTTCTCGTAATTTTCGTTCATGTACAGGCAATAGGCCTTCAGAATCTTCAACTCTTCGTTCGAATCGTCGCATGTGAGGGCAAAGTCGAATGCTTCGATCGCTTTCTCATAGTCTCCGCTGATGGAATAGAGGCGACCCAAAGTGAACCAGTAGTCGTTGGAGTAGGGGTTCTTGTCGATCAGTTCGTTACAGACCTCGATCGCTCTTTTTATATCGCCCTCTATTTCTAAATTATAGCAAAGCTCGTCTTTCAGGATCAGGTTGTCCGGGAAAAGCATAAGTCCGCGATTGATGAAATCGTGTGCTTCCTTAGTCATTTCCACATCCCCTAAGATTGGTGCGATATATTCGAATAGCGTTTCTAAATACTCGCATTTGTTGGCGATGAGTTTTTCTACATGTCCGATTACTTTGTCATACGAATCTTGCATGACGTAACATTCGAGACGCAGCATGTCGAGATCTTGATTGTCGGTTTCAGCTATTGATTCGATCAGAGCGAGCGCACTGTCATAGTCCTCGTTGTAGACATACGACTTGCATTGCCTGATCTGCAAATCGGGATTACCGGGATGAAGCCGTAGCCCTAGAGCCAGGACTTCATCATAGTAAGTATAATCATCAGATTCTTCAAAACTGTCCAACAGTTCATCGATTTCATCGGCATCAAAATAGGCGTCCTTACCTTCCTGGTGGCCGGTCAGATAACGTTGTAACAGGCGTGAAATATCTTTTTTCTTCATACTATATAATTGTTAATCAATGTGCCAATATGCCAATGCAATTGCATTCTTCCATTGGCACATTATCCCATTGGGATATTATTTATCTTTTACCTTGCTCCATGTATCTTTCAAGGATACTGTGCGGTTGAAGACTAATTTATCGACTGTAGAATCTTTATCTACATTGAAATAGCCGATACGCTGGAACTGTAGGTAGTCGAGCGGTTTGGAGTCTGCCAGGAACTTTTCGACATAACAATTTGTCAATACTTTCAAGGAGTCCGGGTTGATGATCTCTTTCATTGCTTCTAAAGGCGAGCAGTTTTTTGCTTCGCGGATAGCCGCCATCTCGTCGCGCGGGTTTTCCACTTTCCACAGGCGGTCGTATAGACGGACTTCTGCCGGCAGACAGTGTGCACAACTCAACCAATGGAGCGTACCTTTTACTTTCCGGTTGCTGTCCGGCATTCCGCTCTTGGTGTTCGGGTCGTATTCGCAATAGATTTCCGTAATCTCGCCGTTCTCGTCTTTCTTGCAGCCTGTACATTTTACGATATAAGCGTTTTTCAAGCGAACTTCCTGGCCGGGAGTCATACGGAAAAATTTCTTCGGAGCATCTTCCATAAAGTCTTCCCGTTCGATCCACAGCTCGCGGCTGAATTCGATCGTATGGCTACCTGCCGACAGATCTTCCGGATTGTTGATCGCCTCCATCTCTTCCACTTGCCCTTCCGGATAATTGGTGATAATGAGTTTAACCGGGTTCAACACGGCCGATACACGGGTTGCACGAGTATTGAGGTCTTCGCGGACGGCACTTTCCAGTAGCGCAAATTCATTCAGTGCATCATAAGTGGTATAGCCGATCTTGTCGATGAACTTATGAATTGCTTCCGGTGAATAACCGCGACGGCGGAAACCGCAGATTGTCGGCATACGGGGATCGTCCCAGTCGTGTACCAAGCCTTCTTTTACAAGGATCAGCAGGTTGCGTTTGCTCATCAGCGTGTAACTTAGGTTCAGTTTATTGAACTCCGTCTGACGCGGACGGTTGTCGTTCAGATCCTTGCCCTCTTTCAACCAGTCGATGAACAGATCGTACAACGGACGATGCACGACAAATTCAAGTGTACACAACGAGTGAGTGACACCTTCGAAGAAGTCGCTCTGTCCGTGTGCAAAGTCGTACATCGGGTATGCTTTCCACTTGTCGCCCGTACGGTGGTGCGGAGTCTTGACGATACGGTAGATGATCGGGTCGCGGAAGTGCATGTTTGGATTTGCCATGTCGATCTTGGCACGCAATACCATCGAACCTTCTTCCAACTCGCCGCTGTTCATCTTGTGGAACAGCTCCAGGTTCTCTTCGATCGGGCGGTCACGGTAGGGACTGTTTGTTCCCGGTTGTGTCGGTGTCCCCTTCTGGGAGGCGATCTGTTCGGAAGTCTGCTCGTCGATGTATGCTTTTCCCTCCTTGATCAACTGGATAGCGAAGTCCCAGAGTTGCTGGAAGTAGTCGGATGCGTAATATATGTTATTCCAGTGGTAACCCAACCATTCGATGTCTTCTTTGATGGCGTCCACATATTCCAGATCTTCTTTTACCGGATTGGTATCGTCGAAGCGTAGGTTGCAAACACCTCCATATTTTTGTGCAATGCCGAAATCCAGACAGATGGCTTTGGCATGTCCGATATGCAGGTATCCGTTTGGTTCGGGCGGGAAGCGTGTTTGCACACGTCCCTTGTTTTTGCCTTCCGCCAAATCTTTTTCCACCATTGCTTCAATGAAGTTCAAGCTCTTTTTACCTTCTTCTTCGTTTGTTTTGATATCGCTCATCTTTGTAGTTAATTTGTCTATTCAAAGTTTGCAAAGATAGTGAAATAAAGGCCGGAATGCAACTGTTTTGCAACTTTTCTTTTGTCCTGTTTTTTCAGAAGGGAAGAGCTCTCGCACGCATTTCTCTTTTCGAACGAAGTGAGAGAGATTTACTTTTCTTTACTTTACTTTTCTTTTCTTTGTGTACTTAAATGCCGTTTTGGGGGAGTTTTTTCCGACAAAACCCGAGTTTTGGAGAAATTTATTATTTGACTTATTGTTGTTTTTGATGGTTGAAAAAGCACTTGTTTTTGTCTGTATTGATATCTGAATACACTTGCATGGAACAGTAATTACACTTGCATGGAATTACAAATGCACTTGTATGGATTTCCTCGCTGTCTTTAGGTTAGGGTTATTGTATTAAATCAGGCTTATTAGAAGCGCAATGTTTAAGAAGGTTACAAGTGCTCCTAAAGTGACTAAAATGATCGTTGTGGATCGTGAATTCACAAATTTGCCCATCACTTTTTTACTGGATGTCAGGTAAACTTGTGTAAAAACTGTGATTGGTAACTGTATACTTAGCAGCATCTGCGAATAGATCAAGCCTTTGAACGGATCACCCACGACAAATATGATAAGCAGGGCTGGGATGAACGACAACAAGACTCCTAATTTGGAATGGAGGTCTTTGTGGTTATAAGCTTCACCATATAACCCTGCAAAGATGGATGCTCCGGCTATTCCAGAGGTGATTGTGGAGGAAATACCTGCCAGCAGGAGTGCTCCGGCGAATATGATACCTGCATTATTTCCGACCAATGGTACTAATAGCTGTTGTGCCTGGTCCAGTTCGTCTACCGCAATATTCTGTTTGAAGAAGGTTGCTGCTGCCAGTATAATCATGGCAGAGTTGATCGCCCAGCCGATAACCATCGATAACAGTGTATCGTAGAACTCATATTTCAATTGTTTTTTGATCACCGATTCGTCCTCAAGGTTCCATTCGCGGCTCTGTATGACTTCCGAGTGAAGAAACAAATTGTGGGGCATGACAACGGCTCCCAGTACACTCATGATGATTAGCATGGAGTTCTCCGGGAAAGTCGGTTTTATCCATCCTTCGATGGCTGCTTCCCATTGTACGTCTACTAATGCCAGCTCATAGAGAAACGAAAGTCCGATGATTGAGACGAACATGATAATCCAGCGTTCTATTTTGCTGTACGTATTGGTAAGTAACATTCCGAGGCAGACAACCGTCACGATGACTGCGCCTACTTTGATTGGCATTCCGAATAGCATCCGCAGAGCAATGGCACCTCCCAACACCTCGGCAAGCGAGGTCGAAATGCTGGCCAGCATGGCGGAGATCAGGATGGGACGGCTCAGTACGCGTGGCATATATTTGTTGGTTGCCTCCGAAAGGCAAAGTCCAGTCACGATCCCCAAGTGGGCGACATTATGCTGGATGATGATCAGCATGATGGAAGAAAATGTGACAACCCAGAGCAAGGCATAACCGAATTCGGAGCCCGCAGCCAGATTGGTAGCCCAGTTCCCCGGATCGATAAAACCTACGGTAACAAGTAATCCTGGCCCGATATACTTTAACAGGTCCAAAGCGCCGGCACTCGGACGGTGGTTGATTTTGAGTTTGTCTAATATGTTCATATTAATAGTTTATGTTATTGTTGTGCATGATGATTCATCAGTGAACTAACAAATAAGGCAAGCCTACGATATTATACACCGATAAATTCTCATTTACCATCCAAAGATATAAAATATTTAATGGTGGAAATGTTTATGATAATTGATAATTTTTATCGGCTGATTATTTCCCTTTTAGGGGAATGTCAGTACGAATGTTGTCCGTTTGGCGGCCGGTGCGCTCTTCAGGGCGATGCTGCCTCCCGAAAGGCGCATGATCTGACGGGAGATGGATAGTCCGATGCCACTGCCGCCCTCTTTGGTGGTAAAGAATGGAACGAAAATGTGTTCGGCCTCTTCTTGCGGAATAACAGGCCCGTTATTGCTGACTTCAATCAGGACGGCTTCTTCTTCGTTACAATAGGCTTTTACTTCGATTAGACCATCCGCTTGCTCGCAACCGATTGCCTGCATGGCGTTTTTCAGCAGATTCAAGACAACTTGCGAGATCAAATTCTCGTCTGCATAGACGATCAGGTCGGAAGGCTCTACACTGACGTTGATCGTAATGTTGGGAAAATTAGTATGATGTCGAGCCAGCTTTACCATGCGTTCCGCAAATTTCTGGACATAAAATAGAGTGGGCTCCGGCGTCGGAATATGCGTGAATTTACGGTATGACTCCACAAAAGAAATTAGGCTCTTCCCTGTTGTGCTGATTACTTCCAACCCGTTGCGTATCTCGTCATCCGCGTTTTGGTGCAAAGAGAGAAGTGTGTCGCTTAGAGATGTGATAGGAGTGACTGAATTCATGATTTCATGCGTTAAGACGCGTGTCAGGCGAATCCATGAATCGATTTCCTTATCGTCCAGCTCACTATTAATGTCGTTAATTGCTAAAATGCGTACATGTTTGTCCTGTAGTGTCATTTCCGAAACACGGATAGACAGGTGAACGTTGCCACGTTCATTGGTAAAAGATATCTGATGTTTGTCGCCAGGTTGGATGTTTTGTATGACGGTTTTCAGGTTCTCGTCTATACGAGCAAGCTGGCGTACATTCGTAAAGACGGCTAGTCCGAGCAAGCGCAAAGCCTCGTTGTTCGTCTGATAAATCACACCGTTGTCATCGAGCACTATAATACCAGTATTGACGCAGTTCATAATCAGTTCGTAATATTTTTCTTTCTGGGCGGCATCCGCTTTGGCCTGGAAAAGAATCTGCGTGATGCGGTTAAGCGATTCGCTAACCAGTTTGTCGTTCGACGAGCGTCCACGTGTCGCATATCGGAAAGCATAGTCACTGTTGTCTATCGCATCGAACATGAAAGCTACCTTTTGGGCGTTTCGCTTGTCGGACAGCAGGACTAACCTGAGGAAGAAGGACCACACGGATAAGATCGGGACAAACCACACCCATTCCTGCTGGAGAACTAAATAAGTACCGGCTATTGTCAGAAGTATGAAAACAGCAATACGGAGATAGAAATTATGGTAAAGTCCTTTCAACAACATTATAGTTCGTATCGTTTAATCTTGTTGTATAAAGTCTGGCGGGAAATACCTAACTGGCTTGCAACAAGTGACAAATTTCCACTATACTTGTCCATCGCGTTTTTAATCATGTTATATTCCATCTCTTCCAAGGTTGTCGCCTCTTTTGTCACCGGCTTTTTTTTCGCCCGTGGAAAATCGAAATCGTTGCCGTCCAACACACTCCTTTCGGCAATGATGACGGCTTTTTCGATTGTGTGTTCGAGTTCCCGGATATTCCCGAACCAAGGTTGCGCTTTCAGCTTCTCTTTGGCATCCAGGCTGAGACACATGGCTGTTTTTCCATATATCTTGGTATATTTGGAAAGGAATATTTCGGTAAGGGGTACGATGTCTTCCGGTCGTTCTCTGAGTGGCGGTATCTCCACATGAATCGTATTGATACGATAGAGCAGATCCTCGCGAAAATCTCCTTTCTGTACCATTTCCTGTAAGTCACGGTTGGTGGCACAAATCAGGCGAATATTGACCGGGATAGGCGTATTGCTTCCTACACGGACGATGCTACGGCGTTGCAAAGCAGTCAATAATTTGGCTTGCAAATGGTAGGAGAGGTTTCCTATCTCGTCAAGAAACAGTGTACCTTTGTTGGCAACCTCGAATTTCCCCGGACGGTCTGCCCGAGCATCGGTAAATGCACCTTTGACATGTCCAAACAGTTCGCTTTCGAAAAGAGTTTCCGTGATGGCCCCCATATCGACTGGGACCAATGTCTCCTTTTTCCGGTTGGAAAGTAGATGGATCTCGCGGGCAAGCATCTCCTTACCTGTCCCGTTTTCCCCAGTCACCAATATGTTGGCATCCGTCCGGGCTACTTTTTCAATTAGGGAACGAAGTTGCTGCATGGCGTTACTTTCCCCCCAAAACATTCCGCTTTCTTTGGAAACGACGAGTTTGTCTGTGGCGATCGAAATGCCTTTACGGTTTGCCGTCCGGATATTATAGGCCGTTTTCAATGTTTCCAGCAGTTTGGCGTTATCCCAGGGCTTGACCACGAAATCGGCCGCTCCTTCCTTGATTCCCCGTACGGCAAGGTCGATGTCCGCATAGGCCGTGAAAAGAACGACCTGTATCGAAGCATCTTCCTTTTTTATTTCCGAAAGCCAGAACAACCCTTCGTTGCCGGTATTGATACCGGCACTGAAATTCATATCTAGTAAAACCACATCAATATTTTCATC
This sequence comes from Parabacteroides merdae ATCC 43184, assembly GCF_025151215.1. Classification (NCBI taxonomy): domain Bacteria; kingdom Pseudomonadati; phylum Bacteroidota; class Bacteroidia; order Bacteroidales; family Tannerellaceae; genus Parabacteroides; species Parabacteroides merdae. The sequence goes on from NZ_CP102286.1 coordinate 807,017, forward strand.
ATGCAGTGTGGCTTTTATTTTATTGGGAGTAGAGATCGTGATCACCTTCTCGAAGTAAGTGCCTAACAGCATCTGTACTGCGGTAAGGATTCCTTTGTTGTCGTCAACTACCAGTATAGTGCCTTGTTTTGTCATCTGTTTTTCTTGTATGTCTGCTGCAAAGATAATTTGTTCTGCTGAGTAACTGATAATTTAAAAGAAATTTTGTTGTTTTACTGGTAGTCTTGTTTTTGTCTGCCACTAATTATTAATTAGGGCATATGCCCAACTATCTTTATGCCATTATCGAACTTATCCGAGCAGAATAGAACCCTGCTCGGATGACGGTCATTGTCTAATTCTTTTACAGTATTGTCTAATTTTTTGACACTTGGTAAAAGTACTGAATTTGTTAACATGTTGTGATATAATGTTTTGACTGTTTTGGCACGCTCTTTGCATTTTATCAGGTAGAAAATAATATAGCAATGAAAAGAATTATATTTACAACAGTACTTTCTTTTGCTCTGGCAGCCTCGATAATGGCGCAGAATAAAATATGGAGTTTGGACGATTGCATGCGCTATGCAGTGGAGAACAGTCCGAAGGTAAAGCAGCAGCTTTATACCAATAATACATACAAGGCTGAACATCAGTCCGCCATAGCCTCTTTTTTGCCTTCGATAAGTACACAAGTAGACGCTCAGTACCGATTCGGACGCTCTGTAGACCCGGAAACGAATACCTATGTAAACACTTCCACCTTTAATAACGGTTATGGGGTATACGCTTCTTTGCCGCTTTTCAGAGGTGGGCAGTTGATTAACCAATGGCGGTTGGCAAATGTGAATCGCTATATGGGGAGAAATGATTTGCAGAAGCAGAAAGATGATTTGGCAATCAGCATTATGGATGCGTTTATTACGGTTGTCTATTATCAGGGATTGGTGAAAATGTGTTCTGAAAAGTTGGAAGACAGCCAGCGTCTTTTATACAAAACGCGTCGCCAGGAAGAATTGGGTTTGAAAGGGAAGGCAGACGTTGCCCAGATCGAATCGCAGGTAGCTGGTGACGATTACAATCTGACGCATCAGCAGAACCTTTATAATACGGCGATGATGACCTTGAAGAACGCGATGAACTATCCGTCGGATTTGGCACTTGATGTCGATACGGTTGTTCCTCCCGTACAGGATATGTTGACCGAGGAATCTGTCAGTGCCATTCAAGATTATGCTATGGCAAATAATCCGACTGCTTTGCAGGCCGCTTTTCAATTGAAAGCTAGTAAAATGAATTACTTGATAACAAAAGGAAAATTACTTCCGACTCTTTCCGTCGAAGCTGGAATCAGTACCAGTTATTTTGAAAATCTGAAATCGGAAAACGCTCCCGTTGCTTTTAAAAACCAGTTTAAAAATAACCGTGGGGAATATATTTATTTTAGTTTTAGTTTTCCTTTTTTTGACGGCTTGTCTCGGATTACCAATATGCGCCGTGCCCGCAACAATGTCCGGATTGCTTATGAAAAGCAAACCGAAACACTTCGTCAGTTGCAGAAAGATGTAGAGCAAGCCGTTCTCGATCGGGAGGGCTATGCTAAAGAAACGATCCAAATGGAGAAGAAAGTAAAGGCCGATGCTTTGGCTTATCAGATAACCCTGCGTAAATTTGAGGAAGGACTGATGAGTCCACTCGATGTGCAGACAAATGCGACGATTTTGTTGAACTCAAAGGCTGATCTTTTACAGAGGCGTTTGCTGTACATAATGAAGTGCCGTCAGGTTGATTACTATAAAGGACAACCGTTGATTGGGAATTAAAAATCAAGAATTAAAAAATAAAAAAACATACAGTCATGGATATACAATTAGAAAAAAAGAAAGGTTTTCAAAAGAAGCATATTCCTTATGTAGCAGGTGGTGCTTTTTTCTTGATTTTGGTGGGATGGATTGTTTTCGGTGATCACGCTTCGACATTGAAAGTGGATGCCCGCGGTGTCAATATAGGGAATGTAACGAAAGAGCAATTTAACGATTTCGTTCGTGTGAACGGTCAGGTACAGCCCATTACGGTTGTGCAGCTCAGCCCGGAAGAAGGTGGTATCGTGCAGGAAAAAGTAGTGGAAGAAGGGGCACAGGTGAAGAAAGGGGATGTGATTATTCGTCTTTCCAATTCAAATCTCGACCTGCAGATCTTGGATGCTGAGGCACAGTTGGCGGAAAAGCAGAACTTTCTTCGTAATACACAGGTGACGATGGAACAGGACAAATTGAACAATCAATTGGAAAAAGCACAGCTGGATGTCGACATGACACGCTACCGTCGTGCTTATAACCAGCAGAAAAAGTTGTATGAAGAAAACTTGATTGCAAAGGAAGAATTCCTGAAAGCAAAAGAAGATTTTGAGTTGGCAAGTAAGAAATATGACTTGGTTGTGGAACGTTTGCGTCAGGATTCGATCTCTCGTACGATCCAGATGGACGAAATGGAAACTAGTTTGTCTAATATGCGTAAAAATATTGCTTTGGTTCATGAACGCAAGGAACATTTGAATGTCCGCTCGCAGATTGACGGTGAATTGGGATTGTTGGATGTCGTGTTGGGCCAAAATGTTTCGGCCGGACAGAAGATCGGACAAATAAACGATTTGTCGGACTACAAGATCGAAGCTTTGATCGATGAACATTATATCGACCGCGTGAAAAAGGGATTGTCCGCAACATTCGAACGTCAGGGGTCGGATTTTGAATTGAACGTACGCAAAGTCTATCCGGAAGTGCGAGACGGTAAGTTCCGTACGGATTTCGTCTTTACCGGTGAACGCCCAGATAATATCCGTAGCGGACAGACCTATTACATTAATCTGGAACTTGGACAGCCGACAGAAAGTATCATCATCCCGCGTGGAACCTTTTTTCAGAGCACAGGAGGTAGCTGGATATTCGTTCTTGACAAAGACGGCAAGAAAGCATATCGCCGCAAGATCAAGATTGGTCGCCAGAACCCGCAATATTACGAAGTCATCGATGGCCTTGAAGCGGGTGAAAAGGTAATAGTTTCCAGCTATGAAAGCTATAAGGACAACGAGGTGCTGGTACTTGAATAGTGGTTACCGAATGAACCGATTGTAACCGAACATGAGCGAGAAATCAATGACAAATGGAACAGTCACTTCTGCAGATGATAGAGCAGAAGTGACGTTGAAAAAACTTTTGTGTCCTGACCTATAACGCCAGTTGTATCTTTTCCATTCCTTTGCGGAAGTCTTCCATGATTTCTTTCATGACTTCGGACACGGTCTGCATTTCACGGAATAAGGATGCGACTTGTCCGATTTCCAGTTCGCCTTCTTGAAGATTTCCTTCGAAAATACCTTTCTTGGAACGGCCTTTTCCTAACAGTTCTTTCATTTCCTCGGCGGAAGCCCCACGGGCTTCGGCTTCTTCGACAGCTGTAGTGAATTCTCCTTTCACCAAACGGGTGGGGGAAAGTTTTTTCAACAAGAGCTTCGTGTCACCTTCGTTCAGGTTGAGACACAATTGTTTAAAGTTTTCATGTGCGGAACTTTCTTCTGTCAGGGCAAAACGGGTACCGATCTGAACCCCTTCGGCTCCGAGAGCGAAAGTTGCCAGCATGGCGTTACCTGTTCCGATACCGCCGGCAGCAATTAATGGGAGAGTCGTGGCACGGCGTACAGCAGGTATCAGGCAAAGAGTCGTTGTCTCTTCTCGCCCGTTATGCCCGCCAGCTTCAAAACCTTCAGCAACGATAGCATCGACACCGGCTTGTTCACATTTGACAGCAAATTTGGAGCTGCTGACGACATGGGCGACTTTTATCCCGTGTCCTTTTAGAAAGCCTGTCCAAGTTTTAGGATTGCCGGCTGAAGTGAAAACAATCTTCACACCTTCTTCCACCAATATATTCATCAAAGCGTCGATTTCCGGATACATCAAGGGTACGTTCACTCCGAAAGGTTTGTCGGTGGTTGACTGGCATTTACGGATATGTTCGCGTAAAACCTCAGGGTGCATGGAGCCGGCTCCTATCAGGCCGAGACCACCTGCGTTGCTGACTGCCGAGGCCAGCCGCCATCCGCTGCACCAAACCATTCCGCCTTGAATAACAGGGTATTGAATACCGAAAAGTTGGCAAATTCTATTCATATTTATCTTTTATTTAGTACATATAGACTGCAATATTAATAAAATATGTAGCTTATTCTTATCATCTATAGCTATATTTGTAACTTGTCGCAAGTTTTAAGTAAAAGCTATTGAGGATGTTTTTCTGTAGGAGATACCGTCTTTTTTGTTGAAATACGTGACTTATTTTGCTTCAAACAGGCAGAAAAAGTGCCGAAGATTCCCGTTTACAGGCTTTTTACACCCGGATGTGAACGGTCTTGACACCCGAGTGTGAATGATATCGAGACCCGGGTGTCAATGGTCTTATCTTATTATGTTATTGAAAATAAGTCATATGAAGAAAAATATCGGACAGGCAGTTAATGATAGTATGATAGATGGAATCGGCATCCATCATACCTACTATCATTGCTTGTGTCTATTGATATTCAATTGATAAAAGGAAATTAGTGATAGTATGACAGTTGTTTTTCAAATTAATCCTAGTAATAGGATAAAGCTGGCTGATGAAGGCTATGCAAAATTTATTTCGGGGAAATTTAAACAGGCTCTTAGTTTAATTCATACCTTTACACCAAGAACAAATAATAATTACAAATATGAATAAAACACTTATGGCTGCTGGACTTGCAGTTGTTTTAGGGGCATGCAACTCATCAAAGAAGAGTGATGGAGTTGATACTTCCGCCGTGAATCCATTCTTTACCGAGTACACGACACCGTTCGGCGTTCCTCCTTTTGAACAAATCAAAGTTGAACATTACAAACCTGCTTTCCTAAAAGGAATGGAGGAACAAACAGCAGAAGTAGAGGCGATCGTAAACAATCCGGACAAAGCTACTTTTGAGAATACGATTGTTGCACTGGACCGTAGTGGAGAATTGCTTATGAAGGTCGCTTATGCCTTCAGCGGTCAGGCGAGTGTCAACACAAACGACGAGATTCAGGCTCTTGAACAGGAACTTTCACCATTGCTCTCCAAACATAGTGACGATATCAGCCTGAATCCGAAACTTTTTGCCCGTGTGAAGTCTGTATATGAGAATCAGGCGAAGTTGAACTTGGATAAGGAGCAGAAGAAACTGCTTGAAGAAACTTATAAAGGGTTTGTCCGGGGCGGTGCTAACTTAGATGCCGACGAACAGGCGGAGCTTCGTAAACTGAACGAACAGATTTCTATGTTAGAACTGACTTTCGGACAAAATTCGTTAAAGGAGACGAATGCTTTCCAGCTCGTGGTCGATAAGAAAGAAGACTTGTCCGGTCTGCCTGAAACATTGATTGCCGCCGCCGCTACTACAGCTAAAGAGGCCGGACTGGATGGAAAGTGGGTTTTCACATTGCATAATCCGAGTGTGATGCCTTTCCTGCAATATGCCGACAATCGTGCTTTGCGTGAGAAAATCTATAAAGCCTATGTTTGTCGTGGCAATAACAATAATGCAAACGATAACAAGGATGTAATCAAGAAGTTGGTTGTCGCCCGTTTGGAAAAAGCCAAATTATTGGGCTATGAAGACTTTGCCGCATACGTGTTGGAAGAAAACATGGCGAAGAATGAAAAGAATGTATACGATTTGTTGAACAAGATCTGGATTCCCGCTCTTGTAAAAGCGAAGGAAGAGCTGGCGGATATCAATGCCGAGATTAAGAAAGAAGGTGGTAACTTCGAAGCGGAAGCCTGGGATTGGCGTTATTATTTCGAAAAAGCCAAGAAAGCGAAATTTGACTTGGACGAAAACGAAGTTCGTCCATACTTGGAGCTTAACAATGTCCGGGAAGGTGCTTTCTATGTGGCGAACAAACTGTATGGCATCACTTTTACTTCGTTGCAGGACATGCCGCTTCCCGATCCGGATGCCCAGGTTTTCGAATGTAAGGACAAGGATGGTACATCTTTAGGTGTACTTTATATGGACTTCTTTACTCGTCCGGGAAAGAGTGGTGGAGCATGGTGTGGTGGTTATCGCGACCAAACGTATAAGGATGGTAAGCGCATAACTCCGGTAGTGACGACTGTGTTTAATTTCTGTAAACCGGCAGATGGACAGCCTGCCTTGTTGAGTGTTGACGAGGCTGAAACTGTTTTCCACGAGTTCGGACATGCTTTGAATGGACTTTTTGCTGATGTCCATTATAATGGAGTGGCTGGTGTTCCCCGTGATTTCGTTGAACTTCCTTCGCAGGTAATGGAGCATTGGGTGTTCGAACCGGAAGTCTTGAAAGTTTATGCCAAGCATCATGAAACAGGCGAAGTGATCCCGCAGGCTATTGTCGATAAAATAGTGAAGAGTGGTAGATATGGACAAGGTTTTGCAACAACTGAATATGTGGCTTCTTCTTTGTTGGATATGGACTATCATGTTCTGAAAGAGGTTCCGGTGGATTTGAATATAGAAAAGTTTGAATTAGATGCTATGTATGGTCGAGGTTTGTTGAAGCAGATTGCTCCTCGTTATTGGGGCACATATTTCGGTCATACGATGGAAGGTGGTTATACAGCTGGCTACTACAGCTACATTTGGGCGGAAGTGCTGGATTGTGATGCTTTCGAGGCGTTTAAAGAAACGGGGGACATCTTCAGTCCCGAAGTGGCCGCCAAATTTCGTACATACGTTTTGTCTCCGGGCGGTATTGATGAAGGTATGGATATGTACAAAAATTTTCGAGGTAAGGAACCGGACACGGAGCCTTTATTGAAGAACAGAGGTCTTAAATAATCTTATAATCAGATATTAGAAGATGAAACAGACAGGATATAAGATGAAAGAATATGGTATACCAACAAAGCGGTATTGCCAGACATTGGATCTGAAAGATGATCCCGAACTGATCTCTGAATATCGGAAACGGCATACGGAGAACGAAGCATGGCCGGAGATTCTGCAAGGTATACGGAGTGTCGGTATTTTAGAAATGGAGATTTATATCTTGGATAACCGTCTTTTTATGATCGTGGAGACTCCGTTCGATTTTGATTGGGACGAGGCTTTTGCACGGTTGGCTACTTTGCCTCGCCAGGAGGAGTGGGAAACGTATATGTCCATCTTTCAGGTTGCCCGCCCGGGTGCAACATCTGCCGAGAAATGGCGGATGATGGAGCGGATATTTCATTTATATTGATCCCGAAATAGCTGATCTGGCTTAAGAAAATATAGGCGAAATAAAAGAAAAGGGGGCACTTCAATTTTGATGTCCCCTTTTACTTTTTTATTTGGATTTGAATTTATTTTATTGTTACAGTCAGTGGCTCTTTCAGATTTTGCGCGAATTTCTGTACATAATCGAACCATTTGCTGGAGTTTTCAAATCCCCATTTGCTCCAACCGGCACCACTATAATATGTATAGCTACAACCAGGGGTGTAGGTGCTGTAAGCCAAAACATGGCCGTCTGCGCCTCGTTCAGCCTTTTCTTTGTCGGAGAATGTGATAGCTTTAGCTTCGTTAACCTTCTCCGGGAATACGGCTGCTACATAAATTTGTCCGTTTACGGGATCAGCAGGATCGGCATAGGCAATGTAACCTTTTGCTGTATCGGCCTGATAGTCTTTGCTCGGCTCGTGCAAAACGATACCGGTTACAACCGGGGTCGCTTCGGTCAGATTATCGTAAGTGATTGTGAACTTATTCATTTGGGAACCTGCATCGAGAGAAATTATGCGGTTTTCGATCACATTATTGTTCCCTTTCACAGTCAGAGGATTGTAAACCAGCTTTACAGTGAAACGTAACGGACCGTTGTCTAAAATTTGGTAGTCTTTGTAGCAATACGGATAGACGATAGAGTCGTTTGCTAATAGAGCGGAAGTTCCGGCTCCCAATGTTGGGCCTACCTTATAGTAATCCAATCCGTTACCATGATCGATATGATAGGAAACAGATTCGGACAATTGCTGTGCTGCTTTCGGGTCGGTCTTGCGCAGTTCTGCAATCTTAGCTCTTGTTTCCGGATCTAGTTCGGTTTTGTAACGCATGTCGACAATCGGTTCGGATACACATTTTACCCAAATATCGCAACCATAAGCTTTCTCGCCGGTAGCTTGCAAGGCCGGACCGTAGGTACGGAAGGCGATACGGTCGTTTTCCCAGGCAATATCGTCCACTCGTTCGGGATATTGTTTACCGCAGGCAATTGTTTTGAACGCTTCAGGTGTTCCTGGGGTGATCTTGTAGGTCACGTTTTCACCCCCCTTGACGGAAACAGGAAAAATAATCTTGTTGTCATACGTTATCTGATAGGGAACTTGCGAGCCTGTATTGTCAGAAATGATGAATGTCTCACCCTTCAGTTTGGTGATGGCGTCCGAAGTGATTTCGGTGATTTCGTTTGTGCGGTCTGTGGTAGACGGATTACTGATGGTTATCTCGACCACCTTCTCTTGCGTGCACGCAAACGCGGAGGCCGCTAACAATAAGCTGAAAATCTTTTTCATAAATTTGTTATGTGTTTAATTTTAATGTATTTGTTGATATTGGTTTCTCAAAATCCGGTTGTAAAAGTAGGAATATTCATTAAGTTTTCAAAAGTAAGCATCAGTTTGTTGAGCCGATTTCGGAAATTATCCGCCTGGGTGAAGAAATTTGTTCCAGAAACAAGAATCTTTTCCTCACTCATCAATGAACGGTAACTGAAACGGGGTTGATCGTCGATTTCGATTGGTGCAATCTTTCCCGATAGAGTCCGGCATACATCTCCTAACAGAATCTGATCTAAGGTCATAAGTCCGTACAGAATGGAACCCTGTGTTGCCCCTTTTATGGAAACTGTTTTCTCGGATACGGATAACAGGTAATGTCCATCTCCTTTGGCTGAAGGATCCAGTATGAGGCGAATGACGGAACTGCCGGATCCGGAAGAGGATAGAGTTGGTGTTTTCCCTGTTCTTTGTCGCAAGATGTCTTTTAACTCTGCAATGCAAAAAGCATCCTCCGGCAGATTCGTTTGTATGGTCGTCTTTCCGCTTATGATGAAATCTTTCTTACTTTCGATTTGTTTGACTTGGTTCGGCATAGGAAGCAATGCTGACAAATTATCTTGCGCCGACAAGTATCCGGCAAACAGCAACATGTATGTGATAAGTTTGTATTTTTTCATGAATTTAATTTTGACATTTCACCTGCAAAAATACGTAAATAAAGCGGGGCGTGATCTTTGGTTTTTGTAAAAAAGTGGAATTAATTGGTCTATTTGATATATTCTTGGCTTTCGAGGGATAATATCTCGGAAATATTTCTATCTTAGAGGCATAATCATTAAATCGAAAGATCATGGGAGCAAAGAAGAATTTTGTGCTTGACACGAATGTCATATTGCACGACTACAAGTGTATTGAGAACTTTCAGGAGAATGATATTTATCTTCCGATTGTCGTGTTGGAAGAGTTGGATAAGTTTAAAAAGGGGAGCGACCAGATCAACTACAATGCCCGTGAGTTTGTACGCGAGTTAGATACGTTGACCAGCAATGACCTCTTTTTGAAAGGAGCTTCACTGGGACCTGGCAAAGGCACTTTGCATGTGGTGACCGGGGACAAGTATCAGGAGAAAATTTACCAGTCGTTTCCGGAAAAAACCGCAGATCATCGTATTCTGTCGTGTACGCTGTCGGTTGCTGAGTCTGAAAAAGACCGGAAGGTGAAAACCATTCTGGTGACAAAGGATGTGAACCTGCGTATGAAGGCGCGTTCGTTGGGTATCGAAGTGGAAGATTATATAACCGACAAGGTCATTAATGTCGATATTTTCAAACGTGCACAAGACATTTACGAGAATATAGATCCGGATTTGATTGATAAGATGTATGCATCTCCTGATGGCATCGATGCTGATCTGTTCGATATAAAGTCGAAGCTGGAGCCGAACGAATGTTTTATTTTAAAGAGTGTGCGTAATTCTGTCCTGGCCCGTTATAATCCGTTCACCAATAAATTCAAAAAAGTGGAAAAAGCCAGCAATTATGGTATTCAGCCCCGCAATGCGGAGCAGAGTTTTGCTTTTGAGGTGCTGAATGATCCGGATGTAAAACTTATCGGGTTGACAGGAAAGGCCGGAACCGGTAAAACCTTGCTGGCTTTGGCTTCTGCATTAAAACAGGCGAATGTTTATAAACAGATTCTGCTGGCACGTCCTATTGTTGCTTTGGCAAATAAGGATTTAGGATTCTTGCCTGGCGATGAGAAGCAGAAGGTGGCTCCTTATATGCAGCCCTTGTTTGATAATCTGAATGTTATTAAGGGACAGTTTGCACCCGGTGGATCAGATGCTCGTAAAATAGATGATTTGCAAAAGAACGGGCAACTTGTGATTGAAGCATTGGCTTTCATCCGCGGTCGAAGTCTTTCGGAAACGTTCTGTATTATCGATGAGGCGCAGAACCTGACTCCGCATGAGATTAAAACGATTATCACCCGTGCAGGAGAGGGAACGAAAATGGTATTTACCGGGGATATCCAGCAGATAGACTCTCCTTATCTGGATGCACAGAGTAATGGTCTCGCTTATATGGTTGATAAAATGAAAGGGCAAGAATTGTTTGCTCACATCAATCTGATCAAAGGAGAACGTAGTCAATTGTCCGAATTAGCTTCTGACTTACTCTGATAAAAGAAATATTGAAAAGGAGGTGTGCCATATTATGAATTTTGTCACACCTCCTTTATTATAGTAGTGTTTTTGGAATGGTTAAAGGATTATAACAGACGATGAAACAATTAATTGCATGTTGCGGGTTGGATTGTGAAGGTTGTGATGCTCGCATAGCCACAGTCGGAAATGACAATGAATTAAGAGAAAAGACTGCCCGGAAGTGGAGTGAGATGAACAACGCACCCGAGATTACGGCTGCAACCATAAATTGTATGGGATGTCGGGCAGACGGTGCTAAATTTGCCTATTGTAGCGATTATTGCGAAATCCGTAAATGCGTAAATAAAAAAGGATTGAATACTTGTGGCGACTGTAAAGAGTTGAATAGTTGCCCGATAGTTGGTGCCGTTTTCCTGCATGCCCCTGATGCAAAAGAAAATCTTCTCTTTCGTTAGATACGGATAATGCGACCGTTAAAAAGGATGAAGTGTTCACCGCCAACCTGTTCCTGTTTATGGTGGGTGAGGCAGCACTGAGAGGAAAACGATTTGGATTTATATTTTACTGTTTTCGTGTTTTTTCGTATTATTGCATATGAATACTTATACAGCTAAAATATAACTATATGGATATCTTTCTTATTATTTTGGGGGTACTTTGTTTGCTGGCCGGGTTGGCAGGTTGTTTTTTGCCTGTATTACCCGGTCCGCCTGTTTCTTATGTGGGTTTGTTGCTTTTGCACTTTACGGACAAAATCCATTTCAGTACTACACATTTGATTTTATGGGCTTTTTTGGTCATTATTGTCCAGGTGATGGATTATGTGACGCCCATGTTGGGCACAAAATACAGTGGAGGCGGTAAATGGGGGAATCGGGGATGTATGATCGGGACGATCGCCGGTCTTTTCGTCTTTCCACCCTGGGGTGTGTTGATCGGTCCGTTTGCAGGAGCCGTAATTGGCGAGTTGTTTGGAGGGAAGAAGTCTGCCGAGGCTTTTAAAGCCGGGTTAGGGGCTTTTGTCGGTTTTCTGTTCAGTGTGGTGGTGAAAGTGTCGGTTTGCGGCTATTTTATTTACAGCTTTGTTGCGGCGCTATTTTAATAAACCTTATTTCTGCTTTTTTTGTTACCTTTGTAAATTAATAGGGCTGTGGCAAAAATTATCAAATATGAAAAAGATTATTAATCCCTGGGAAGGATTGGATGGATATATGTGTTTTGGCTGTGCCCCGAGCAATCCGATGGGACTTCATATGGAGTTTTATGAGGATGGCGACGATATTGTAGCTTATTGGGAGCCGGAAGCTCATTATCAGGGGTGGTTGAATACGTTGCATGGTGGAATCCTGACAACATTGATGGACGAATTGGCAGGTTGGGTAGTGCTTAGGAAGTTACAGACTTCAGGAATGACCTCACGCTTGGATGCCCGCTTTCTGAAAAGTCTTTCTACTTGTGAGCCCAGGCTGACAATCAGGGGGCGTATCAAAGACCGTAAACGAAATGCAATCTTTATTGAAACGGAGATCTATAATTCACAAGATGAGTTATGTACGCGTGCCGACTTGGTCTATTTTATAGTTACACAAGAACAGGCGACAGAAAAATTTCATTTTGCAGGATGCAAAGCAGAAGGTGAATAAACAATAAAACATAAATAACATAATGAAGTATATTGGAGCACATGTGTCGGCATCGGGTGGAGTTGAGAATGCTCCAGTGAATGCGAATGCGATTGGGGCGAAGGCATTTGCTTTGTTTACCCGTAATCAGCGTCAATGGAAATCTTCTCCGCTGACAAAAAAGAGTATTTCTCTTTTCAGAGAGCGTTGTGAGGAATTTGGTTATGCGGCAGAATATATTCTGCCGCATGACAGTTATCTGATCAATCTGGGACATCCGGAAGCAGAAGGTTTGCAGAAGTCACGGGATGCTTTCTTGGATGAAATGCAACGTTGTGAGCAACTGGGATTGAATCGTTTGAATTTCCATCCTGGAAGTCATTTGAACCAGATGGAGGTGGAGGACTGTCTGACGCGCATAGCTAATTCGGTTAACTGGGCATTGGATCAGACTTCGGGTGTATGTGCCGTATTAGAAAATACAGCCGGACAGGGAACCAATCTGGGATATACTTTTGAGCAACTTGCTTACATTATCGATAAAGTGGAAGATAAATCCCGTGTCGGAGTTTGTATAGATACTGCTCATACATTGGCTGCAGGTTATGATATCAAGACTGTCGAAGGTTTTACGGAGACATTCCGACATTTTGACGAGGTAATAGGTTTTTCTTATTTGCGTGGCATGCATATAAACGATTCCAAAAAAGATCTGGCTACCCGTGTGGATCGCCATGATAGTATTGGGAAAGGAGTGATGGGATTGACTACATTTAAGATGCTGATGGATGATCCCCGGTTTGATAACATTCCTTTAATTCTGGAAACACCGGATGAGTCTATTTGGTCGGAAGAAATAGAATATCTGTATTCTATATAATAAAAACGAAAGGAGGGGGCTTTTCAGACTATTCTTTTGTTTAACTAAAATTTATAATGCTTTTTGGTATGCAAGAGCTTGGAATGAAAAATTCTTTCTTTTGTGATTTGATAATAAATTTAAATATATTGTACTATGTTTATTTTAATGCCTGTCATCTTTGTTTTAGGGATTCTTGCAATCGCGCTGGAAGATAAGATAAAGATAAATAAAGCTGCGATAGCTTTGTTTATGGCAATATCACTATGGATGATATTGATGTTTGACGCCTATGATATTTTTGTCGAACGCTCCAGTCCTTTGTTTCAGGAGTTTCTGACCCAAAACCCGGAAATGGCAAATGCTCCTCTGAAAGATCAGTTTATTACATTTATTACAAACCGTTCGATTGTTTATCATTTAGGGAATGTATCCGAAACGCTTTTCTTTGTCATGTGCTCCATGCTGATTGTCGATATCGTGGATAAGCATGGTGGTTTCCGGGCTGTTACCGGATATATCCGTACTGCCAATAAAAGGAAATTATTGTGGTATATAAGTTTTGCCGCTTTTTTCTTTTCTGCTTTGTTGGATAACTTGGCTGCTGCTATCGTGATTATGGCCGTGTTACGGAAACTGGTTCCGGACCGGACAGATCGTTTGAAATATGCTTGTATGGTGATTATTGCTGCGAATGCAGGTGGTTCATGGTCTCCGATTGGTGACGTGACGACCATTTTGCTTTGGGTGGGCAAGAACGTCACGGCTATGCACCAGATTTCGCATGTATTCTTTCCGGCATTGATAAACTTGCTTGTGCCTCTGACGATTGCTAATTTTTGGTTGTTTAAGAAAGATGCGACTTTACGTGTGATGAGCGAGGAAGAAATGGCAGACGAATATGCACCGGAAATACCGAATCATTCGCGTCGGGTGATCTTTGTGATTGGTGTACTTTCGTTGGCTTTGGTTCCGGTCTTTCAGATGGTGACAGACCTTCCACCTTTCTTAGGTGTTTTGTTGGGCTTGGTGGTCCTGTGGTTTTATACGGATATCATGTATAGCAAACTGCATATGCACGAATCTAATAAGTTACGTATTTCTCAGTTACTTCCGAACATCGACCTAGCGACGATCTTTTTCTTTTTGGGTATCCTGATGGCGGTAGGGGCTTTGGAAACCTCCGGCCAGTTAGGGTTGATGTCTGCTTTTCTGGATAAGCATGTACATGAACCTTATCTGATCAGCTTTGTGATCGGTGTTTTGTCTTCCTGTGTGGACAACGTAGCTTTGGTTGCGGCAACAATGGGTATGTATCCGATTGTACCGGATGCGGCCAATCTGACTCCTTATGCTCAGTTCTTTGTATCGGACGGAGGTTTCTGGACATTCCTTGCCTACTGTGCCGTGACTGGCGGTAGTATCTTGATTATCGGTTCTGCAACAGGTGTAACGGTAATGGGATTGGAAAAGATTGATTTTATGTATTATACCAAACGATTTTCAATTTTGGCGTTGATCGGCTATTGCTGCGGTGCCGGCGTATATATGTTATTATTTGCATAAACTTTATTTATATGGGAAAAACATGGATTTTGATGGTAACCTGTGCTATTATGCTTTCCGGAATGGAAGCCTTTGCATGTACAGGTCTACTGGTGGGAAAGAAAGCCTCGGTTGACGGCTCTGTTATGATCAGTTATGCGGCAGATTCGCATACGTTATATGGTGAACTGTATCGCTGGCCGGCTGCGACTTGGCCGAAAGGGGCGATGCTGGATATCATCGAGTGGGACACCCATAAACCGTTAGGACAGATTCCGCAGGTTGAACAGACCTATTCTGTAGTTGGTAATATGAATGAACATCAAGTTGCGATTACGGAAAGCACTTTCGGGGGGCGTCCCGAACTAGTTGACACGACCGGTATCATGGATTACGGCAGTCTGATTTATGTCACTTTGCAACGTTCCAAGACGGCGCGGGAGGCTATTCGGATTATGACTGACCTGGTGAAGGATTATGGCTACTATAGCAGTGGGGAAACGTTCTCTATTGCTGATAAGAACGAAGCTTGGGTGATGGAAATGATCGGTAAAGGTCCGGGTAATAAAGGAGCAGTCTGGGTTGCTATTCGCATTCCGGACGATTGTATTTCGGCTCATGCCAATCAATCTCGTATTCAGCAGATCCCGTTTGATGATAAGGAGAACTGCATTTATTCACCGGATGTTGTCTCTTTTGCTCGTGAAAAGGGATATTTCAGTGGCAGGGATAAGGATTTTAGTTTCCAGAAAGCCTATTGCCCGTATGATTTCAGTGCTCTGCGTGGTTGTGAAGCCCGTGTGTGGTCTTTCTTTCGCAAATATGATAAATCGATGGATCAATATATGGATCTGATTAAGGGTGATGCAATGAAGAAGCCTATGCCTTTGTATGTAAAGCCTGATCGTTTGTTATCCGTTCGGGATGTGCAGAACGGTATGCGCGACCATTTCGAAGGAACTGATTTAGATATGACGAAGGATGCCGGTGCAGGTCCTTACAAAGTTCCGTATCGTTGGCGTCCGATGACTTTCGAAGTGGACGGTCAGGAATATACGAACGAGCGTGCGATTGCTACGCAGCAGACCGGTTTTGTGATTGTTCCTCAGATGCGTAATTGGCTACCGGATGCCGTCGGTGGTATTCTTTGGTTCGGTGTGGATGATGCAGACATGGCTGTCTTTACGCCGATCTATTGTTCGGTGACAGCTTCTCCCGAATGTTATCGTGTCGGAAACGGTGATATGATGAATTTTTCTTGGACATCCGCTTTCTGGATTCATAACTGGGTGGCTAATATGGCGTATGGCAAATATAGTTATATGATTCAGGATATCCGTCTTGTTCAGCAGGAGTTGGAGAACAGCTATCAACAGACAATTCCGGCTGTCGATAAGGCTGCATCGGAACTGTATGCCAAGAATCCGGCGGAAGCGGTCAAGTTCCTGACCTGGTTTAGTTCTACTACTGCCGACCAGGCAACAGCCCGTTGGAAGAAATTAGGAGAATACTTGTTAGTCAAATATATGGATGGTAACGTGAAGAAGGAAGAAAACGGACATTTTAAGCAGAATGGTTACGGATTATCCGAATATCCGGATTTCCCTGGCTATGATGAAGACTATTATCGTAGCATTGTAAAAAGTGCAGGTGATAAATTAAAAGTAAAGTAATATACTTTTGTTAAGGAAAAATACTATATTTGGCGATAGATATTGTTGTACTAAATAAGAAAAGTATGAAAAAATTAATTGTTATGTTGATGTTGACGCTGTTTAGTATAGGTGCATATGCACAGACGCAGCAAGGTCAATCCTCGTTTGGCTTCAACTTGGGTTATAATTTTAATGATGTCGGCAATGCTACTATCGGCATCGATTATCGTTATTGTGTAACGGATGCGTTTCGTTTGACCCCGTCTATTACTCATTTAGTAAAGAATGATGGGTTAAGTGCATGGGCAATTGATATGAATGCTCATTATGTATTTAAATTGAGTGAGATGTTCGGTTTTTATCCGTTGGCAGGCTTAAGCCTTTCGTTTTGGAAAGCAGGTCCTTGGGATGCAACTCGTTTTGGAGCCAATATCGGCTTAGGAGGTGAAGTGTATGCGACAGATCGGATTTCTGTCGGCTTGGAAGCCAAGTATAATATCATAAAGGATTTGGATGCCGCAGCGTTGGCTGTCCGTGTCGGATATAATTTTTAAGTAATCGGATTTTTGTACAATAAGAAGGGGAGTGGCGGCACATCCCCTTTTTATTTTTATGTCCGTTCTACCACTGTTTGTATTCTTCGAACGTAATGTTTTGGAAGTCGGGTATGACCTGATAAACTTTGTCTTTTAAAGACTCTTCGGAATTGGTCGTGCTAAGTCCGATAACCCGCATACCCGCATTGGTCCCGGCCTGTATTCCGGCAAAAGAGTCTTCAAATACCAGACTGTCGGAAGGTGATACATGCAGGTCGGAGGCGGCAAGCAAATAACACATTGGATCGGGTTTCCCTTTTGTGATCCGGTCGGCACTCACGACCGTATCGAACAGATTGTCGAGTTTCAAAAGGCGGAAAGCCCGTTTTAGCTTGGCATCATCGGAGCTGGTGACCAAACCGACTTTTACATCTTTACTTTTCAGAAGATGGATAAACTCCATCGCACCCGGAACCGGTGGAAAAGGCATCTGCTGTTCGAATTCCATTGATTCGCGGATTACCTTTTCCTTAAATTCTTCAGATCGGTCGGAAAAATACTTCTCCAATATATAAGGTAATGTCGTCCCTTTGATGTGGGATGCGAAATTGGGGATTCCCGTCTGATAGCGTTTTCCTGCTTCATTCCAGTAAATATCGTAAATAGGTTCTGTGTCTACAACCACACCGTCGAAATCAAAAAAGGCAGTCTTCATAAACTGTTGTTTCATAAAAATCAATTCGTTTATAATAAGGTCATTTGTCTGCAAATATACTTCTTATTGGGATACAGGAGAACAAATTTGTAAATCTTATTTACTTTATTCTTTTATTGCGTAATAAAAAATGGCCTTACTGCCATATTATTCTTAAATCAATGGCAGCGACTATGTAATTGGCTGCAGTGATTATATAATCGCCGACTCTGATTTTAAAATAATAGCAGGGAGAGTGGGAAATAGACGGCTTGTAAAGAGCTATTTTAGTGTAGTTATTCTAACTTTTTTGAGATTTAATGCAATGATAGTGCAAAAACTTATATCTTTGTGCACGTACACATGTTTGTTAACTAAAGGAAATTAATTGTCTAACTAATTATAGTATCAGAAAGCAAATGAAAGCGTATTTGAAATTAGCAGCTTTGTCTCTGACTTTGCTGTGTGGTGCCTGCCAACCTAACGACGGATGGCAGCAATTGTTTAATGGTAAGGATTTTACTGGCTTCAAGCAGTTGAATGGTAAGGCTCCCTATCGTGTAGAGAATGGATGTATGGTCGGCCAGACTGTGGATAAAGAACCGAACAGTTTTATGGCAACAGAACAAACGTATGGTGATTTTATTCTGGAGTTTGAAGTGAAATGTCATCCAGACTTGAATTCCGGGGTGCAGTTTCGAAGCGAAAGTAAGCCGGATTACAATAATGGACGTGTGCATGGCTATCAGTGCGAAATTGACCCGTCCGACCGTGCTTGGAGTGGTGGGCTTTATGATGAGGCGCGACGCGGTTGGCTGGCTCCTTTAACGAATAACGAAGCTGGACGAGCCGCCTATAAGAAAGATGATTGGAACAAGTATCGAATTGAAGCTATCGGCAACAGTATCCGCATCTGGCTGAATGGTGTGAACACTTCGAATGTAGTAGATGATATGACACCGGAAGGTTTTATCGCTTTCCAGGTACATGGCATTTTCGGGAAAACGGAGAATGTCGGCAAGGAAATTTGGTGGCGTAATATCCGTATTAAGACGGAAAATCTGGAGGCAGAGCGTATGCAAGGCCCGTTAGCTCCGGAAGTGAACTGTATTCCGAATACGCTGACAGAAGCAGAAAAAGCGGCTGGTTGGAAACTGTTGTTTGACGGTAAGACTTCTAACGGATGGCGGGGTGCCGGACAGGAAACATTCCCTGAAAACGGATGGAAGATTGAAAATGGTGAATTGACTGTTATGAAGAATGGCGGTCCGGAAGGTAAAAGAGGTGGTGATATCCTGACAGTCGATGAGTTTGGCGCCTTCGAGCTGAGCTTTGAGTTCAAGTTGACGGAAGGTGCAAATAGCGGTATGAAATATCTGATTCAGGAAAGCAAGAAGAATAAAGGCTTTGTGATCGGTCCGGAATACCAGGTTCTGGATGACAAGCAACATCCGGATGCCAAACTGTACACGACTTATCCTGGTAGCCGTACGGTTTCCAGCTTGTACGATATTATCCCTGCGAAAAACAAACGCTTCAATGGTGTCGGACAGTGGAATAAGGGAGTTATCAAAGTATTCCCTAACAAACATGTCGAACATTGGATGAACGGCTTTAAGACCGTTGAGTATGATTGGGCTTCGGATGCATTCTTGGAAGTCGTGAAGGGAAGCAAATTCGCGAAGAAGGAATATGCCGAATTTGGACCTTTCGGTACTGCTGAAAAAGGTCATATCCTTTTGCAGGATCACTGGGACGAAGTTTCTTTCCGGAATATCAAGATTAGAGAACTTAAATAGTTAACTAAAAAATAGGAACCATGACAACACGTAGAGATTTCCTTAAACACAGCGCCTTAGGTGCAGCAGGTCTGACTATTGGCGGACTGGGATTCAGTACAGAGAGTTTCGCTAACATAATGGGCGCAAACGAGAAGATTCGTGTGGGTATCGTCGGCTTTTCAGACCGTGCCCGCCATTCTTTGATTCCTGCTTTTATGGCCTGTGCCGATGAGTTAGGCTTTGAAATCGTCGCTATTTCCGACATTTGGAAACGGCGTAGAGAAGAAGGTGTTGCTTTCTTCCAGGAGAAATATGGAAAGAAAGTGAAAGCATTCCGTAACAACGAAGAACTGTATGACGCAAAAATGTGTGATGCCGTGATCGTTGCCACATCCGATTTCCAGCATGCTTTGCACTGTATCGAAGCGGTTAAAGCCGGATGCGATGCCTATGTAGAGAAACCTTTTGCTGAAACGATGGAAGATGCTCGTGCTGCCCGCAAAGCTGTGTTGGAAAGTGGAAAGATCGTGCAGATTGGTTCCCAACGCCGCTCGGCCCCAAACTATCATGCTGCCAACGACTTTATCCGTTCTGGTAAGTTTGGCAAGATCACGATGGTGGAAATGTGTTGGAACGTTAACCAGCCCGGACGCTGGCGTCGTCCGGCTTTGGTCGCACAATGTTTTGAGAGGGATACTGATTGGAAGCGTTTCCTGCTGAATCGCCCGTACGAAGAATGGGACCCGCGTAAGTATTTGGAATATCGCCTGTTCTGGCCGTATTCTTCCGGCATTCCCGGCCAGTGGATGTCACATCAGATCGATACGGTACACTGGTTTACTGGTTGCAACCACCCGAATAGTGTCGCAGCCAATGGTGGAATCTATCAATGGAATGACGGGCGCCGCAGTTATGATACGATGACGGCTGTGTTCGATTATGGAAAAGCAGGCGAGAATTTCCAGGTCGTATATTCTTCCCGTATGCATAACTCGGCAGGCGGAACAAAAGAATTGTACTTCTCCAATGGCGGTACGTTGAACCTGGATACAAATAAAGTGACATCGGAAGGTGGTTTGACCAAACGTTTCGCGGATGAAATGGGAATGCAACCGAACCTGTTGGAAGAATTCAAATTGCCTTCTATCAAGGTGGAAACGGGTTCCAATACAGGAGCCGATCCAATGACAAACCTGCATATGCGTAATTGGATGGAATGCGTGAAAAGCCGCAAGCAACCGAATGCTCCGGTAGATGCCGGCTATAATCATTCTATTGCCAACATCATGTGTACGGCTTCTCTTCGGACAGGAGAAAAAGCTACATTCGATGAAGCAAGACAGGAAGTGCTTGCCGGTGGCAAAGTCTTTAAATATTGATTATTCGTTTCGTAAGAAGCTGCATAGTACGATTCTTTGACGTACGTCGGCAATAACATTCTTTGTGGAGGTAAGTAGACTGAATGTGTACTTATCTCCATAATTTTTTTGTACAGTTTCCAAGTCTTTCACGGTACAGAAAAAGAAGCCGCTTACCGGCTGTTCCTGCCCGAAATTATGGAACTTGTTGCCCAAATAGAAATTCAGCCCGTAAAGATTAGCATATGTCTTCAGATCATTCATTACATACATATTCATGTCATCCAACGGATATTCTTTCTGAACCTGCTTGGCAAACGGACGGGCGGAGCTTCCCTGGCGTATGCCGCGCATGACAACCCCGTCGATCAATAAGTTAATGGCAAAGGCCAATGCAATCGTGGCATACAGGATCTTGATGTTGATCTTCTTGAACATCTGATAATAGACAGTCGCCAGAATAGCCAAAAGGACTATCAGGATGCAAATTGTCAGTCCGCAGGGATATGCGAACATATTCGATACCAACTCGACCATTTCCAGTGTCGATTGGTGGCTTGTGTACTGACTCGCAATCTTGACAGGATCGATTGCTCCGGCCATTGTCAGAGCGACAGCAATCATGACGACGGCAGTAATGGAGGCCATGAAAGCGGCAAATACTCGGGTTACCTTCGTCCGGTATTCCGTAATGTATAATGTATATTGAGCCAAGAAAATAGCAATAAACGGATATGCCGGCATCAAGTATACGCTTCGTTTGCTGGAAGGTATCGAATAGAAGAAAATTATACAAACCAATGCAACTAAGCTGAACAGTTTCTCTTTTTCCATCGATCGAATATTATTCCAAGTGCTAGCCAGTATCTCTTTCACCGACTTTTCTGGTTTGTGCAGTTTTAATCCGAATAAAGAGAAAAAGAAGAAGATCGTCCAGGGAACAAATCCCGCAGCCAGTGTCATGAAATTATACCAGACTCCGTTTTCATGCCCTAAATTGTAATGGATATCAGGCGTGCTGAGGTGGAAGAAACGACCGAAATTCTCT
Source organism: Parabacteroides merdae ATCC 43184 (assembly GCF_025151215.1). Classification (NCBI taxonomy): domain Bacteria; kingdom Pseudomonadati; phylum Bacteroidota; class Bacteroidia; order Bacteroidales; family Tannerellaceae; genus Parabacteroides; species Parabacteroides merdae. Next base: position 828,832 of record NZ_CP102286.1, read on the forward strand.
GCTAACATTACATTCAGGAACGTATCGCCTCCCTGTTTCCAGGCAGCGACATACCACAATAGAGGCAGGAATATCGAAGAAATACCAGCATAAAGAAGTGCTTTGAATATCACTAAATAAGAGTATTTACGAAGCATCAGCAAATAGACACCGAAAACAAATAGCGGCAGAATAATACCTACAGGTCCTTTTGTCAGTACGGCACATCCCAATAAGGCCGGAATAGCGATCGGCACCCCTTTTAACTCCAGTTTGTCTTCCCACCTGTATAGCTGATAAAGCCCGATCACTATAAAGGTTGTCAGCAGCATGTCCACACGCGTGGTCATAGCAGCCCGGTGTATCTCGATACAGGTGATGAGCAATAGCGTGGCGATGAATGCCTGCTGGAACCGCAACCGCTTGCCAAAGAAAACCAGTGTGAAACCGATCAGTATAATAAAAGCCAACGCAGACGGCAGGCGGGAGGTGAACTCTGAAACATATCCCTGCGGCAGGGAAGCGGCTGCCATCAGCCAATGCGCCAACGGTGGTTTGTAGGCAAATTCGTTCGCATAGACCTGTGGCAAAACCCAGTTGCCGGTTTCGAGCATGGAAACGGCAACCGCCGCTTCGCGAGGTTCTCCCTTAGTCGAAAAATCTCCCAGCCCGATCCAGGGAAGGACTGAGATTATGCAAATGACAATAACCATCGTTATCGGCTTTTGCAGATAAAGATATTGAAGAGTAGGTGTGCGCATAGTTTAAATTGGTAAGGAGCTTCCGCCCCGTTGCATATATTTTTCTAAGTTACAAAAGAACGACTTTTTACGGACTTTTTGTTCATTTCGGGAAACTTTTTTATGTCCCTAAACATTCTTTGATGGAAGTCCGGATGACAATCGCATCTTCTTTATTCTCTTTCAGAATGGAAAGGACGAGGTTTAAATAACTCTCCTTATTGCTGATACCACAATATTTGCAGAGTTGGGACTGAGGCAACATCCCTTTCTGATTGTAAACGCGAAGGATGTTTTTGTAATCTCCGGTTTCGGCAAACCGAATGAATTTCTCCTTGATTCCCGCATATATTTCGTCTACATGTACGGTGTTGTGGATGCTTTCCACATGTTCGGTCAGTTCATCCACCGTACTCATCTTCCGGTTCAGAGCCGTTTCCAGCTTTTTCTGTACGCGATGGCGGGCATGAAGCAAAACCTGGCTTTCGAGATCTTTTAGGAAAAGCTTGATGACGTTTTCTTTGACCTGGCTGAAGACCTGTTCCGGATCTTTCATCAGACGGGCGGCAACGGTCTTGATAACAGGCTCCAGCATCAGCAGGTTTTCCACTTCGGCAACGTTAGGAACATAGATATGCTGTTCGCGCAGGTAAGCTATTTCTCCTTCCGTGCGACGGTCACGGTCAACGATCCCTTTGGAATCCAGCGTATGGAAATCTTTCAACTGGGCGAATGCCTTTGTTGTTTCGATTACTTTCTGGCAACCTCCCATCGGTTTTACCTTGTAGTCGGGAAAGATAAGCGGGTAGAGGCGGCTGTCTATGCTGTTGGAGTCGGTCCCTTCGATGAATAAGATCGGTTTGCGGCTGCCTAAGATCTCCATATAGACCTCTTCCGGGAAGCTGTCATTGTTTTCGATCAGTTCGTAGTCCCATATCCGGGCGTCTCCATTGTAAGAACGTATCCAGAGGCGCTTGCTGTTGTCGCGGGAGGCGGCGAAGTCGATGTCGTGCGTCAGATACACGTATGTGCAGTCCGGGCGCATGGCTTCTATCTCGTCCCACAAAGGATTTTTGATGGAGTCGTGGAGCAGGACTTCCGGCTCTTCAATGATTAACAACGCATTGTCGGGAGCACAGAGCACGGCGCCTATCAGATAGAACACCAGCTTTTCACCGTCGCTCATCCGGCCGGCCGTATAAGAGTCTCCGTCGATGCTGGTGGAGGCCAGTTCAATAAAACCCGATTTGCGTACCAGGCGGTTATGCGGGAACATCTTCTCCCAAATCGTCTGGATACGGTCTATCTTGGTAACCGGCGGTAATAGATCGGGTGTCAGCTTGCTTTCTTCCTTATACTGGACGGCAGCTTCAAATTCTTCTGTTTGCAGGTGCAGGATCAACTTTTCATATTCTGACATACGTGGTATGAAAAGTCGCTCCGCAATCATGGACTGAAGCCGTGTCAGCTCGTTGCCGTTGACAGGAGTCTTGTTCTCTTCGCTGCTAAGGAAGAGGGAATGCATTCCGGATATCCATACGCTTTGCCCGGCGTAGCGTTGGTGTAAGTTTCTGCCGAAGGAGCTTTTACCGGCTCCGTTAGCCCCGATTACGACCAGCACTTTCGTGTCAAGGGTAACGGGGGCTGAAGTATTTTGATTGGTAGGAAGAATTAAATCCATAACAGGTTTCTAATTAGTTTCCCCAAAGGTAAATAAAAATTTCATTGGTAGGAAACAAAAATTCCATAAGCATGGAACAAGAGTTTCGTGCTTATGGAACTTTATTTTCTTTTGTATGTACGGACGGTTTAGTAAGCCCGTGCGAACAATACGCGCTGTGCGGAAGGTCTGCCGGTCACCATGCATTTGCCCGGAGTCTTGTCGCCTTCCAGTGGAATACAGCGGATCGTGGCTTTCGTTTCGTTCTTCACCTGCTCTTCCGTTTCGGGCGTTCCGTCCCAGTGAGCCATGATGAAGTAGCCCTCTTCGATCTTTTCCTTGAACTCTTCGTAGGTGTCGACTGTAATAGTCTTTTCCGTGCGGTGGTCGAGTGCTTTTTGGAAGATGTTCTTCTGGATTTCTTCCAACAGGTTCTGAACATATGTTTCGATGTTGTCGCAAGTTACGGTTTCTTTCTCCAGTGTATCACGACGCATCACTTCGATCGTATTGTTTTCCAAGTCGCGTCCGCCCATAGCCAGACGTACGGGAACGCCTTTCAGTTCGTATTCGGCAAACTTCCATCCCGGCTTCTTGTTGTCGGCATTGTCGAATTTGACCGAGATGCCTAACGCTTTCAGCTTGGCAACGATGCCGTTTACCTTTTCGCTGATCTGCGCCAACTGCTCTTCGCTGCGGTAGATCGGGATGATTACCACCTGGATAGGAGCGAGGTGAGGCGGCAATACCAGACCGTTATCGTCGGAGTGGGACATGATCAGGGCGCCGATCAGACGGGTTGAAACCCCCCATGAAGTCGCCCAGGCGTAGTCGCTCTTTCCGTTCTTGTCGATAAAGGTAACGTCGAACGCCTTGCCGAAATTCTGTCCCAAGAAGTGGGAAGTTCCAGCTTGCAGCGCTTTTCCGTCCTGCATCATCGCTTCGATCGTGTAGGTGTCCAATGCACCTGCGAAACGTTCGCTTGCAGATTTGACACCTTTGATGACCGGCATCGCCATATAGTTTTCGGCAAAGTCGGCATAGACTCCCTGCATCTTCTTTGCTTCGATTTCGGCTTCTTCGCGTGTCGCGTGAGCAGTATGTCCTTCCTGCCACAGGAATTCTGCGGTACGGAGGAAGAGGCGGGTACGCATTTCCCAACGCATCACGTTTGCCCATTGGTTGCAAAGAATAGGCAGGTCGCGGTAAGACTGGATCCAATTACGATAGGTGTTCCAGATAATTGTCTCGGATGTCGGACGGATAATCAGTTCTTCTTCCAGCTTGGCGGCCGGGTCGACCACGACACCTGTACCGTCATGATTTGTTTTTAGACGATAATGTGTTACAACGGCACATTCTTTGGCGAAGCCTTCTACATGTTCGGCTTCCTTGCTCAGGAATGATTTCGGGATCAGCAAGGGGAAGTAAGCGTTTACGTGGCCTGTTTCCTTGAACATATCGTCGAGGATACGTTGCATCTTTTCCCAAATTGCATATCCGTAAGGCTTGATCACCATACAGCCGCGTACTGCAGAATTCTCTGCCAGATCCGCTTTGATTACCAGATCCTGGTACCACTGCGAGTAGTTCACACTTCTCGGAGTCAGTTCTTTCAGCTCTTTTGCCATTTCCTTATAATTCTATATGTTTTTCTATTAATTCCAAAATATAACGCGCAAAGGTACAAAATTGGATTGACAATTGATAATTGACAATTGACAATTCATGCAATTCAATACGTCGTTTTGATAAAAAGCAATAAAAAAGGCCACTCCGTGAGAAGTAGCCTTTTATTTATGGATAAGGATTATTCTTATTTGTATGCTTCGCCCTTAACGGCAGCGATGCCCGGAAGAACTTTGCCTTCGATGGCTTCCAGCAGAGCGCCACCACCTGTAGAAACGTAAGAAACGCCACTTGCCAGGCCGAACTTGTTGACACAAGCTACAGAGTCGCCGCCACCAACTAATGAGAATGCACCGTTCTTGGTTGCTTCAACGATAGCTTCGCCAACTGCGCGGGAACCGTCTGTAAAGTTTTCGAATTCGAATACGCCGGTAGGACCGTTCCACAGGATCGTCTTGGAGTTCTTGATAACCTCGGCATAAAGAGCGATTGTCTTCGGACCGATATCAAGGCCTTCCCATCCGTCGGGAATTTCGTTTACGTCAGCATAAGCAGTCTTGGCATCGTTGCTGAAATCGTCAGCGATCTTAGCGTCGATGGCCAATACCAAGTTTACACCTTTTTCTTTTGCTTTCTTCATAAGGTCGAGCGCCAGATCCAACTTATCATCTTCGCAGATTGATTTACCGATCTTGCCACCCATAGCCTTCGTGAAAGTGTAAGTCATACCGCCGGTGATGATCAGGTTGTCTACCTTGTTTAACAGGTTCTCGATGATTTCGATCTTGGAAGAAACTTTGGAACCACCCATGATTGCAGTAAACGGACGAGTGATGTCGTTCAATACCTTTTCAACAGCTTTTACTTCTTTTTCCATCAGGTAGCCGAACATCTTGTGGTCAGTGTCGAAGTAATCGGCGATCAATGCCGTAGAAGCGTGAGCGCGATGAGCTGTACCGAATGCGTCATTTACATAGCAGTCGGCATAAGATGCCAATCTCTTTGTAAATTCTTTCTGGCTTTCCTTAACGGCTTTCTTGGCAGCTTTCTTTTCTTCGTCCGTAGCATCTTCAGCCAAACCTCTCGGCTTGCCTTCTTCTTCTGCATAGAAACGAAGGTTTTCAAGCAACAATGCTTCGCCCGGTTGCAGGGCGGCAGCCTTGGCGCCGGCTTCTTCGCCGATACAATCGTTAGCAAACTGAACATCAACACCCAACAGTTCGGAAACGTGTTTCAGGATGTGTTTCAGTGAATATTTGTCAGTAACGCCTTTCGGACGTCCTAGGTGAGAACCGATAATTACACTGCCGCCGTCTGCCAAAATCTTTTTCAAAGTAGGAAGGGCGGCACGGATACGAGTGTCGTCTGTGATGTTGAAGTTTTCGTCCAGAGGAACGTTGAAGTCAACTCTTACAAATGCCTTTTTGCCGGCAAAATTGAAATTGTCAATTGATTGCATAACTCTTATATTTAAGTTCTGTATTAAAATATCACGCTTAGCGGACGCAAACTTACATAAAAATATTTTATTTCGTTGTTTCATATTCTATAATTATTGGCTTGAATGTAAAACTTCCTTACGCTTCGGTCAAAACATATGGGGAAGTGGGGGAGCAGGGGGTGTAATTTTTTTTTAATACTTTTAATAGACAGTAATAAAGAAGACTTCTATATTTGTCGCCAGCTATTGATAAACAATTTTGTACTAAAATTTTTTATAGTAATGCGAACGAATCATCTTAATCTATTACTTGTACTCGTACTTGTATTATTTCCGATGAGTACACGCGCATATGGCGCTGATGAATGTGTGATGTTGTATACTCCCTACACTAAGATTGCGGTTCCGCCGGGAGAGTCTATCAATTACAGTGTTGACGTCATTAATAATTGTGACGAAGTGAAGAATGCCTCTATTTCCGTCTTAGGAATGCCGCGAGGTTGGAAGTATGAGATGAAAGCCGGAGGTTGGACAGTCGATCAGGTATCCGTTCTGCCGGGTGAAAAGAAGAATTTCTCTTTCAAGGTGGATGTCCCGTTTAAAGTAAATAAAGGAACGTACCATTTTACGCTGACTGCCCCTGGCGTGGCGGAATTGCCGTTGACTGTGACTGTCTCCGAACAGGGAACTTATCAAACTGAATTTGTGACAAAGCAACCCAATATGCAAGGCAATTCGAAATCAACCTTCAATTTTAACACGACGTTGAAAAATCAGACAGCAGACCAGCAGCTATATGCATTGATGGCAGACGTTCCGAGAGGATGGAATGTCACTTTCCGGGTAGCGGGCAAGCAAGCCACTTCTGCACAAGTGGAAGCCAATGCGACGGAAAATATCAGTATCGATATTAATCCGGCGGCTAATGTGCAGGCGGGCACTTATAAGATTCCGGTCCGTGCGACAACTAGTTCGACCTCTGCCGATATCGAGTTGGAGGTGGTTGTCACTGGTTCCTATGATATCGAGCTGACGACTCCGAGGGGATTGTTGAGCGCGGAGATTACGGCAGGAGATATGAAACGCATTGATCTGCTCGTACGCAACAATGGGTCTGCCGAACTGAAAGATGTCCAGTTGACAGCCTCTAAGCCGGTTGACTGGGAAGTTACCTTTGAACCTTCTAAAATAGAGAAACTGACGGCCGGTGGCACGACGAATGTTACTGCGACGATAAAAGCATCCGGAAAGGCCCTTCCGGGCGATTATGTGACGAAGATGACGGCCAAGACGCCTGAAGTCAATACGACTGCGGAGTTCCGCATATCCGTTCATACTCCCATGGTTTACGGTTGGTTGGGGATTTTGATTATTATGCTCGTGTTGGGCGGTGTGTATTATCTGTTCCGTAAATATGGAAGGAGGTAAATCATGTGCCAGTATGTGATCGAACTTACCGGTTTGACGAAAAAGTATGGAGACTTTACTGCCGTGAACGACTTGAACTTGCAGATTCGCAAAGGTGAGATATTCGGGTTGCTGGGGCCGAACGGGGCAGGGAAATCGACGACCATACTGATGATGCTGGGCCTGACCGAACCGACAACTGGTTCCGTAAAGGTATGTGATATCGACTCCACCACTCATCCGATAGAAGTGAAGCGCAAAGTAGGATATCTGCCGGAGGATGTGGGTTTCTACGAGGATATGACAGGAATCGAGAACCTTGTTTATACAGCCGCCCTTAATGGTATCCGGAGGAAAGAAGCGCGTGCGAAAGCAGAGCGGTTGCTTGATCGGATAGGATTGGTGAAGGAAGCGGATAAAAAGGCCGGTAAATATTCCAAAGGGATGCGTCAACGCCTCGGATTGGCTGATGTGCTGATAAAAAGCCCTGAAGTAATTATTCTGGATGAACCGACTTCCGGGATAGATCCGGCCGGTGTGCAGGAATTTATGGATCTGATCCGGCAGTTGAGCCGGGAAGAGGGATTGACCGTCCTGTTTTCTTCCCATCATCTGAACCAGGTCCAGCAAGTTTGCGACCGGGTAGGATTGTTTGGAGGGGGAAAGTTGCTGGCGGAGGTCGAACTGACAGATTTGCATAAGACTGAGCATGGGCTTGACCATATCTATAATCAATATTTCGGGGGAGGACGCGGCCATGAGTAATACGAATCATCCTTTTTGGGTTATTGTCAATAAAGAAATCTCCGATTATGTGAGAAGCTGGCGTTTTATTATCCTGATCGCTATCATTGCACTGACATGTATGGGTTCGTTGTATACGGCTCTGACAAATATCCGTGAAGCGATAAAGCCGAATGATCCTGATGGAGCGTTCCTTTTTCTGAAACTGTTTACGGTTTCGGACGGGACGTTGCCTTCTTTTGCTGTGTTTATCAGTTTTTTAGGGCCATTGTTAGGAATTTCATTAGGGTTCGATGCCATTAATTCGGAACAAAATAAAGGGACGTTGAGCCGTATATTGTCTCAGCCGATTCACCGGGATTATTTGATTAATGCGAAGTTTGTGGCGGCTTTGGCTGTAATTGGCATCATGCTGTTCATGTTGGGATTCTTGGTTATGGGATTCGGACTGATTGCGATCGGAATCCCGCCTACGGCTGAAGAGTTTATGCGTGTCGTCTTCTTTCTGTTCGTAAGCCTCTTTTATGTGGCATTCTGGTTGAACTTGTCGATATTCTTTTCAATCCGTTTTAAACAAGCGGCGACTTCGGCATTGGCTTGTGTGGCTATATGGTTGTTTTTCAGCGTGTTCTATAATATGATTATCAACCTTGTCGGAAAGGCATTGAGTCCTTCGGCTTGGGCTTCTGACTATCAGGTGATCGCTTACCAGCGGTTTATGTTGAATTTGCTGCGTTTTGCACCGAGTGAGTTGTTTAATGAAGCGACGATGACATTGCTGATGCCTTCCGTGAGGAGTTTGGGGCCGCTGACGATGGAGCAGGTGCATGGCGCGATTCCAAGCCCGTTGCCTTTAGGCCAGAGCCTTTTGGTCGTTTGGCCGCAACTGACCGGATTGATTGCTGCGACAGTTGTATGTTTTGCTTTGTCGTATGTCTCTTTTATGAGGAAAGAAGTACGGTCAAGGTAAATAATATGCCAATTCGTAAAATGTGCCGATGAATAGGAAACTCCTGTTGATCGGCACATTTTACGAATTGGCATATTCTCATTATTTATCGTTCTGTTAATTTGAAACGCAGGCGTAGCCGTCCGTCGGTGTAATCGTATGTGAGCATTTTGAAATGTCCGATTTCTGACGTGTTATTGACATGTGCTCCGATACACGCGCAAGTGTCATAGTCTCCGATGCGGACAATGCGCAATGTCTCGCTTGCGTCTTCCGGCAACTTGCTGAGATCGACGATCTTTCCGGCTTCCGCTTTCGGCACAAATTCGATTGTAACCGGCAGATGCCGGTCGATCACCTCATTTATCCGACGTTCTACTTCTTCCATCATTTCGGCGGTCGGTTCTTCCTGCAATTCGTAGTCGCATTTGCTCTTTTTCCGTTCTATATGTGCATTCTTCGAACGGGGACAACCGAACATGCGAACCATTGTCTGGTTCAATATATGTTCAGCCGTATGCATAGGAGGATATTCCTGTTTGTTGTGCTCGTTTAATTGGATTTCCTGTTCCATTGTTCTATTTCCTTCTTTAATATACTATATACATTAACATTCACGTATTCACCGGAAGTCAGCAATTCGCCTTCCCGTTCTGTACCTTCCAGTGTGAATCCCAATCGCTTCGGGACAGCGTTGCTCGGAATGTTGCCGACGGCGCACCGGATTTGGATGCGGTTCATGTTCCGTTCGCGCACGGCCCATTGGCAGAGATAACGGACGGTATTCGTGACGATCCCTTTTCCCCGGTAGGCGGGAAGCAGCCAGTAGCCTATTTCCGTTCGCCGGTTAGGGGCATCGGAGAAGTGGAACCCGGCCAGCCCGCAAATAGCTTCTCCTTGTTCCAAAATGTAGACCGGATCGCGCTGTTCGTAAGGGACAGCCAATACGGATTGCAGGAATCCTTGTTCATCTGCAACACTCTTGAGCCCGTCGATAAAAGGCAGCCAGATGCGCAGATCTTCCCGGTTTTTATCAATCGCTTCGAAAATCAGGGTTGCATCTTCAAAAGTTGCTTCCCGAATCGTATAATCGGAAATGCCTATCGGGTGGGAGTAAGGGCGGATTGTCTTTTCGAAAGCTTTCCTTGCACTGTTGTTCCGGTAATACACTTCGCCACAGTATTTGAATCCCAACGTGTCGATCAGGCGAAGCATATAAGCATTGTCATATTTCGTATCTACGCGGAAATTGTAGACACCTTTCTTTCGGCTTACTTCTTCCGCTTGCAACATAAACTGTTTTGCCATGCCCTGCCGTTTCATCTCGTCGGCAATGGCCAGGCGGTGGACGATGACATAAGGCAGATCGTTCGACCATTTGCCTTCTATATCTTTATAGACAGGTTCACCATCGAATGAAATGACTCCGTATGCAACAACCCGGTCTTCCCGGCAAATGACGTATCCGTTTCCGTCTTGTATGTCTTGACGGATATGTTCGATTGCAGGGTAGTTCTCGTCCCATTGTTGACTTCCAAGGCGTTGCATTTGGGCTTTTGCTTGTCCGATGATTTGCCAGATTCGTTCGATATCTGTCTCTTCTGCTTTTCGGAATATGTCAGATGGTATACTTGAGATTGCCATTTGTCTTTTGATTTTATTGTAATGAATCCTCAAAGATAGTTTTTATTTTATTATTCCAAATAGAGGCAATCAGTCCTTGTCTTTACACGGGCATTTCTATATAAAGTCTTTAGCAAAACAACTATCATACTATCATAATTGAGTTTATGTGATTGTAAAACAGTATGTTATTCTATGATAGTTCTTGTTTTTAACTATCATTCATCTATCATAACCATCATGGGTGAAAAGCAATAAAGCATTATATATCAATATTTTATCAAATGAAGGATATGTTCTGAAGCTGATACAAAATAGATTAAAGAGGCTCGTTTTTTCATGAAGACAAGCTACTTTTTAGGCAAAAACAACTTGAAAAGTTTCTTCAGACCCGGGTGGAAGGGCATGGGAGATCCGGGTGTGGAGGAGGTGGAGACCCGGATCTACGTGAAACCGGAACGGGGATGTGGAGCTGTTTATCTGCCTTGTTTGAGGAGATTTTATGCACTGTTTCTGATTATAATCCAGTGGATTACCTTGTGTATCCTCCCATGGCATGATCGCTTCCTTCTTTATTGGAAAGAGAATGTTAAAAAGATAAGTCGGTAAGGTCGTTTTCATAAACATTTGCTATTCTTAACCTGGTAATTCCAATCAAAACAGTTTAATTTTTGTTATAAAGATAGATTTAAGTCTGAAACGGTCTAAACAAATTATTAGGTATGATACGAAAACTTTTGATTCGGGATCTGACTCTCCGGGATGGTCAGCAATCTGCTTTTGCGACGCGAATGTCACAAAAACAGATAGACAAAGTGCTTCCTTTTTATAGGGAAGCCGGTTTTTATGCGATGGAAATATGGGGGGGTGCCGTGCCCGATTCTATCATGCGATATTTGGGAGAAGATCCCTGGGAGCGGTTGGAGAAAATAAAAGCTTCGGTAGGGAATACCTCTAAGTTGACGGCCCTTTCACGCGGGCGTAACTTGTTTGGTTACAATCCTTATCCCGATAAGATTATTAAAGGCTTCTGTCGCAATTCTATAGAATCCGGATTGGATATCATGCGCATATTTGATGCGCTGAATGATGTGGAGAATATAAAATCGACAGTCAAATATGTAAAACGCTTCGGAGGAATGGCTGATTGTGCCGTCTGTTACACGATTGATCCGTATCACTCGGCTGTTGAAAGAATTGTCGCAGCTTTACACGGGCATCCGTTGCATAAGCCTGTTTTTACAAATGAATACTTCTTGGATAAAGCGCTTCAAATGGAGGCTTTAGGAGCCGATATGATCACGATTAAGGATATGAGTGGCCTGATTCCACCGGGAAGAAGCGCTGAAATAGTACGTTTGTTCAAAAAACATCTCAAAGTTCCGGTAGATTTTCATACTCATTGTACGCCAGGATATGGTCTGGCTTCGGTTTTGGCCGCTATTGTCAACGGGGTGGATGTTGTCGATACCAATATCTGGTATTTCGCTGGTGGAACGGCTGCTCCGGCAATCGAACTGGTGTATGTGTTTTGTAAGAAAATGGGGATCGAGCTGGATATCAATATGGAGGCGATCGCGAAAATCAATGCTCATCTGTTGGATATCCGCAAAGAGTTGTCTGTTTTCGATATGGCAAAACAACTACCTAAGCCATTTAACCCTTTGACAGACAGAATACCGACTGAGATCGACCGTTTTTTTAACGATGCGATCGACGCAGCCCGGAAAGACAAAGAGGAAGATTTGCTTATCTTCTGCCGTGCCATAGAAGAATATTTTGGTTTCCCCGAACCGAATGAACTGGTGAAGAAGGCCCAGATACCGGGAGGTATGTATACGAATATGGTAGCTCAGTTGAAGCAATTAGGACAGTTGGACTTGTTGGAAAAAGCAATGTCGTTGATCCCCCAGGTGCGTATGGATGCAGGTTTGCCGCCTTTGGTAACGCCGACAAGCCAGATCATCGGGGCTCAAGCAGTATCGTGCGCGTTGGATCAACTGAAAGGACGTCCGATGTACAGTAATCCGTCCAACCAATTCGTCGCTCTGGTAAAAGGAGAGTATGGAAAGACGCCGGTTCCGATTGATCCGGAATTTCGTTTGAAGATTACGGGTTCGCGGGATGAGGTCCCCTATGATCCTTCCGATTATGAAATGCAGGAGAATCCCGTAATAGAAGAAGTTGGTGTCCAATTGGCTGAGAACGAAAAAGAGGTCTTGCTTCTGGAGCTTTTTCCGATGATGGCACATAATTTCCTAGCGAAGAAGAAGCAGAAACAAGCACATGTTGCCACATGATATCAGATTGTTTTTATGTATTTAAGAGCTTTTCCCCGGCTATTTGTCCGGAGGAAAGCTTTTTTGTTTTACATTTGTCTGCCGGAAATAAGCTGGAGTCGAAATGGGAAAGAGGTACAGGATAATTCTGTTTTTGTTTTTTACTGCAAATATGGTTTTTGCGGAAAGTAACCTCGACTCTTTATTAGTCAATTTGGATCAAACGATTCTCCAGCATGAGATTTATAAAGACAGGAGAGAAGCCCGGATCCGTGAATTGAAAGGAAAAGCAACCAAGACAGCTCCGAACTCTATTGCCGCTTACCAGCTCAACGATAGCATTTATCGGGAATATAAATCTTATATGTGCGATTCGGCTGTCCTCTATCTGACCAAAAATATCAGGATCGCCCGTAATTTGCGTGATCAGGAGCGGGAGTACAAAAGTAAATTGCTGTTAGCCTCCCTGCATGCTGCAACTGGCATGTATCAAGAAGCGATCGATGTATTGGAGGAAGTCCGCCGTGAAGATTTGCCAGCTTCTCTTACCCGTGATTATTACGCCTGCAAAGAGCAGGTATACAGGGAGATCTCCGGTAATTCCCGTGATCCGCAAAGTATACGCCGCTATGAAGATAAATCTTTCGTCTATCGGGATTCTTTAGCGATGATGTTGCCGGAAGGTGCCGGCAAGCGGGTTGAGTTGCAGGAACTGGCTTTGAGGGCTGACGGACATACTGATGAAGCCCTTCGGATCAATGATACACGTTTGGCAAAAATTCCGTTCGGAACTCCTGAATATGCACTTACTTCTTATCAGCGTGCGATGATCTACCGCCAGAAAAAAGATCGGGAAAAAGAAAAGTATTATTTGGCCCTTTCTTCCTTGTCGGATATTCAGTCGGCTATCACAGATCATGCTTCCTTGTGGATGTTGGCTGATTTATTGCTTAAAGATGGCGATATCGAGCGTGCTTATCATTATATCCGTTTTTCTTGGGATGAGACGAACCGGTTTCGTGCCCGCTCAAGAAGTTGGCAGAGTGCGGATATCCTTTCGTTGATCGATAAGAACTACCAGGCTACGATAGAAGGGAAGAACCGGATACTGGTCGCATATCTGACGCTGATCAGTGTACTTACCTTGTTATTGATCTCTGCCATCGTCTATATATATCGGCAGATGAAGCGACTGGCGGAGGCCCGCAATCATTTGCAGGAGACAAACGAGCAGTTGAAGGTGCTGAACGGCGAATTGTATCAGATGAACGATCGTTTGCAGTCCGCCAACCTCGAACTGTCTGAATCCAACCGGATCAAGGAGGAATATATCGGGCGTTTCATGAGTCTGTGTTCTTCTTATATCGATAAACTCGACGGTTATCGCCGTATGGTTTATAAAATGGTTTCTTCCGGACAGATCGGGGAACTGGTTAAAGTTACCCGATCGTCAAAGGGTTTGGAGGCGGAGCTGAATGCACTTTATAAAAATTTTGATACTGCATTTCTCCATCTGTTCCCGAATTTTGTGACACAATTTAATTCACTTTTGCTTGAAGATGAGCAGGTGGTACTGAAAAGGGACGAGTTGCTGAATACGGAACTTCGTATTTTTGCGTTGATCCGTTTGGGGATAAACGACAGTTCTCAGATAGCCGAATTCCTTCGCTATTCGGTGAATACCATCTATAATTATCGGGCAAAAGTAAAGAACAAGGCATGCGTTTCCAGGGATGATTTCGAGAATTTAGTCCGGGAAATTCATTAATCCTTTTATATTTGATCCACTTTTTTAGTAATATAAAAGATTTGTATCTTGTTGTTAGATAAATATTTGAGTGTTTTGTCTGTCCACTTATTTATTCACCGTCTCCCTTAGCTTTCCTTTTCTTCTTAATTTTGAATCACACATTTCAGGTCAGCAGATTATTCATTAAAAAAGTAATACGCATGGAAAAGAACATAGGGGAGTATCTTTCCCGCAAAAGTACGGAAGTGATTGCTATAGTGGCTTGTATCGGTTTGATCATAACTATTATTCTGGCTGCCGGGTCAATCAGGACTGAGCAGGAGAAGGCTCATATGGTCTTGCATTCAAGCTGTCTGCAAACGAAATAGGCAGATGCTTGTTTTCTAAAAAGAGTGTTTTAATTTCTCTATATATAATTTATATCCGGTTCCTGTGCATAGTAGTAGGAATCGGATTTTTTTTATGTGTCTGATAATCAGAAATGGAGGAATGAAATACGAAAAAAGTAAAAAGAAATGAAATGAAAAACTTGCATAATTCAAATAAACCATCTACTTTTGCACCCGTCTTAGAGACAAGGAGAGATGGCAGAGTGGTCGATTGCGGCGGTCTTGAAAACCGTTGAACTGAGAGGTTCCGGGGGTTCGAATCCCTCTTTCTCCGCTGAAAGCAGCAAAAGCTGCTTTTTACGTTTTATGGAGGCAGGTTGCTTCTTGATATACATAATCAACCGAAAAGGAGAGATGCTCGAGTGGTTGAAGAGGCACGCCTGGAAAGCGTGTAAACCCCTAAAGGGTTTCGCGGGTTCGAATCCCGCTTTCTCCGCAAAGTCCTGATGATTTATTATCGTCGGGACTTTTTCTTTATGGGATTAATTAACGGTATTTTGAAATAAGATATGGATTCTTTATCTTTGCAAAAAGTTTTTTAGGGAAGGAATGTTAGTAACTACCGTGGATAAAAAGATAAAGTTTTACCAGCGTGTGATTTTGATGATCATGTTGGTCTTTATGCCGTTTTATTCAGTTGGCAGCGATTTCTTTCTGGAAGGTTTCCCAAGTTCTTCCATCGAGGTGGTAGAGAATGGAGTGCATGATGTACTTGATTTTGACGATAATGCCTCGTTGCGTACTGTCCGGCAGGAACAGATTCAAATCCAACAGTTTGTTGCAGACTTTATAGCCGACTGGCTGACTATAATAAATGTGCATGAGCTGATTCATTCTCTTGAATTGCAGCAATGTGCATTCTTACCTATATTTTATCAACTTCATAAAACCCAGAGTTTTGTCTGGTTTTGTTCCTATCTGATTTAGGTCTTATCCGATTCTTTTTATTTTTCAGAGCGTGTATGGGTATGTTGTGCCGGTATGCGGAAGGTTTTGTCGTATCCCTGATATTGCACGCTTTATCATGTTTATAATTATAACCTAAAAATAAACTAATCAGAAACGATTTATGACGAGAAGATTATTTTTTAACTATTTACCTTTTTTGTTTTTAATAGCCAGCTTTTTTACCTCTTGTAACCGGAGCCATGAAAAAAAATCCGGAAGTAAAGACAATACGCTGGTGGTGAAGCTGGTAGCTACGAGTATCGAAGTGGCTCAATCGTATGTAGCCGATGTGCAGGCTGTCCAGTTTGTGGAGGTTAAACCGAAAGTGGAAGGGTTCGTTGAAGATGTCTTGGTTGACGAAGGAGAGCACGTGAAGAAGGGACAGGTCTTGTTCAAGCTTTCCTCTGCCGAACTGTATGAAGAGGTCAAAGAGGCGCAGGCCAATTATAAGCAAGTGCAGGCCGAGTTGAAAATGGCGGAAGTCGAAGCGGACCGTGTAAAGCGCTTGGTGGAAAAGGACATCATTTCGCCGATCCGCTTGGAACAGGCATTGGCGGAAGCCGATGTCGCCCGTTTGCGGGTACAGCAGGCCAAATCGCGTTTGCTTCGTGCGGAAACGAATTATTCCTATACGACCATCACGTCTCCTTTCGAAGGGTATGTGGACCGTATACCGTTTAAGGTCGGTAGCTTGGTCACGCCGTCCAGCTTGTTGACCTCCCTGACGGATGTTTCGGAAATGTTTGCCTATTTCAAGATCAACGAGAAAGAATATCTTGAATATAAACGTACGCAGTTGAGCGGAGTGGAACAGCCGGAGTATAACAACCTGGAGTTGATCCTGTCGGATCAGACAACCTATCCGTACAAAGGAACGGTCGAAACCGTAGAAGGTGATTTTGAACGTGGTACGGGTTCCATTGCTTTTCGTGCGCGTTTTGCCAATCCGGACCGCCTGTTGCGACATGGTGTTTCGGGTAAAATCCGTATGCTGACAGAAATGGAAGACGTGATACTGGTCCCGCAACGTTCGACATTCGAGATTCAGGATTTTACTTACGTGTATACTGTTGATGAAGAAGGCAAAGTGAGTGTCCGCAGTTTCGAACCACTCTCTCGTCACGGTGCCTATTATGTAACGAAAGACCTGCCTGACAATACGCTGATCGTTTATGAAGGAGTCCAGCAAGTGAGTGACGGGATGGTTATTACGCCTGAGATTGTGGATGCCGAAACGGTCCGTAAACAATTGGAATTGTCTGATGAAGTCGAAAATAATAAGTAAGCCGTATGTTTGAAATATTCATCAGACGCCCGATTCTGTCCGGTGTCATTTCTGTTGTGATTGTTTTTCTGGGTTTGCTGGCTATTACCTCTTTGCCGATTACCCAGTTTCCCGATATTGTTCCGCCTTCCGTTACGGTGACGGCCCGTTATACGGGAGCCAATGCCGATGTGATGGCTAAAACTGTGGCGACTCCCTTGGAACGTGCTATCAATGGTGTGCCCGGAATGACCTATATGACGACCGTTTGTACGAACGACGGTATGTCGCTGACGACGATCTATTTTAAGGTAGGAACCGATCCGGATGTCGCCTCCGTGAATGTGCAGAACCGTGTGACGACAGTCCTCGATGAACTTCCCGAAGAAGTGATCCGTGCCGGTGTGATTACCGAGAAAGAGGTAAACAGTATGTTGATGTATCTGAACATCATGAGCACGGACAGTTCGCATACCGAGAAGTTTGTGTACAATTTTGCCGATATCAATATCCTGCGTGAGCTGAAGCGAATCGATGGGGTCGGTTTTGTCGAGATCATGGGAAGCCGCGATTATGCGATGCGCGTGTGGCTGAACCCCAACCGGCTGGCAGCCTATAATATGTCACCGCAGGAGGTGACCGCCGCTATCCGTTCGCAAAATATCGAAGCTGCTCCTGGGAAGACCGGTATCAGTTCGGATAAGATTCCGCAGCAGTTGCAATATGTATTGCAATATAGCGGGAAGTTCAGCACTCCCGAAGAATATGGCGAGATCGTGTTGAAGGCGTTGCCGGACGGTTCGGTTCTCCGGTTGAAGGATGTGGCGACGATTGAGTTCGATTCGGAAGACTATAATATGATTTCCATGACCGACGGCAAGCCTTCCGCCTCTATCATGATCAAGCAGCGTCCGGGTTCGAATGCCCGTGAGGTGATTCAGAATATCAAAGCCAAGATGGAGGAAATCAAGGAAAGCAGTTTTGCCCCCGGAATGGATTATAATATATCGTACGATGTTTCGCGATTTCTGGATGCTTCGATTTCGGTTGTGCTCCGGACACTGTTGGAAGCCTTTTTGCTGGTGTTTATCGTGGTATATTTGTTCCTGCAGGATTTCCGTTCGACGTTGATTCCGGCGATAGCCGTTCCTGTTTCGCTTGTCGGGACTTTCTTCTTTATGCAGATGTTGGGCTTCTCCATCAATATGCTGACACTGTTCGCACTGGTGCTGGCAATCGGTATCGTGGTCGATAATGCTATTGTCGTGGTGGAGGCGGTACATGTGAAGATGCACAACGAAAAACTTCCACCGGCAAAAGCCACCGAAGCCGCCATTCGTGAAATCGGCGGGGCGATTATTGCCATTACTTTGGTGATGTCTGCCGTGTTCGTTCCGGTAGGTTTTATGTCCGGTACGGTCGGTATTTTCTATCGGCAGTTCTCGTTGACATTGGCGGTGGCGATTGTTATTTCGGGCGTGAATGCCTTGACGCTGTCTCCCGCACTCTGCGCCTTGATGCTGAAGCCTGTCTCGCATGACAAAAAGGTGAAGAAAAGTTTGTTGGCGCGTTTCTTCGACGGATTCAATAAGCGCTACGATCATCTGGAACGCCGTTATAAGATCAATCTGCGTTTGTTCCTGAACAGGCGTTTCCTGACCTATGCGTCGTTGATTATTTTCTGTCTGGCAACATGGGGTATGACGTTTGTGTTGCCTTCGGGTTTTATCCCTAATGAAGACCAGGGAATGATCTATGTGAATGTCGATGCGCCTCCCGGAGCGACTCTCGAACGTTCGGAAGCTGCTTTGAGCAAAGTGCAGGCCGCTCTGTTGCCGTTGGAAGAAGTGGAAACGGTTTCCACATTGGCAGGCTACAGCTTGATGACGGAAACGGAAGGAGCCAGTTTTGGCATGGGGATGATCAACTTGAAGCCTTGGAACGAACGCGAGCAGACGGCCGAGGAACTGATGCGCGTCTATGCTGACCGCGTGTCGCATATCAAGGATGCGGATATCCAGTTCTTCCTTCCACCGACGGTTCCCGGTTTCGGTAATGCCAGCGGTTTCGAACTTCGTTTGCAGGATAAGACTGCCGGGACATTTGCCGAGTTGGACGAAGTGGCCAAATCGTTTGTGGCCAAGCTGAATGCCGATCCTCGTTTGTCGGGTGTCACATCCGGTTTCAATCCGAACTTCCCGCAATATCTGTTGCGGGTCGATCTGGCCAAAGCGGCAAAACTGGGAATTGATGTGAACGAGTCGATGGAAACTTTGCAATCCTATGTCGGGAGTTTCTATTCTTCCAACTTCGTCCGTTTCGGGCAAATGTACAAGGTGATGTTGCAGGCTGCTCCCGAATATCGTATGAATCCGGAGGATCTGTTCGGTTTGTATGCTAAAAATAAAGAGGGGAACATGGTTCCGTATTCCAACTTCATGACAATGGAGCGCGTGTATGGTCCGAGTCAGATTACCCGTTATAACCTGTTTACTTCGGCCATGATTACCGGTGAACAAGCACCGGGAGTCAGCTCGGGTGAAGCCTTGGAAGCCGTAGAGGAGATTGCTGCCGAAGTGTTGCCGAGAGGCTACGATATAGAATGGTCCGGCGTTGCCCGTGAGGAGAAAGAATCCGGTGGACAATCCTTGGTTATTTTCGCGATCTGTCTGGTCTTTGTCTATCTTCTTCTGGCGGCCCAGTATGAAAGCCTTTTGCTGCCGCTTCCGGTTATCCTCTCGCTTCCGGCAGGTGTGTTCGGATCATTCCTTTTACTATATGCGGTGGGACTGGAGAATAATATTTATGCTCAGGTGGCACTCGTGATGCTGATCGGCCTCTTAGGTAAGAATGCGATCCTGATTATCGAGGTGGCGAACCAGTGCCGCAAGGAAGGCGTCAGCATTATGGGAGCGGCCATCCAAGGGGCAACCAGCCGTTTGCGTCCGATTCTGATGACTTCTTTTGCTTTTATCAGCGGTTTGATCCCGTTGGCGGTAGCCAGTGGCGCTGGTGCTTTGGGCAATCGTTCCATCGGGACGGCGGCGGCCGGAGGTATGCTGATCGGTACGTTCGTGGGGATCTTCCTGATACCGGGGCTTTATGTGATATTTGAATCGTTGGCAACTTACTTAAAGGAAAAGAAACAAAAAGCAAATGAAGAAGAATATGAGTTTTAAGATAATTGCTACAGTTGGCTTGTGGGCCGCGATCGGCCTTACAGCTTGCAAGGCTCCGCAGCTCTCTCCGGATGGGGAACGTGCCGTACTGCCAGAAGGAGATGGGCATACCTATGACACTGCATTTGTAAAGCCGTTGGAGTGGAATGTGTTTTTCCAGGATTCCATCTTACAAGGATATGTGGAGGTCGCTTTGCAGAATAACTATTCGTTCAAGCAAAGCATGGAACGGGTGACAATGAGCCGGGCCAACCTGCAACGGGCAAAAGGCTTGCTATTGCCTGAAGTTAGCCTCGGCATCGGGACTTCGGTCAACCGTTTCGGCGAATATACGATGGACGGAGTGGGGAATAGCGAGACTAATGTTCCTTCCTTGGCGAAAGACAAACATATCCCGGACCCTTACCGTGATTTCGGACTTTTCCTGAATTTCCAGTGGGAAGCGGATATATGGGGGAAGCTGACACGTAAGAAACAGGCGGCTGTAGCTCGTTGGATGGCTTCGGTTGAGGCAACCCGTTTTGCGCAGTCGGTCCTGATATCCGAATTGGCTGTCCACTATTATGAACTGATCGGTTTGGATAAACGTCGGGATGTCTTGGAAGAAGCCCATATCAGTTCCAAACGTTCGTATGAGCTAACTCGCCAGCTGAAGAAGGAGGGGGCCGAGACGCAGTTGGCTGTCGACCAGTTTCATGCCCGTATGCTACTGATAGAAAGCAAACTGTTGGAAAATGACCAACTGATCGGGGAGAAAGAGCGTGCGATAGCCTGCCTGTTAGGTGTCTTTCCGTTTGAAATCAGGCGTATGAGTTTTGAAGAGCTGCGTCAGATCCCTTTCCCGCTATCAGACGGTGTTCCGGCGAACATGCTGACCTTACGTCCCGACGTACGGGCCGCCGAGATGGAATTGCTGGCTTCAAAGGCGGATGTAATGGCGGCTAAAGCAGCCTTCTATCCTTCGTTGGTGTTGGGTGCGGGAGGCGGCTTCAATAGCTTTGATCTTGGCAAATGGTTCACAGCGCCTGCTTCGCTGGTTTACGATTTGGCAGCAGGAATTACTGCACCAGTCTTCCAGCGGAACCAGATTCGTTCGATGTGGAACGAGGCGCGTGCTTCGCAACGGATTGCCTTGTCGCAATATCACGAAACGGCCTTGAAGGCCTATACGGAAGTATTGGATTTGTATTGTGCCGGTCTAAACCAAGTGGAGCGTGTCCGCCTGAAAGAAGTGGAGACCGTAGCTCACCAACGTTCGGTCACCAATGCCAATGAACTTTTCAAATTGAATTATGTCGGCTTCCTCGAAGTGCTCTCTGCCAATGAACGTTATCTGGATAGCGAATTGGAACGTATCGACATCATCACCGACCTTTGCCGGAAAAAGATCCTTCTCTACCGGGCGTTGGGCGGTGGTTGCTAAAGCTTTTAGACGAAAAGACGGATGTAGAAGGTTTGCATCCGTCTTTTTGGCTATCATGGAATTTTTGTTTCATCCAGATGAAACTTTTTATACTTTTGCATCGTTCTTAAAAACTGAAATGAGAAATGGAACATGCTCCTAAGATTAACAAAGTAGAGGTCCGTACTTTGCAGATGGCGGACTACCGACAATTATCTCAATCTTTTACAAGAGTTTATTCAGACGGCTCGGATGTGTTTTGGACACGTGAGCAAATCAAGAAGTTAATCACTATTTTCCCGGAAGGGCAGGTGGTTACGGTCGTGGATGATAAGATCGTGGGGTGCGCCTTGTCTATCATTGTCGATTACGACAAGGTAAAGAACGACCATACTTACGCCTTTGTTACTGGAAACGAAACCTTTAATACGCATAATCCAAAAGGCAATATCCTGTATGGAATAGAGGTCTTTATCCATCCCGATTACCGGGGCCTGCGTTTGGCACGGCGTATGTATGATTATCGGAAGGAATTGTGTGAAAGCCTGAACTTGAAAGCGATTATGTTCGGCGGACGTATCCCGAATTATCATAAATATGCGGATACGATGCGCCCGAAGGAATATATTGATAAGGTCCGTAAAAGAGAAATTTATGATCCGGTGCTGACTTTTCAAATATCGAATGATTTCCATGTTCGTAAAGTGATGACGAATTATTTGCCGAACGATGAGGAATCCAAACATTATGCGACTCTGTTGCAATGGGACAACATTTATTATCAGCCGACTCCAGAAATAGTTTCGACCAAGACGACCGTTCGCGTCGGCCTTGTCCAGTGGCAGATGCGGCCTTACAAGGGGCTCGATGATGTGTTTGAACAGGTGGAATTTTTCGTGGATGCCGTATCTGATTACAAGAGCGATTTCATACTTTTCCCCGAATACTTCAATGCCCCTTTGATGGCTAAGTTCAACCATATGAGCGAGTCGGAAGCGATCCGTGAGCTGGCGAAATACACGGACGAGATGCTGAATCGTTTCATCAACTTGGCGATCAGCTACAACATCAATATCATTACCGGGAGCATGCCGTTGATCAAAGACGACGGGTTGTATAACGTCGGTTTTCTCTGTCGCCGTGACGGTAGCTATGAGACATATGAGAAAGTTCATATTACGCCTGATGAAGCGAAGAGCTGGGGACTTTCCGGAGGTAAGATGGTGCGGACTTTCGAAACGGACTGTGCCAAGATTGGTGTCCTAATCTGTTACGATGTCGAATTTCCGGAATTGTCGCGTATCATGGCGGACCAGGGAATGCAGATCCTGTTTGTACCCTTCTTGACCGATACGCAAAACGCCTATTCGCGTGTCCGTGTTTGCGCGCAGGCACGTGCGATCGAAAACGAATGTTTTGTCGTCATAGCCGGTAGTGTCGGCAACTTGCCCCGTGTCCATAATATGGATATTCAGTATGCACAGTCAGGTGTCTTCACTCCGTGCGATTTTGCTTTTCCGACAGACGGTAAAAGAGCTGAGGCGACTCCGAATACGGAAATGATCCTGGTGTCGGATGTGGATCTCGATTTGCTGAATGAATTGCACACGTACGGAAGTGTTCGCAATTTGAAAGATCGCCGGCACGACCTGTATGAAGTGAAGATGAAGCGGAAGTAGCAGAAAGGTGGCGAATAGGTCCCTTGTTTTGTCATTTTGTTGTGATTTGTAAGACTTTTAAGATGTTTTATAAGTAACATGCTTTTGATGGTTAGAGAAAAATGTTATATTTGTAGACAAATGACTTCAAAATAACATTCAATAATCCTTCCTCAAAAGTATTTGCTTATGATTAAAAGAAGATTACTTTCGTATGACATTTCGCAATTGACAAAAGCATTTAAAAAAGATTTTCCCCAACTGGTAACGATGGCGGAAGAAAGTGAGAGCGCAGCGCTTTTTAAAGAAGCCTTGCGCTCTTTTGTTTCTTCCCGTATTGACAGGACGGTTGGCGGGAGCAATATGGGAAATGCCGTGGCGAAGCGTATTCTTCTGTTGATCGAACATGACGGTATGATGGTCTCCGAGCTTTCAACAGGTGAGGAGATACCGGTATGGACGATTACCTGCCTGTGGCAGTTCCTGGCCGGGAAGCTGGAGGAAGATGTTTCGCCGGACTTCTTTATCGACCTGTACCGGCAATTCGAATTGCTGGAGAAGCCGGAGGAAATCGTTCCGGACCGTTCGCTTGTCAAACGGCAGATGAACCGTTGGCCGACCGGACTGGACGAGGAGGTGATGGCGATCCGTCACTCCAACAAAGAGCGAATCATTGCCGGGTTGATACGTAAGATCGAACGGCGTCATGCCCCGACCTCTCGGTTCCAGTTTACGGAAGGGATGAGCTATGCCGAGAAATACGTCAAAGTGCAGGAATGGTGGAATACCGGCCGTTTCCATCTTGCGATGGCTTTCAAAAGCCCGACGGAACTGAACTATTTCCTTGGCGGTTCCCTGTCGGCTGGAACGATGGACCTGTTGGCACGTGCTCGTAAGAAAGGCATGCCGTTTTTTGTGACTCCTTATTACCTTTCCCTGCTGAACACGAATACAAGCGGATATGACGATGCAACTATCCGCTCTTATATCCTTTATTCGGAAGAGCTGGTCGATACATACGGCCGGATCAAGGCGTGGGAGAAAGAAGACATTGTCGTGTCCGGACAGCCAAATGCTGCAGGATGGTTGTTGCCGGAAGGACACAACATACACCGTCGTTATCCGGAAGTAGCGATCTTAATCCCCGATTCGATGGGGCGTGCCTGTGGCGGGCTGTGCGCTTCCTGCCAGCGGATGTATGATTTCCAGAGCGAGCGCTTGAATTTTGATTTCGAATCTTTGAAACCAAAGGAAACATGGGATAAGAAACTGCGTCGGTTGATGCGCTATTTTGAAGAGGATGCGCAGCTTAGGGATATCTTGATTACTGGAGGCGACGCGTTGATGAGTCAGAACGCGACGCTCCGCAACATACTTGATGCTGTCTATAAGATGGCGGTCCGGAAACGAAAAGCCAACGAGAGTCGTCCCGAAGGGGAGAAGTACGCTGAGTTACAACGGGTCCGCTTGGGTTCTCGCCTGCTTGCCTACTTGCCTCTCAGAATCACGGACGAACTAGTCGGCATCTTGAGGAGTTTCAAAGATAAAGCCTCACGTGTCGGTGTTACGCAGTTTATTATCCAGACACATTTTCAATCCCCGTTGGAGGTCACGCCGGAAGCAAAAAAGGCGATCGAGGCGATTCTCTCCGCCGGTTGGATCATCACTAACCAGTTGGTCTACACCGTTGCCGCTTCTCGGCGTGGGCATACGGCAAAACTTCGTCAGACGTTGAATGCGATGGGGGTGGTGTGCTATTACACTTTTTCGGTTAAGGGTTTTCACGAGAACTATGCCGTGTTCGCTCCTAATAGCCGTTCTTTACAGGAACAGCAAGAAGAGAAAGTTTTCGGCCTTATCCCCAAAGAGAAGCAGAAGGAACTGTATCGGCTGATCCGCTATGAGCGACCCTTAGGAAAGAAATTGTCCGGTTTTTTGAAAGAGAACCATCTTCTTTTTGCTGCCACCGACCGCAGTGTGTTGAATCTTCCAGCCATCGGCAAAAGCATGACTTTTCGGACGGTCGGTTTGACAGCAGAGGAAAAGCGTATCCTGAAATTCGACCACGACACCGGACGCCGTCACAGCCCGATTATCGATCGGATAGGAGAAGTCTACATCGTCGAGAACAAGTCCGTCGCCGCCTACCTGCGCCAATTACAGGATATGGGTGAAGATGTGCGGGAGTATATCAGTATTTGGAATTATTCCGAGGGGGGGACTGAACCTCGTTTCAGTATTTACGAATACCCCGACTATCCATTTGATGTTACAGAAAAGATGACAAATCTTGAGCTATAAAACGAGTAATTATTATCTTTGTTCGTGCTAAACCAATATAAAATGATACAGAACGAAAGAGAAATACGACACGAGTATGTGTTACAGGCTGTTCGTCAGATGATGACAGCCGCTCGGACAGCTCCGAAAGGGAAAGGCATCGATATTATTGAAGTGGCGATGGTGACGGATGAAGATATCAAACGCCTTTCCGAAGAGCTTGTCATCATGTCCGGCGAAACCGGTTTAAAATTCTTTTTGCGTGATGCTGACAATATTCTTCAGGCTGAAGCCATCATGATTGCTGGTACGCGCCAGCAGGTTCAGGGTTTGAATTGCGCGCACTGCGGGTTTCCGACTTGTGTGGAGAAGCCGGAAGCCGTCCCTTGTGCGATTAATTCGGTGGACTTGGGCATTGCGGTCGGTTCGGCTTGTGCCACGGCGTCGGATTTGCGCCTGGATACACGTGTGATGTTCAGTGCCGGTATGGCTGCACAGCGTTTGGGAATGTTGGGCGACTGCAAATGTGTGATGGCGATTCCGGTAAGTGCGTCCTCGAAAAACCCGTTCTTCGATCGAAAACCCAAAACAGAGTAAGTTATGATAAAGTTTGATAACAAACTCGAACTGCGGTACTACTTCAATGATAAGTCAAACTACATGGATGCCATGATCAAACATCGTTCAGAAAAGGAGGTACTCTCGCTTGTTCGGACGTTAGCAGACATGTTGGATATCAAAATGACTGTCTATTGCGAGTCTTTTGCCCAACAGGAGGGCTTTCGCGAAATCTGGTCGGTGGCAGGTGAAAACAGCCGCCTGATCTCTGTTCTCCTTAACTTGTTCATGCAGGTATGGACGCGTCCGTCCCTTTTGGTCGGTGGACAACCGGTTGTGGACCGTTCGGTGGCCGACGAGGAAAAGATGCAGCGCGAAATTGCCTTATTGCGTAGTAATTTGAGAAAAAAAATACCCGGTATTACCGTGACGCGCGAGTTGGTGGAACTGCTCAGTGCATCGCCGCGTTTTTGTAAATGCAAATCGAACTTTTACGAAGCTGTACGCGGTTATCCGAAGGTGACAAAGTTCACTTTACGCGAACTGAACGAAAATAACCGCAGCCGTTCGGGATCGTTGGAGGTCAAACGCGAACAGTTTGACTATTACATCCTCCGTTCCGACGAATTGCCTCCTGTTAAAGACAACAAAGCAACGATAGAAATCATCTCACCTGTGCTGAAAGATGCCCGTTACCGTTGGAAAGGCATCTACAACAAGGGCGGCGAGACAATCGACTTTTACATGTGCGACGAAGATTTCAAGAAAGATATGTTCGATGAAAAGATTGCCTTCAAGAGCGGTATGTGTATAGATTGTGTGCTAGAGATACAACGGAAGATGAGTGAATTAGGTGAAGTGGTTAACATCAGCTACACGGTCGAGACGGTGATCCGTACCCGCTTCGATAAGATGGAAATCATTACGCCGCAAGGGAAACGCCACCTCAGGAAGCTCGAAGCTGAGAAAAAGCAGTTGACGCTTGATCTTTTCGGATAATAAACCGTCTTTTCGTCCGTGAATTGACAGTTTTATAATCTTAAAAAATGGAATGTTTTTTATGTCTCCAAAGCGTCCATGTAATTAATAAATAAGAGAATGGTAAAAGCAAAAACGGTATATGTTTGCTCCAACTGTGGGGCTGACTCTCCGAAATGGATCGGGAAATGTCCTTCCTGCGGGGAGTGGAACACGTATGTTGAGGAGATCGTGGTAAAGGAACCGGTCGGAAAGCGGGCACTTTATGGCGTTTCGGATGGTGGCAAAGTGCGTCCCGTCCTGCTTCGAGATATTACTTCTGAAGAGGAGACGCGTGTCGACCTCGGAGACCGGGAGTTGAACCGTGTTCTTGGCGGCGGTCTGGTAAAAGGATCACTGGTCTTGATCGGCGGGGAACCGGGTATCGGGAAATCGACCCTCGTCCTGCAAACCGTTTTGGGGTTGAAGGGACTCCGCACGCTTTACGTCTCCGGCGAGGAGAGCAGTCGCCAGTTGAAACTCCGTGCCGACCGCATCGCGCACGAGAATCCAGATTGTTTCATTCTCTGTGAGACCAATCTCGAACAGATATTCGTACAGACCAAGAACGTTCAACCCGACCTCTTGATTATCGACTCGATACAAACCATTTATACGGAGGTGGTCGAATCTTCTCCCGGAAGTGTTTCGCAGGTACGCGAGTGCAGTGCGGCTATTCTGAAATATGCGAAGGAGAGCGGCACACCTGTCCTTCTGATCGGCCATATCAATAAGGAAGGGAGTATTGCCGGGCCGAAGGTGTTGGAACATATCGTTGACACCGTACTTCAATTTGAGGGTGACCAGCATTATATGTATCGTATCCTCCGCAGCATCAAGAACCGTTTCGGAAGCACGGCGGAATTAGGTATTTACGAGATGCGCCAGGATGGTCTTCGCGAAGTCAGTAACCCTTCAGAACTACTCCTAACGCAGAATCATGAGGGATTGAGCGGCGTGGCGATCGCGGCTGCGATCGAGGGGATCCGTCCCTTCCTGATCGAAACACAGGCGTTGGTGAGTTCTGCTGTCTATGGGACGCCTCAGCGTAGCGCGACAGGATTCGATCTTAGGCGTATGAACATGTTGCTCGCGGTGCTCGAAAAGCGTGCCGGATTTAAGCTGGTTCAGAAAGATGTCTTTTTGAATATTGCTGGTGGGCTGAAGGTGAATGATCCGGCGATCGACTTGGCGGTGATCAGTGCAATTCTTTCTTCTAGCCTCGACATTTCGATCGAGCCGGGTATCTCGATGTGTGGCGAGGTGGGGCTTTCGGGAGAGATCCGTCCGGTGAACCGTATCGAGCAGCGCATCCTAGAAGCGGAAAAATTGGGTTTCTCGCGCATTATCATCCCGCACAATAACCTGAAAGGTTTCGACACATCCAAATGCAAGATGCAAATCGTGCAAGTGCGCAAGGTGGAAGAGGCTTTCCGGCAATTGTTCGGATAAGTTTATATGTATATGAATAAAAGTGTTGTTTATCTATTTGTAAGTGTTTTCTTCTTGTTTACAAGCTGCGAGTATCGGCTGGGGGAGAATTTTATGGATTTTGAAAAGTGGCAGGCTGATTCGGTTGCGATGAGTGTGGACTTCTATGGTCCGTTTATCCATGATTTGGAAAACAAAATCTTTGTGGTGGAACATAGTGGTAATGCTGCTTGCCAAATCAGTCCGTTGCTCGGATTTGAGGTTGAGAAGCAGATCGTCCGCATTGGAGAGATGGAATGGGAAAGCGATGGGACACGATGTGATTTCATGCTGGATGTGGATCTGATTCCGAATGGCTCTTATGAGTTGTCGTGTGAGGTTTTCGCCCGGACGAATAATGGGACGGTTGCCGGACAGGTCGGGGCCGAGCGATATGTGGAAAAGCGTAGTTGGCCTCTCAAGATAAACGCGCGTACCGAGTCGGAGTTCTCTTTGCGGCATCGTGTGAATGAAGAAGGACTGATCGAAATATTTTGGGAGGTAGACGGGGCACTCCGTGCCGGATTCGACCATTACCAGATAGAGTTCAGTACGATTGACGAGAATGCTCATTCAACCTATATCACGCAAAGGTCGGATTTCGACAAATGTTTTTATGCCGATAAGCGATATGCTGGGGAGAAGGGGGTATATAAGGTCTATATTTATTTCAAGTCGGAAGCCGACCGTCCCCGTTCGCTTGGATCGCTTGATTTGGAGCAAGCTGAACCAGAGGTGCAGGTAGAATATATGAAGGAAGATCGCATACGCTTGTCCTGGACATATCCTTACCATTCGGCAGTCGATGTCGTCTATGGTGGTGAAATCGTGGCGGAGAAGGTGACGGACGGCATTGCGGAATTTTCTCTTGCCGGGCAGGAAGTGCGTGTGGTTGAATTGCGTTTTTCTCCCGTCGGTGACTGGGGTTATAAGAATGCGAATTATTCGTTTAACCTCGAAAACTGTCCGAATATATGAAAAAGGTATTGTTATTTATAGCCATTCTGTTCTTTTTCGACCGTTTCGGGCAGGCTCAGTCGTTGACAATCGAATATAATATCGGTCACGGTTCGTATCAGATGTCCGATATGAAAGATATATTGAAAAATCAGATGCTTCCTGTTACCAATGTACAGGTTACAGATAATTTCCCCGGTTATGTGACGCAGGATGCCCGTGTCGGAGTCGAATGGCGGCGCCATCATGTGGGAGTTCTTTTTAACTATATGAATACGGCGGGCAAGAATGGAGTAACGGATTATTCCGGCTCTTGCGACTACGAGCTGCGTAACAAAGGATATAAGCTCGGTGCTTTTTACCACTTCTGTCTGGTGAAGGAAAAAGTCAGTATCTTTACATTCGAGCCGTATGTGGGGCTCTCGACTGGTTTTGTGCTGAACAAGGTGAACGAGATAAACCGCCTGTTCGTCGAGTCCGACCCGGAAGTTGGATACCGGAAGGATAATACTTTTTCCGGCAGGAATTTCTTTGTGGAGCCTACTTTTGGCATCAAGTTTAGCCTATGCCGCTATGTTGCATTAAACATGAGTATCGCTTATGAATGGGATGCTGTGATGCAGGAGCATCAGAGTCGGAATCCAGATTTTCCATCGACTTTCAAAGTGGATTGGAGCGGATACAGGGCGCAAGCCGGTTTGATTTTTTGTTTGAATTTAAAGAAGTAACAATGATACAAGAATTACAACTCCGTATATTGCCTGAAGAAGCAGTCAGCGAACAGTCGCTGAAGCAGGTGGTGGCTCGCGAGACGGGAATATCTGTCCCGTACATCCACACCGTTCGGGTACTAAAACGTTCTATCGATGCACGTCAGCGTACGATCTATGTGAATGTAAAACTGCGTGCTTTTATCAATGAGCAGCCAGATGAACCAGAATTTCAATTGGTGGAATATAAAGACGTATCAGCAGGGAAGCCTGTCGTGGTGGTAGGAGCGGGGCCGGGTGGTTTGTTTGCCGCTCTTCGTCTGATTGAGCTCGGCCTACGTCCGATCGTGATCGAACGTGGAAAGAACGTGCGCGAACGTAAAAAGGATATCGCTCTGATCAGCCGTGAGCATAAGGTGGACGGAGAGTCCAACTATAGTTTCGGTGAAGGGGGAGCCGGTGCCTATTCTGACGGCAAACTTTACACCCGCAGCAAGAAACGAGGTTCGGTCGACAAGATTCTGAATGTCTTTTGCCAGTTCGGGGCGAGCACTTCGATTTTGGCGGACGCCCATCCGCATATCGGTACGGACAAGTTGCCGCGCGTGATCGAGAATATCCGCGAACAGATTATCCGCTGTGGTGGGGAGGTCCATTTCGAGACACGAATGGATGCCTTGGTCATCCGGAACGGGGAAGTCGTAGGTGTCGAAACGAATACGGGCGAGAACTTTCTGGGACCGGTCATCCTGGCAACCGGTCATTCCGCCCGGGATGTGTATCGCTACCTCCATGACCGGCAAATCCCTATCGAAGCCAAAGGCATTGCTGTCGGCGTCCGTTTGGAACATCCGCAGATGCTGATCGACCAGATACAATATCATCGTAAGGAGGGCAGAGGAAACTATCTGCCGGCAGCCGAATATAGTTTTGTGGCGCAAGTCGGCGGACGGGGAGTCTATTCTTTTTGTATGTGTCCAGGTGGTTTCGTCGTCCCGGCGGCAAGTAGTTCCCGCCAGGTGGTAGTCAATGGAATGTCTCCTTCCAATCGTGGTTCCCGCTGGGCGAATTCCGGCATGGTGGTGGAGATACGCCCGGAAGACTATTCCGAATTGATGAAACACGAAGAAATGGCGGTCAGCAAGGATTCGCCGCTCGCTTTGATGGCTTTCCAAGAACGTTTGGAAGAACTTTGCTGGCTGAACGGCGGGATGAAGCAAACCGCCCCTGCACAGCGGATGGTTGATTTCGTGAATAAGAAAAACTCTTTCGATCTTCCCGAATCCTCTTATACGCCCGGTCTGCTGGCTTCCCCGTTGCATTTCTGGATGCCGGAGTTCGTCACCGGCCGCTTACGTGAGGGCTTCCGCCATTTCGGTAAAGTATCCAGAGGCTTCCTGACCAATGACGCGGTGATGATCGGGGTGGAAACCCGGACCTCTTCGCCCGTCCGTATCTTGCGCGACAAGGAAAGCTACCAGCATATAACCTTGAAAGGTCTTTTTCCTTGTGGAGAAGGCGCCGGCTATGCAGGCGGAATCGTCTCTGCTGCTATTGATGGTGAACGGTGTGCGGAAGGGGTTGCCGGATATTTATCCCTTGTTTAAAGCATATATGTTAATAAGTAAACAATTGATTCCATTCAAATGTTATTTTGCATAATGAAAACAGTGGGATAAATACGTTGGTTTTGCAGGATCCGAGGACGGAATACGTTTTCTGTTTGTGACAGGACTGGGCATTTGATCTGTTTTTGTATCTTTGTAGCGTAATGCTTTTACGTTATGAGGAAAACATATTTGATCACTCTTTTGCTTTGTTGCTTTAGTGCCTTGCTGAATGGGGCTGTTTCACCTTTTTCTTTTTCTTCTTTAAAAATGGAAGAAGGTTTGTCGCAGCTTTCCGTCTTGAAAATACATCAGGATAAGAGCGGTTTCATGTGGTTTGCCACGCGTAACGGCTTGAATCGTTATGACGGTAATTCTTTTGTCGTGTATAAACATAGTAATGGCGACTCATTAAGCTTGTCCAGTAATCATGTGACAGCATTGGCTGAAGATGACCGTGGAAACTTGTGGGTAGGCACGATGAACGGTCTGAACCGGATGGATTTGAGGGTGGATCGTGTATATTCTCTCAACGATATGGCTGCTTATAAGCAGTCTCCCCTTTATCATACGTGGATTTCAAGCTTGTATGTGGATAGACAAAAGCGTTTTTGGGTTGGAACAAATAAAGGTCTATACTTGTATGATTATGAGAATGATTCGTTTATCTTGAACGACTTGGAGGGAGAACTGCCACGTGACCAGATTATGGTTATCAACGAAGACCATGATGGCAATCTGTTAGTCGGAACTTTACAAAACGGACTTTATATCTGTGACAGTAAGTTGAATCTCTTGTCTCATTATTTTAAAAATACGACTCCCTTTTCATTAACGGATAATAATATATCTGCTATCCATGAAGACAGCGAAGGACGTCTGTGGGTGGGAACCCGTTCGGGTGGATTGAACCGGATCGACACGGAGACAAATGCTGTTACGCATTATACTGCTTGGAACGGCAGACTGGGAAATAATTCGGTTCGTACAATCAATACTTATAATGGTCAACTAGTGGTCGGAACTTTTAACGGATTAAGTCTTTTGAACTTGGTGGACGGTTCATGTACGACCTATACGAATTTTGACGAACAAAAAGGAGGCCTTAGTCATTTTTCCGTCTTTTCTGCTTTCGTAGATAATGCGAATACGTTATGGATTGGCACATACGCTGGAGGTGTCAGTTACAGTAATCCTTTGAACAGCCGTTTTACTTTTTACGATTTGCAGGGTGGTTCAGACAAGCTGTTTGGAATCTTTGCCACGATGGCCTATCAGCCGGACCATACTTTGTGGATTGCTTCGGAAGGGCGAGGCCTACTTTCACTGGATTTGAATACAGATATGTTTGAACGTTTTCTGCTGGATGCTCGGCCGAATGCTCTGAATGATCGGAATATTATCAAATCTCTGTTTGTGGAGGGCGATTTCGTTTGGTGCGGAACGCAGAAAGGCACTTTATACCGATTCGATACCCGGACAAAGAAATTCTCTCTTTTTTATACTTTTCATAAGGAGGTTAGTATTTATACGATCACGCGTTGCAGTGATGGTGCATTGTGGTTGGGAACGACAGACAACACGGGAATTGTCCGTGTGTTTCCGGACGGCAGGATCGCTCCGTCGGATTCTGTTTTCGCCTTGTTGCCAAGTGTACGCAGTTTCCTGGAGATACGGGACGGTGTTTATTTGGTAGGTATGCATACCGGCGGACTGGCGCTCTACGATTCCCATACGCATAAGTTGATAAAATATAATACTCGTGAGGAAGGTTCCCGGAAGTTATACAACGACCAGGTAAGTAATATCGTAAAGGATAGGGAGGGGCGAATCTGGATCGGTACTTTCGGTGGAGGTTTTTGTCGCTTTGACGAAGAAAAAGGCATTATGGAGTGGTTGACGGCCGTCGAGGGGCTGAGCGACGATAATATCAATTCGATAATTCCCGGAGACGACGGGAAACTTTGGATCAGTACCGGTAACGGTATTTCTGCCTACGATCCTGAATCGCGCCAGTTTACCAATTATATGGGTAGAAGCGAGATCCCAGTTAATGAATTCAGCATGAAAGGCGGCATCAAATTGCCCGGTGACCGAATCTATTTCAGCGGAAGCAACGGCCTTGTCTCCTTTTACCCTGAACGGTTGATAGAAAACCGTTTTATACCTCCGGTCGTACTGACCTCTTTTACGGTTAACAATAAACCGGTTGTTCCCGGCGACCCTTCGGGGTTGCTCGATAAAGTTCTTGATTATACGCAGGCGATAGATCTTGATTATAATCAGAATAACTTCTCTGTTGGGTATGCCGCTTTAAACTATCTTTATCCGAATCAGAATAAATATGCTTATATGCTAGAAGGGTATGATACGGACTGGAATGATGCTGGTTCTCGAAAGGAGGCTTTCTATACGAACTTGAAACCGGGAGATTATGTTTTTCGTGTTCGCGCCTCCAATAACGACGGTCTTTGGAACGATGAAGGGCGGTCGTTGTCGATTCATATTCGGACTCCATTCTGGCAGACCTGGTATGCCTATATGTTGTATCTGTTGATTATAGGTGGCATCTTTTATGTGGTCTGGTATTATCTGCATATGAAACGTAAGCTGGAACAGGACCTGGTCGAAAAGCAGAAGGAGCAGCAGCGGCAGGAGGAGTTCCATCAGTCCAAAATACGCATGTTTACCAATTTTTCGCATGAATTGCGTACACCGTTGATGTTGATCCTGTCTCCTTTGGAAGAGGTGTTGCAACGGGTAGATATGAACCCGAACCTGAAAGGTTCGTTGCGTCTAGTCTATGGAAATGCCCAGCGTCTTTTGTTGCTGGTGAACCAGTTAATGGATCTGAGGAAGAACCAGAGTGGTAACCTGCAACTACGTGTTTCGCATAATGATCTGTATCTGTTTACGCAGGAGATATATATTGCCTTTAATCAGATTGCGGTCAAGGAACGGATTATCTTTCGTTTGGAATCCGATGAGTCGGGAATAGATGCGTGGTTCGACCGTGTTTTATTGGAGAAGGTATTTTTCAATCTTTTGTCGAACGCTTTCAAACATACGGCTCCGGATGAGTCGATAACCATTCGTTTGCAATTGTTCTCAGTTGCCGGATTGCAGGAGCAATTTCCCGGCAGGATAAGTGGGGAAGTTCGGGGGACTTCTCGATATGTTTGTCTGTCTGTAGAAGACACAGGGAAAGGGATAGACGATTCCGACAAGTTTCATATATTTTCCCCTTTTTACCAGGGAACGGATGAAAGTGAGTCGAATACGGCTGGAACTGGTATAGGGTTGAGTCTGGTACTCTCTATCGTGAAATTGCATAAAGGGGTTGTATGGGTAGAAGACAACAAACCAAAAGGGGCTGTATTCCGTGTCTTGATTCCGGTAAACCGCGAAGTATATGCTCATGAGCAATTTGCAGAAGATGACTCTTCTGCGAGGAATCCCTATGGAGGAATTGAAGTAGCTGAGGATGAATCCAAAGTCCCTGACAATATGCAGGAACAGCTGCCTGTTTCCGGTCAGCGTTATACCTTGTTATTGGCCGAAGATAATCCGGATGTCCGTCGGTATATCTGCAAACATCTCGAACCTTATTTCGATGTGCTTGAAGCGGAGAACGGGGTAGATGCTTTCAATAAAATTGCAGAAACCTTGCCGGATCTGGTGGTAAGCGATATTATGATGCCGAAAAAAGACGGCTTGCAACTTTGTTCGGAGATCAAGCAGGATTTGCGGACCGGACATATCCCGGTTATCATCATTACGGCGAAATCGATGGTGATGCATATCAAAGAGGGATTTCAGTGTGGTGCGGACGATTATATCGTGAAGCCTTTCAATATGGAGGTCCTGCTGTGTCGTATTCGGAATATCTTGGCTTCTCGTGAACGGTTGAAGGAATTGTATGGGAAAAAATTTTCGTTGGAGTCATTGGGTTTCGAGACGACATCGGCGGACGATACATTTATGCAAAAATTGTTCGGGGTGATTGAGCAGAATCTTTCCAATCCGGGGTTGAATGTGGAGATTCTATGTAAAGGAGTCGGTATGGGACGTGCCAACTTCTATAGGAAGCTGAAAGCGATAACCGACCTTTCGCCGGTGGATTTGATCCGTAACAAACGTCTTGAGATTGCTGCAAGAATGCTGCTGGAAACGGATATGAACATATCTGAAGTTTCTGCCAATATCGGTTTCAATTCCCATGCTTATTTTGCTACTTGTTTCAAAGCGATGTACGGCATGTCGCCGACCGAATATGTGCAACAAAATAAAAAAAATCTATATCATGTATAAATTATTACTTTATGTTATTTTTTTGTTATTTTGCCAATGCAAGAGAGATCATTCTTTAAAGGAAGAAGTGACGGATTTACTCCGAACTGAAATTGTTATTCGTGGAGATAAAGCCTTGGCAGAAGAACCTGTGACCATTACTGCATATAGAGCGGAAAGGAGTGCCGGAGGGATTCATGATTTCTACTCCGAAGGCGATTATTGGTGGCCCAATCCGATAAATCCGGATAGTGCCTATATACGTCGGGATGGGCAGACAAATCCCGATAACTTTGTTGCTCACCGTCATGCCATGATCCGCTTCAGTTCGCTGGTTGGCGACTTGACCTCCGCCTGGCTGGTGACGAAAGACGAGAAATATATTCGGCAAGCGGTTAAGCATATCCGCGCCTGGTTCATCGCCCCCGAAACTCGGATGAATCCAGACCTGCAATACGCGCAGGCGATCAAAGGGATCGTGACAGGACGGGGGATCGGTATCATCGATACGATCCATCTCTTGGAGGTCGTGCAATCCCTTATCAAGATGGAAGAGGCCGGCGTTCTTGCTGTCGAGGATGTGGCTGGTAGCCGTACTTGGTTTTCCGATTATCTGAAATGGTTGACAACGCATCCTTACGGGGTAGACGAGATGAATGCTAAAAACAATCATGGAACTTGTTGGGTGATGCAGGTAGCCCAGTATGCTAAATATACCGGCGATAAGGAGATTCTCGACTTTTGCCGGAACCGTTACAGGTCTGTTCTGCTTCCTTCACAGATGGCGGAGGACGGCAGTTTTCCGCTTGAACTGAAACGGACGAAACCGTACGGCTATTCCTTGTTCAATCTGGATGCCATGGCTACGATCTGCCATATTCTTTCGGACGGGGAAGATGATTTGTGGCAGTACTCGATGGACGACGGTCGCAATATGCAAAAGGCGGTTGCTTGGCTATTCCCGTATATAGCAGATAAATCGAGCTGGCCTTTTGCCGAAGATGTCATGTTTTGGGATGAATGGCCGGTTGCCCAGCCTGCCCTTTTATTCAGTATTTGTAACACATCTAATAGGACTTATCTGGAAATTTGGAAAAGTTTGGAACATTTTCCGACAAACGATGAGGTAATCCGTAACTTGCCGATCCGACATCCGTTATTGTGGCTATGAAAACGGTTTAAAAAATGGATCTATTTTCTTTCAATATTGTATCTATTTTCTGAAACCCGCTTTGAATGCGGGTTTTTAATTTTTTGCCAGAACTGAATTTTAAAGTAAAAGAGATAAATTTTAAATAGATCGAAACCGCCATCTCATACATTTGCAACTAAAGAAAAACACAAAAAGTTTCAATCTTAATAACAATATTATGAATTACACGTACATGAAAGGTTGTGCTCTGTGCATGACATTGTGCCTGACTTCGGCTGCTCTGCCTGGCAGGGCGAATGCAGAAAGTTCGGCTATCGTGAATGAAGTCTTGCAGTCATCTGTTGTGAAAGGGGTGGTAAAAGACTCGAATGGTGAACCTCTGTTAGGGGTTAATGTCCTTGTAAAAGGTACGACAATCGGTGCCGTCACCGATATAGACGGAAACTTTTCTTTTGAAGCTCCTGCCGGTTGTACATTGGTTATCTCTTACATTGGATTTGAATCGCAGGAAGTAAAAGTAAAAGGCAATGCTCCTCTGAACATTATTCTGAAAGAAGATTCCGAAGCATTAGACGAAGTGGTAGTGGTCGGTTATGGCGTACAAAAGAAAAGTGACGTGACTGGAGCTCTTTCTTCTGTGAAAGGCGATGATCTGACAAAATTGTCCATATCACGTACCGATCAGGCTTTGCAAGGACAGATGGCCGGTGTGATGGTACAGAATAGTGTGGCTGCACCAGGTGAATCGCCTAACATTATTATTCGTGGCGGTAACTCCTTGAAAGGCGAAAATGCTCCGTTGGTTGTGATTGACGGTGTTCTCGGTGGTGACCTTTCTTTGATAGACCCGAATGACATTACTTCTATCGAAGTATTGAAAGATGCTTCTTCTACCTCTATTTACGGTTCCCGCGGAGCGAATGGTGTCATCATGGTGACGACCAAACGTGGGCAGACTGGTAAACCGACCGTTTCTTATAGTGGTTATGTTTCGCTTTCGCAGGTATCAAAGAAAATGGATATGCTGAATGGTCAGGAACTATATGGCTTATTGAAAGAAGCACAGGAGAAATATCCTACGACAGCATTGAAAATACCGGAGTGGATAGATCCTAATAACTTGAATAATACCGACTGGCAGGGTGAAGTGTTCCGTACGGCCCCTATCACGGGCCATTCGTTGTCTGTAAGTGGCGGAACAGAAACGACACGCTATAGTTTGTCTGGTAACTACTTGATGCATCAGGGTATTGTGAAGAACTCTGATTTCAATCGTGCCGGCATACGTGCCAATATCGAACAGAAACTGGGAAAGAAGGTGACGGTCGGAGCTCTTATCAATGCTTCCCGTTCGTCGTCTTCCAACGCCAGTGTCAATCAGATGAACGGTTCTGATGGTGGTGGTGTCACGTTCTCTGCTTTAGGTTTTGGGCCATTGGTCCCTGTCTACAAGGAAGACGGCAGCCTTAGCGGTCCGCTAAAGGATGGAGCACAGATGAATAATCCGGTAGCTCTGATTAATGATCAGGTTGTGGATAAATTCCGTAATTATTTTCAGGGTACTGCTTTTCTGGAATGGGAAATCTTGAACGGCTTGAAATTTAAGACAGCTTGGACTTACACATATAGCGACCGTAAACAACGCCAGTTTACTTCCGGAGAGAATCTTCTTTCTTATAAAGGGCAGGGATATGCTTACATGAACGATCAGGAAACCACAAACTGGCTTGGTGAAAACACGTTGACTTATTCCAAGACATTCAATAAAGATCACTCTTTGAATGTTGTTGCCGGTTTTACTGCTGAGGCTTCCGATTATTTCAACAATAACAGCAGTGGTAAAGGGTTCGACATCGAATCGCTTGGTTATTGGAATATGGGACTTGCCAATAGCAGTCTGTTGTCTGTCGCTTCCGGTGGAAACCATTCTGCCATTGCTTCTTGGTTGGGCCGTGTGAACTATGCTTATAAAGGTAAATATTTGGCATCTGTTAGTTTCCGTGCTGACGGTTCTTCCAAGTTTGCGAAGAATAATAAATGGGGATATTTTCCTTCTGCTGCTTTGGGATGGCGTATCAGTGAGGAAGATTTTATGAAAGACATTTCTTGGATACAGAACCTGAAACTGCGTGCCAGCTATGGTGAAACAGGTAGCCAGGCGATTACAGCCTATCAGTCGTTGGCTAGTTTCAGTACGACCAGTTATGTCCTGAACGGAAGTTCTGCAGTGGCTCTTGTTCCAGGTCGTGTACCGAATCCCGACTTGAAATGGGAAACAACTAAACAGACGGATATAGGCATTGATTTGAGCGTATTGGGCGGACGTATATCTTTGGTTGCGGATTATTATTATAAAAAGACAGTCGATCTGCATTATGACAAGATCCTTCCGTACTATACAGGTTATTCTTCACAGACACAGAACATCGGTAGTAAATCCAATAAAGGTTGGGAATTTTCTCTGAATACACAGAATTTAGTGGGTGACTTCAAGTGGTCTACTTCTTTGAATATCGCTTTGAATCGGGAAAAAGTGCTTGACCTTGGCGATGATGAATACTTTTATACAAATGGTTCCGGAGGTGCTTTGGGAGCTGGTTTCAATGAAACTGGTATTGTGAAGGTCGGTGAGCCGTTGGGGAACTTCTACGGATATGTCTTTGACGGTATCTATCAGAATGAGGCAGAAGCCAAGGCGTTGGGGCTGACAAAAGATGATGTCGGTAGCGTGAAGTTCAAGGATTTGAATGGTGATAACAAGATTACGACTGAAGACCGTACGATCATCGGTAATGCTAACCCGGACTTTATCTTTGGTATTGGTAATGACTTTTCGTATAAGAATTTTGATCTGAGCTTTATGTTTCAGGGAACCTATGGCAATGATGTCTATAATTTGTTGAAAGTGACTTTCAGCGAATTACCGAGCAACTCGAACAATACCGGAAATGCTTTTGCGTTTGTAAAGGATTCCTGGAGAGGTGAAGGAACTTCGAATACGCAACAGGCATTTAACAAGGGTGTGGGTCCGTCTTCATCTCGTTTTGTGGAAGATGGATCTTATATTCGCTTGAAAAATTTGACGTTCGGCTATACTCTTCCTAAATCAGTTACATCCAAATGGGGCATTTCTAACTTACGTTTCTATCTGAGCGGACAGAACCTATTTACAATTACCGGCTATTCCGGTTATGACCCTGAAGTCAGTTCCCGTACAGGTAACTATAACTTAGGTTTTGACGGTGGTAGTTATCCGGCAACCCGCTCTTATACCTTCGGATTGAATCTTACATTATAATTGAACCATTAATATAAAGACGAAAATGAAAACATATATATATAAAGCAGTTGCAGGGGTGTGCTCCCTGATGCTATTGATGAGTAGTTGCGAGTCTTTCTTGTCGGAAGAACCGAAAGATTTCCTCTCGCCTGAAAACTTACCGAACACGGAGGCTGAATGCAATATGCTGCTGATGGGATCGCTGTCTTATTGGCGTAGCAACAACTTCGAACGTCATATTAACTTTATAGCCGAAGCAACGACTGATGCTGTTGTCAGTGCTACAGCCAATAATGTGGCTCGCGATGAAATGAACTCTTTGACTTGGCAAAGCGATAACGAGAGCCTTTATAAGCCCTGGCAGCAATTTTATGCTTGTATCAATGCTTCTAACATCATGATCGAGAAAGTTCCGAATGCTTCGAAAGTTTCGGATGAGGTCAAGACACGTTATGTCGCAGCTGCCCGTTATATGCGTGCGATGTCCTATTTCTATCTGGTGCGTATCTTTAATGATGTTATTTATCTGGACACGCCGGTGAATGACTTTACCAGTGCGAATAACATGACAAAGACACCGGCTAAAGAAATATATAATAAGATTGTTGAAGATTTGGAATATGCAGAAGCCAATCTTCCCGTAAAATGGGATTCTGGAACGGAACGTCCGACTGTCGCTGCCGCCAAGTCTTTGCTTTCATGGGTTTATATCACGATGGCCGGTGAACAGGTTAAAGACAATACCATGTGGGCGAAGGCGGCTTCCAAAGCGAAGGAAGTCATTGATAATGCCGCTACTTACGGTATTAAGCTGGAAGAAAATTATGCCGATCTTTGGCTGGTCAACAATCGGTATAACAAAGAATCGATCTTTGCCCTGAATTTTGCAGATGGGTTAGGAGATAACCAGTGTGGAGCCGAGTGGCGTCCGACCAGTATCGGGTCCGAATCAGGATGGGGATTCTTTTATACGAAACAATCCTATATCGATAAATTTGATGATAAGGATAAACGGAAAGCCGCTACCTTCTTGACCGAAATTGTCAGTACAGTTGATAATAAAACCTATACGACTGAGAATTTCGGTAGTCCGTATCCACATGGAAAGAAATGGTGTGATGGAGGTCGTGAAAATTTCTCACAGCGTAACAAGCGTACGGATATGTACATTCCTATCATCCGTTATGCCGATGTCTTGCTGATCTTTGCCGAAGCGGAAAACGAAGCCAATGGTCCGACGGCTGCAGCTTATGATGCCGTGAATCAACTGCGTGTACGTGCCGGTTTGGATAACTTGTCCGGTTTGTCTAAAGAGACTTTCCGTCAGGCAATCCAAAAAGAATGGACGTTAGAGACGACACACGAACGGATCTATCGTTTCAATTTGGTTCGCTGGGGCACTTATCTGACGGTAATGAAGGAATATTTCCAGAAAAATTTTCCTGAAAAGGTGAAGAATGTAACGGAAGAACGGTTGTATTTCCCTTGTCCGGAGCATGATTCATTGATCAATCCGAATTTGTAAGAAAATTTTTGAGTAGGTTTAAATAATCTTGGGGTATGGAATGACTGATGATTTCATACCCCTTCTTATAACACAAAATGGACAAAATGAAACTGAAAATTCTTTTTTTTGTTTTTCTGCTTGTCTGTAGTTCCTGTGCTTTGGACAAGAGGGATATTATCAGTTCGAATTTTGATTTTGCCGATATACAGTTGAAACATGCATTCGTGGAAATGGATTCGGTTTATAAAAGTACGGACAAGCTGCTTGCCAATCCTCGCAATATCGATCCGAACGGTTTCCTGCGCATGGTGGCATCCCATGATTGGACAAGCGGTTTTTTCCCAGGCGAACTTTGGTATATGTATGAATATACTAAAGATGATTTTTGGAAGGAGAAGGCCAGGAAACAGACTGAACTGCTTGAACAGGAGAAATGGAATGGGAGTACCCACGATATGGGCTTTAAAATGTATTGTAGCTATGGTAACGGTTATCGGTTGACTCAGGATTCTGGTTATAAGGATATTCTGTTGCAGTCTGCCTACACCCTGATCAGACGTTACAATCCAAAAGTGGGTTGTATCCGTTCCTGGGATCATAACAGGGATAAATGGCAGTATCCCGTAATCATCGATAATATGATGAATCTGGAACTACTTTTCTGGGCTTTCCGTACGAATGGCGATTCCATTTTCTACCAGGTTGCAGTCGACCATGCCCGTACTACGATGAAGAATCATTTTCGTAAGGACTACAGTTCCTATCATGTTATCGACTATGATACGTTGACCGGCGC
Organism: Parabacteroides merdae ATCC 43184; assembly: GCF_025151215.1. Classification (NCBI taxonomy): domain Bacteria; kingdom Pseudomonadati; phylum Bacteroidota; class Bacteroidia; order Bacteroidales; family Tannerellaceae; genus Parabacteroides; species Parabacteroides merdae. The sequence continues at coordinate 871,498 of NZ_CP102286.1, forward strand.
AGTCTTGCATAAAAACACCCATCAGGGGTATTCCGATGCTTCGGCTTGGTCGCGTGGACAAGCGTGGGGATTGTACGGCTATACGATGTGCTATCGAGAAACTGGATTGCCTGAATTTTTGGAACGTGCCAAACAAATTGCCTCTTATATTTTCTCCAATCCTACATTGCCGGACGATTTGATACCTTATTGGGATTATAATGCTCCAGGAATACCGGACGAGCCGCGTGATGTATCGGCGGCCACCGTTACGGCTTCTGCTCTTTACGAGTTGAGTATGTATGATGAAACGAATAGAACCGGATATGTGGATAGGGCTGATAGGATATTGGAAAATCTGACGAACCGTTATCGGGCAAGTGTAGGGAAAGACTGTGGTTTCCTGCTTTTGCATAGTACCGGTTCCAAGACTCACGGTTCGGAAGTGGATGTGCCGATCGTATATGCGGATTATTACTATCTGGAAGCCTTGTTGCGAAAAGCCAAATTGGAAAAAGAAGGAACTGCTCTCTTGTAAAATTAATTGAATTTTAAATTGAATATTAGAATATGAAGTACTTGTTTGTTGCATGCTTATTGTGTTTGTCCGTTCTGTCGGCTGTGGCGAAAGTGCCTGCTATGAATAAGATTCGGCTGACGAACAATTGGGAATATCTGAAAGGTGATTTGGGGGGAATCTGGGAGGCTGTACGTCCTGCCGCACCCGGCAGTTCGGAGGCGGTTCCCATCTGGCAGCCTGTTACGTTACCTCATTGTTTTAATGCCGAAGATGCTGTTGATCCGGACGTGAATTATTATGAAGGTCCGGGATGGTATAAAACTTTGCTGGCGATAGACAATCCCTATCGGAACGGGCGGATCGTACTCGATTTCGACGGGGCGGGACAGAAGACGGATGTCTATGTCTATACGACTCATGTCGGTAGCCATGTTGGCGGTTATGACAGTTGGAATGTCGATATTACGGATGCGGTAAAAGCATTTCTCGGCAGTAAAGATGCGGAACGTTTCAAAGGGAAAGTACCTTTGTCGATCCGTTGCGATAATTCACGTGATCTGGAAATGATACCATCCGATCTGGCTGATTTCAATATCTATGGTGGTCTGTACCGGTATTTGAACTTGGTGTACCTGCCTGAAGTTTCTTTTGAACAGATTCATTTGGAATCTTCCCTCTCTTCTAACTTGAAAGAAGGTATATTGAAGGTGAAAACTTCGTTTTATAATCCGGAAGATATAAGGAAGGCGGATGTGACCGTTTCCGTTTACGATGTGGACCGTAAACCAGTCTTCTCGAAAACACTGGAAGGAATACTTCCTTTGGGTGACCAGCTTTTAGCAAAGATGAAGATCAAGAATCCGGTATTGTGGGACGTGGATGTGCCACAACTCTATACTTGCGAGTTGACTGTAAAGACACCGGATCAGACTTTCACGACGGAAGAACGCTTCGGTTTCCGCCATACGGAGTTTAAGGACAAAGGTCCATTCTTCCTGAACGGCAAACGTTTGCTGTTGCGAGGTACGCATCGCCATGAGGATCACGCTGGTGTGGCACAAGCCATGACGGAAGATATGATGCGTCGTGAAATGCGGATGATGAAAGATATGGGCGTGAACTTTATCCGTTTAGGACATTACCAACAATCTGAAATCATTCTGGACCTTTGCGACGAATTGGGCATTCTGGTATGGGAAGAAATTCCTTGGTGTCGGGGCGGTCTTGGAGGCGATGTCTACAAAAAACAAGCCCGTCGGATGCTTGCTAATATGATCGTCCAGCATCATAATCATCCGGCTGTCATCATCTGGGGGTTGGGTAATGAGAATGACTGGCCTAACGATTTCAATACGTTCGACAAGAGTGCGATCCGTGCTTTCATGAAAGAGTTGCACGACATGGCGCACCGTTTAGACGACACACGTATGACGGCGATCCGCCGGTGTGAATTTTGTAATGATATTGTTGATGTCTATTCACCTTCTATCTGGGCTGGTTGGTATCGGGGTGTCTTTACCGATTATAAATCGATCTCAGAACAGGAGATGCAGAAGGTAAAACACTTCCTGCATGTAGAGTGGGGAGGTGACAGCCATGCCCGTCGTCATTCGGAAGATGCTTTTTATAATCTGAAGAACATCGAGGCAGGAAAGGGCGGTGATGAACGTGCCGGCGATGCTTCCTTATATGGTGGCGTTCCACGTGCTTCGCGCGATGGCGATTGGTCGGAAAGTTATGTGGTCCGTCTGATCGACTGGCATCTGAAAGAGCAGGAGACGATGCCGTGGCTGACCGGTACAGCCTACTGGCCTTTTAAAGATTTTTCGACTCCGGTCCGTCCCGACAATCCTGTCCCTTATGTCAATCAGAAGGGGGTGGTTGAACGCGATTTTACTCCGAAAGAAAGCTACTATGTGTTCCAGTCTTACTGGACGGAGAAGCCGATGATCCATATCTACGGTCATACCTGGCCGGTTCGCTGGGGTGGAAAAGATGACCGCAAGGAAATCTTGGTATATTCTAACTGCGACGAAGTGGAGCTTTTTGTCAATGGTGTGAGCCAGGGTGTGAAACGGCGTAATAGTCAGGATTACCCGGCTGCCGGGTTGCGCTGGAATTGTGTTTATCAGGAAGGCATGAACGAAATACGGGCTGTCGGTGTAAAGAAAAAGGAGAAGAAGGAGGTTTCTGATGTCATTCGTCAGGAATACCAGACTGCTAAATGGGATAAAGAAGCCGCTTGCCAAGTGAGCTTGCTTTCCGAAGAGGGAGATACGGCTTTGGTACAGGTACAACTGATCGATAAAAACGGCATCCGTTGTCTCAGCTCCAAAAAGCAGATTACGTTTGAGATTGCCGGAGATGGCAGCCTGATCTGCAATTTAGGAACTTCGACCGGTAGTCGTAAAGTACAGGCGTATAATGGTCGTGCCCTGATCCGTATCAAACGGAACGAGGGTAATAGCGTGGTTGCTGTTAAATCGGAAGGCCTGCCGACTGCATTCCTGGAATTGAAGAGTCCCAAGTAGGGGTAGGTCGTTTTTTGATTGTAAACTGGAAAAAAACGTAGAGACGGCCCGCCGTGTTTTAATTTACGGCGGGACTTTTTATCCGGGTTGCACTAAGTTAAAAGTAAGGGGTGGATTATGAACGGCTGCTTATTATAAAAAATAGGTGAGTGAATTGAATTGCTGGATGTCTGGATTATATTATATTTGCAAAAAGTAAATAAAGAACGAATGGATAATATGAAACCCCTGAACCCCATTCAGAAAACGGTTGTTGGCGTTCAGTTCCTTTTTGTGGCGTTTGGTGCGACTGTTCTCGTTCCTTTGCTGGTTGGCCTTGATCCTTCTACCGCCCTTTTTACTGCTGGTATCGGCACGTTGATCTTTCATTTGGTGACGAAAGGGAAAGTTCCTATTTTTCTGGGAAGCAGTTTCGCTTTTGTGGCGCCTATCATAAAGGCGACGGAATTGTATGGGTTGCCCGGTACGATGTCCGGCCTGGTGGCTGTGGGGACCGTCTATGGGTTGATGAGCTTGTTGGTCCGGTGGAGAGGAATCGGTTTTATCAAGCGGCTTTTTCCGCCGGTGGTGATCGGGCCGGTTATTATTCTGATCGGCCTCTCGCTGGCAGGCTCAGGTGTGAATATGGCAAAAGAGAACTGGCCGTTGGCGCTGGTAGCCCTGCTTTCCGCTATTCTCGCCTCTATGTTGGGTCGGGGAATGTTGAGATTGATCCCTATCTTCTGTGGAATCATCGTCGGGTATCTGACTGCGAGTCTGTTCGGCTTGATCGACTTCAAGCCTGTGATAGAAGCTCCTTGGTTTGCATTTCCGCAATTTGTAAAGCCTTCATTGTCGTGGGAAGCGGTTATTTTTATGATTCCGGTGACGATTGCTCCGGTGATCGAACATATAGGCGATGTGTACGCAATCAACGAGGTGACGGGCAAGGATTTCGTAAAAGATCCGGGACTTCACCGCACGATGTTGGGAGACGGCCTGGCATGTATCGTCGCCGGATTGATCGGCGGTCCTCCCGTCACGACCTATTCGGAGGTGACAGGAGCTATTTCGCTGACAAAGATTACAGACCCGGCCGTTATCCGTATTGCTGCCGTAAGCGGTATCATCTTTTCTGTGTTTGGGAAGGTCAGCGCGTTGCTTAAATCGATTCCCGCCGCCGTGTTGGGGGGCATCATGTTGCTGCTGTTCGGAACGATTGCCGCTGTCGGCATCAACAGCTTGATCCAGAATCGGACCAATCTGGGCGACACTCGCAACCTGATCATCGTCTCATTGATCCTGACTTTCGGGATTGGTGGTGCTGCCATTGAATTTGGCGGTTTCACGATGGCCGGTATCGGGCTTTCGGCTTTACTGGGAGTCTTTTTGAACCTGGTGTTGCCTAAGAGCAAGACTCTACCGTAATTTTCAATTTTCAACTCTCAATTATCAATTAATTGTTACCTTTGTGCCGCTTTTTACGTGAAGAAGCGGAAATATGTTTAATCAGTATTGGTAAAGGGGAATCTGTCTATGCAAAAATCTGACTGCATCATTGGTGTGGAGCATGTGTCTAAATTCTTTGGAGACAAGGCCGTATTGAATGATGTGAATTTGTCTGTCCGTAAGGGCGAGTTTGTAACCATTCTGGGGCCGTCCGGTTGCGGGAAGACGACATTGTTGCGTCTGATTGCCGGATTCCAGACAGCTTCTGAGGGTATAATAACCATTGCGGGGAAAGAAATTACGCAAACACCCCCTCATAAACGTCCAGTTAATACTGTATTTCAGAAATACGCTCTTTTCCCTCATCTGAATGTCTTCAATAACATCGCTTTCGGCTTGAAGCTGAAAAAACTTCCGGCTGTCGTGATCGAGAAAAAGGTGAAGCAGGCCCTCAAGATGGTAGGAATGACCGATTATGAGTACCGTGATGTGGATTCCCTTTCCGGCGGACAGCAACAACGTGTCGCGATTGCCAGAGCTATCGTGAACGAACCGGAAGTGCTCCTGCTGGACGAACCGCTGGCGGCTCTTGACCTCAAGATGCGCAAGGATATGCAGATGGAGTTGAAGGAAATGCATAAGTCTCTCGGAATCACCTTTATCTATGTTACTCACGATCAGGAAGAAGCACTCACCCTGAGCGATACGATCGTCGTGATGAGCGAAGGGAAGATCCAGCAGATCGGGACGCCTATTGACATTTATAACGAACCGATCAACTCCTTTGTCGCCGACTTTATCGGCGAAAGCAATATTCTGAACGGACTGATGATCAAAGATAAGTTGGTATCCTTTGCCGGGCATGAGTTCGAATGCGTAGACGAAGGTTTCGGCGAACGGACCCCGGTAGATGTCGTGCTCCGCCCGGAAGACATTTATATTTTCGAGCCGTCTGAAGCCGCCATGCTGACCGGGACGGTTACCTCTTCCATTTTCAAGGGCGTTCACTACGAGATGATGGTGCAGACGCCGGAAGGCTATGAGTTCATGGTACAGGACTACCATTGTTTCGATGCCGGGCAGGAAGTCGGTTTGCTGGTCAAACCATTTGATATCCATGTGATGAAAAAGGAACGTATCTGCAATACGTTCGAAGGAAAGATGGTGGATGCCACGCATGTGGAATTTTTAGGCTGTACGTTCGAATGCCGAGAGGTATCCGGCATTGACTCGGAAGCACCCGTGCAGGTCGAAGTAGATTTTGACCGCGTCATTCTGGAAGACAACGAGGAAGACGGCCGTCTGACCGGTGAAGTGAAATTTATCCTCTACAAAGGCAACCATTATCATCTGACGGTGTTTACCGACTGGGACGAAGATATCTTTGTCGATACGAATGATGTTTGGGACGATGGCGACCGGGTCGGAATCACGATCGCTCCCGAAAATATACGGATTGTTCAATCAACTAAAAAGGAAGGAAGTGATAAGTAAGATTTCAGCTTTTTTTATGCGGCGTAAGAACTGGACGATTCCTTATGCCCTGTTTTTGGCTGTCTTTGTCGTAATGCCCTTGTTGTTGATCGTATTATATGCGTTTACAGATGCCGACGGAGCGTTCACTTTTGCTAATTTCCGTAAGTTCATGGTACACCCCGAAGCGATGAATACGTTCGTCTATTCGATCGGGATTGCTATTATCACCACACTTGCCTGTCTCATCCTTGGCTATCCGGCAGCTTATATCCTGAGCCAGGAGCGTTTTAACACTTCCCGGACGATGGTCGTGCTATTCATCCTGCCGATGTGGGTGAATATCCTGATCCGTACGCTGGCTACGGTAGCATTGTTCGATTTCCTAAACCTGCCGTTGGGAGAGGGGGCGTTGGTTTTCGGTATGGTGTATAACTTTCTCCCGTTCATGATCTATCCGATTTATAATACGTTGCAAAAGATGGACCGCAGCCTGATCGAGGCGGCCCAGGACTTGGGAGCCAATCCGTTTCAGGTCTTTATGAAAACGATTCTGCCTCTTTCGATGCCCGGCGTGATGAGCGGGATCGTCATGGTTTTCATGCCGACGGTTTCCACGTTTGCCATTGCCGAATTACTGACGATGAATAACATCAAACTGTTCGGTACGACCGTGCAAGAAAATATCTATAACGGTATGTGGAATTATGGAGCGGCGCTTTCTCTTATTATGCTGTTGCTGATTGGTGTTACCATCCTCTTTACGAATGAAGAGGACAGTGCTTCGAACGAAGGGGGAGGTGTGATATGATGACGAAATGGATGGCAAAAGGGTATTTGTGGCTACTGTTGGTGCTGCTATATTCCCCGATTCTGATTATTATGATTTTCTCGTTTACCGAAGCGAAAGTCTTGGGAAACTGGACGGGATTTTCAACCAAATTGTATAGTTCGCTGTTTACAGGAGGCGTGCAGCGTTCGTTGGTGAGTGCGTTGTGGAATACGTTCGCCATTGCGATGATCGCGGCGACCGTCTCCACGCTGTTGGGTAGTATTGCGGCTATCGGTATTTTCAACCTGCGATCACGGACCCGCCAGGTAATGAATTTTGCTAATGCGATCCCGATGATGAATGCAGATATTATTACGGGCGTATCCCTTTTCCTGCTGTTCGTGAGTTTTGGCGTTTCACAGGGATTCACGACGGTCGTGCTGGCGCATATCACGTTCTGCACGCCCTATGTGGTGCTGAGTGTCATGCCACGCCTGAAAAAGATGAACCAGAATGTCTATGAGGCGGCGCTCGATTTGGGGGCGACTCCTTTCCAGGCGTTGCGCAAGGTGATCCTGCCGGAGATTCGTCCGGGCATGATCAGCGGCTTTATACTGGCTTTTACGCTTTCGATCGATGATTTTGCTGTTACCATCTTTACGATCGGCAACGAGGGACTGGAAACCCTATCGACCTTTATTTATGCGGATGCCCGCAAAGGGGGACTGACACCGGAGTTGCGTCCGCTGTCAACTATCATTTTCGTGACGGTGCTTGTCCTTTTGATTGTGATTAATAAACGGGCGGAGAAGTCCAAAAGCTAATGGAGAAAAGCAGGAAATGAATAAACTGATTACAATAATAGCGAGTTGCCTCTTTCTTTTGACTTTCATGTCTTCATGCAATCGTACGGATGAGGAGCGCAGTCATATTCTGAAAGTCTACAATTGGGCAGACTATATCGACGAGGATGTCTTGGCCGAATTTCCCGCTTGGTACAAGGAGCAGACCGGCGAAGATATCCGGATTATCTACCAGGTGTTCGATATCAATGAGATCATGCTTACCAAAATCGAACGCGGGCATGAAGATTTCGACCTGATCTGTCCGTCCGAATATATAATCGAACGGATGTTGAAGAAAAACCTTCTTGTCCCGATAGACCGCAATTTCGGAAAGACACCGGATTATCTGGATAATGTCTCTCCCTATATCCGCGGGCAACTGAACAAGCTAAGCCAGCCGGGACGGAAAACGACCGACTATGTCGTCCCTTATATGTGGGGAACGGCTGGGATTTTGTATAACAAGCAGTTCGTGGAGGAGAAAGAGGTCGAAAGCTGGGAGTGTCTTTGGGATTCGAAGTTCAGAAACAAGATATTGATGAAAGACAGCTATCGTGACTCCTATGGTACGGCCATTATCTACGCCCATGCGAAGGAACTGGAAGATGGGACCGTGACGGTCGAGCAACTGATGAACGACAATTCTCCCGAAGCGATCGCCATAGCCGAAGAACTTCTGAAAAAGATGAAACCCAACATTGCCGGTTGGGAAGCCGATTTCGGCAAGGAAATGATGACGAAAGGCAAAGCCTGGCTCAATTTTACCTGGAGCGGCGATGCGGTCTGGGCGATGGACGAAGCGGAGGCTGTCGGGGTGGAACTGGACTATGAAGTGCCCCGAGAAGGCAGCAATATCTGGTATGACGGCTGGGCGATCCCTAAATATGCCCGTAATGTAAAGGCGGCCAGTTATTTTATTGATTATCTTTGTCGTCCGGACGTCGCTTTGCGGAATATGGATGCCATCGGTTACGTCAGTGCCATTGCGACTCCCGAAATTATGGAAGCCAAGATCGATTCGACAATCGAGACAGTTTCCGACTTGAGTTATTTCTTCGGTCCCGGTGCGGATAGCATCCGGATCAATCCGGTACAATACCCCGACCGCAAGGTGGTAGAACGTTGTGCCATGATCCGCGATTTCGGAGATCGGACGGAACTTGTTTTGGAAATGTGGAGCCGCGTGAAAGGAGATAACTTGAATACAGGGATCGTCTTGCTGATCTTTGCCGTGTTCGGAGTGTTATTTGTCTGGCTGGTATATCGCAGGATACGTCAATATAAACAGCGGCAACGGCATCACCGGCGTCGTCGCCGCTGGTAGTAAATAGTTAGAATCAAAATTGTCGATTATCAATTGTCAATTAAAAGAAGGTCATGGAAGGCATAAAAAATTTGGTTATAGATTTTGGCGGCGTGATTATCAATCTCACCCGTAATCGGTGCATCGAGGCATTCGAGAGTTTGGGGGTCGCGAATATACGCGAGCAGATTGTCAATAACTACCAGCATAAGGATCTGTTCATGAAGATCGAGCTCGGTTCCATTACGGTAGCAGAGTTTCGCGAGGGTATCCGTCATCTGACCAGACAGCCTTTGACGGACGAACAGATAGATGCCGCCTGGATCGCCATGCTCGATGATGTTCCGGATTATAAGCTGGATCTTTTGCTCGACCTCCGCAAGCGTTACAATACGATGCTGCTCAGCAATACGAACGAGATTCATTGGGACTGGTCGGAAAAGACCTGTTTTTCCTATAAAGGCTACCATGCTTCCGACTTTTTCAATCATATTTATCTTTCCTACCGCCTCCATCTGCTGAAACCCGATGCCGAAATTTTCGAATATGTCCTGCAAGATGCCGATATCCGTCCTGAAGAAACACTTTTCATAGATGATGCCGTCCCCAATTGCCGTACGGCGGAATCACTAGGATTCCATACCTATACGCCGCAACCTCGTGAAGACTGGTCGCATTTGTTTGGAATTATGAATCATAAATCATAAATCTCTCACATTTAATATATTGTATGATGTCTCTACGTCATACACATCGTTACCGTCCACCTTCTTGATATAGTTTACAACACGGATGGTAACGGGAAGGATGATTACTTCATAGAGGGATTTCAGAACCGCCTGTGTCCCGATCATAATGAAAAGTTCGCCTATCGGTATCAGTCCGGCGAAAGCGATCGGGAAAAAGATCATCGAATCGGCACTCTCGCCGACCAAAGTGGAGACGATGGCCCGTAAAGAGAAATTCTTTCCGGCTGAAGCAATCTTCATCTTACTCATCACGTAAGCATTCAGGAACGAACCGACAAGAAAAGCCATCAGGCTTGCTATGGCGATGCGCGGTGCCATTCCGAACACGAAGTTGAAACCTTCTTCGCCTTCCCAAAATGGGGCGGCAGGCAACATCACCGCCAATTGCGCAAATCCGATTACAAGGAAATTAGAAATGAATCCGCTCCAAATAATCAGGCGTGCCTTCTTGAATCCCCATACTTCGGCGATACAGTCATTGATGATATATGAGATCGGGAAAACGATCAGTCCGGCAGTCGCTGTGATGCCGAATACCTGGATAACTTTGGTTTCTAACAGGTTTGAAGCTACCAGGCAGATATTGAACAGGATGCCTAACAGCATGAATGGTACGGTTACAGTAGATGTCTTCTGCATATTTCTTGTTTTTAACGAGGTTTATCAAGCACTCGGTGAATAATATAAAGGAACGTTTTTGGTATTCCGAGGGCAAAGATAGTGATATTTTTATTTATGCCTATTATATGTGACAGCCGAATGAGGCGATAAGCAGCCTTAAAACCGACAGAAAGAGAATCGCCATTTCTCTGTCACTCTATCACATTTTGTCTTGTATGTGTTGATATCCATGTTGTGCAAGGTGTGATACATGCCGGATTCATGTATCACGCCTGTATCACACTGTGTCACACATCCGACTGGGATTTTAGCAATATATATATGATCTTTCTGCTAAGTATGTATCTTAATTACAAAGGATTAGTATGATATGGCTCCGAACACCCGGGTGTACCCTTTTCGGACATCCGGGTGTGGGGGGTGGTAACATCCGGGTGTAGAAAGCCGGAAGATGGGGGTGTTGTCAACCATTTCTGCTTACTTTCCGCTCTTTTTCTGCTTGTCTTTAGTAAAAAAGTGCCTTAGGATGGTGAAATGGCTTCTGCATAAATGCATATCGGTACGTTTCCTTTCGTTTTGTGGATAGATGTTTTCCTGCTTGAATCAGAACCGGTTGCGCAGTTCCTCCGATGCCTTGTAGCGGACTAACGACATATAGCCGGCTCCCATCCGTAAGTTCGGCAAAATGCGATAATTGATTTCTCCTATGGTAAGGAACCATCCGGCTTCCCTGAAATCGTCTCGCGGACGGATATTTTTACATAAATACCTGATAATTCTGGATTATAATTCCCCTGAGAGGCTGTTTGGTTTTTGTGTCCAATGATTTGAGATGGCCGGGAGGACGTTTAAAGTTGCCGGTCGGGATATTTTAGTAGATGTTGGCCATGCTAACCAGTGGCTCGTACAGTTTCTCTATATCTTGGGCGTCCAGTTCGATGGTGAGCTGGTCACCGGGGAGTATGGTTTGTCCGGTGGGGGAGATGTCTTTGCGGTCGCGGTGGATATTCATGATTATGCAATGGTTGGGAAGTTCGAGCGTATCGACCTCCTTGCGGTCGAAATAGGCTCCGGCCATCACTTCCACGTCCAAAGTCAGCCGCTTCTGCTCACGGAAGGCCGGTTTGTTGATCATCTCTTCATAGAACATTACGTTGAACGGCTTTATTCCCAACAGTTCCGTGAAATAATAAGTGAGTCCTCCTACGACGATGGAAGGATAGAAAACTTCGAAATGCCCTGTGATCTCCGTAATCAGGATAATGGCTGTGATAGGAGTGCGCACGACGGCGACCAGGAAGGCGCCCATTCCGATCAGCATGACATAGCTCACACTTTCCATCCTGACGATCCCGTGTTGCACCAGGATGAGGGCATAGAGCTTACCGGTCAGTCCGCCTGTCACCAGAGTCGGGATAAAGTTCCCTCCCGGCAATCCGGAGGAGAAGGAAAAAACGGTAAATACCATGTGCAGGAACATCATCCCTGCAATCCAATAGATATTGCTGTTGCCGCCTTCCGCCTGTTGCATCAGGAACTGCTCGCCTCCACCGGTCAGATCAGTGACCGTCAGCGAAATGATGTATGCCATGCCCAGAAGACCTAACAGCTTGATATATTCGGGTTGCCGGATGGCCGGGTACATCCGTTTGGCGTATAGCATCAGCAGTGAATAGAGTTTGCCGAAAACCGATACGATGACGGCAAACAGGATATACAGCTTGATATGCAGTCCCATCGACAGGTCGGGCACGATGGCCTGTATGTCGTGGTACGGGTTGATCGGGAAAATCGTACTGGCGATCGCTCCGGCGACGACACCGGCCAGGATCGTCGTGATAGCCGTTTTCGGAGCATCGAAGCGTTCGATCGATTCGATCACCAGCGTAGCGGCGGCAAGAGGAGCGGCAAAGGCAGCTGCCAGTCCTGCGCCTGCGCCTGCGGCAAGGAGCTGTTTGCGTTCGCCGCTCAGGATATGTCCCCATTTGCTGACCAGGTCACCTATGTAGGAACCCATTTGTACAGAAGGTCCCTCGCGTCCCATCGAGAGACCGCTGCTGAGTGTCAGCACACCACCCGCAAACTTAGCCAGCAGTTGGCGAAAGGAATGTGCATACTCGATGCGTCCATTGATAACGCCCCGTGTCTGCGAAATGCCTCCGCCTCCGATGTAAGGCCACCGTCTGGCCATCCGGGCGACGAAGCAGAGGATACCCCATAGGGCAAGGAATAAGACGATATGGTAATACCAGGGAGGCGAAGACTGGAAGAAGTTCTTCCGCATATTGAAGAATAGTTGCAGCAGATAGTGGTAAGGAACCGCCACCAATCCGGTCAGCAGTCCTACGATCAGACTCACGAAATAGAGTCTGGCATCTACCAGCTTCAGTTTTACTATCCGATTAATCTTCATCTTCCCTTAAACAGGGAGCGAAGGCCGTTGGTTTAGCTTTCAATTCTCAAAAGCATCTGATATATCCCAACGAATAAGTCTCGTACAGGTTATCCTTCATTCCGTGTGTATACCGGAAGGAGATTATGTTTTTCTTGATCTCGTATCTGAGGTTGTTGCGCCAATGTATGGGGCGGTCACCGTTGTTTTCGTATCCGTAAAACCCGGCCAGGTTGGTGGCGAGCGTGAAGCCTCTGTATTTACCGGTGAACCCGACTCCGTATGAGATGGCGTCGTTCTGGCGATGCACCATGTCGTTCGTCATCCAGCAATAGAACCCGGCGAGCGCCTGCATACGGATCGAGGCCTTCCCGTCGGCACTTTTCCACAGGTTACGCCCCATGTTTACGTCGAACCAGTAGGAGGCGGCATCGGTAAAACGGGCGTCGCACAGGCGGCCTCCGCTGGCTGTCTTGATGTTGGCGCTAATGGTCGCGTCTACCCATTTCTCGCTTTTCAGGACTTGGAAAAAGGAGCTGATAACGATGTCGCCGTTATATTTGATCGGGCTTTCCGTATCCACGGCAAAGCGTTCGTCACGCGTTTCCGGTGTCATCTTATATTTTTCCTTGAAGCACCAGTTCACTTCGATTCCCGCGCGCCCCCTGAAGAAGGGCAGCAGGGCACGCCCCACGATGTCCCAGGTCTTGTCACCCGTATAATAATGGTATTCGCCCCGTACTTCCACTTCGTACCGCTCGCTCACCTGTCCGTCCCTCATTTCCGGGATCGGAAAGGCGTTCGGACCGAAATAGCGCGGAGAATATATGAGCAGTTCTGTTTTGTCGCGCCAACTGTCGGCATGGCTATAAGTGGCTGAAAAGACAAATACGAATGTTATCAATAATATTCGGGATAAATATTTCATCATGGATGTATTTTTTCTTAAGGCCACAAAAGTACATATTTCATATTGATTTAGTACATTTGCCTCAAACAAATCTTTAAACCATAAAGTACCATGAGACATTTACATTTTGGGAAGCTGTTTTTTGTTGTCTTTTCCCTCTTGTTAGCCTATACGGTTTCGGCGCGTAAACCGATTAAAACATTACTGATCACAGGACAAAACAACCATAACTGGCAGGTGAGCCATGTTGTGCTGAAACAAATCCTGGAAAATTCCGGTCGTTTTGATGTGGACTTTGTCATCTCTCCCGAACAGGGCAAGGATATGTCCGGTTTTGTGCTCGACTTTAGCCCTTACCAGTTGGTAGTGCTGGACTATAACGGAGATTCGTGGCCGGAGGAGACGAACCGCCGCTTCCTGGAATATGTGCAGAACGGCGGTGGTGTTGTCATTTATCATGCAGCCGACAATGCTTTCTCCAAATGGCCGGAGTTCAATAGGATCTGTGCTTTGGGTGGTTGGGAAGGACGTAATGAGAATTCCGGCCCTTATGTGTATTGGAAGGACGGAAAACTGGTCAAGGACAGTTCGGCGGGTCCGGGTGGTTCTCATGGACGCCAGCACGAATATGTGCTGAACGGGCGTGACAAGGTGCATCCGGTTGTGAAGGGCCTGCCTTTAAAATGGCGTCATGCCAAAGATGAACTTTACGACCGTATGCGGGGACCGGGCAATATCCGGGATATTTTGTACACGGCCTATTCGGATAAGGAAACAAACGGTTCCGGTCGTGAAGAACCGCTGGTATTTACGGTCGATTACGGGAATGCTCGCATCTTCCATACGATGCTTGGCCATGCCGGTGCTACTACGGAAGATAATATAGCAATGCAATGTACGGGCTTCCAGGTGCTTTTGCTTCGTGGCGCCGAATGGGCGGCAACCGGAAAAGTAACCCAGAAAGTCCCGAAAGATTTCCCGACGGAGACTACTTGTTCTTATCGGAAAGATTATAAGGAGAATTGACAATTATCAATTGTCAATTCTTAAAGCGGATATTCCTCGAACGCATACAATGCTGTAGACAAATATCTCTCGCCCGTATCCGGTAATAATGCTACAATCGTTTTCCCTTCGTTCTCCGGGAGACGGGCCAGTTGCACGGCGGCATATACGGCTGCTCCGGAAGAAATGCCGACCAACAGGCCTTCCTTTTGTGCCAGTTCGCGTGATGTGCGGATGGCGTCGTCTCCTTCTACCTGGATGATTTCATCGACCACCGAGCTGTCGTAGGTTTTAGGGATAAAGCCCGCGCCGATCCCCTGTATCTTGTGCGGTCCGGGTTTACCGCCTGAGAGCACAGCCGAGTCGGTCGGTTCTACAGCGACGATTTTGACATCCGGATTGTGCGCTTTCAGTCCTTTGCCAACGCCGCTTACCGTACCGCCCGTTCCGACTCCTGCGACGAAGATATCGACTTTGCCGTCCGTATCGCGCCAGATTTCCTGTGCGGTTGTTTTAGCATGCCGGGCAGGGTTTGCCGGGTTTTCAAACTGTTGCAGGATAATGGAGCCGGGTGTTTCATCACGCAATGCTTCCGCTTTGGCGATGGCACCTTTCATCCCTTCCGTTCCGGGAGTGAGGATCAGGTTGGCTCCTAATGCTTTCAGTAGGTTACGACGTTCCAGGCTCATGGTTTCGGGCATTGTCAGTACCAATTTATAACCTTTGGCGGCCGAGACGAAAGCCAGTCCTACGCCGGTGTTCCCGCTGGTCGGCTCTATGATTGTTGCTCCCGGTTTCAGCAAGCCCTTTTCTTCCGCATCTTCGATCATTGCCAATGCAATGCGGTCTTTTACGCTACCTGCCGGGTTGAAATATTCCAGCTTTCCGATTACTTTCGCTTTCAGCCCTTTACTTGCGTTGAAGTTTGAGAACTCCAACAACGGTGTATTGCCTATGAGGTCAGTCAGTTTTTTTGCTATCATGGGTTATATTATTTATGATTTGTCAATTGAATTGATCAGTCGCTTCATTGTTTGCATTTTTGCTTCCGTTTCAAGCCATTCGCTTTCTATCTCCGAAGAAGCAAGAATGCCTCCGCCTGCATATAAAACAAATGATCCGGGCAAGATGTTCATGCAGCGCAAGTTTACATACAGATCGCTCTTCCCTTCGGGGGCCAACCAACCGATAAAGCCTGAATAATAGCTCCGGTCGTAGCCTTCGTTCTCCCGGATAAAGCGATACGTCTCTTCTTTGGGCAGTCCGCAGACGGCAGGCGTGGGATGGAGCCGTTTCAACAGTTCGCCGAGTTTTTTATTATCGGGCAGTGGAAAGCTGAAGTCGCTTCTCAAATGCGACAGTTCGCCGGCGCGTACCGGGATCGGAGGAGTTTCTGTCGGTTTGATACCTAATGCTTGCAGTTGTTTGCGTATGTAAAAGGCTACATATTCCTGTTCTTCCCTGTTTTTGTCGTCCCATTCTATCGGTAGTTCCCCGTTTTGGAGAGGTTGGGTGCCGGCAAGGGCGACCGTATGCCATTTTCCTTTCTCGCCGGAGAGGATGATTTCAGGCGTACATCCGAGCCATGTGCCTGTCGCGGGAGTATGGCAGAGATAAACATATGAATATTTGTACCGTCCGGTTGCCTTGAGGAAAGCGGCGGCAGGGGAGAAGTTGGCTCTGTCTGCCGGAATCGTCTGGCAGCGCGACAGCACGAGTTTCTCGAACTGCTTTCGGCGTAGCGGTTCGATGAAGGCATTGAAACGACGGCTGTAGTCTTCCTTCGGGTTTTCGGGGAAGGAGACAAGCGTTTCACTATGATGGAATTCCTGTTCCGCAGGCATCGAGTATGAAACTTTTGTTTCCTCATCGGGCGGAAGTTTCTGGATGTCCGGCCGGATCAGTACGATTGGGTGCTGTTTGCTTACATGGAAGGGAGCAATGACGAAACCACTCTGTTCGTCCAGTTCCTCGATATGATAAAGAATACGTGCAGAACCGGAGGTCTGCATGGCGAAACGAGGCGATTCTCCTGGTATCCGCCAGAGTGCAAAACTCCGGTTCTTTCTGATCAATGTGTCGACTACGTTACAAATCCTTAATTCGTCTGGTGTCATTTCTTTTTTAATATGCTGTTGACTACACGGATGGATGATACCAATTTATCTGTGGATGTGAATACATCGACGTTCCAAACGTGCGAAGAGCGTCCTTTGTGAATGATGGTTCCGACGGCGCGAACGGTATCTCCTTCATGGGCAGATGACATATGGTTGCCACTGACTTGCATACCGACCACGATTTCGTCTGGTTTGGCCAGGATCATCGATCCTAACCCGGCAACCGTTTCGGCCAATGCGAGTGTCGCCCCGCCATGTAGGATGCCGAATGGCTGGCGGGTGCGTTCGTCTACCGGCATGGTCGCTTCTACACGGTCTTCGGATGCATATGTATATTGGATGCCGAGGTTTCCCATTAGAGCGTGTCTGGCACGCATATTCAACTGGTCGAGCGGTACTTCCGTCGGACGTATTTCAGCCAGGATTGTCCGTTCGACGGCCACGGCTACGCCTTCTTCTTCGTTGGTGAGTGTCGTCTTGTCCACACAAGCCTTCACCGAATCTTCCGCATTTCCCATCGCGATCCCGACACCGGCAAGTTGCAACATGGTCACGTCGCAAACGCCGTCGCCGATCGCGATCACTTCTTCCGGCGATACGGACAGTTTGGTCATCAGCACGCCCAAAGTGTTTCCCTTGTCGATGAACTGGGGAACGACTTCTAAGAAATAAGGTTCCGACCTGAATGCATCCAGCACACCGTCGAGGCGTTTTTTCCAATGATTCTCCAAACCGATGAGCGCTTCTTCGTCGTCACTTGCCAGCATACATTTGCAGGGCGGGAAATCGACGGCTTCGGCAAAGTTGTCGACACCGACAATCTGCATCTTGTTCAGGTTGGCTTCTTGGATGACATACTTGTTATCCGGTTTGTCCGTCAGGATGAAGTCTTTGTGATAGGTGAAGATGGCAAAGTCGTTTTTCTTTGCTTTCTTTTCGAAATAGGGGATCCATTCCGGATCGATGCGCTTCTCGAATAATAGTTCACCGGTCTGCACGTTGATGATCTGACCGCCGTTGTAAGAAAGAATGTAACCTCCGTAATGATTCAGTTCCAGCTTTTCAGCGATGGGCATGACTCCATTAGTCGGTCTTCCTGATGCCAATACGATATGTACCCCCATTTGCTGTACCTTCAGAAGGGCAGCCAGGGTACGGGGGCTGATCTCTTTCTGATTGTTGAGCAGCGTCCCGTCTACGTCGAGAACTAATAATTTATACTTCATGGCCTCTCTGTATTTTTTGTTAATGATACAAATATACGATATTTGAATTAAAAAGGGTATAAAATCGAAATAGATGCGGTAGTAGTTTCGATTTGGACTAATGGCTTTTTTACGAATATGACAATAAGAGGATCATGTCGGGGAAGGAGGTTGAACGGTGATCACCTGTCCGTTTTCCCAGATATATTCGTATAATTCCTTGTAGAAAGCATGCCGTGTTAGTGTCGGTGCGTCTCCCAAGATCATCAGTTTCATGCGGGCGCGGGTGATGGCGACGTTCATGCGGCGCAGGTCACCGAGGAAACCGATCCGGCCTTTGTCGTTGGCTCGTACGAGACTGATCATGATCACATCGCGTTCCTGTCCCTGGAAGCCGTCTACCGTGTGAGCGGTTATCAGGCGGCGGAAAGGTTTGAAGAAAGTGTCGCGCTTGATCAGTCCGCGGATATACTGAACCTGCGATTTGTAAGGTGAAATCAGACCGAAGTCGATGCTTTCATCCAATACCCGTTCTTTGCCGATCTTTTCGATATATTTCTGTAAGGTCGAAACGAGCAGTGTAGCTTCGTCTCTATTGATACGGCTCATGCTGTCGTCGAGCCGGTCTTCTTCGAAATGGCAATCCGCCGTATCGAGCCAGACGACAGGCGTATCGAATTCCAAGATGCCGCGATGCTTGACTTCCGGTGCGGATTGTAGCTCGTCATGATAGAACCAACGGGAAGGAAAGCGCATGATGTCCTCGTTCATCCGGTACTGCGTTTTCAGAAGCGAGACTGTTTCGGGCTTCCGGTCGGTTATTTTTTGCATCAAGGTGTGGTCTAAGCCGCCGCGTGCCGCTTCTATACATTTGATGGTAGGAGGGAGCTGGTGATGGTCGCCCGCTAAGATGACCCGATCCGCTTTGCCGATTGCGATCCAGCAGGCTGCTTCGAGTGCTTGGGCGGCCTCGTCGATAAAGAGAGTTGTGAAGTTACGGTTGGTCAATACCCGGTTCGCCGATCCGACCAGCGTGCAGGCCACGACACGCGCCTCGTCGAACAATTCCGTGTCGATCTTCACTTCCAGTTCCGTCGCCCGGAAACGGAGACGGGAGAGACGGTTGCGTGCTGTTTCTTTTTCACCGTGGCTCTTTTTGCGGAGATTGGATTGTATCTCGCGGATCGCCTTGCGGATTCCCCATAGTTCGGCATAGTCGGGATGCGATTCGAAACGCCGTTCATAGGTGAAGGAAAGCATCTTGTCGTTTATGCGTGTCGGGTTACCGATGCGTAGGACATGAATGCCACGATCGACTAGTTTTTCGGATATCCAGTCTACGGCCGTATTGCTTTGGGCACAGACCATTACCTGATTTTCCCGGTGCAGAGTCTCATAGATCGCTTCAACCAAAGTGGTCGTTTTGCCTGTTCCGGGAGGACCGTGCACGATTGACACATCCTTTGCCGCCAATACATGGTTGACCGCCTCTTCCTGCGACAGGTTCAGCCAGGGAAAACGCATAGGAAAAAATGTGCGCCGGCCGACGGGCGTTTTGCCTAACAGGACGTCCCGTAGGTAAGCTAACCGGTTTCCTTTCGCTTGGATAACGGTGGACAGGGCGTTGAACATTGTCTTGTAGCTGGTCTCGTCGAAATAAAGTTGGATGCCGATTTCACCAGCCTTCTGTATATCCGTAAGTGCGTTAGGAGAGGGCAGTACTACGACCATTCGGTC
The DNA here is from genome assembly GCF_025151215.1 of Parabacteroides merdae ATCC 43184. Lineage (NCBI taxonomy): Bacteria > Pseudomonadati > Bacteroidota > Bacteroidia > Bacteroidales > Tannerellaceae > Parabacteroides > Parabacteroides merdae. The sequence goes on from NZ_CP102286.1 coordinate 891,088, forward strand.
GTCTTGTACGTAACTGATGACGGTCGAGAAGTTCAGGTATTCGGGGTTTCCGCTTCCGTTTGTCGTGAAGAAGCAGACCGGACGACCATATTCGAAATTGTGTTCGGTCTCTTTATCCTCCAGCCGTTCGATTTCTACGACGAGCTGGTTCAAGGAATTATAGTAACTCTTTCCTGGTACGACAGGATACCAGCACAGTCCTTGTTGGATGCGGCGATGTATTCCGGTCCGTTCGATTTGTTGGCGGTACATCTCTTTTTCATATTCGAATTCTTTCTGCAGAAGATCGTACTGATGTTGCAGGTCTGCGGTCGGAGTCTTGAATTGAGTTGTCATCATTCTTTGTTTAATCGGGCGCAAACTTACATAAAAAAACGCAATCGGATAGGGGTTTTTCTCCTTTCCGATGTCATTAAATCAAATGGATGGTTATCTTTGTTTGTTAATTGGAAGGGTTAAAATAACTGAGTATGAAAAATAAAGTCCTATATGCGATAGTGTCTTTGTTGGTTCTGACAGGATGCGGATCGATGAAGAATATGAGCCGGGAAGACCGGGCTGGCGTAGGGGCCCAGATAGGCGCTTTTGTCGGATGGCTTTTCGGCGGAGCGGTCGGAAATTCCATAGACGATGATATCGGAGGTGACATAGGGGCGTTTGTCGGGACGGCGGTCGGAGGAATCGCCGGTGCGCAGATTGCTGCAAATACAGGCGACGAGATAAGAGTGGAGAAGAGGAATTCGGGGAATTATACACCGTCTTCGCATGTTCTCCTTCCCGATTTGCAGATCGAAGATATCTTATTGGAAGAGGACAGTGTCACCCGCGACGATAAGATCAATGCAGGTGAGACCTGCCGTATCTCCCTCGTGATTGTGAACAACAGCTTTCAGGATGCTTTGGACGTGGAACCGATAGTGAAAGTTGAGAAGGGCAGGTATTTGAAACTGTCCGAACCTGTCAAGATAGCCAAAATCACCCGTGATGACCGTATCATCTATAATGTTATGGTGCAGGCCTCCCCGAAGTTGCGTACAGGTGAAGCTGTGTTCAGCGTCCGTCTGAAAGAAGGGCGTGGCAACGGCACGGAAGAGGAAACCTTTACGGTTAAAACTGTCGGTGGTGACAAATGAGATCTTATCTGATGAGAGAATAAAACAGCCATACTGAAAGGAGGACGAATAAGACAAATATGGCTAAAAGTAATTTTATTTTGGATAGATGGTTGGCATCTGCTTTTTCTTTCTCTATAGTCTTTTTTCGAATTTCTTTCATTTCTTCAACGGATGTATCGGGTAGTTTGGTACTGCTCCCGATTTTCATGAGCCTGTTTCGGGTTTCCTTTAGGCGTTCTTTGCTTAATTTCCGGAGCTCGCGGTTTTCTTTGTCCCGTTGTAACATATCATTTATGCAGCCTAAAGTTCCCATAATTTATTAATTATTTATTAGATGAAACAAATGTACATTTTTCTGTCGGGTATTCCTTTATTTAATAAAGAAATAGTTCAAATTATCTATGTTCCGCAATCGAAATACCTATGTTTTGAAAAGGATGTCTTATCTTTGCAATCATAAAGTCAAAGAAGTCTATATTCATGGATAAAACAACTCAAACACAAATCATCAAACTAATACATCAGGAAGTGATTCCCGCTATCGGTTGTACGGAACCGGTTGCGGTCGCATTGGCTGCCGCTAAGGCTGCCGAGGTTTTAGGCTGTAAACCGGAGAAAACGGAAGTATTTCTGAGCGCCAACATCCTGAAGAATGCGATGGGTGTCGGAATTCCTGGAACCGGAATGGTCGGGTTACCTATAGCGGTTGCTTTGGGTACGTTGATCGGCAAGTCTGCTTATGGTCTTGAAGTATTGCGTGACCTGACACCTGAAGCGCTTGCTGAAGGAAAGCAGGTGATCGAAGATAAACGGATTCATATCGCTTTAAAGGATAATGTCGACAAGCTCTATATCGAAGTGATTTGTTCAGCCGGAGATGAAACTTCGCGGGTGATAATCTGCCATGAACATACGAATGTCGTGTATGTGGAGAAGAATGGTGTGGTATTGACAGACCGGAGGAAAGAAGGTGTTTCCTGTGATGCTTCGGGCGATGAAGACGAATTGAGACTCTCTTTCTCTACTGTGTATGAGTTTGCGATGGAAATGCCGCTCGATGAGATCCGCTTTATCCTGGAAACTGCCGATCTGAACCGGAAAGCAGCCGAGGCTTCACTGAAGGGAAATTTCGGACATACGGTCAGCAAGACCGTTTCCGGTGTATACGGACGTAAATATATGGGAGACTCTGCCTATACCCATATGCTGGCAATGACGGCTGCTGCCTGTGATGCCCGCATGGATGGCGCCATGATCCCGGTGATGAGTAACTCCGGTAGTGGAAACCAGGGGATTGCAGCGACACTTCCCGTCCTTTCTTTTGCCGAAGACATCGAATGTTCGGAAGAACAGTTAATCCGTGCCCTGATGTTAAGCCATCTGATGGTCATCTATATCAAGCAAAGCTTGGGACGCTTGTCCGCCCTTTGCGGTTGTGTGGTGGCCGCCACGGGAGCCAGTTGCGGCATTACCTATCTGATGGGAGGCGATAAAGTGCAGATTTCCTATGCAATCAAGAATATGATCGGCAATATTACCGGTATGATATGCGATGGGGCGAAGCCCAGTTGTGCCATGAAAGTTTCCAGCGGTGTTTCGACTGCTATGCTGTCTGCGTTGATGGCAATGGAAAACAAGGTGGTGACTCCGGTCGAGGGCATTATTGATGAGAATGTCGACAAGTCGATCATTAACCTGACTTCTATCGGTTCCAAAGGAATGGAAGCCACCGATAAGCTGGTATTGGATATTATGACCGGAAAATCCTGCTAACGGTAAGAATATGTTGACCGATATTCGTCTGTTGAGCCATCAATTGGCAAAGCCCCGGTTTAGGAGTCCGAAGGAATTGGTTGCCTGGATGGGAGCTGTCCAAGCACAGGAATATACGATGGCGAAATGGGCGGTCGGGACTCGCTTGAAGTCTTCTTCGTTGCGGGTGGTGGACGATGCGCTTGCAAAGGGGGAAATCCTGCGTACCCATATATTACGACCGACCTGGCATTTCATCGTAGCAGAGGATATCCGCTGGATGTTGCAATTGTCGGGAGGTCGTATACGGACAGCCTTCGATTCTTATGCAAGAAGCCGGAAGATGGAGATAACCGAAAGCTTCTATACGAAAGGTTGTAGATTGCTGGAACAATTGTTGGGTGGAAACAAGAGTTTGACAAAACAGGAGTTGATGGATGGGTTCGGTCGGGCAGGGGTCGAGACAGACAATCACTTGATACATTATTTTCTGGTCCGTGCTGAAACGGATGGCCTTGTGTGCAGCGGGGTAGATAAAAACAAGAAGCCGACCTATGCTCTGTTGGAAGAACGTGTGCCTCCGATGAAAGAACTCAGCCGCGAAGAGGCGCTCGCCCGATTGGCTACCCTATATTTTCAAAGCCATTCCCCGGCTACATTGTCTGATTTTGTCTGGTGGTCCGGCTTGGCGGCAACTGAGGCTCGACATGCGGTTGCATTGATCGAAACCGATCTGCTAACCGAAAAGTTTGATTCGGAAACTTTTTACCTGCATGTTACCTGTGACTTGAAGGCCTGTTGCCGGAAAGTGTTGCATCTGTTACCCTCGTATGATGAATATCTGATCAGCTATAAAGACCGGACGACCGTTATGCTACGCGAACATCATCATAAGGCATTCAATACTTTCGGTATCTTTTACCCCGTGATCCTGTATGAGGGCCGGATCGTTGGCAATTGGAAAAAAGATTCGAAGAAGAAAGCTCTTACTGTCGAAACTTCTTTGTTCGATGAATCTCTCGATCTCCCGGAAGATTTGCTGAAAAAGGCAGTCGATTATTATTGCTCTTTCCACGCTCAAAAGTCGGGATTCCACACTTGATTGTGGAATTTTTACACACTTTCCCCAATCCACTCCACACTTCCCCAATTTCTTTTGTATTATATGTATTATTTTTATTGGTTTGTATATCAGTGGTTTGTTTTAAAATATATCTTTATTTCTATTTCTGGCACGTCCTTTGCTATTTATTTGTCAGAATTAGATATTATCCTTCCCGAGATATTGTTTTCTGATTAGATATTTGATTAGAAAAAGCTTATCGATTTTAAATCCGCTTCGCCTGTGAAGGTAAAGCGGATTTTTTAATTTAGAACCATTTGATCTTTCTGAAAATGAAAAATGATAAAGCTGATAGTGTGATGGAGATCATGACGATGATGGCAAAGCCATGCGGCATATTTTCTCCGTAGATCGGGACGTTCATACCGTAGAAGCTGGCGATGAGGGTGGGAACCATCAGGATTATGGAGATAGAGGTCATGCGCTTCATGATGGTGTTCACGTTGTTGGAAATGATGGAGGCGAATGCGTCCATCGTACCGGTCAGGATATCGCTATAGATATTGACCGTGAGGTGCGCCTGTTTTAATTCTGTTTCCACATCTTCCACCAGTTCGTTGTCCATATAGACCGGTTCTTGGAAGATGCTTTGCAGTTTGGTAAGCATCACTTCATTACCACGGATGGATGTGTTGAAGTAAACCATGCTCTTTTCCAGCTTCATCAGACGAAGCAAGTCTTCATTACGGATACTTTTTTCCAGTGCCTTTTCGGCATGCGCCACCTCGTTGTTGATTTGTTTCAGGTATTTCAGGAACCATACGGCGGACGAATGGATCAGACGCAGAATCAGGTCATATTTGTGACGTACGACGACCTCTTTGCGGCGGGTGTATCGGATAAAGTCCGGTATCAGTTCCGTCTTGTAGTAGCAAACAGATATGATGATTTCATTGTTCGTCATAATCCCCAGAGGGATGGTCGTGAAAGGGATTCCTTGTTCCTGGCTCTGTACCGGGATTCGAATGATGGTCAATAGCCAATTCCCTTCATATTCGATACGCGGGCGTTCGTCTGTATCGGCAATGTCGCTTAAGAAAGATTCGGGAACATTGAATTGGTTTGTCAGGTAATGGATATCTTCCGGTGTAGGGCATTCTACATTGACCCAGCTGTTTGGAAGCCACTGGTCTTTTTCCACAAAGCCGGCTTCACAATAAAGAAAAGTTCTCATTATTGCCTCCTTTCGTTTTTGTCAACGTACAGAGGCCTTGCTGTTTACCCCTGCGCGTTATTTGTTACTTACTGTTTTTATTTCTCGCGGAATACTGTCGTCCATAATTTATCATTACTTTTTACGGCTGCAAAGATAGAAAAATCCGGTAATAAATGTATATCGGAGGCGGATTTTTGTCAAGTCCGTGAGACTGCATATTTGCGATAATGGTAATAGGCAATGCCGGCTAAGTCTGCTAGAAACCAACCGATAGGAATAGACCACCAAATACCGGTGACCCCAATAGTGGGAATGGATGCCAGCCAATAAGAAAGGACGACACGTGTACCTAAAGACAGAATGGTAAGCACGACAGACATTCCCGGCATACGGATGGCCCGGTAATAACCATAAAGGAGGAACAAGATTCCGATGCCTAAATAAAAAACTCCTTCGATACGCAGGTATTCTGTTCCGATGCGAAGTATCTCAGCCTCATCCGGACGGACGAAAATAAGCATCAACGGCTTGGCAAAAAAGAAAACTAACAGCGAGATGATAAGGGAAAAGACGATCGTTATAAGAAATGCGCTACGCACTCCCCGGCGGATGCGATCCCCTTTCCGCGCTCCGAAATTCTGGGCAATGAAGGTGGAAAAAGCATTCCCGAACTCCTGAACGGGCATATAGGCGAAAGAGTCGATCTTGACTGCTGCAGCGAATGCGGCCATGACAACCGTACCAAAACTATTTACCAATCCTTGCACCATCAATATTCCGAAGTTCATCACAGATTGTTGGACGCAAGTCAGTGTGGAGAAAGAAGTGATTTCTCTCAGGCTGGAACGGTCGAAGCGCATATCTTCCCGGTGTAATCGTAGCTCGGGGCGGATTTTATAGGTATACAGCAAGATACCGGATGCCGCCGTTCCCTGTGCGATAACCGTTGCGACTGCCGCTCCTTCGATGCCTTGATCCAGGACAAGAATAAGAAACAAATCAAGCCCGATATTCAAAACGACCGATACAGCCAGAAACCATAAAGGTGTTACAGAATCGCCTACAGCCCGAAGCAACGCTGCATAAAAATTATACAGGAAAGTAAAGACTATTCCCCAGAAAATGATCCACAGATAGTTACGCATCAACGAATAAATATCATAGGGAACTTGTAACCATCGTAAAATCGGATCGAGCCATAGGAACACGGCAACATTCAGCAAGATGGTTACCGTGCCGATCAGCAGGAAAGAAACATAGATGCTACGTCGCAGGGCGGACAGGTCTCCGGCTCCGTATTGCAGTGAGAAAACCGTGCCGCTTCCCATCGATAACCCCAGCAGGATAGAGATCAGGAAAACCATCAAGGTATAGGCGGAACCGACCGCTGCCAACGCATTTGCGCCGATACATTGTCCTACGATCAGTGTATCGGCTATGTTATAGCATTGTTGTAAAAGCGATCCTGCCAGCATCGGCAATGTGAATTGTAGCAGGGTGGTGGTTATACCTCCTTGTGTAAGGTCTCCTTTCCGTAACATTGTCAGCTCTTTTTATTCGTATAGTTTTGTATGGATCTGCAAAAATACGAATTAATCGGATAATCGTTCCTTCGGATCTCCGTAACCTGTCGGAGTGGTGCTGAGCTTTTGTTTTTGGGTAAAATGAACGCTAATCAAGCATCAAACTCATATAAGCTTCCCGGCTCTGATAGTCGAGCAACAGGCGGGTGAGCGATTGGGTGTCCATCTTTTTTAGTTCGCCGATGTTATGAACGGAGTTTGCGTGAGTGAAGGCCCAGTGATGGATGAGGCGGTCGCGGTCCAAGACACGTGCCATACCTAAAGGGAAAGTTCCTGGTCCGGTGAAAGGAGTACGGCAGACGGCCTTTTCCACCTTGCTCTGTGTTGTAGCTTCCTGTAAGAGCAGGTTCTTGATGTTGTCGTTGTCATACATCAATTCTTTGACATAGATATAGTCGCCGACAGGATAGAAAAAGATCATTCCGATCGGTTCTTCTTGAATGTTCAAGGCGGTCAGCATTTGTCCTCCGGACATCTGTAATTCGCGCAGGATAGTAACGAAATCGTCATAACCGTGCAGCACATAGCAAATACGTTCTCTCTGCTTCTTATTAAAAAAATTGTAGAGAGACTCCATCGAAGGTACTTCGGGCGGTACAACCAAAACACCCTGTTCCAGTACTATTTCAGAAGGGCGGATATACGTTTCTTCTGAATAGTCGAAAGCTTCCGTATATCCTAAATCGCGGTAATAGTCGAACAGCCATGGATCGGCCGGGATAATGACTGTTAAGGCCACTTTCCGGCTTTCCATCACTTCGAATGCTTTCTGTATCAGTTGGCGCATAAGTCCCTGACCTCGTTCGGAGGGAAGAGTGCAGGCTCCATATATATAGTTTACGGATATCTCCTTTCCGTAGTAAGTCATGACATACGGAAGCATTTGAAGGGCGGAAACGATTTTTCCGTTTTTCTCTATAAACAGGGCGTTTTCTTTTTTGTAAACCCGATCGAAGAATAGTTTGATAAATTCTTCGCTGTCGTTGAAAGAAGTACGCCACAGGTCGATCAATTGAGATTTGTTGTTATCCATCGTTCAATATTATTTTGCAGGTTTCTTTATTGCCGCGGATTTTTCCAATAGGATGAACGGGTTATACGAAAGTTTAGCCTGGCGCAGACCGGGAATACCCAAGTCTTCCTCTCGGTTCACATAGGTGTATTTTTCCGGAAGGTGAGAGGCGAATTCTTTGTTGATAACAGCATAAGCCCCCTCATAGTTCACATTCGCCTTTTCTACGTGGACGCCGAAAGTATTATGGTTGATCGGGGCACCAAAAGTGAAAGCGACAATCTGATGGTCTACGCAAATGGCTCCTCCAATAAGTCCCAATTCGTCATAATGGTTCAAGGCGTAGATTATAGAACGGCGTTCGTCGTTCAGATCCTCCTCGTCATTATCTTCCCGGTTGGCTTTGTACCATTTACATTCGAGCTGAAGGCATTCGGGAACCAGTTCTGGTGTGATAGGAATATATTCGTAGGCAAACTTCTTATTGAATTTGTTGATATGATTGCGTTTCGCCTGGTATTTTTTCCCTTTTAGGGTTGCCAGGTCTTCACGCAAGTAGATGTAATCGAAATAATTCCGTTCGGGGATGTAGAAAAATCCGCCGGGAATTGCCTTTTCGAGTTCTTCTTTGGCATCTGGCGTTACGCCTAACATACAGAGCGGGTGGCCTTGTTCGAGCGAGTCGGCTTCCAACAGGTCGATTGCTTGTTTCAGGTTGCCTTGACCTGTAGGAGTCATATAAGCGACTCTCGTTTTGTTTTCGATCCAGAAACGGATCAGCAAGCTGCCGTTGACAATGGCGAACTCGCTATCGTAGAGAAACCGCCAACTGCAGATGTTGGCAAATGAATAATCGCAATTTTTATAATTGCTCGGTATCGTAAAGGATGTTATAATATCTCTATCTTCGATTTCAATTGGTTTAAACGGTATCTTCATCTTTTTCTTTTTTGATGTGCAAATATAAAACTAATAAAAATGGCTGAATGTTTTATCTTTAATAAAAACAATCGATTTTGTTTATTGCGTGATAAACCCTATAAATGCTATTAATAGCAATTTAACTAAATATAAAAATGATAGTGTATATTAAACTAACATCTATCTTTAAATGTTCGAAGTGAAATGGTTTTTATTTAAAAGTGAGAAGGAAATGAATGCTGATAAAATATTACCGATCGACCTCTATCATGCCGTGTCGATTGCAAATTTGACATTGGAAAGTGCTTTAAAGGTCATTCACGTCGAAGCTGGGCAGGATCATGAACTGTTGCCTTTGGAACCGGGAACTCTTGCTGTGATCTGCCGGGGAGGAAAGTTCGAATGCAAAGCACTTGGAAAGGAAATCTCCATAGTTGCCGGACAGGTGTTCCTGGCGTCTGTGGAAGATGTGAGTGAGATATCCCGTTTTTCGGAGACAGGTTTTGAAGGGATCGTGATCTATGCCGGTAGCGATCTGCTGATCAATCGGCAACGTCTGATGTTCCGGACGATTACACCGGACGAACTGAAGGAGTCCGGGCTTTATATCCAGCTGATGCAGTCACAAATCGAGCGAATGAGCGATGTCCGTGTCAAAGTGGTGGAATCGCTTTTGCGCGCCCTTATTTTCTTCCTCCAGCAGGAAGGGCATCTGGCGGACGACCGGGATAGCGAGGTTCCGCCTTTCTTCCACGATTTCGCTTTGCTGATTAGGCGTTATCATCATTATCCGGTTTATTATTTTGCCGAGAAGTTGGGAATGACTTCGGCGGAACTGAATAACAAATGTAAATTGCATTCCGGTATTTCGGCTGCGGAATGGATCAGCCAGTATGTATTGCTTGAGGCGAAAGACTTACTGATTAAAACTCGACTGAGATCTTCCCGCATTGCTATGATGCTTAATTTCTCTAATTATGATACCTTTGCGCGTTGGTTCAGGCGGCATACGGGAGAGTTGCCAGGGAACTGGAGGTAGTGGAATTTGAAAATTGAAAATTAAGATACCATGAAATGGACATTTGAGAATGCGAAAATAAAGGGGCGGATCGTCTTGACCGATTCGCTCCATGAAGACCCGGATCTTCTGAAAGACAAAACGCTGTATAAATTTATATGGGTGGATTCCGGCGAAGTGGAGTTGGATATCGATCATCAGCATGTTGTTTTGAAGAAGGAACAGCTCGTTCCGCTTTCCCATTTGCATCATTTGGAGTTTCTGCGCATCGAAGGCAAATGCTATGCTTTGATGTTCAACGGCAATTTCTACTGTATACATGGCAACGATCATGAGGTCTCGTGCAACGGGTTGCTGTTTCACGGTTCATCGCATGTGCTGACTTCAGGTCTTCACGCAAGTAGATGTAATCGAAATAATTCCGTTCGGGGATGTAGAAAAATCCGCCGGGAATTGCCTTTTCGAGTTCTTCTTTGGCATCTGGCGTTACGCCTAACATACAGAGCGGGTGGCCTTGTTCGAGCGAGTCGGCTTCCAACAGGTCGATTGCTTGTTTCAGGTTGCCTTGACCTGTAGGAGTCATATAAGCGACTCTCGTTTTGTTTTCGATCCAGAAACGGATCAGCAAGCTGCCGTTGACAATGGCGAACTCGCTATCGTAGAGAAACCGCCAACTGCAGATGTTGGCAAATGAATAATCGCAATTTTTATAATTGCTCGGTATCGTAAAGGATGTTATAATATCTCTATCTTCGATTTCAATTGGTTTAAACGGTATCTTCATCTTTTTCTTTTTTGATGTGCAAATATAAAACTAATAAAAATGGCTGAATGTTTTATCTTTAATAAAAACAATCGATTTTGTTTATTGCGTGATAAACCCTATAAATGCTATTAATAGCAATTTAACTAAATATAAAAATGATAGTGTATATTAAACTAACATCTATCTTTAAATGTTCGAAGTGAAATGGTTTTTATTTAAAAGTGAGAAGGAAATGAATGCTGATAAAATATTACCGATCGACCTCTATCATGCCGTGTCGATTGCAAATTTGACATTGGAAAGTGCTTTAAAGGTCATTCACGTCGAAGCTGGGCAGGATCATGAACTGTTGCCTTTGGAACCGGGAACTCTTGCTGTGATCTGCCGGGGAGGAAAGTTCGAATGCAAAGCACTTGGAAAGGAAATCTCCATAGTTGCCGGACAGGTGTTCCTGGCGTCTGTGGAAGATGTGAGTGAGATATCCCGTTTTTCGGAGACAGGTTTTGAAGGGATCGTGATCTATGCCGGTAGCGATCTGCTGATCAATCGGCAACGTCTGATGTTCCGGACGATTACACCGGACGAACTGAAGGAGTCCGGGCTTTATATCCAGCTGATGCAGTCACAAATCGAGCGAATGAGCGATGTCCGTGTCAAAGTGGTGGAATCGCTTTTGCGCGCCCTTATTTTCTTCCTCCAGCAGGAAGGGCATCTGGCGGACGACCGGGATAGCGAGGTTCCGCCTTTCTTCCACGATTTCGCTTTGCTGATTAGGCGTTATCATCATTATCCGGTTTATTATTTTGCCGAGAAGTTGGGAATGACTTCGGCGGAACTGAATAACAAATGTAAATTGCATTCCGGTATTTCGGCTGCGGAATGGATCAGCCAGTATGTATTGCTTGAGGCGAAAGACTTACTGATTAAAACTCGACTGAGATCTTCCCGCATTGCTATGATGCTTAATTTCTCTAATTATGATACCTTTGCGCGTTGGTTCAGGCGGCATACGGGAGAGTTGCCAGGGAACTGGAGGTAGTGGAATTTGAAAATTGAAAATTAAGATACCATGAAATGGACATTTGAGAATGCGAAAATAAAGGGGCGGATCGTCTTGACCGATTCGCTCCATGAAGACCCGGATCTTCTGAAAGACAAAACGCTGTATAAATTTATATGGGTGGATTCCGGCGAAGTGGAGTTGGATATCGATCATCAGCATGTTGTTTTGAAGAAGGAACAGCTCGTTCCGCTTTCCCATTTGCATCATTTGGAGTTTCTGCGCATCGAAGGCAAATGCTATGCTTTGATGTTCAACGGCAATTTCTACTGTATACATGGCAACGATCATGAGGTCTCGTGCAACGGGTTGCTGTTTCACGGTTCATCGCATGTGCTGACTTTTGTCCTTTCGGAAGATGAACGGCGGAAGATCGACACGCTGACGAGGATCATGCAAGAGGAGTTTCTCAGTACCGATCACCTGCAAGACGAGATGCTCCGGGTATTGTTGAAACGGTTTATCATATTATGTACGCGAATAGCGGAAGATCGGCAGGGAGCTGTTCGGGAGAACAGCCTCCAGTTCGAGACGATCCGCAAATTCTATGTCCTGGTCGATACCTATTTTAAGGAGAAAAAACAGGTGCAGGAATATGCGGACATGCTGAACAAATCCCCGAAGACACTGGCAAATATCCTTTCCGCCTATCAGCAGCCTTCCGCCATCCGTATCATCCATAACCGCATTCAGGCAGAAGCCCGGCGTTTACTGCTTTATACGGCTAAAAGCTCTAAAGAGATCGCTTTGATGCTAGGATTCGAAGACCAGGCTGCGTTCAGCCGTTTCTTTAAGAACGCAGCCGGACTAAGCGCGACCGAATATCGCCACCAATATAAAAAATGATAATAGTGGCGATGACGGGCTGGTCGCTTGTCCGGGTTGTAGTATCCGCTTATTGCCGGTATTTGCAACAACCCGGCAGTTGGTCGTAGACGTTTGATCCGCTTTATAAGTATCTGTGTCGTGCCCCGCTTTGGCAATAGCTTTGCTAATAGCGTCCACAGATGTTTTGGACGGATTGTATTGTAGATGTATCATCTGTTTTTCCTTATCCCAATGAACCGACGAAACGCCGTTTACACTTTTGGCTGCTGTTTCGATGCGTTGTTTACACATGTCGCAGGAACCTTTTACCCCGAACATGGCATGCTCGCCTGCCGGTTCCGGTTGTGCTGCGGATGTACCGTGCGCGGCATACCCTTCGTGACCGCTCATCGTATGCCCTACATGGCCGCTCATCGGTTGTGCTTCGCCGTCATTGTTCATCATCGACTGTTTCCCTTCCAGTTGGGCACTGGCATCTATCGAGAAAACACCGTTCGTTACGACTTCTTCTCCTTCGGATAATCCTTTTAATATCACGTATGCGTTGCCGAGGGAAGGACCAAGTTCTACTTCACGCATCAGGAAGGTCGGAGTGGAGGTGTCCGGTTGCTTGACATAAACGATGGAACGTTTGCCGGTCCAGAGAACAGCAGTTTGCGGCACGGTGATCCGGTCTTTATATCCTTGAAGCGGGGCGCTGACCTCGGCGGTCGCATACATCTCCGGCTTCAGTTCCATATGGCTGTTGGGGACTTCTACCCGGACACGTGCCGTACGGGTGGACGGGTTGATGATCGGATCGATAAACGCGATCCGGCCCGTATAGGTCTTGCCGGGAAGAGCCTGCAAGGTGAAATGAACCTGGTCGCCTCTGTTCAGGAAAGGCAGGTCAACTTCGAAAGTGTCGAACATCGCCCATACGCTCGACAGGTTCGCTATGTCGAACAGGACAGCTCCGGAGGCGACATAATCGCCCTGGTTTACGCGTTTGGTCATGACGATTCCGCTTACGTTCGCTTTGATCTCGACGAGTGGGGAAACGCTACCGGACTGTTCGATCGCTTCTATCTGGGCGTTCGTCATTTTCCAGAGACGGAGTTTCTCGTGGGCTGCCTGGATCAGGGCGGGCTGCTTCATCTTGATGGCTTCCAACAGTTCCTGCTGGGCGGTGAACAGTTCGGGTGAATAAAGGACGGCAAGTGTTTGTCCGGCTCGTACGCTCTCACCGGTAAAATTGATGTTGAGTTGTTCGATACGTCCGCCTACATGCGCTGTCTGTGACTGTAAGCTTTGTTCGTTCGGGGCGATCTTGCCATACAGGCGGACTGTCTTGACCGGGTTTTTCCTGCTGACCTTTGAAGTCTGCACGTCTGCCAGGGCGGCCGCCTCTTCCGATAACTGGATTGCTTTCGGGTCGGAGTTCTCTCCGCCGCCGCTTCCTTTACGGACCGGGATCAAGTCCATCGCGCAGATCGGGCATTTGCCGGGTTTATCCTGGCGTATCTGGGGGTGCATGGAGCAGGTCCAGACGCCCGTCTCGTCCTGTACGAGGTCGTGACTGTGTCCTTCGTGCATCTCATGCCCCTCATGGGTAGCCGGAGCGGGGCTTTCAGACGAGCTGAACAACAACCAGCCGACTAATAAGCCGGCACAGGCTACTATTATATATTGAACCGGTTTGCTTTTTATTATTTCATTTATCTTTTTCATCTTGTTATTCATTTACGGAGGTTGATACTAATTTCTCTAAACTCGCGATCAGCGTGTTGTATCCGGCAACCGCTTCGCTCTTTTTAAGGCTGTAATCCAGTAACTGGCGTTCCAGTTGGATGATGTCCGTGAGGGAAGTCGTCCCTGCCGAAAATTCGCGGATCATCAACTGGTAGGTCGACCGGGACAAGTCTTGCTGTTTGGCGTACAGGTCTATTTTGCGCGAGGCATTGGCCAGTTGTTGCTTTAAGGCGATATATTCGGCATGTAGCTGGTTGAGCGTGTCTTCGTACTTCAGTTCGCTTGCCTCACGGTAATGCCGGCTCTCCCGCTGCTGGGCGTTATATTTCGGCGGAAGATCGGGATGCTGATCTTAATCATCGGCATGACCATATCCATGCCGTTCATATTGCTCATCCCTGACATCCGGGCCATCTCTTCTGAATTCTTAGCCATGATGGAATATTGCAGTCCGATGCCGAACATGGGAAGGCTCATCTTCTTGTCCATCTCCGCCTTTGCCTTATACGCGTTTGCCTCCGCTTCGAGCATGGAGAGCATCGGGTTGGAGAGGATGATGCTGTCCAGGACCGCATTGTCTTCTATGGAAAACAGTTTTTGTGCCAGCGAATCGGAAGTTTGTACCGGCAGATCCTGATCCCGGTTCAGCAGGCTGTTGAACCGGGCTTCGGCTGCTTTCCTGTTCGATCGGAGAGCTTCGAGGTTGTTTTCCAGTTCGACCATTTCGATCTGGATGCGAAGTACGTCGGACATGCTGCCGGATGAACCGCTCCCCATCGTACCACCTGCCATCGAACCGCCCGTACCCGACATCGTTGTATTTCCGCCCGGTGTCGCAGAGGCCGTGGAAGGAGAGGTCCCCATGTTTTCCATACCGCCCATACTGTTGTTTGCCGGTGTCTGGGGAACGGGAGATGCGACCGGAGGCGCAACGGATGGTGTCGGCCTGCCCAGAACGGACGAAGCTGTATAACGGCTCAGCGCCAACAGCTCCAACTGCTTTAACAGTTCGAGGTTCGCTGCTGTGTTCTTATACTGCTCATTCAGATTGTTCAATTGATACCACTGGCTTTTGACTTCGTAGAACAGGTTGTTGCGGGTTTCCCTGAATTGTTCGTAAGCCATGCGTGCCATCTCGGTCGCTTCGTTGCGGGCTGCTTTGCGGGTTCCGAACCAGGGGAACATCTGCATCAGGGTGAAGTCGGCTACCTGTTTGCCGGATAGCTGCTCCATCGGTTTGAAGAAGAAGCCCATTTCGAGTTCGGGATCGGAGAAAGCTCCCGCCTGCGGTATCTTTTCCAGGGATGCTTTGTAAAGGGCAAAGCTGGAATTTACCGACGGATTGTACCGGGCGGCCGTTTCCAGGTAATGGGAAAGGCTGTCGGTCGTTTGTGCCTGTGATGGGAGATACCAAAGTGCCGATAGCAGGATGGCGGCCCAACGTAAGACGGCTATATGCTTTTTTATTCTCATTCTACTAATATTTTATTTATATAAGAAAGTTTCAACTTTTTTCTCGGCGTGAAAATTTATTTTCATGCAATGGAAAATTTTTTTTCATCCGAAGAAAATTTATTTTCATGCTGAGGAACTATTAGGGGAAAGGGCATTAGGGAGAGGATTGCGGGTAAGTAAATGGAAATGAGAGCGATTTGCGCCATATCTCGGTGATTTGCACAGAGGGGTTAAGTGCAGAAGATGTGGATTTATGCAGAAGTTCCGTTACCAAATCGTTAGTCCATTCCTTGAATGGTAACGAAGAGGTAAGATGAAGGTAATTGACAGAAGAGTATTCGGTAACTCACCTTTCTGTCGTTACGGTGCTTATGCTTTGTATTACAATGTTTTGCGTAGCTAAAAACGCTTCTGTAACGGGTAATTTTGCCAATAAAAATAGAAGCGTATGCAAAGAGAAAAATTCAAGATTTTGCTCTACCTGAAAAAGAGCGGATTGGACAAGTTGGGGCAAGCTCCGATAATGGGGCGTATAACCTACGGGCGAACCATCGCCCAATTCAGTTGTAAGCTTTCATGTGCCCCCGATTTGTGGAACGCTCGTGAGAGCAGACTGAATGGCAAGAGTCGTGAGGCAGTGGTTACGAATGGCAAGTTGGAGCGTTTGCTCCTCTCTGTACAGTCGGCTTATAGAGTTCTTTATGAACGAGGTGCGGTCTTTACTGCAACAGACATCAAGGAGCTGTTCCAAGGAAGTATGCAAACTCAAATCACCTTTTTGGAGCGATACGACCGAATGGTTAAAGATATGGAACAAAAGGTGGGCATCGAAATAAAGGCTACAACTATGAGTAGTTACCACACTGTTCGCAAGCACTTACAAGTCTTTATTGGTGAGAAGTACCATACGGCAGATATTCCTTTCGGACAGATGGAAGAAGATTTCTTGGAATGCTTGCAACACTACTCTGTCGGAAAGCTGGGACATTCGCAAGGTCATTATCGTAAGATGGCTTTGGCAGTGAAGAAACTCTGCCGTTTGGCATATCGTGAGGGCTTGACAGAGCGACAACTGTTTGCTCACATAGAGATAGAGCGAGGAGAGAACAAACAACCTCGTGCCTTGGATAGGGCTTCGTTGGATAAGTTGCTGGGATTGACCTTTGAGCCTTATGAAGTGGAGCTGGAAACCGCCCGTAATCTCTTTCTCTTCTCCTGCTATACGGGTGTTGCCTATTGCGATATGGTCGCCCTTAATAGGGAACATCTTTTTACGGACGATGAAGGGGCGTTGTGGCTGAAGTTTCGCAGGCAAAAGACGAATACCCTTTGCCGAGTGAAGCTCCTATCCGAAGCGGTTCGTATGATAGAGCGGTATCAGTCCGAGGAGCGCAACACTCTTTTTGCGCCTATTACTTATTCAGCTTATCTCGTTCAGCTCAAAGCCCTGCAACTTCGGGCTGGTATCTCTATTCCCCTTTCGGCACACGTCGGTCGCCACACCTTTGCGACCTTGATTACTTTGGAACGAGGTGTTCCCATCGAAACGGTCAGTCGAATGTTGGGACACAGCAACATCCAAACGACCGAGCGATACGCCCACGTTACCCCGAAGAAACTCTTTGATGAGTTCGGGCGATTTCTCTCTTTCACTGAAAACCTAACCTTAACCTTGTAAGACCTATGCGTAGTACATTCAAAATCTTATTCTATATCAATAAGAACAAGACCAAAGCAGACGGAACAACAGCAATCCTTTGTCGTATCACCATTGACGGAGCGAACGTGGTGATAACCACAGGCGAAAACGTTGCTCCTAACGATTGAAGTGTGAAGCGAGGGGAAACAACGGATAAGAAGATAAACCAACGCCTGCAAGCATCGAAAGGAAACTTATATTCCAACCCTTCTGGAAACAACGGATAAGAAGATAAACCAACGCCTGCAAGCCTTTCGGGAGGAAATCGAACAAGGGTACAATACTTTGCTCTACAAATATGGAGCGGTGAGTGCCGAACTTCTGAAGAACTACTTACAAGGCATCGGGAGAACTCCAATGACACTTCTTGCCCTTAGTGCGAAAGAACTCAAAGCCCAACAAGAAAGCAAGAGCGAGGGAACGTATAGCAACAATCGAATTTCCGATAAACAGCTTGATGCTTTTGTGCGAAGTCGTGGCGAAGAGGATATTCTTTTAACAGCTCTTACGATGGATTTCTTTGATGATTATCGGTTTCATTTGAAGAAAGAGGGCTATGCTCCTGCCACGATAAACAAGCATCTCTGTTGGCTGAGCCGATTGATGTATAGAGCCGTCAGTCAGGGGACAATACGCTTCAATCCGTTTGAAGAAGCGAAGTATGAAGCCGTGGAGCGCAAACCTCGGTTTCTGAGTAAAGGCGACGTAGCAAAACTCTTGGCATTTCCCTTGCAAGACGAAGGAGCGGAACTAAGCCGAAGAATGTTTCTTTTCTCCGTCTTTACGGGTTTGGCATTTGCCGACTTACAGAGCCTGCGAGTTTCGCAAATCGAAAAGAACAACGAGGGGAAGCGGTATATCCGCAAGGCAAGACAGAAGACGGAGGTGGAGAGCCTAATACCTCTGCATCCGATAGCGGAGCAGATACTTTCGCTTTACACTAAGGAGGAGAGCAAGGGGGATTATAAGATTTTCCCCGATACGATGAGCAAGGGCAAACTACTAACCCATCTCAAAGCCGTTGGTTGGGCTTGTGGCATTCGCACTCCGCTGACTTGGCATGTCGGAAGACATAGCTTCGGTACGCTGACTTTGGAGGCAGGCATTCCGATAGAGAGCATCGCCAAGATGATGGGGCATTCGTCTATTGCCAGCACGCAAATCTACGCCCAAATCACTGACCAAAAGATTGCAAGAGATATGGAGAGGGTGATGTAACAAAGAGAGCAGATAACTTGAATATAGAAAAGAGCTTGTTCCAGTTAATGAAACAAGCTTTTCTTATAGCAAATAATTTATAATGATTTCTTTTGCATTATCCCTTAGATGTTTTGATATGCAATTTTATTTTCTTCATCGCCCAGTCGTAATGACTGGCAGCTGTCGAAACGCAGTAAGCTCCGAGTGGGGAAGTCCCTGTCCAAGCGAGTGTTCCTTTGGCAAAGAGTTCATCGTTGGAGAATTGCTCTATCAGTGCCATTACATCTTTGTGGCTCTCTCTTAACTTTGCTTTAGCTTCCTCCAATGGCGTATTTTGGTGCTTCTTCCAAAACCCAACGTTCATTGCCGGATAGGTTTTCCAATTATACGGTTCTGGTAAAAAAGGCTTGCGTTCGTCGTTACTGTTGGCTTTTACCCAATTTAGTAACAACTGATGCCATTCATACAGATGCACAAGCACATCTCGCAGGTTTTTGTCCCTGCTCCAATGTGTTTCTTTCCCGGCCGTTGCCATTTCCTCGGCAAAGGCTGCTTTCTGCTGTTCTTCGCTCATACTGTCGATGAGTTTCCACATCTTGTCGAATTGTCCGTTGGCGGATGCTGTCAAATCCGCTTTTGTCGTTGCTCTTGCCATAGTCTTTATTACTCATTATATAGTTGATAAAACTCCAGCCAATGCCCGTCGGGGTCTTCAAAAGTCAGCAACTTGCCGTATGGCTCTTCTCTGATGTTGCCGATGATCTTCACATTTTTGCTTTTCAATTCATCTCTGGCAAGTTCGATATCCTCCACCTCAAACATAATCCTTGTTTTACTCGCAACGACTTCACCTTTGCTCTCCGGTCTTTTCAGGATGGCAAACGATGTCTCACCCAAAGCGAACTCTATCCAGTCGCCATCGACAACTTTTATATCAAATCCGATATTGCGATAGAATTCTTGAGACCTCTGCAAATCGCTGACATAAATCCAGCAGGCATATATTCTTTTAATCTTCATTCTTATCGTGTTCTTTTTCCGCACTCAGTGCAAACCTTGTCATGCAATGAGACGATGCCTCCGCATTCCATGCAGGTGTATCGAGCGGAGTGTATTTTCAGGAAATTACATATTCCTTCTTCCCTTACAATCTCACTATTTTCGACCAGACTTTCTTCGTAACGGCTGTTATAACTTTTTTCGAGGTTTCTTATAAGTCTACAAGGGAAGTCACCACACTGATAGCAATAAGTAATCTCTTTCAGCTGCACGCAGTCTTTTATCCTGCATTTTCGGCAATGCACTGGTTTACTTTTGTTTTCTTGCATACATCCACTGCAAGGCTTCTGTATTTTCCTCGTATGACAATGCTTATAGCATACCGTACAGTTCATGCCACAGGGAGCGAACATTTCTATGTCAATGCTGCCAATTCTCATATCTGTCTTTTCTTTTTCTCCATTCTTCTAGTGTGAGTTTGGTGAAATGTTCTGTGCGAACGTCATTCATCAATGGGACGGGCTTGTTGTATTCCGTATGGCTGTAAGTGAATCCGCATTTCTCTTGCACTCGTTTTGATTTCTCGTTGCCATCAAAATATCCGCACCAAACGGTAGTCATCTGCAAATCCTCAAAGGCATATCGAATCAATTCGCTGACGGCTTCGGGAATCAGGCCTTGCCCCCAATATGGCTCGCTAATCCAATAGCCAATCTCACATTCGCTGCCCGCCATCTTTGCGGAGCGAATCTCACTCCTTGCTGTCATGATTCCTACGCTACCGATTGTTTCGCCTGTCTCCTTCAGAACAACAGCGTATGTCTCCGGAGCAGATAACACGCCCTTGATGATTTCGCGGCTGTTCCCAATACTCGTGTGCGGCGGCCAACCTGCGATGGGACCGATATTCGGATTGCAGGCATATTTGTAGAGTGCTTCGGCATCGCTTTCCTGCCACGGTCTTAAAATCAAGCGTTTGGTCTGTAATTCCATATTTCTTATTGATAAAATTCTTTTCTTTTATCGTCTGCTCTTTGGTCATTGCACCAAACAAATTACATAACGAGGCTTCCCTCGCTGTCAATCTCCCAAAAAGGATTGTAGGCTACCTCGAACACATAGCCGTCCAAATCTTTGAAATAGCCGCTGTAACCGCCCCAAAACACTTTCTGTGCAGGCTTCACAACGGTTGCTCCGAGCCGTTCGGCTTCCTGCATCACGGTATCGACTTCTTCCTCCGATGTGGCATTATAGCTGATTGTCATACCCGAAAAGGATGCCTGCTGATAATTTAGCGTTGTGTCTTTTTCCAATTCTTGCAGTGGATATAATCCTAAAACTATCCCACCCAAAGGAAACAATGCGTAGGCTTCTTGACTTTGTTGCGATTTCTTCCAGCCTAAGCCCTCGTAGAAAGCCAAGGCCTTTTGGAAGTCTTTTACTCCCAATGTGATTAAAGTGAATTTCTGTCTCATAAGTTGTGCATTATTGAAATTGAATCCGCCACAAAGTTACTTATTCATAGCAAGAAAGAAGAATGAAACGGCCAGAAAATCATCTACTTCAGAAACTCTATCCCCGATAATTCTCTTGCAGTAATCTGTTGATATCTGAGAGTCGATAGAGTATTTTCCCTGCGATTTGGGTGTAGGGAATAATGCCTCTGTCCCGATAGTCCTGCAAAGTGCGAGGACTAACGAAAAGGTGTTCGCAGACCTCCCGCCCCGTAAGGTATATTTCTCCCCCGAAGAGCGGACAGTGCGTTTGGGCTATCTCCCGAATACGTTTACTTACTTCCTTAATGCCCGAAATGAGTTCTTTCATCTCGGGTGTTTCTTTGTTAATCGTTTCGTATTCCATAGTCGTGGTTATTTGCGGTTGGACTTGGCGAGGAGTGCTTCCACATCCTCACGTTTGTAATAGCACTTGTGTCCGATTTGGATAAAGGGCAGCACGGACGTATCCCGATAGTGCTGGAGCGTTCGCTTGCTGATGTTCAGTATTCGGCACACGTCCCCGTTGTGTAACAGGTCGGGGAGTTCGGGCTTCATTCCGAAGTGTTCTCGCATACAAAGAGCCAGCTCTTCAATGCTCTTTTTCAGTTCCTCCCACGCGGAGGTGTCGATGGCGGTAAATCTCATATCAATATCGTTTTTAATTGTCGTTTTTCTCTTTTCGGTGCAAATGTATGCGAGCGAAATCCTTGTTCCAAGAACCGATGAAATCAAGGGAAACAGCAGGAAATCGCAGGCAAATGTACAAGCACAAACCGCCTGTTTCACCCCCTTTTCTCTAAGTGTGTACTTGTGGCTTCGATATGATGTGAAATGTCCACACGACACAACGGGAAAAAGATACCGAGCGACCGTAAGATTGCTCGGTATCTTTTCTTTGATTACTCGGCATCTTTTGGGGGTTCTCTCGCCAATGATAATTCTCGCTTGCATATCCCTCGAAGAAAAAGGGTGCAGGTATTAGCAATCCGATGAAGTCGTTTACAGAGCCTTTCTCCTCTCTGTTCTTTGCTTTTTGAGCCTTTTCGTTCTGTTTTCTCCCATTTTTACTACTCATTTTCGGAGCATTTCTCTGTACCTCGAAGCAACAGACACACCAGCCTTGGGACTCTGTGTTCGCCTCTGTAACTTGGTTTCAGCATCCGTTTTCGGATGAAAGTTCAAAACCAAGCAAACAGAAGAAGTACGAACAATGAAAAGAAACAAGCAAACGAGAAATGCCATAGATACTTTCTTCTTTCACTGTGAAAGGGTATATACGGTGAAAGGAAAAAAGCAGGGAATGGCTTTTTGTTTTGCGTGCGACAAGGTGCGTCCTCCGTGATCCGACAGCCTTTCCCTTTCACCGTTTATAACTCAAATCCCATTTATTCAATAACCACTTATGAAACCAAGATATTACGATTTACAACATATCAAAGAGATACCGATAGGCGACTACCTGCACGCCTGTGGTATTGAACCTGCCAAACGGTACAACGGCTATGCTCTTTATCACGCACCTTACCGAGAAGACCACAATGCCAGCCTGAAAGTGGACTTTCGGCAAAACCTGTGGCATGATTACGGCACAAACCAAGGTGGAAGCATCATCGACCTTGTGATGCGAATGCAAGGATGCAGTGCCTATAAAGCAATGGCGCATCTTGCCGAAAGAAAAGCGACACCTTTCACTTCCTTTTCCTTTCATCGTGAAGCTCACATAGGGCAGAGAAGGGATGAACAGCAACCCAATAATACAAGGCGTATCCTCTCCATCAGCGAAACGTTGCCCCTGCATCTGCAAAGCTATCTCCGAGAGGTACGCGGGATAGACCTTGCCGTGGCAAGTCCTTATCTCCGTCATATTCGTTACGAAGTGGGAGGACGAGAGTACTCTGCCATCGGCTTCCCAAATCGCGCAGGAGGGTATGAGCTTCGGGGCGACAAGACATTCAAGGGAACGATTGCCCCAAAGGATATATCCGTGATTGCAGGAAGAGCGAGCAACGCTCCTCTCTGTATCTTCGAGGGCTTTGTGGACTTCCTTTCCCTTCTCACGATGAAAGGGGAAGAAACCATTTCGCCTTCCATCGTTCTGAACTCCGTGAGCAATATCCATAGAGCCGTTGCCTATCTCCACGAGAACGGCATCGACTCCGTTCGGGCATTCCTCGACAACGATGAAGCAGGACGAAAAGCCCTCCAATCTCTTCGCTCAGCAGGCATCAAGGTAGAAGATATGAGCCGACACTATGCCCGATACAAAGACCTCAACGAGTACCACGTTGCCCAAAGAACAGGGCAAAAACAGGTGATACCATCTCGTAAACGAGGACTTGGACGATAAGGCAAAAGAGAGCAAATAACATTATTCCATCATCAGGTATCCAAAGATTCAGGAAATAAAATGTATGCGAATAAACGGCTTTGTTTCGATAGCTACGGCAGTTCCTCAGAACCGCAAGTTTGCAGAGCCAACTTAGAAACAAAGCCTCCGTGCATTCAGAGAATGCAAGCTCCTCAAGGGCGAACTTCGGACGAGACGAAATGGTCATTTCAAGAAATGCCATAGCTCATTAGGGCATTTTCTTCACGCTGCACTCCGTTACCGCTAAAAATACCCTCCTGAGCCAAGGGACTTCGCCCCTTTGGATACCCCTTAAAACAAACTTCAAACAATGGGCTACGCCGTACTACATATAGACAAGGCGAGGAGCAACGACTCGGGAAATACCGCTCATATAGCGCGGACATATACCCCGAGTAACGTCGATCCTTCTCGCACACGCCTGAACAGGGAATTGGTGCAATTCCCTGCAAATGTGACCAACCGTAGCGAAGCGATAGAACATCGTATCGCCACGGCAGGTATCTACCGAAAGGTTGCAAAGAACCAAGTCAAAGCCTTGCGCTTTATCCTGTCGAGTTCTCCTGAGGATATGGCTCGTATAGAGCAGGAAGGACTCCTGTACGAGTGGTGTGATGAATCGATGGATTGGCTTCGCTCCACTTTTGGAGCAGACAATGTGGTCGCTGCCACGCTACATGCAGACGAGGATACTCCCCATATTCACGCCACGGTCGTTCCGATTGTCACGGGCGAAAGAAGGAAAGCCAAAGAGGAAGCCGAGAACGGAAAACGGAAGTACAAGACGAAGAAGAACAAGGTACGGCTTTGTGCCGATGATGTGCTTACGCCCAAGAAACTGGAGCAGTATCAGACGGACTATGCCAAGCGAGTGCAACGGTTCGGATTGGAACGGGGCGTGCACGGCTCGGAAGCCAAGCACCGGACCACGATGGAGTATTACAAGGAAATTCTCAAATCCACGAAAGAGAAGGAAACTCAAAAGGCGGAACTCACAGCCAAGATAAAGGAGCTGGAGAAGCAGGCAGGCAAGCTACGTATGAAAGGAACGCTATATTCTATCTTTGGCAACTCCGAACTTGACAAAGCAGAGAAGCGTATTGCAGACTTGGAGCAGGAAGCCGAACGGCAACGGTATCTTTCTCAAAAGGAGAAGAATGAAATCCGAAAGGAAGTCGTTCTCTTGCAGGACACAATCAAGGGAAGGGACAGAGTCATTGCCGAATTGAAAGAAACCGTGCAGGTTTATGAGGAAGAGCGGAATTGGATAAAACGCTTCTTCAGTGGCTTCTACCAACTCTTGAATATCCGTCTGATGCTCCGAAAGATGGGTTTCTCTGATGACAGAATAGCGGAGATGTATCGCACGGAGACGCCCCTGCGAGGCACGGCTAAAGCCTATTCGGGATTATACAAGAGAGAGTTTACGGAAGAGGACAGCGAAATCCGTATCATCAAGGACGAGAAGAAACGACCTCTTTTGACCATCAACGGGCTTCCCATTACCGATTGGTGCGAACAGAAATGGAAACAGCTAATCAATCGCAACCGCTCGCAACGACTGTAATTGCTTTTTTCTTTCACCGACAAGAAGAAAAACAAGAAAAGACGCTCACATACCCTCATAAATGCTTACCTTTACAAGCAAATAAATGTAAACTACGCATTTTAAGCAATTCTGTACTTATTGATTATGGCAATGCGAGTAAGTCTTAAGGAATTAATCCAAAGTTCAATTGTTTTGCAGTATCATCTACCTCATGATATTGCAGATAAGCACATTTCATGCTCATGTATTTCAACAGAAAAAGATTATTGTTTACATCAAAATGGGACCAATATTGATATAGCAAACATAATCTATAATGGAATAGTTGAGTATGCTTATAGTGATAATGAAATAGATTTAACTCAGCTTGACAAGCTCCAAATAAGAGCATTGTTAAGCAAACTAAAATTTGACCCAAGTGCTTCAGAAAGTATTCAGCTGGGGTATGGTTTTCAAGGCGAAGTTATGCTTCATCTTCTCCTTAGTCATTTTTTTCATGCAGAAAAGGCACTTGCTAGAGGATATTTATACTCTGCTTTAGAAAATGCTGAGACTAAAGGTTATGATTCATATTTGATGGTAGAAGACAATCAAACAATATTTCTACTTTTTGGAGAAGCAAAATTTTACTTGGATGGATATAAAAAGTCGTTAGACTCTATATTTGATAATATTAACAAAACTCTTTCTGATTCTTACTTCAATCGGAATTTTATTGCGATGGAAAACCACTATGAACATATTGAGCCGAAGAGTAGAATTCGACAAATTATTGATCAATGGCGAGCTGACCCATTGATAAATATGGCAAAAGAAGCCAGTCGACACAATATGCACCTTGTATATCCGATGCTAGTTATCTTTGATGATAAAATGACTGTATACGATGATCTCATAATGGGTATAATATCATATATTCAAACCAAATATAGTGCTGTGCAACCTACACTAACAATCCCATATACAATCTTTTTCTTGTTTTTTCATGTGGATAATAGTCGTATTATTAAGACACAAGTTTTGCAATGGATAAATCAAAAGCAGCAGCTGATGCCGTAAAGCTTATTAACCAAGCTAAGGAAGATTCAAATTTGCAGCCTTTAATGATTAAGGCTGTTTGTTCTTTTTTCGACATTATGAAAGGAAAAGAGTTATCTCAGGCGGATAGACTCTTCTTGCATTATCTTGCTAACCAAGCAGGTCTCCCCCAGTATTATTATCCGATGCTGAATGTTGGAGAATACGTTGATGAAGAGGTTACTTTGCAGACCTTTTCAAATTATATCAATGAAAGCAGCTTGATAGTTGGCGAAGGTGTCATGTTGCATCGCTACCAGAAAGAACTCTTGGAAAGATTCAAGAGAGGGCAGAGAAATCGTATTTTTCTGAGTGCTTCAACATCTTTCGGAAAAACATTCTTGATATACGAGATTGTAAGGAAGATGGAATATACTAATGTTGCATTTATTTTCCCCACCCTTTCTCTCCTTTCTGAGAACTTGTTTAAGATTCATTTATCGCCTGAATATAAGTGGGTAAAGGATAACTATGTGATTCATACACTCAGTGATAAAGAGGAAATAAGCGGACGGAATCTTTTTATTTTTACTCCAGAACGATTCTTGTCTTTTTTGGATAAGAACAAAGAAATTCAATTGGATTTTGTATTTGTAGATGAGATATATAAGCTTGATAATGGTTTTATCATAGACGAGGTGTCTCAAGAGAATGAGCGAGATGTGGCGTACAGGATAGCTTTGCACGAATTGCTAAAGACCCCGCATGTTGATTCTTTACTTACAGGTCCATATATAGCACTTCCGACCAAAGATAAAAAAGATGCACAATTCTCATTTAAAACTTTCCTTGACTATTATGATTTTGCTATTGTCAACTACAATCACTACGAAATAGTGAATAAGGTGGAGGTCTTTGCAGAAACAGCATCAACCATTGAGATTGATAACACGTTTCACTTGACATTTACAAATAAGACTAAGAGTGCTCGCATTGTCCAACTTGTTACACAACTTTTGAATCGAGGAGAAAATGCTATAGTCTATTGCAGTACAAAAGCTTCGACGGAAAAATATGCTAAAATTTTAATTAGTAAAAATAATTACATCAAAGATGTTGATTCCGAAAAAGTAATCAGGCTTACAAACCATATAGATAGTTTATTTGCGAATGGGAGGGGAGCACAATGGATTGTTTCAAAAGCATTAAAAAAAGGAATTGGTATACACCACGGTTCAGTTCCAAAGTATATACAGCAGGAAATTATTTCACTGTTTAATCAGAATATTTTAAAGATCCTAATATGTACTACTACTATCACAGAGGGGGTAAATACCACAGCTAAAAACGTGATAGTGCTTTCTGGAAAAAAAGGAACGAAAGACTTAAAAAAGTTTGATGCACAGAACATAGAGGGGCGAGCTGGTAGATTTATGCAGCATTATCAAGGGCGGGTCTTTATTCTAGATAAAAATTTTGCGGATCGAATGAACGAAGAGGACGAATTGTTGCAACATAAATTTTTTGACAAGAATATTGATAAAAAAGATGTGGATATTGTTCTATCAGATTCCAATTATCTCACAATCGAGCAAGAAAATAGGAAAAAGCAGTTAGAGGCTATCAAAGAAAGTGGAATAATGCCTAAAGCATGTTTTGAGGAGTTTAGAACAATATCATATGATGACAAGATTTATTTGTACAATACAATTGCTCGCTTTTCAACAACAGATCATGAAAAGATAACAGAGTTAATAAGACGTTACGTTGGCCAAAGGAAGTCTTATCTTCCAGGTCTTGAACTTATATGTCAAACTATCCGTCCAATTATCAAAAATGACAATTTACGTTTTTATGTAGAGAACGGAAATGATCAGTCTGGTAACTGTTATCTTGTTGGTATGATTTCTGCTTTTATTTCTAAAGGATTTTCAGGCTCGGTAAATTATCATATTAGAAAAGAAGGGGATGTGGATAAGGGAGTTAGAAAGGCTGCTAATTTTGTTTTTAATATGCTCCGTTACCAAGTAGTAAAATATTTCGGTTTATTTAATTTGCTCTACAAACAATTTGAATCAACTCGCAAGGGTGTAAATGTTGATGAAGTTAATGGCATTGAAGCGTTATTACTCAGGCTTGAATATAGTGCAGATACAAGATTAGGAAGACAGGTTAGTGACATTGGTGCATCTTTTAATGTGGTGAAATACTATGATGTAAAAGAGAATAATCCAGATGATCGCGAGCTTATTGGAAAATATTATAACCAGCTGGATGATTATGAGAAATACAATGTCGCAAGAATAGATCAGATATTATAACATTTGATAGGAGGTTTGAAGATATATGATGGATATAATCTCAACTTTAGAAAGCTCAATAAGAGTCGGAATGAATTATTAGTTCAGATCATATATAAGGAAGGATACTTTATACCAAAACATTGAGGTCTCAATATAATGAATCAAAAGAGTTCTCTCTTTTTGGCGAAATTTTGTATATTTGCGACCGAAATGGTGAGCGTTCTTTGGCTATTCAAAACAATGTACCTCAAAGCACTCCGCTCATTTCTAAATCGTTACCTGTCCGTATCACCCCAAACGGTAACCTCTTACTTCTCAGCCAGATAGCCCGAAACTTAAAAAATGACTCGGAAAATTTATTTTCCTGGTGAGGAATTTTCTGCTGCGTTGCGGGCCTTTTCCTCTTTCTTCAGCAGCCCTTCCCGCCACCAGCATTGGAATACGGGGACGACAAACATGGTCATCGACTGGATCAGCATGCCGCCGAAAGTCGGGATTGCCATCGGAACCATAATATCGGCTCCCTTTCCGGTCGAGGTGAGGACGGGGAGCAGGGCGATCAGGGTGGTCGCGGTTGTCATGGCTGCGGGACGTACACGTTTGAGTCCTGCTGTCACGACGGCTTCACGTATGGCGTGCCTGGTCTGCGGGTCCTTTTCCAGGAAGACGTGATGGATGTAAGTTCCCATCAGCACACCGTCGTCTGTCGCCACTCCGAAAAGGGCGATGAAGCCGACCCATACGGCTACGCTCAGGTTAATGGTATGCATCTGGAACAGGTCCCGCATATTGACTCCCGCCAGCGAAAAGTTCATGAACCAGTCCTGACCGTACAGCCAGAGCAGGATAAAGCCGCCGGCAAAAGCCACGAATACACCGGAGAAATGAATCAACGAGGCCGTAAGGGTCTTGAACTGGAAATACAGAACCAGGAGGACGATCAGCAGGGCCAGGGGAACGACGATCATCAGCCGGGCGGTGGCACGTTCCTGTTGTTCGTAGTTTCCGGCAAACTTGTAGGAAACGCCTTTTGTTAGTTTCAACTCTCCGTTTTGTATCTTTCCTTCGATCACTTTTGTCGCTTCTTTTACAACATCCACTTCCGCTTTTCCCTGTTTCTTGTCGAAGATCACGTAGCCGACCAGGAAGGTGTTCTCACTCTGGATCATCTGGGCGCCTCGGGCATATTCGATATCGGCGAGTTCTTTCAATGGGATCTGGGCGCCGGTGGCTGTCGGAACCAGGAGCATGGACAATGCTTCCGGATTATCACGCAGTTCGCGGGCATAGCGGAGGCGCACGGGGAAACGCTCGCAGCCTTCGATCGTCTTCGTCAGGATCATGCCGCCGACGGCTGCACTTAGTATCTCCTGTAAATCTTCGACGTTCACTCCGTACCGGGCCATGTTATCCCGGTTCAGCTTAATCTCCAGATAAGGTGCTCCGACCGCCCGGTCATAGAATACGGACGAAGGGATCACGGAAGGAACGTCTTTGAGCGCCTGTTCGATCGCCTTTCCGCTCTGCTCGATCGTTTCCAGATCCGGCCCGTATATCTTCAATCCCATCGGAGCGCGCATACCGGTCGAGAGCATGACAAGGCGTGCCTCTATCGGTTGCAGTTTCGGGGCGGATGTGAGTCCGGGCAGGTGGGTGACGTTGACAATTTGCTGCCAGATATCGTCGGTGTTCTTGATTTCGGGACGCCATTGCCGGAAATAGTCTCCTTTGCGGTCCGGTATCAGGCTATCTGCCGGAATCAGGCGGAAGCCGTCTGCCGGATTGTAAGTGCCTCCGTTTCTCAGGAGATATTCTCCTTTCCGGTTCACTTTGAAACGTTCCCGCTTTCCGTCTTCGTTCAGGATATATTCGGGACGATAGTTGATCGTATTCTCGAACATCTGGGCGGGAGCCGGATCGAGTGCCGAGTTTACCCGTCCCCATTTGCCGATTGCCGTTTCCACTTCGGGGATGGCTGCCAGGCGTTTGTCCAGCGCTTCGATATAATTCAGGTTTTGCTCGATTCCTGTATGGGGCATGCTGGTCGGCATCAACAGGAATGAACCTTCGTTGAGGCTGGGCATGAACTCTTGCCCGATCCGTTTCCAGATCAGGATGCCGCATAGGATAGTCGCGATCGGTAGCAGCATGAACTTCCACCGGTTATTCAGACACCAGCGAAGGATACGTTCGTAGTAGATCACCAGTAACCAGAGCAGTGCAAGAATGATGGCGATACATCCTGTTACGAAAAGAAGATTGACGATAATGCCTTTCTGGGGGCCCATCGGCAACCATTCTTCTGCCAAGAAGTAGGTGGCGACGACAAGTGCGATACCGATATTGATATAGTTACTTATTCCGGGTTTCTTCCAACGGTGAGCAAGCAGGTTGTTAAGTCCGACGGCTGTAAGTCCGAGTGCCGGAATATTACTGTACAGGACAGACAAGAGGACACCTGCTGCAATCAGTATGTAGTTGAGCACTTTCCGTATCCGCTTTGAGTCGATCCGTACCGAAAACAATATATAGGATAAGGTCGGCAGCAAGATCAATCCCAATACGAAAGCAGAGGCCAGCGCATAGGTTTTCGTGTAGGCGAGGGGAGAGAACATTTTTCCTTCTTGTGCCTCCATTGCAAAAACGGGCAGGAAACTGACGATAGTCGTGATCATCGCCGTGGCAATGGTCCCCGACACTTCACTGACCGCCTTATAAATAAGGTTTACCATCGCTTTCCCTTTGCGGATGCCTCTGTTTTCCGGCATCTCCATATACCGGATGATGCTTTCGACAAACACGACGCCGACGTCCACCATCACGCCGATAGGGAGCATGCTGGCTATCACGACGGATGCCCGGAGGTTGAGGACCAGCACGATGATAACGATGATACAGATCAGTATTTCGTGGGATAAAGATGTTTCGAGCGTGCCGATTGTCTCTTTGATCAAGCCTGTCCGGTCGTAAAAAGGTACGACGGTGATTTTGGAGACAGTCCCGTCGGGCAAGGTTTTCTGGGGAAGTCCGGGCGCCATCTCCTTGATTTTGTCTTTTATATTATTAATGACTTCCAAAGGGTTGGAACCATATCGGGCGATCACGACACCGCCGACTGCTTCGACACCTTCTTTATCCAGCCCGCCGCGCCGCGTACCTGGACCGATATTTACAAACGCTACATCGGAGATGCGTACCGGCACACCGTCACGACGGCTTTTTCCAGGTCGGATACATCTTTGATGTAGCCCAGGCCGCGGATCAGATATTCGACCTTATTGATCTCCATTGTCTCGGCGCCGATATCGAGATCGCTTTTCTTGATCGCCCCCATAATATCCATAACGGAAACATTAAAGGTGCGCATGGCATCCGGATTCAGCTCGATCTGGTACTCTTTTACAAAACCTCCGGCTGATGCCACTTCCGACATTCCTTCGGCGGTCGAAAGGCTGTATTTGACATAGTAGTCCTGTATGGTACGCAGCTCTTCCGCATTCCATCCTCCTGTCGGTTTTCCGGTTGCCGGATCGCGTCCTTCCAACGTGTACCAGTAGATTTGTCCTAAAGCGGTTGCATCCGGACCCAACACTGGTTGTACGCCTTCGGGCAGCGTGCCGGGGGGAAGGGAGTTGAGCTTTTCGAGAATCCGCGAACGGCTCCAGTAGAATTCTATATTATCATCAAAAATAATATAGATGAAGGACATGCCGAACATGGAAGAGCTACGGATCGATTTGACTCCGGGAATCCCCAATAGGGAAGTGGTTAGCGGATAGGTGATCTGATCCTGGATATCTTTGGGCGAACGTCCCATCCATTCGGTCGCTACGATCTGTTGATTATCGCCGATGTCGGGAATCGCGTCTACCGGAATCGGATTGCGGGGAATGATCCCTCCGTGCCAGTTAAATGGAGAAGTCGAGATGCCCCATACGACTACCAGCACTAAGATCAAAAAAAAACGATAAACATGTTCAAAATACTTATATCGAGGGAAAGGTAATAAATCCCCGGTTATTGGATAATTTGTTAGCTATTTCATTCTTAGTTCGATAGCTTTTTACATACGATTTAATTTATTGTGTTAAAGAACGGAATACTAACATTTTCTTTAAATAAAATGGAAAGTTTAGCTATTGTGCTATAATTACTTTTCGTATCTTCACCGAGAAATAAATTTTGGTTCTACGTTTTTTTAATTATTAAGTTGCTGGAAATATGGTAATAGCTTATTTAAGAGTAGGAACTTCAAACAAGGAACTTCTAGAAGAACAGAAAGATGAGATTGAACGTTATGCTTCGAATCATGATATGAATGTCGATAAGTGGATTACGGATGTCACTGTCGACAAAGGGAGGGAAGATGAACGTAATCTCGCTAGGGGACTGGATCGTATGCAAAAAGGCGATAGTCTGATCTTTTCGGATATTTCCCGCTTGGGACGAACTTTGTCGGAAGTTATGGATATTATGGGACGCTGCATGGAAAAAGGCGTTCAGATCTATAGTATAAGAGACCGGTATATCCTAGACCAGGCATTGGATTTGCCAGTTATGGGAAACGTGTTCAAGTTGGTGACGGAGATCGAACACAGTTTGATGTCAATCCGTACCAAAGAGGCATTGAATCATAAGAAGAGCGCGGGAGGCCCGTTAGGCCGTCCGAAAGGATCGGCTGCAAAACAGTCTTTCCTGGATGCGAATAAAGAAGAGGTGATCAGCATGCTTGAACGCGGAGACACTGTTTTCGAAATTTGTAAACGTTTTAATGTTTCCAGAAATACCTATTATATGTTCAAACGGAACTACGGACTCTAAAACCAATCCTTTTTCCGCATGTATAGCCAGGTCGAGATTGCTGTCAGTAGCATGAGTGACCAGGCTATACCATATCCGTATTGCCAGTCCAATTCTGGCATCATCTTGAAGTTCATCCCCCATATACCAGCCAGGAATGTCAGCGGGATGAAGATCGTGGATACGATTGTCAGGCGTTTCATGATCGCATTCATGCGCAGGTCGTTATTGGATATGTAGAGATCGACCAGGGAAGATATGATTTCCCGGCAGCTTTCGGTTGTCTGGATGATGAACTGCAACTGGTCGGATAAGTCGTTATAGATGGGAAGGATGTCGGAGCTTATGATTCCGTTTTCGGTGCGCAGCAGTTTGGCAAATTGCTCTTTCAGTGGTTGGCTGTTCTTGCGGATAACCATATATTCTTTCCGACGTTGTTGGATAAGCAGCCCCATATTACCTTGGTCGTTTTTGATATCGAGCAGGGTCTCTTCTATATCCTCAAGCATTTCCTCCACTTTGGAGGCCGATTCCACTAAATTGGCAATGATCGTATTTAAAAGGAATGCCAGGAGTAGTCCGCTGTTTTTTCGGCGAATATTCAGCATATCGGATTCGATGGCTTTGTAGGCTTTTTCGAATACAGGATTGTTGCTTTCCGTGAAGCTGATGACTACGTTTCCCGTGATTAGGATGCTGATATGTTCGGAGTTGATCTCCATATTGGTGTCGTAGTAGGAAGAATTGAGTACGATAAGCATGTGTTTGTCATACTCTTCTATCTTGACTACGTGTT
The DNA here is from genome assembly GCF_025151215.1 of Parabacteroides merdae ATCC 43184. Lineage (NCBI taxonomy): Bacteria > Pseudomonadati > Bacteroidota > Bacteroidia > Bacteroidales > Tannerellaceae > Parabacteroides > Parabacteroides merdae. Next base: position 924,835 of record NZ_CP102286.1, read on the forward strand.
GGGGAGTCAGAATATCTTTGGCGTCCAGGTTATGCATCCCGAATTCATTGACGATACGCGTGACCGCCTCCGAATCAGTCAGACCGCTAACCTGGAACCAGTTGATACTATTTCCGTCGACAAATTTTTTGAACGACGTTTCGTTTGTCTTGATCTCCCGTGTGTGCAGAGTGTCGGTATTGTACTGTGTGAGGCTGATCCGGGTAACGGTATCATGCTCGCCGGCATAGAAATATCGGTCGGCAAGATGCCGGTTGGAAATATGCTTACGCTTGTGTGGATGTACATATTCTCTTCGCCTCATATCTGTTTGTTCTTATTCGAGTTCTACAACCGTAATACCCGCACCTCCGAATTGGACATGTTCGTCGTGATACTGGCGGACGCCCGGAACAGTGTGCAGGTAATCGCGTATCAGCTGCCGAAGTATGCCTGTCCCTGTCCCGTGCAGAATACGGATGCGAGCGGCACCAACCTGTATGGCATCGTCCACAAAGTAAGTAACGGCCTGTAAGGCTTCGTCCCCTCTCATACCTCTAACATCTATCTCCTGCTTGAAGTTCAATTTCTTTTCATGCATATCGTCCGCTGTCTGGACACTGACAAAAGTACTTTTTTGGATCTCTTTCTTGATTTGTCCTTTGCTGACCTTCTCCAGTTGTTCCAACTTGACTGTGCTCTTAATCATGCCGAATGCTACAACTGCCTGCTTTCCTTGAACTTCCATAACGGTTCCGGCTGAGACTTGTCCTTTGAGGCGGACGTTGTCGCCAGCTTCTATGACATCACGGTTGAAGACCTGCTTGGAGGCCGGCGCGTTTTGTTTCTGCTTTTTACGTTCTTTGCGTTCTTGCAACTTCGCCATTTTACGGGCGATCTTGCCGTCCTCTTCTTCGGCTGCTATCACAGAAGCCTTGAATTCTTCCAAGGCTTTGCGGGCAAGCTTGGTCTGTTCCTTTTCCGCCTGTGCCTCTTTGATTTCGCGGATCGTGTTTTCGATCTTTGCGTTGGCTTCGGAAAGGATACGCTGTGCCTCTTCCTTGGCGTTACGCATGATCTCTTTCCGTTGTTTGTTTACGGCTTCCAAATCCTGCTCGTAGCGGGCGGTAATATCTTCCAGCTTCTTTTCTTGTTGGCGGATATTCTGTCGCTTGCTTTCCCAATAGCGTTTGTCACGAACGATATCCTGTAGATATTTATCCATATTGATATAGTCGGAGCCGACATTAGCAGATGCATCCGCAATGACATCTTCCGGTAGGCCGATCTTCCGGGCGATCTCGACGGCGAAAGAACTTCCCGGATTACCGATCGACAGCTTAAAGAGCGGTTGCATCAGGTGGCGGTCATAGAGCATGGCGCCGTTAACGATCCCTTCCGTGTCTTTAGCGAAATGCTTCAAGTTCTGGTAGTGAGTCGTGATAACGCCGTAGCTGTGATTCCGGTTGAAACGGTCCAACAGGGCTTCGGCAATCGCACCTCCGATCTGGGGCTCCGTACCACTACCGAACTCGTCAATCAAGATTAGAGTTTTGCTGTTACAGTTCTTGACGAAAAATTTCATGTTCGTCAAGTGTGAACTGTAGGTACTCAAGTCGTTTTCAATACTTTGCTCATCTCCGATGTCAATGAACAGGTTTTCGAACAATCCCGTTTTCGAGCTTTCATATACGGGGATCAACAGGCCGCATTGCAACATATATTGCAGCAATCCGACCGTTTTCAGGCAAACGGATTTACCACCTGCGTTCGGCCCGGAGATAATCAGCAGGCGTTTTTTCTCTTCCAGGAGAATATCCAACGGGACAATCTGCTTGTTTTGTTTCTGTAACGAGAGGAAAAGCAGGGGATGCGCAGCGTGTATCCAGTCGATCTGCTGTTTGTCCTCGATGACCGGCTTGATTCCGTTTATCTGCTCGGCAAACAATGCTTTGGCGCGGATGAAGTCAATCTCGGCCAAGAACTCATAGGATTGCAGGATATCGGGGATTAACGGACGGATGAAATTTGTAAATTCCGTCAGGATCTTCATGATCTCCCTGCGTTCGTCGCCTTCCAGCTCGCGGATGCGGTTATTTGCCTCCACGACGACTTCCGGCTCGATGAAAACAGTCTTGCCGCTAGCCGATTCATCGTGCACGATCCCTTTGATCTTCCGTTTGAAAGCCGGAGCGACCGGGATCATCAGGCGCCCATCGCGCATGGTGGGAGTAATATCTTTATCTATTATACCTTCCGATTGTGCGGCGCGTAATATCGACTGCAAGCTGCGGGAGATACCGCTCATGGTAGCCGTGATCTCTTTTCGTATCTGCGCCAGTGAAGAAGAGGCATTGTCCTTCACCCGTCCGAATTTGTCGAGTATCGCGTCGATCTTTCCGATTAACTGCGGGAATACCTGAATATCGCCGGCAAGGGCGGTCAATGCCGGGTATTTGATCTCTTCTCCCTCTTCCAGGGAAGGGCGAAAGAAGCGGATAATATCGTTGATTGTCTGGAGCGAACGTTTCAGGTCGAATAGCTCTTTTTCATCTAGCCAGGTTCCTTCGGGGCGTATCCGCTTCAACGAATAACGCACATCAAAAAAATAACTGGCGGGAAACTCGTCTTCTCCGTGCAGGATACGAACAAACTCGTCAGTTTGTTCCAGACGTCGAGTTACGGTTTGATAATCGGCAGAGAATTCCATCTCTGCCACCCGTTCTTCTCCGAGCGGGCTTAAACATTTCTCTGAAATTAAACGACGGACTTTATCGAAGCCCGTTTTTTGTTCGAAATTTTGCGGATATATCACTTTCTTGTAAATGCTTTATTTTACTTCGACCGTCACGGACCGGCGAATGGTCGGGCGGACGATGATTTCCATTTTGTTTTTACCCCTTTTGATATCGAACGTACAGGCATTGTTTCCGGATGGGTTGATATACGGGGCGTAATAATATAAATATGAGTAGGTGGTCTTGTTACCGGGTTTCTGGATCGCATCGGCTACTTGTGAGTATTTGAATGTGTCCCAGAACATACAACGTTTGAAACCGTTGGCATCCGTAAACTGGGTTTTCGGATCGCGGTATTTCATCGTGTTAGTAATAAATCCTTTGTAAGCAGCGGAGAATTCTTCTGCCGTGTAATTCATTTTCTGGTCGTTGATTTTCTCTACAATATCACGGGGGCGTAATCCGGCTGCATAGGCAGGTGAGTTTTTGTCGACATCGGCGATCTGTTCCATACGGTCGATATCGTAACTCAGCCCCGTGTAGTTGTAGGTTTTCTGATTGACCTTGAACGGCACGTTACGCTGATATTTGACGTACGGATATTGCATGCACATCAATGGTGCATGGATACGGGCATATTCATCCAGGCGGTATGAGTCTTCCAACAGCTCATTTGCTTCGCATTCCCACAGGATGCGGCCCGGTACGTCACGTTGGTCGATCAGGCGGAAACCGAACTGGAGCAGGTACTCCGCTTCCGCTTCTGCAGACATCGAGTTCAGGAACGGGAATGTCTCCATCTTGCTGTGATTGAAGTTGTAGCGATAGATCGGCTCTTTTTCGACCAGGATCTTGTTCGCTCCTTTATAGTTCGGATTCTTATCGAAGAAATAGAAGGTCTGTACTATGATGTCGGGACGGTCTGTGTCGACTGTCATTCCTTTCTTGGTCAACTCCTTTTCGATGCTTTCGTTGATAGCCGTTTCCAGTTTGCTGTTATTCTCGTCTATGGCAGAGAAGGCAAAAGTCTTGAACTTTCCTAAATCTACAGGGTCGGCTGTCACGGTTGTCTTGAATGGACAGACAAATTCCCGTTCGCTGGTCGTTTCGAGGCTGTACATAGAAAAAGCGGTGGCCAATTGTTCTTCGGTAATCGCATTCCCTTTTTTGCATTCTTTTTTGACAAGCACCTGTTTAGCAGGGTTCGCCAGATTGCCGATCGTCAGTAATACCTCGTTTTTCCCGGCGGGATTCAGCATTTCACCGATCTCTTCCGACGAAATATCTGTCGTTTGCACACCGTCGATAGCTATAATGATATCATTGGTTTTAACTCCTGCGAGTTCTGCCGGCGAATAAGGGATGACACTGGTTATGACCGGTTTGTTTTTCCCCCAGTGGTCGCTTTGACTGATATCGTATGTAATTCCTAATCGGCATATATTCCGGTTTTGGGCAAAACCGGTAAGAAATGCAAATAGCAGTAAAACTGACAAAATCGCTCTCTTCATAATTAATTTCTTAATTGTTTTATTAATCTTATTATTTGTACTATGATAATAAATCATCTTTTACTACACAAAGGTAAAGATATTTTCGTTCTATAAGAACAGTTGGCAGTATATTTGATGTTATATTGGTGATTGATATCGACAAGAATAATGCCGACAGGCAGATAGTATGACCGATATAGGTATGATATCTTACTGACAATTAGATAGTAATGAAAATATATAATTGATTATGAACAAGATGAATTTTAATAGCAAGAAGGAAACTGCTGACAAAAAAGAACGCCAGGGTGCTGATGACGCGACAAAATTGCAGGATGAACAGGTAAATGCGGCAGAAGAAAATGCCACATCTGACAATGTGACGGATGAAGGTCCGGAGCAGAAGGAGCTGGAAGAATTGAAGAAGAAATATGACGAACTGAATGATTCCCACCTGCGCTTGATGGCTGAGTTCGATAACTACCGTAAACGTACATTGCGCGAAAAGTCCGAGCTGATCAAGAACGGTGGCGAAAGTGCTTTGACTCACCTGCTCCCTGTTGTCGACGATTTCGAACGTGCTTTGCAGAATATCCGTTCGGCTGAAGATATAAAGGCTGTTACGGAAGGAGTGGAACTTATCTATTCGAAATTCATGTCTTACCTGTCTCATCAGAATGTAAAACCGATCGAAACTGTCGGTGAACCGTTCGATGCTGAAACGTCTGAAGCAGTCGCCATGATTCCTGCACCGGAACCCGATATGAAGGGCAAGGTTCTGGATTATGTGCAGACCGGTTATACTTTGAACGATAAGGTGATTCGCCACGCTAAAGTTGTGGTAGGCGAATAATACGACAGGATAATGAGCAAATAACAACAGACAGATACGAAGATGGTTAAAAGAGATTATTATGAAGTGCTGGGCGTCGAGAAGACTGCCTCGGTAGAGGAAATAAAGAAAGCTTACCGTAAAAAGGCGATTCAGTACCACCCTGACAAGAATCCGGGTGACAAGCAGGCTGAAGAGAACTTCAAGGAAGCTGCTGAAGCGTATGATGTACTGAGCGATCCTCAGAAACGCCAGCGTTATGACCAGTTCGGTCATGCCGGAGTGGGAGGGGCTTCGCAGGGCGGTGGCTTTGGCGGAGGAATGTCTATGGACGATATTTTCTCACAGTTTGGAGACATCTTTGGCGGACATTTTGGTGGCTTTGGCGGTTTTGGTGGTTTTGGTGGCGGTTCACGTGGCGGTCGCCGGGTAAATCGTGGTTCGGATTTGCGTGTGAAAGTAAAGTTGAACCTGAAAGAGATCGCTACCGGAGTCGAAAAGAAGATCAAGGTTAAGAAATATGTGACCTGTTCCAAATGTCATGGCAGCGGTGCGGAGGACGATCACAGTTCCAAGACTTGTGAAACCTGTCATGGCAGCGGTGTTGTCACCCGTGTGGCCAATACGATCTTAGGACAGATGCAGACACAGACAACCTGTCCGACCTGTGGAGGCGAAGGGAAGATTATCACCAAGAAATGTAGCGAGTGCAATGGTGAAGGAATCGTGCGCGACGACGAGGTGATCACGATCAATATCCCGGCCGGTGTGGCGGAAGGCATGCAGCTCTCCATGAGTGGGAAGGGGAATGCGGCCCGTCATGGAGGTATTAACGGTGATTTGCTGATCTTGGTCGAAGAAGAGCCGCATCCGGAACTGATACGTGACGAGAACGACATTCTGTATAACCTGTTACTGAGTGTGCCTCAAGCGGCTTTGGGTGGCACAGTTGAAGTTCCGACCATCGATGGTAAGGCTAAAGTCAAAATCGAGCCAGGGACTCAACCGGGGAAAGTACTCCGTTTGCGAAACAAAGGGCTTCCCTCTGTTAACAGTTATGGAACGGGAGACCTGCTTGTAAACGTAAGTGTTTATATTCCGGAAACGTTGTCTGCGTCAGAGAAAGATATCATGAACGGCTTGGAGAATTCTCCTAATTTCCAACCGAAGAAATCTGTCAAGGAGAAGATTTTCGATAAGTTCAGACATATGTTCGATTAACATTTTGTGGCGTTTGGGAATAAAAAGGCTGTGTCAAGAATTGCGACACAGCCTTTTTATTTCCGCCATACTGATTGGCTTCCGGTCGTAAATGGAAAAGGCCTTGTTTCAAAACATGTATGTTTTGAACTCGATATCTTCTGGATGTGAAAAGAAGTATTATCCATTTATAGAAAGATAGTTGTTTTGTGGAATAAACACTGGTGCTTTGAAACAGCTGGTCAAATCTATTTTATGAATTATGTGATAATACTTGGTAAAAAGATTATCTTTGTAACCGAATTATATAAATACTCCGATGAAAATATTCAAGTAAGCCGGTTTCTATATATCGTAAATATCTTTCTGATGTAATTGCCAATTGTTCATTTTCGATTGTCGATTCTTTATTCCGGCCTTATCCTGTGCCATCCTTCGGCACGTTTGTGATTTTATCTTTTTTAGTTTATAATCTTTTAATTCAAAGAAAACTATGTGTATATCCGTACATCAGCTATGCTATGTTCATGCTGACAAAGAACCTCTTTTTCAAAACATAAACCTGATAGTCAATACAGGACAGCGTCTTGCGCTGGTGGGGAATAACGGTACGGGCAAATCGACTTTGTTGCGTATCATTGAAGGGAACCTGAAACCTTCATCGGGGGAGGTAGTGTGTTCTTCACGCCCTTATTATATTCCACAACATTTCGGACAGTTCGACAACCTGACTGTGGCGGAAGCTCTGCGGGTGGACGATCGGATAAAGGCGCTCCATGCCATTCTTGAAGGTGACGCCTCGGCAGAAAACTTTACCTGTCTGAATGACGACTGGAATGTGGAAGAACGTTGTCTTTCTGCACTTGCCTCTTGGAATCTGGAGCATCTGCAACTGTCCCAGCCGATGTGCTCGTTGAGCGGAGGAGAAAAGACGAAAGTGTTCCTTTCTGGTATCCTTGTTCATGCACCGGAAATTATTTTGATGGATGAACCGACGAATCATCTGGATGTTTCCGGCCGGGAAAAGCTATATGAGATGATCCGGAGCGGACGTTCGACCTTGTTGATTGTCAGTCATGACCGGACGTTGCTAAACCTGCTGCCTTGCATTTGTGAGCTTGAGAAAAGTGAGGTCACACTTTATGGTGGCAATTATGAGTTCTATAAAGAACAGAAAGAGTTGGCGTTGACAGCTTTGCAGAATCAGTTGAGTGAGAAGGAGAAAGAACTACGCTTGGCCCGTAAAACGGCGCGTGAAGTGATGGAACGGAAGAATAAGTCGAATGTCCGCAGTGATAAGTCGAGTTTCAAGAAAGGGATCTCACGCATGGCAGTCAATACGCTGAAAGATAAAGCCGAGAAAAGTACAGTCCGGCTGAATGATGTCCATGAGGAGAAAATGGCTTCCCTGCAAAGTTCGATTGCCAGCCTTCAGGATGTGATTCCCGATTTGCGGGCACTTCAGACAAATTTCAATTCTTCCGATCTGCACACCGGCAAGATTCTGATCACTGCGGATCAGATCAATTTCGGTTACACTTCTTCCTGCCTATGGAAGTCACCTCTGAATATTCAGGTCAGGAGTGGCGACCGTATTCATATCACAGGAAATAATGGGAGCGGAAAAACGACCCTGGTCAAATTGTTGTTAGGGGAACTGAAACCGGCGGCCGGGACGATTACACGGGCTGATTTCAGTTATCTTTATATTGATCAGGAATGTTCCGTGCTTGATCCCGGATTGACCGTGTTCGAGCAGACGGAACGTTTTAACGCCTCGCATTTGGCTGAACATGAATTGAAATCCATTTTGAACCGTTATTTGTTTCCTTACGAGACATGGGACAAGCCGTGTTTTTGCTTGAGCGGAGGTGAAAAGATCCGGTTGCTCTTTTGCTGCCTTATGATCGGAAATAATGCGCCGGATGTATTTATTTTAGACGAACCGACGAACAATCTGGATATACAAAGTGTTGAAATAATAACAGCGGCTATAAAGAGTTATAGAGGAACGGTGTTGTTGATCTCGCATGATCATTATTTTGTGAAAGAAATAAAAATAAACCGTTCTATTAAACTTTTCGATACCGGTTCTGTTATTAAGATATAGTGTTTTTCATGGTATTAGAATTAAGTTAGATTAGGTTATCCGTCCAGTTCGCGAGAATAGGACGGTTTTCTTTTTTATATCCCCCGTAGGCTTTATGGCTTGTATTTCGAATCGGTCAGGATAGCTTGGCTATCGTTGTTTTGCATCAAGGCTTCTGGGGTCGAATTCGTTTCTCGCATATATTTGTCGATAATCTGCCAGCCGAGCCAACTGCCGAGATTTCCGGGAGCGTCGCTTGCCAGGAATATGCTGGGGACGTTATCGAAGTATTTATTTGTCGTCATCAGGTCTGGCGTATAAAGATGCTTGCGTTCTATGATAGCCTTCCACAGGTTGGATTCATTCTCTTTGCACCAGTTATAGGAAGTTTCCGTGTAGCCCATGAGTACTTCAGGCTTCAGTTCAGGAAATGCTTGATGGATCAGATATTTTATTTTGCCTTCATAGATCATCCGGTCGAGCAGTACATTTTCTTTTCCTTCAAACGGATACTCGGACATCAGCCAACCGGCAAGGTAATCGGGGACGATATGCTCAGGCGTCATTAACCGGCGCTGGAAATCATAGAAGAAGTCCTGGTATAACGGATATTCCTCGCTTAAATATTTATCTATCGAGATGGACAACAGGCTGTCGCCGACCAGTACATTTTGATTGAAGCCGGAAACGTGCATATAGATGGCCGGAATCTGCATCGAAGGAAAACAGGTCTTCAACCATGTGAAACCGTTACCGAGAGCTTGCTCGATCTGAGAAACATTGTCATATTGACGGACAGCATCGGTATATAACCCCTTCAAAGTCGGTTCGGAATAGTAGTTGGCCAATTTGTCGAAGAAGCCGGGCATTGCCGGAGACTTCATGTTTAGGATACCTTTTCCCAATATGTCGAGCATTTGCGGGTATTCGCGAACAAGCCTGGCTTGCATGGAGGAGTCGTTCGTTTCGACCAGCTTTAAAAGCTCCTTGTCGAAACGATTGATCTTGACTGGAGCGGCCGAAGTGACAGCTGCCGGGATATGGGAATTCTGTCCGTTACAACTGAAAAGGTAAAATGACAGAGAGAATATCAGCAATAATTTCGCTTTCATAGGAATATCATTAATAAATTATACGCACCATCATACCGGTTCATTTTTATAAAAACGAATGTCTCCCGGTTATATTGTGCAATCCATTCTTATTATTATCTTTGCACCCCTTTTTATCAGACAATATGCAATTTACGAACAAACAAATTCTGCAAATAACATTCCCCGTCTTGATGAGTCTATTGATGGAACACATGATCGGGTTGACCGATACGGCCTATTTGGGGCGGGTAGGAGAAGTCGAGTTGGGAGCGTCGGCATTGGCGGGAGTCTATTACCTTGTGATTTATATGCTTGGCTTCGGTTTCAGTATAGGCGCGCAGGTATTGATAGCTCGGCGAAACGGCGCACAAGAATATAAACGGATTGGGCTGGTCTTCCTGCAGGGGACGTTTTTCCTGTTGCTGCTTGCCTCGTTGCTGTTTACGGCTTCACATCTGTATTCGCCTTTCTTTCTGCGCAAACTGATCGGTTCCGATGATGTCTACCAGGCTACGATGAAGTATGTGGACTGGCGTGTCTATGGCTTTTTCTTCTCCTTTGTCGCCGTTATGTTCAGGGCTTTTTATGTCGGTATTACAAAGACAAAGATCCTGACGATAAATTCGGTCGTGATGGTGTTAGCCAATGTAATGCTGAACTATGTCCTGATATTCGGGAAGTTCGGATTTCCGGCGTTGGGGATTGCCGGAGCGGCGATCGCTTCATCGATCTCGGAAGCTGTTTCGGTGCTGTTCTTCATTCTTTATACGTGGAAGAAAGTCGATTATAAGAAATACGGGTTGTTTGAGTATTCGGGTATAGATTTCCGGATGTTGAGGCAGATATTGGGTGTTTCTATCTGGATTATGATTCAGCACGGGATTGCTTTTTTAGGCTGGTTCGTGTTCTTTGTCGTGATGGAGCATCAGGGAGAGCGGCCGTTGGCGATTACGAATGTGGTGCGAAGCATTTCTTCGTTTCTGTTTATGTTTGTCAATGCCTTTGCTTCGACCTCCAGTTCGCTGGTCAGCAATCTGATTGGTGCTGGAAAGCCGGAACAGGTGATGGGATTGTGCGGGCGTATGATACGGATTTGCTATTACTTCGTTTTGCCGCTCGGTATTCTGATTGCCCTATTCCCGGAACTGGTATTGCGCATTTACACGGATAATCTGGATCTGATTGCCGGTTCTGTATCATCCCTTTGGGTGATGCTTTCCTCTTATCTAATTGCGGTTCCGGCCTTTATCTTCTTTTTCAGTGTGTCGGGAACGGGAAATACGCAGACGGCATTGCTGATTGATATGGCAAGTATCTTTGTCTATGTTCTCTATGCACTGTGGGTCGGTATCCGGATGCATGCGGATGTGGCGGTCTGCTGGACAACGGAGCATGTCTACGATTTGATGATCCTGTCCGCTTTCTTCTATCTCTGGAAAGGAAACTGGCAGAATAAAAAACTGTGACAACTTATCTGGAATTACCGTTTTATCAATACGGTAAGCCGTAGGGAAAGATCGAAAAAGACCATCTTTGCGTTCACATTTTGCGTCACATGCCGTTCCGCTTTTGCCAACTCGTCCATGATGTCGATCACATTCCGTTCATTGATGAAAGGAGCGAACTTCACGGCAAATCCAGCTTCGTCCGTATTCATATAATTGAGTTCCGGCGACTGGAACCGGTACATGAAGTTCTCGCGTATCAGATGCTGGCAATAAGAAAGAAAGTTCTTCTGCCGTTCACGCCCGATACTTGCCAACACGTCTGCCATGTCTTTCATGCCTCTGACATTACGCGCCCAGGAGTTGCGCATCATGCCTTTGAATTGTTCCAGGTAGAACTTGTTCTCTTCCCCCAGGCTGATTGCCTCGACCGCTTTCAGGTAACTGCCGTTTGCCAGATGGGCGACATGCTTGGCATCTTCGGGAGTCAGGTTGAACCGGGAAATCATGGAGGCGGCGATATCTTCCGGATGAATGCCACGTACGTTGATACGTTGCGCACGGGACAGGATGGTTCCTAAAACCAGGTCGGGAAGTTCCGATACCATCAGGATCACCGTGTTCCGGGGAGGTTCCTCAATGATCTTCAGGAGTTTGTTGGCACAGGTCGGGTGGAGTTTTTCCGGTAGCCATACCAACAGGATGCGGTAAGTCGCTTCGTATATCTTAAGGCTCAGTTTCCGGATAATCTCGTCGCTCTCTTTCGAGTAGATCAGAGCTTGTGAGTTGCCGGCATCGATATAATCCAGCCAGCCGTCTATATCGAAATAGGGACGGTCTTTCAGGAAACCTCTCCATTCGGTGAGGTAATCGTCGCAGACATCTTTTTTCTTATCCTTCTTGGAAACGATCGGGAACACGAAATGAAGGTCCGGGTGGGCCAACTCGTTATACTTCAGGCATGACGGACAATGCCCGCATGAATCCGTTTCCGTCCGGTTCGTACAGTTCAGATAACGTGCGTAAGCCAGTGTGAGAGGAAAGGCGCCTGCACCCCCCTGTTCCGTGAATAGCTGGGCATGCGGGACGACACCTGTCTGTGCCGAATGTATAAGCCGTTTTTTTATTTCTTCCTGACCGATAATATCCTTGAAGTACATGTTGCTCCTTATTGAGTTGATAGAGCAAAGGTACGAATAATCGAGGAAATAAGAAACCTCATCTTAATGTGCGATCTGTATTTTCTCTTTAATGCATTTACCAATAAAAAGCACAAGCAAAAAAGGATATAAGGCTAAATCCATTGCGATAAACAGTATGTATTTCATCTTCGTAAAATTTATTATTTCGTCGATAAGACTAAGATGCTTGGAAAAACCCCTATCCGATAACAAACTTTTTTCATTTTGTTGTATGTTTTTGGTGTATTGCTTACTTCTATTGCCTGATCGATAAAAACTGAGACGGTGATTTGTGTTTTTTTTGCAGTTGACAAAATGTAATATTTTTTCTTATGATTATTCTTGTGAAGATAGTTTTGAATATGTTTTAATTGTTTTGTTTCGGTATTTGATTTCAAAATGATAGTATTATCTTTGCATTGTAAAAAAGAAAATTACATAAATACGGATTGTATTATGAATGTATGCAAAGATGACGCTTCTATTCTGATTATATATACGGGAGGTACTATCGGAATGATAGAAAATCCTGAGACGGGCTCTTTGGAGGCCTTTAATTTTGAACATTTGGAGGAGCATGTACCCGAACTGAAAAATCTCGGATATAAAATATCGTCTATTCAATTTGATCCACCGATGGATTCATCGGAGATGGGACCGGATTCATGGATGAAAATCGTGCATGTCATTGCGGAACATTATCATGATTACGATGGCTTTGTCGTTCTGCATGGGACCGATACGATGGCCTTTACCGCTTCCGCTTTGAGCTTTATGCTGGAAAATCTGAGTAAGCCCGTGGTTCTGACCGGTTCACAGCTTCCGATCGGTATGCTTCGTACGGATGGAAAGGAAAACCTGATTACGGCGATAGAGATTGCCGCCGCCCGTGAAAACGATATGCCGCTGGTTCCTGAAGTCTGTATTTTCTTTGAGAACGACCTGCTGCGCGGAAACCGTACCAGCAAGACGAATGCGGATAATTTCAATGCGTTCCGTTCCTATAATTATCCTCCGTTGGCACATGCCGGTATTTCGATTAAGTATGATGTCTCCCAGGTTTACCATCCGGTATCCCGGAAACCGCTGAAACCTCATTACTTGTTGGACCGGAATATTGCAATCTTGAAAATATTTCCTGGAATTTCTCCGCAGGTTGTGGAAAGCATCTTGAATATTCCCGGCTTGAAAGGCGTCGTGATGGAAACATTCGGTAGCGGGAATGCGCCCGGATATGACTGGTTGCTGGAGATGTTGAAGGATGCGGTCGAACGGGGGATCGTCATTGTCAATGTCACCCAATGCCTTGCCGGGAGCGTGGAAATGCACCGCTATGAAACCGGTCGCAAATTGTTGCAGGCCGGCGTGGTGAGCGGTTACGACAGCACGACCGAATGTGCGGTTGCCAAGTTGATGTTCCTGTTCGGGCATGGTATGACGCCGGACGAAGTAAAGGAACATCTGAATTGTTCGCTGATCGGGGAGATTACGATTGCTTGAAAATATAGTTCCTTCGGCATGAAAACATCGTTTCATAGGCATGGAAATGTAGTTTCGTGCTTTCAATACACCTCTTTTGCCACCTTATAGACGCTATCCGATGCCATCATCGTATAGAAATGTAGGCTCGGAACGCCGTGTGCAATCAAGTCTTTGCATTGCTGGATGCACCATTCGACACCGACGGCTTTCGCTTCATCATCCGTTTTGCATTTACGAAGTTCTGTTGCAAACGGTTCGGGAATGTCCGAACGGAATATCTTAGGCAGCACGGTGAGCTGGTTCTTGAATACGATCGGCTTGATACCCGGAATGATGGGGACCGTAATGCCTTCCGCCCGGCATCGGTCTACGAATGCGTAATATTTTTCATTGTCGAAAAACATCTGTGTCACCAAGTAGTCCGCCCCGTTCTTTACTTTCTCTTTCAGATAGAAAATATCCGATTCCATATTGGGGGCTTCTTCATGCTTTTCCGGATAGCAAGCCATTCCGTAAGAGAACGGTGTTTCATTGGCTTCGAAAACAGATCCGTCGATGGCGATCCCTTTGTTGAAGTCGTTCACTTGCTGCTGGAGGTCGGTTGCATGTTCGTGGTATATGTCCGTTTTTTGTCCGGCTTCCAGTGTTTTTACATCTCCACGGAGCAACAACAGGTCATAAACACCTAAAAAGTTCAGGTCGATCAATGCATATTCCGTTTCATCTTTTGTAAATCCCTTGCATATAATATGAGGAACAGCCGTTATGCCATATTTATTCTGGATAGCCGAAGCGATGGCGACCGATCCGGGACGTTTGCGGATGTTGACTTTCTGAAAGCTACCATCTGGCAAAGTCTTGTAGATATATTCGCTGTGATGGGATGTTATATTAATGTATTTAGGATCGAACTCGATCAGTTTGTCTATGACATTATATACTTTCTGTATGCTGTTTCCTTTCAACGGAGGAAGTATTTCAAATGAGAAAGCAGTACTCTTGCTGCTATTGATCAGATCGATTACTTTCATGTTATTTATTTATTTGGGTGGACAAATGTACATAAAAAACAGTTATGTTTGTCTGCCCAATATGTTGATTGTTTATGTTGTTTGAATTTTCCACGTGTCGATATTCCGTGTTTCGTTGCTGAGTTTCCATCATGTCTTTTTGTTGCTTCTTCACAAAGATACGATATAATCTGCAATTTGCATCTATCGTTCTTGTTATTTTTGCCGTTTTTGAAGGGGTAAATGAGTGTTAAAATAGACAATATCTCTCTTTAAAATGTGATTTTGGGTTAAAATCTTGATTGATAGTGAGGTGTAGGAATCTTATATCTGTTAAAAAATATTACCCTTGCGTGTAATTTGAATTAAATGGGGTATAAAATCGAATTAGATGCAGCAGTAGTTTCGATTTGGACCAATGAGATTTGAGGCAAGGTGTACAATAAGAGTGTAGCCGAATTTGCCTGTACGCATTGCGACAATTTGCGGGATTATTTTCCTGCGAGGATTAAATGAGTAACGGTTGCCGTTTTTCATTTTTTATTAATACCTTTGCCTGTCAATAATCTAATTACGATAAGATATGGAAAATATTAATTGGTCTGATCTGTCATTCGGTTATATGAAGACAGACTATAATGTACGGTGTTACTATCGGGATGGTAAATGGGGCGAGCTCGAAGTTAGTTCTTCCGAGATCATCAATATTCATATGGCTGCTACATGTTTGCATTATGGACAGGAGTCGTTTGAAGGATTGAAGGCGTTCAAAGGGAGAGACGGCAAGATCCGTGTGTTCCGTATGGATGAGAACGGCAAACGCATGCAATCTTCCAGCCGCGGTATCAAAATGGCCGAGTTGCCCGTTGAGAAGTTCGAGGAAGCTATCCGTAAGGTCGTAAAACTGAACGAACGTTTTGTTCCCCCTTATGAAAGCGGGGCTGCTTTATATATCCGTCCGTTGATGATCGGTTTGGGTGCCCAGGTGGGTGTGAAGCCGGCTCCCGAATATATGTTCATGGTGTTTGTGACGCCGGTGGGACCGTATTTTAAGGGTGGTTTCAAACCCTCCAAAGTATGTATCATGCGCGATTACGATCGTGCTGCCCCTCAGGGAACCGGTACGATCAAAGTCGGTGGTAATTACGCCGCCAGTCTCGTTGCGGGCGAAAAGGCTCATGAGCTGGGCTACGCCGCTGTTTTATATCTGGACCCGAAAGAAAAGAAATATCTGGACGAATGCGGCCCAGCCAACTTCTTCGGAATTCGTGGCAACAGCTACATCACTCCGCAGTCTCACTCTATCCTGCCTTCTATCACGAACAAGAGTTTGCAGCAGTTGGCAACCGATATGGGCCTGACGGTGGAACGCCGTCCGGTTCCGGTAGAAGAAATCGCTGCGTTCGATGAAGCTGCCGAATGTGGAACTGCTGCGGTTATTGCTCCGATTTCACAGATCGATGATTTGGATGTCAATAAGTCTTATGTGATTGCAAAAGACGGCAAACCGGGTCCTGTTTGTGAAAAACTATACAATAAACTGCGTGCTATCCAGTATGGCGATGAACCTGATACCTATGGGTGGATAACGATAATTGAATAATTAACAATAAAAAATGGATAATTGATAATTTGGAATAGATGTTTTTTATCAAAATTGCAAACTCTGCATTGCAATTCGGAAAAAATATCTATATTTGCCTCGTTTAACGGGATGGATAAATTGTCCATTGTTAATTGTCAATTGAAAAAGTGGAAGCATTCTTTAAAACACATAAATATCTGGTAGAACACTTGTATTCGCCGGTTCGCAGAGGGCTGATGGACGAGATCGACTGGAATGATCGGTTGATCGGTATTAAGGGGTCTCGCGGAGTGGGAAAGACGACTTTTCTGCTGGATTATGCCCGCGAGCATTTTGGCGCGGATAATAAAGAGTGTCTTTACATAAATCTGAATCATTTTTATTTTACGGAACGTACGTTGGTCGATTTTGCTTCTGAGTTCAGGGCAAAAGGGGGAAAAGTGCTGCTGATCGACCAAGTGTTCAAATATTCGGGATGGTCGAAAGAACTCCGCTATTGTTACGATAACTTCACTGACTTGAAGATCATTTTTTCCGGTTCTTCCGTCATGCGGTTGAAAGATGAAAATCCCGATCTGTCAGGCAAGGTGGTTTCGTATAACCTGCGAGGTTTCTCATTCCGGGAATTTTTTAATCTGATGTCCGGGAACAGCTTTCCGGCTTATACGTTTGGAGAAATATTGGTGGGCCATCAGGAGATTGCGAAAGGCATCTGCTCGGTGGGAAAACCGATGGCATACTTTCAGGACTATCTGCATCATGGTTTCTACCCGTTCTTCTTGGAGAAGCGCAATTTCTCGGAGAATTTGCTAAAGACCATGAATATGATGCTGGAGGTAGATGTGTTATACATAAAACAAATCGAACAAAGCTATCTGCCGAAACTGCGTAAGCTGCTTTACCTGTTGGCGACAAGCGCTCCTTGTACGCCCAATGTGAGTCAGTTGAGCAAAGACATAGAGACTTCGCGGGCCACCGTGATGAACTATATCAAATATTTGGCCGATGCCCGTTTGATGAACATACTTTATCCGGTGGGAGAGTCCTTCCCCAAGAAACCCTCTAAAGTGTATATGTATAACTCCAATTTGATGTATCCCATCCGGCCGATGGAAGTGAATATGCAGTCTGTCCGCGAATCATTCTTTTATAACCAGCTTTTGAAGGACAATAAATTGAATGAGGGCGGGAAGAATGCACATTTCTTAGTCAATGGGATGCATAATTTCAGGATTGAAGAAAACATGAAGGTGAAGAATAATCCTGATCTGTATTATGCAATCGATAAGGTCGAAGTAGGAGAGGGCAACATGATCCCGCTTTGGCTTTTCGGCTTTTTATATTGAAATTTTTTTAAATACTAATAGTAAGAGTCTATGACAAAACAGAAGAAATTTTTAACCTGTGATGGTAACCAGGCTGCTGCACATATCTCCTATATGTTCAGTGAAGTTGCTGCGATTTACCCCATCACTCCGTCATCTACGATGGCAGAATATGTAGATGAATGGGCTGCTGCCGGACGTAAGAATATTTTCGGCGAAACTGTAATGGTGCAGGAAATGCAATCTGAAGGTGGTGCTGCCGGTGCAGTTCACGGTTCGTTGCAGGCTGGTGCACTGACTACGACTTATACGGCTTCTCAGGGTTTGTTGCTGATGATCCCGAACATGTACAAGATTGCAGGTGAATTGCTGCCTTGCGTATTCCATGTATCTGCTCGTACATTGGCTTCTCACGCACTGTGTATCTTCGGTGACCATCAAGACGTAATGTCTGCCCGTCAGACAGGCTTCGCCATGTTGGCCGAAGGTTCTGTACAGGAAGTGATGGATTTGGCAGGTGTTGCCCACTTGGCTACAATCAAATCCCGTGTTCCGTTCGTGAACTTCTTCGACGGTTTCCGTACATCTCACGAAATCCAGAAGATCGAAGCATTGGAAAATGAAGACTTGGCTCCGCTGATCGACCAGAAGGCGTTGGCTGAATTCCGCGCACGTGCCTTGAATCCGAAAACTCCGGTTGCACGCGGTATGGCTGAAAACCCTGACCACTTCTTCCAGCATAGAGAATCGAGCAACTCTTACTATGATGCAGTTCCTGCTATCGTAGAAGAATATATGAATGAAATCTCTAAGATCACAGGACGTAAATACGGTTTGTTCGATTACTACGGAGCTGAAGATGCAGAACGCGTAATCATTGCAATGGGTTCTGTTACGGAAGCTGCACGCGAAGCTATCGACTACCTGACAGCTAAGGGTGAAAAAGTAGGTTTGGTTTCCGTTCACTTGTATCGTCCGTTCTCGGCTAAACACTTCTTGGCAGCTGTTCCTAAGACTGCTAAGCGTATTGCTGTTTTGGACCGTACAAAAGAACCGGGTGCAGTAGGCGAACCTCTGTATCTGGATGTAAAAGACTGTTTCTATGGCCAGGAAGATGCTCCGGTTATCGTAGGCGGCCGTTATGGTTTGGGGTCTAAGGATACGACTCCTGCCCAGATCCTTTCCGTATATGAAAACCTGGCACTGCCGATGCCGAAGAACCAGTTCACGATCGGTATCGTAGATGACGTAACATTCACTTCCCTGCCTCAGAAAGAAGAGATCGCATTGGGTGGCGAAGGCATGTTCGAAGCTAAGTTCTACGGTTTGGGTGCAGACGGTACTGTCGGTGCCAACAAGAATTCAGTCAAGATCATCGGTGACAATACAAATAAATATTGCCAGGCTTATTTCTCTTACGACTCTAAGAAATCCGGCGGTTTCACTTGTTCTCACCTGCGTTTCGGTGATCATCCGATCCGCTCTACCTATTTGGTAAACACACCGAATTTTGTGGCTTGCCACGTTCAGGCTTACCTGCGTATGTACGATGTGACTCGCGGTTTGCGTGAGAACGGTACATTCTTGCTGAACACGGTATGGAATGGCGAAGAATTGGCAAAACACCTGCCTAACCGTGTAAAACGTTATTTCGCTCAGAAAAATATTACGGTTTATTATATCAATGCTACACAGATCGCATTGGAAATCGGTTTGGGTAACCGCACCAATACAATCCTGCAGTCTGCATTCTTCCGTATCACAGGTGTAATTCCTGTTGATCTGGCTATCGAACAGATGAAGAAGTTCATCGTGAAGTCTTATGGCAAGAAGGGTGAAGATGTTGTAAACAAAAACTATGCTGCTGTTGATCGTGGTGGCGAATACAACCAGTTGACTGTTGATCCTGCATGGGCTAACCTGCCGGATGATGAAGAGGTTGTAAACAACGATCCTGCATTTATCAACGAAGTGGTTCGTCCTATTAATGCACAGGATGGCGACCTACTGAAGGTTTCTGCTTTCAAGGGCATCGAAGACGGTACATGGCA
Organism: Parabacteroides merdae ATCC 43184; assembly: GCF_025151215.1. Lineage (NCBI taxonomy): Bacteria > Pseudomonadati > Bacteroidota > Bacteroidia > Bacteroidales > Tannerellaceae > Parabacteroides > Parabacteroides merdae. The sequence goes on from NZ_CP102286.1 coordinate 944,339, forward strand.
TCAGGGTACTGCAAAATATGAAAAACGTGGTGTAGCTGCATTTGTTCCGGTTTGGAATGAGGCAAACTGTATCCAGTGTAACCAGTGTGCTTACGTTTGTCCTCACGCTTCTATCCGTCCGTTCGTTTTGAATGACGAAGAACAGAAGGGTGCAAACTTCCCGATGTTGGATGTGAAAGCTCCGGCTACAATGAAGGGGATGAAGTTCCGTATGCAGGTAGATGTTATGGACTGCTTGGGTTGCGGAAACTGTGCCGATATCTGTCCGGGATTCAAGGGCAACAAGGCGTTGTCTATGGCTCCGCTGGAAGGTCAGTTGGCTGAAGCTGATAACTGGGCATACTGTGTGGCTAATGTAAGTTCTAAGCAGAGTTTGGTAGACATCAAGTCTAATGTGAAGAATTCTCAGTTCGCAACTCCGTTGTTCGAGTTCTCAGGCGCTTGCTCCGGTTGTGGTGAAACTCCGTACGTAAAACTGATTTCCCAGTTGTTCGGTGATCGTGAAATGGTTGCTAACGCTACGGGATGTTCTTCTATCTATTCGGGTTCTGTTCCATCTACTCCGTATACGACAAACGAAAAGGGTGAAGGTCCTGCATGGGCTAACTCTCTGTTCGAAGACTTCTGTGAATTCGGTTTGGGTATGGAATTGGCTAACGAAAAGATGCGTGCACGTATCCAGAATGCAATGGAAGCTGCCATTGCTTATGAAGGCACTCCGGCCGAATATAAGGAAGCATTCACTGCATGGATCGAAAATCAGAACGATGCCGATAAGACGAAAGAACTGGCAGCTCTGATCATTCCGATGGTTGAAGCAGCTAAGGATAAATGTCCGAATTGCGCTACTATCGCCGAATTGAGCCACTTCTTGGTAAAACGTTCACAGTGGATTATCGGTGGTGACGGTGCTTCTTACGATATCGGTTATGGTGGTTTGGACCACGTGATTGCTTCCGGTAAGAATGTGAATATCCTGGTTCTGGATACTGAAGTTTATTCAAATACAGGCGGTCAGTCTTCAAAGGCTACTCCGGTCGGTGCAATCGCCAAGTTTGCTGCAGCCGGTAAGAGAGTCCGCAAGAAAGACTTGGGTTTGATGGCTACTACTTACGGTTACGTTTATGTCGCTCAGATCGCTATGGGTGCTGATCAGGCTCAGACTTTGAAGGCTATCCGCGAAGCTGAAGCTTATGACGGTCCTTCTTTGATTATCGCTTATGCTCCTTGTATCAACCACGGTTTGAAGAAGGGTATGGGCAAATCTCAGGCTGAAGAAAAAGAAGCTGTTGCATGTGGTTACTGGCACTTGTGGCGCTACAATCCTGCTCTGGAAGCTGAAGGCAAGAACCCGTTCACATTGGATTCTAAAGAACCGGATTGGAGTAAGTTCCAAGACTTCCTGAAAGGTGAAGTTCGTTTCGCATCTGTTGCAAAACAGTATCCAGCTGAAGCTGCTGAATTGTTTGCTGCCGCAGAAGAAAACGCTAAGTGGCGTCTGCGTAGCTACAAACGTATGGCTGCTGAAAACTGGAGTGTAGAAGAATAATTTGATTATGATCATCTAAGGGTGGAAATCCTTTTTTCACCCGAATAAAATAGAAAGCGGAGTCTCACCATGAGATTCCGCTTTTTATTATTCCAATAAAGACCGGTAAAAGGCTTTTGTAATATGAAATTCATGTCCTTCTGGTTCTTCGGCAGAACAAAATGGAATATTTCTGTGTTTAATTAACGTATATAGTAAAGATAAAAATATGAATGTAACATATGAAGATGTCCGCAAATCCGAAGAGATCCGGACTTATATCAAACAAGCGGACGAGTCGTTGAAAGCAATCGGCTACACGGAGCATAGCTTTGCCCATTGCACGAAGGTTGCGAAAGTAGCAGGGGATTTATTGGAGAAGTTAGGATATGATGCGCATGAGGTGGAACTGGCTCGTATCGCCGGTTTCATGCACGATATAGGCAATGTGGTGAACCGCATCGACCACGCCCAAAGTGGGGCTATGATGGCTTTTCGTATTTTGGATAAGATGGGAATGCCGCCTGAAGATGTGGCGACCGTTATTACAGCTATCGGAAACCATGACGAACAGACGGCTGCTGCTGTAAATGCCGTTGCAGCTGCTCTGATAATCGCTGATAAGACGGATGTGCGTCGCAGCCGTGTCCGTAACCGTTCCACGATTAATTTCGATATCCATGATCGGGTAAATTATGCAGCCGAAAAATCGGATGTTATATTGGAGCCGGATTCGAAAACGATCACTCTCGATTTAAAGATCAATACTGAAATTTGTGCCGTGATGGACTATTTCGAGATTTTTACCGGACGGATGCTACTTTGCAGGAAAGCAGCTGAATTTCTTGGCCTGCAGTTCAAGCTGGATATAAATGATGTCTATTTATTGTAATATCATTTGTTTCATATATTTTGGAAAAAGTTTATCTTTATCGCGTTTTAACGAAATAAAGGTCTAACTAATCTAATGAATATGAAACATTTTTTATGCCTTCTTTTTTGCTTATCTTTCCTTCTTTTCCCTGTTTATGCACAGGAATCGTATGAAACGTATAGTGGAGATACATTCAAAACCGGTGATGTGCTTACTCTCGGAGATTTCTATCTGAGTTCGACTAAGTATAGCCATTTGAAATACGCGTATACGGATACCTATGGAAAGGTTCGGTATGAGGCGTTCAATGGAAAGGATTTGCCTTTCTCCAAGGTAACAATCCGTGAGATTATCCGGCCGGAAGATAAGAATATGTTCCTGAACGAAGCTGTCGTGTTTGCCTTGGAAAGTGAGAAAGCTCCCGATAAGAAACTGTTCGTGGAGATTGATCGTGCGATCGAACAAGGCGAGATCGTCGTGAATATGCCTGAACCTGTTATAAAATGCGAGGAGATGACGCTCGAACAAATGTTTATTTGCTGTGTTCGTGTCAATAAATTACCGATAGACGACAAGGTGGTCTTGAATTATATCAGTGTCGTCAATAAAGAATTGGGGCAGGAATGCCGGCGCGATCAGTTTAAATTCCGTAAACTGAAAGGCGAATATCAGGCTCGCTTGGAAAAGGGAATGGCCGATTTTGATTTTACGAAAACTTATTTCATAAAAGTGAACAATAACCATAACGGTTATGATTTTGACCATAAAGGCTATCCATTGTCCTATCCGACACGTTCGGGCAGTTCTCCCAAACAATGTATTCCTTTCAACGGTTTCAATTTTATGCCGGTTAATCCGGATCAGGCGTTCTTTATCCCTGTGAGCATGGATGATGCAGAAAAATACGAGAAACGGAGCAGAGGAACTGGTCAGAACGGCTATGTCAGCCCGTTGGTATATACGGTTGTCTATTTGCAGCCCTTGGATAAGTATATGGAACTGCCAAAAGGAAAATACAATGTTCTCAACGTGGAGAACCTATATCGCTCGACACTGATCGGTGTCAAGGTTAAAGGCTTGGAGGTCTATGATAATAAAAATTTCCGGTATAATTTGATTGGATCGGCTTTGTTTGAATGATCCCTTGTAAATCCGTTCCTAAAAGACCATGGCAAAGGTATTTTGACACCCTCATTGTGATTTCATTTCTGGGAATAGAGGGTGGCAAAACTGCCTTGAAAGAGAAAGTTTAGAATACCGGAATCGAATAGACCAGCCCTAACGAAATACGATGCGTGTCGGGATCGACTGCTCCCATATCCAAGGCTGCTTTTTCAAGTTTTACGCCGCGATATGTATAAAGGAGAAAGATGAAAAGATCACTGTTCTTGATCGGGAAAAATTCGAGACTGCTCTGTGCATTCCAGGAACGGCGGTACATGCCTTTGGCAAATGGTCCGTTCGCCTTGTACACTTTTCCGGTTTCATAAGCACCTTTCACATAGAGGTTCCAGCGCGGGTGAATCCGGTAGTCCACATCGGCGATGACCGATAGATACTCGGTATTGCAAGCTGTCTGGGCTGTCTCTGGCAGACGGCTGATAACGCCGTGCTGGTCCAATCCCTGCCGGGTGTACATGATGTCCAGATAAGTCAGCAGAGGTCCTTTCTCGATCGTGTTGCCGCAGGTGAAGTAATAAGAATAACGTTTCTGTGTCTGTTGTCCTACGGAAGCGGCATAACGGAGTTGCAGGATGCGGTCGAAATAGTAGCTGTTCCAGTTTACCGTATACATGAAAGGAACTTTTGCTTCTCGTGTGTTGTCGGGCAATCCGGTCGGGTAGATTTCGTTGTCCTGTCCGCTTCGGTTGTTCACGATCTGGAAGCAAAGTTCGTGGTCAGGATTGATCTGCCAGTTACCTGAAATACCAGCCTGATAGCAGGTCAGTAGGTTGTTGAACTCACTGAATTCACGGACTTTTATCGAATTGACAAAATATTCGTATCCTCCGAAATTGACAAACTGCTTACCGATCGTAAAGCCGAACTTGTCATGTACTTTCAGGTTGACATAAGCCAATTCGAGCGAGGACGAAAGGTTGTCCAGCGAATAAGGGTCCGAATATTTATTAAACGACTGCCGGTAATGATAAGAAAGGTTTTTCCATACATTCCCTTTTATTTCCAATCGGACACGATTCAGCTTGAAGTTCATGCCGTCGAAATCGGAACCGATGAAATTGGCGTTTGCCGAAGTAAAAAGCTGAAAATTCATTTCTGCGCTTTCAATCACCTTTTTCCCTCCTGTAAGTCGTTCGACCAAAGTCGGTTCTTGTCCAGGAACGGTTTCTTTCTCAATCTTTTGTGCAAAGACGGATGGAACGGATATGAATAGTATTGTCAATAAGTAGAGATGTGTTTTCATGTTTGCAAATAAAATGTTTCAGCGTTCAAATATAGTGATTTTATATGACCTTTGGAAATCCGTAATTATTCTTACCTTTGTTGAGGTTTAAAAGGTAATGAGTTTAGGTTATGATTAAAGCAGTATTTTTTGATATTGATGGGACATTGGTCAGCTTTAAAACACATGTAGTCCCGAAATCTACCCTTCATGCGATCGAATTGTTGAAGAAGAAGGGGATAAAAGTATTTATAGCAACTGGTCGTCATCGCCGTTCGATTAACAATCTGGGCGATCTTGAGTTCGATGGATATGTAACTTTGAATGGTGGCTATGTGTTTGCCGGAAAGGACGATGTGATTTATAAGCATAGCATTCCCGATAAGGATATCGAAGCCTTGGTTCGTTACCAGGAAAAAGAAGGCGAATTCCCTTGTGCCTTTGTGCAGGAAGACGAGATTTTTATGAACTATACGGATAAGGCGGTCAATGATGTGTTTCATCTGTTGAACTTCCCGGCTCCTCCAATCCGTCCGATCGAGGATATTTATGGAAAGACGGTCTACCAGTTGATCGCCTTTTTTACGGCAGAGCAGGAGAAACGTATTATGAAGGTCTTGTCGCATTGTGAATCCACGCGGTGGAACCCTCTTTTTACAGATATCGTACCGCTTGGAAGCAGTAAACGGGTCGGGATTGACAAAATGCTGGAACATTACCATATCGGTCTGGACGAATGTATGGCCTTTGGTGATGGTGGTAATGATATTCAGATGCTTAGCCATGTCGGGATTGGGGTTGCTATGGGAAATGCGGCCGAAGACGTGATGAGTGCAGCTGGTTATGTGACCACCTCTGTCGACGAGAATGGTGTATACAATGCGTTGAAACATTTCAACATTATTTGATTTTGAACTGTTACATATATATAAGATAGTTATGATAGACGAGTTATTGAAATTTAATCGTGAATTTGTAAAGAGTAAAGGATACGAGAGGTTTATCACCAATAAATATCCTGATAAGAAAATTGCGATAGTGTCTTGTATGGATACGCGTCTTACGGAGCTGCTACCGGCAGCTTTGGGAATAAAGAACGGGGATGTCAAGATCATCAAGAATGCTGGGGCGATTATTTCCCATCCTTTCGGAAGTGTGGTCCGGAGTCTGTTGGTTGCCATTTATGAATTAGGTGTGAACGAAGTCATGATTGTCGGTCATACCGATTGCGGTGCCAAGCATATGGACAGCGAACAGATGATTGAGGTAATGAAGAAGCGTGGTATCCCTTCGGAGCATATCGATATGATGCGTTACTGCGGCATTGATTTCAAATCGTGGTTGCGTGGGTTCGACACCCCGGAAGGTTCCGTTCGTGAAACAGTGACTCAAGTACAAAAACATCCGTTGATCCCAAAAGATATAACGGTCCGCGGATTTGTAATCGACTCGACTACAGGTGAATTGGCTACTGTCGTTTAGATAAATCGAGATGAAAAGTATTTAATCAAAACCTAAATATAGTTAAATAGTAGACATTGAATATGTTTTACAGCATAAATTCAAATAAAATACTTATCTTTGCACTGTAAACAAAAAGAAAAAGAAAGTTTAGGTTTAGTTATTATTAATCGTTCTCCAAGCGTGGAGAACTTAAATGAGTAAAATTATGATGATGAGAGAAAACGAAAAAAGTATGCGTACTTTAGCGATGTTGCGTTATCAGGCTGATCGTTATCAGTCAGTAGGAAATGGTTCAATGTGTCAGCGAGTAAATGCTGAGATTCGCAGATTGGTGAGCCAAATGAGCGAAAGCTCTAAAAATTGAGTATTAAACAGTAAATAATTTGTTAGATGTAGTCTCTTCACCGTAGTCTTTTGAAAGACTGGTGAGAGATAAAAGGGGGAGGTATTCGACGCTTATGAGATAGCGGAGTTTGGCCTTTTTTTATTTTAATGAAGTCAGTCCTGCTCTTGTCTACAACCACACTAAAATCATATTTGTGTTCTGTCATTATAGTTCGAATGTATACAAATATCCGTATATTTGCATAATGTAGAAAACTATAATCTGTAAAACACAATATCGAAATGAGAAAAACGGGATTGTTTTTAGCCTCTATTGTACTAAGTGCTACGCTATGGGCCGAGTTGCCTGAAAAGAAAGGGCTGGATGTCATTAACAGGGCAAATGCCGAGGCCTATATCGGTTTTCTGGCAAGCGATGCATTGGAAGGGCGTGAAGCTGGTTTCCGTGGTGGGCGTATTGCCGGTGAATATATTGTATCTAATTTGAAAACGATGGGGATCGAACCTCTGTTCGAATCCTATTACCAACCTTTTGAGGCTTATAACAAGGAACGGCAGAAGAAGGGCCGTTTCCAGGTTCATCCGGATTCGATCGCGAAGTTGAAACAAGGTGTTCATCAGAAGTTGTCGATGAACAACATCTTGGGGAAGATCGAGGGTAAGAACCCGAACGAATATGTGATTATTGGCGCCCATTACGATCATCTCGGCTTTGACCCGATGCTGGACGGTGACCGGGTCTATAACGGGGCCGACGATAATGCTTCGGGTGTTTCAGCTGTCCTGCAGGTCGCTAAGGCGTTTTTAGCGACGGGGGTTCAACCGGAGCGAACCGTTATTTTCGCCTTCTGGGATGGTGAAGAGAAAGGCTTGTTAGGCTCCAAATATTTCGTGCAGACATTCTCGGAGATGGATAAGGTGAAGGGGTATCTGAATTACGACATGATTGGCCGTAATAAAGACGAGTCCAAGCCGATGCATGTCGTTTATTTCTATACGGAAGCGCATCCTGTGTTTGGCGATTGGTTGAAAAACGATATCAAGAAATATGGCTTGAATCTGACTCCTGATTATCGTCCGTGGGATAAACCGGTAGGGGGGAGTGATAACGCTTCGTTCGCTCTTTTGGATATTCCGGTCATCTGGTACCATACGGATGGTCATCCTGACTATCATATGCCAAGCGACCATGTGGAAAAGATAAACTGGAATAAGATTGTCGACATAACGAAAGCCTCTTTTCTGAATATGTGGAATCTGGCGAATGAGAAAGACTATTGATGTGATCGTTTATATTTCTTATTTCAAAACACCTATGTTTCGAATTCAAAACATAGGTGTTTCGTTTTTAAAACATATATGTTTTGAACTCGATATCTTCTGGCTGTGAAAAGAAGTATTATCCATTTATGAAAGATAGTTGTTTTGTGGAATAAGGTATACATCTTCTCTCTGTAGGTCAGTGCCTTTTCCTCGATAGCCAATAAGCTGTATGTATTTTTTAAATCATATTGTATGATTACTGTCTCATTTAATAGACTTATAAGAAGGTAGCACTTACCTCTTTCACTTTCTTTGTAACTGATTAAATAGTTGTTTTGAACTATGTGAATTGTGTAGTCTTAAATCACTTCATATTCTTGGTATTTCAGTATTTATAGGGAGTTGATATATATGAATTGTTTGCTGAAGTTGTGAAGATGGACCTTAAAATCAAAAGCTATTGAAATAATATGGATTTTTCAAATACAAGAAGGTCCACCCTTCTGTTATGAAGAGCAGACCTTTTGAAAAAAAATTATCAAAATATTTCAATTAATCCCATCCCGGATTTTGTTTTAAATTGGGATTTAATCCGATTTGGTTTGTCGGAATAGAGAACAAATAGTTCTTGGGATCTATAAAGTTTGGAACAGGATTTGTCATTCGTTTTGTATAAACATCAATGGCACCGTCTACGAAACCTAATCCGGATTTAATGGATTCATAATCTTTTGTATTATATCCATTTAAATCATTCTCACTTGTTGCTTTGTCTGGAATGATACCCAATTTCGGTTGGTTCAGGCGAATACCGCAGGCCCAACGCATTAAGTCGTGATAACGATAACCTTCTGCCATTAGTTCAACACGACGTTCACGGCGGATTTCGCGGATCAAGTTGGCGTTCGGGCCTTTGATTGTTGGATATTCGGCGACCAATTTCGGGTCTTCAATCGGATTTGTTGTCAAATGGTGATTAAAACCAACCCGATCACGCAAAGCGTTGATTGTTTTATCTAATTCGGGATCTTGGCCAAGTTCGGCTCCTGCTTCTGCACGTATCAGAAGAATCTCTGCATAACGGAAGATTGGAGCGTCTAATGTTCCAATATGATGAGATGATGTGTATTCTGACGGATTGTAATATTTGATAACACCATATCCCGTAGATGTACTAACACTTCCACTGGTATATTTACCGATATCCGGACGTTTCCCTTCTAGGTAATAGGTGTATTCACCAGCTTCGGGAGTCGGTACTGTTTGTAGTAAACGCGGATCTCGATTCTTTAGTTCGGCGATTAATGTAGTATGATGAGAGTGGCCTTCGCAGCCGCACATAGAGATTGGTTTTCCTGTTGTTGCACACAAATAATCTTCAACAGCGTCACGACTCAAACCGATAGGAGATTCACCGACTGCAATTTGGCGGCTTAAGTTATTTCCTTTGCCGACAGTCGGATCATATTCCTTCGACAGAATAATTTCAGGATTGGAGTTGTAATCTGCTTGGATAAATAATTCATAATAGGCTTTACCAGGTTTTGAACCTTGGAACAATGAATAGCCATATTCGGATTTCATCAGTTCGCCTGCTGCTTCATAAGCGGCTTTGAGCAATTCGGTATCACCTTCCATATTATGATAACGGCGGAAAGTTCCTTCAAATAAACATATACGTGCCTTTAATGCAAGTGCAGCGTCTTTGCTGATGCGGTAGACACCTGTCGTTTCTTTTTGGGGTAACCATTCAATCGCTTGATCAATGTCTTTTATCATGTTTGCTACAACGGTAATACGGGAATCGCGGCCTTTGTATAGGTCTTCGTCTCCAGGAACCAATACTTTGTCATACCAAGGTACATCGCCAAAGCGTTTTACTTTATTAAAGTAATCCAATGTCTTGAAGAATAAAATTTCACCAGCATAACGATGTTTTACGGCCTCGGTTTCCGGGGATAGTTCGTAATCTTGCATAAAAGCATTACAAGCACGAATATTTTCCCATTTCCAATTGTCATTGTCTGCTGTAGAAATGCTGTGTTGACTGAAAGCTACAGAGTTTGCGTCCCACGGAAGTAGGTCATCAGACTGGAAATCAGTTTCCATCATCCCAAAATTATATTCGTTCGGATTTCCATGTCCGGTGATTAATTTGGGATATAAATCATTACAATATTGCTCTAATGCCTGTGCATTGGCATTTGCAAAGTATTGTTGTGTACTGATAGAGTCTAATGGCTCTTTATCCAGTACATCACAACTTTGGGTTGTGAGGAACAATAAACCACCAAATAATATAATTGACTTTTTCATGTTACTTTGTCTGTTTTTAGAATGTTACGTTGATACCAAATGAATAAGAACGGGTGAACGGGTAAACACTACCGTTGTCGTCAACTTTCAAGTTACCGTTATTGTCACGTCTGCCTACAGCATCCGGATCGAGGTATTTGTACAATCCTGTAGCTTCCCAAAGATTCTGACCGCTTACGAACACTTTTAGCTGACCAATGCCGTATTTATTGATGAGCGCTTTAGGAATAGTGTAGCTTAATGTAACATCTTTCAGACGGATAAAAGCACCGTTTTGCAGATATTTTGTCTGTGTTTGTTTACTTCTATCACTCCAAGTCGGAATAGGATAGTAAGCGTTCGTATTGGTTTCACTCCAAGAGTTATCGATGATGTAATCATTTAAGTTAGCCCACCAAATACCTGTCTTGTATCCCCAAAATACAGGAGAGTCCAACCATACGTCGCGTTTCATTGTACCTTGGAAGAACAGACGTAAGTCAAAACCTTTCCATGAACCACTCAAGTTGAGGTTGAAATTGTAGCGGGGAGTTGTATTACCAATGACTTTTTTGTCGCCCGAATCACCAACACGATTATTCCCACGGTCAATTTTTCCATCACCGTTCAAATCTGCATAACGAATATCTCCTGGTTTCCAAGTTGTGCTGATGAAAGCCTGTTTATTGGCCATTTCTTGGGCTTCAGCTTCATCTTTAATGAAGCCATCTGTTACATATCCCCAAATTTCGCCGATTTTCTTTCCCTGGTAATGAGTTTCATCCAAACTTAATGTCGGATTATCATATTTCGTGATCTCAGAAGTGTTGTCTGAGATGCCGATGCTGATAGAGTAATCCAAAGGACTGCCGGCCACGTCTTTAATCTGATCGTTCCACGTTAAAGATAATTCCATACCTTTGGTTCTCATATCTGCCAAGTTCTCTTTACCACCTGTCGTCCCTAATACAGCCGGGTAAGTTTTGTTTACGACCATTCCTTTTGTATCGCGGATGTAATAGTCAAAAGATCCAGTGAAACGGCCGTTCAGCATAGTCCAGTCTAAACCGATATTGGTTGTGTAAACTTTTTCCCATGTGATGTTTGTACTAGCCAATGTCGGAGCTTTCAAGCCACTAATGATACCGCCGTTCATCAGATAGGCCAAAGATTCGCTTGTCAAGAAACTTAAATATTGGAAATTGCCATCTGTAACTTGATTGCCTAATGAGCCATATGAAGCTCTGACTTTTAGGTTGTCGAAAATATTACGAGCTGGTTCGAAGAAACTTTCTTCAGAGATACGCCAACCTGCTGATACCGAGGGAAAGAATCCCCAACGATCACCAGACATATATTTGGATGAACCGTCATAGCGACCATTTACCTCAAGCAAATATTTTTGCATGTAATCATAATTCAAACGGAAGAACGCACCCTGTACAGCCCAGATTGTTGCTTCTTCACTTGGCATGTTATAAGTACTGGCCAAATCGGTGACAGGGAAATTGTTATCAAATAGATTACTAGTGCTTACGCTTAATTTAGTCGTCTTTTTGCTTTCTTGGTTGTAACCGACCATTACACCTAAATTGTGCTTGTCATTGAATGACTTCTTGTAGTCAGCCCATAAGTTCAATGCTTGATAAGTATCTCCGTAATTAGCTTTTGTTACACCTCCAGGTGTACCAACGGATAGCGGAGATAACGTACTTTCTTCTGGCATTGTCTGATACAGTATCTTGCCGTGCTGGGTTTGATCTTGATAGAATTTGTTTCCGGTATAATCTCCCTTGATTGATAAACCGGCTAACGGTGTCAGATTAAAGGCGGCAGTGTACCAAAAGTCATCCGAGTTGGTTTTGTCTCGCCCAGCTCCATCTAGTAAACCAGCAAAGTTATAGTTGAAGTTGCTACCTGCTATACCTGCAAAATTATTACCATCTGGCAGGTAAACAGGAATAGTTGGGAATCCACGATAGATTTCGTAAAAAATGTTTCCTAAATTAAAATTGCTGGTGTAGGGATAATCACTTGTATTGCGGTTATATTTTGTACGGAAAGTTACTTCCAACCATTTTGTAATCTGAGTGGAAAAGTTGAAAGACATATTAATACGTTTGTATTTATCCGTACCATATTGCAAAATACCATCTTGTCCTTTATAACCAATAGAGCCGTAGTAAGTCGTCTTGTCTGAACCACCGCTGATACTTGCATTATGCTGTTGCATGAATGACGGTTTGTACATTACGTCGAACCAATCGGTGTTCCCAGCATAAGCCCATTGTCCGGCAGCAGTTATTGAATTGTCTGTTGTATAAAATGCAGAAGGACCTCTTCCCGCAATGAAATCATCTACAGCCTGAACGTGTTCATCTTTGAAATACTGTCCGCTGCCATTGTTCACGTTTGCCTGATTCATGGCACGAATCCACTTATCGGAAGAAACACCATCCGGTAAGCGAGAGGCCATCGACCAAGAAAAGTTGTTATTGTAGTTGATTTGAACTTTTTGTTCTTTTTTTCCCTTTTTTAGTTGTGATCAATACAACGCCAAAAGCGGCACGGGCACCATAAATAGAAGCAGAGGCAGCATCTTTTAATACTGATACGCTTTCGATATCTTGTGGGTTAAGCAAAGACAAGTCTGATGTTTCGACTCCGTCGACTAACAATAGTGCTTGTCCTCCATTCAGTGAAGTTGCACCACGTACATTAAATGTAGTAGCTGCATTTGGATTACCACTGGCGAAATCAATATTCAAGTTTGGAATAGCTCCTTGCAAACCTTGTGCAATGTTTCCGATCGGACGATCTTCCAGAATTTCGCTATCTGCAATCCCTACAGCGCCGGTCAGGTTTACCTTCTTTTGTACGCCATAGCCAACGACTACGACTTCTTCCAGTTTTTGAGTGTCTTCCGCTAATTTGATTTGAAGAGTGGATTGTCCTGTGTATTTGATTTCTTGAGTTGTGTAACCAATGAAAGAGATCTGAATGATGTCTCCATTTTTTACACCTTCCAATGTGAAATTACCATCCATGTCGGTAATGTTTCCATTGGTTGTTCCTTTCACTACGACCGATGCTCCGGCAACAGGCCCTAGATCATCTACCACAGTACCTGTAACTTTTCCGTTCTGCTGGGAAATGTTCATCCCTTGCTTGGAGGGCATTGTTTCTGCAAATATACTTGCTGGGAAACAAGTGGCACCTGCCAGCAAGATTAAGCTGATAGGTTTGAAATTTTTCAACATAATTTGTGTCTTATATTTAATTGAAAGAATGCTCTTTTAATTAAAATGATGGCGCTTATTATCGCTTTTCTACATCATATATACAAAATGTTAGAGTTTTTAGCTTTTGCGTATAAAGTTTATCTGTGTTTGTAATTAGTTCTAAAAGAACTCTGCACATTTCATATCGGTGTCAAAGATATGAAAATTTTCCGTTGTACTGTTATTTTTCTAAAAAAAATACGTAGAAGTTTCTTTTTTAACATTTTACTCTTTTGGTATTACACAGGTATTATTCTGTTTATCAGAATAATGTATCCATTGGAAATATGTAACTATATAAAAATAGATAAATAAAAAACATGGTCGTACTTCTGCTAATTTGTTAACAGAAGTAATTTAAAGAGACTTGTGTATTTTAAGTAATTATTGCATAATATATTTTACTTGTTTAATTTATTGAAAATCACATTGTTATGAAGTTGTATCAAAATGTATTAAAGCTAAAAATGCCATAGTTTTTTTAGAACTAATATCATTTTAAACATTGAAAACACAAAGATGTGTGAGCCTGCTTGTTTCATTGAATAAGAAGTTATTATGAAAATCAGAGTAATTCTTTCAATATCATGGAACACAAATTATGATTCAAAAGAATCAGACCTATTAGCCTAATCCTGTTGCCGGAGCCTCTGTGATTGTTAAAAGGAACCATTAACGGCATCATGACGAATGTGGATGATAATCTTCCTCCAGTGGTAGTCCATTGGTTTTGATTGATGGCATGGAAGGTGGTATCAACGCTGTCAACCCGCAGGATATTGAGAATATTTCTGCTTTGAAAGATGCTGCCGTTTCTTCCATTTGCAGGGTTTGTGTTCCTTTGGTGTAATTATTACAAAAAGCGGTAGAACAGGAAAACCAGTTGTAAACAACAATAATAGCTTTCGATGGAATGATTCGGTAAGAACCCTAACCAAATGGATTCATATTCAAAAATACAGCATTCGTTCCGAATGGTCCGGGATGGCCGGGAAAAGAAAAAGGAGCCTGCTAACCCATATATGGATATGTTCTTGGCTGTGGATATATCGTCTTATAGCGAAGTGCTGTATAGTAAAGGTCTCGGCTAGGTGCATTGTGTCGGTGTAGGAGTGTGGTTAGGCGATTATGGTGTCGGTGTGACCCGTGGTATGGTCGATGGTTTTTTAATGGCAAACGGTCAGCCGATCGATGTTATACAAGGTTGGATTGACCAGTTGCCCAGCGTAATAAGTCTCTCCTCTCCCCAGTCATTTTTGGCCTCTTCGCTCATAACAGTAGCAGCGATTGTCTTATTATAATCTGTATCGGGATGAGCACGTTCGCGAAAAGCTCTCCAATAGCTCTGTGCTTTGGCATCCAGATTTCCATTCTTTTCATAACATGCTTCCATATAGTTTAATAAGGCATCTGATGCACGATTCGCAATCGTTTCATCACTCAGATAACCATTTCCTGCCGCATCCTTTTTTATTTTTTGTTCCCGAATCGAAAAAAAAGTTTCTTGTATTTCTTCATTTGTCTTTTCTTCTTGTTTCTCTGTCCTTGTGAAACAATTTGTCAATATGTTTTCGGATTACTTTTTCAGCATGATCTGCTTTTACCCGAAAGGTTAAATACAAAACAACTTCTCTTTTTTTGTGTTACATATATCAAAAAAGACGTTGGTTTCAGCCAAGACATGTATCATAATTTAAACAAAAAACATTAGTTATGTTGAAAAGAATTAAGCCTGTCAGCATGGTTTTGCTTGCGAGCACGTTATGTTTCTCCGGGAATATATACTCGGCTTCAAGTGCAGGTAATCCAGACACTGACATTTCTCAACAAAATGCAAAAGTAACGGGAACCGTCGAAGATGCTTTGGGACCGGTTGCCGGCGCGTCTGTTGTTATAAAAGGAACCACCAACGGGACAATGACCGATATGGATGGCAACTTTACGTTGGATGGGGTAAAAAATGGGGATATTATCCAAATATCCTTTATCGGTTACGCCACACAGGAGATTCCTTATGCAGGACAAGCCTCTTTGTCTGTACATCTTGAAGAAGACACGCAAAAATTGGATGAAGTAGTCGTGACTGCTTTGGGTATGAAGCGTGATAAAAAAGCGTTAGGTTATGCCATGCAGGAATTGAAGGGAGACGAGTTGTTGTCTGCCCGCGAACCAAATTTGGCCAATTCGTTGTCTGGTAAAGTTTCCGGTTTACAGATTGTACGCTCCAGTAACGGGGTGGGAGGTTCTTCGAAGATCGTGCTCCGTGGTAACAGTTCGCTGACCGGTAGCAATCAGCCATTGATCGTGGTGGACGGTACGCCGATGGATAATTTTACAGGCGGTGTGGATGATGTTTGGGGTAATTCCGGAGCCGATATGGGTAACGGTCTTTCTGATATTAACCCTGAAGATATCGAATCGATGACGGTCCTGAAAGGAGCTTCGGCAGCTGCACTTTACGGTTCGAGGGCCGGTAACGGCGTGATCCTGATCACGACCAAATCGGGACGGAAAAACGAAGGGCTGGGGATTACGGTGAATGCTGGTATCACGGCTGAATCCATTTTTTTGAAACCGGATATGCAAAACAGTTTCGGACAAGGATCGGTCGGAGTTTATGACAACCAGTCCCGTTTGAGTTGGGGACCGAAAGCTGAAGGCCAGACTGTGACGGATTGGCTCGGACGCCAAGTGCCTCTCCAGACATATGACAATATCGATGCTTTCTTCCATACAGGAACCTCTTTTAACGAAGGCGTCAGTTTCCAGCAGAATATTAACGGAACTTCTGTCTTTGCATCTATTAACCGTTCGGATGATGCCGGTATCACACCGGAATCGAAACTGAATAAGACGAACGTTACGTTGCGTGCCACCACGTTCCTCGATAAGGCGGAGAAATGGAAGGTGGATACCAAAGTGAACTATGTAAATATGAATGCCCATAACCGCCCGATCCAAGGCGTGAACCCGTCAAATGCGTTTAACACGATATACGGTCTGCCTCGTTCCTTGAATGTTAAGGAATTTAAGAGCAGCGTGGATGAAGAAGGCAATATGATCTGGTGGGATGCCTCCAAGAACCCACAGGAAAACCCGTACTGGGTGACCAAATACCGGCAGAACAATGATACCCGTAACCGTCTGTTGGGTAACGTATCGTTGAAGTATGCGCCGACCAACTGGTTCGATATCGAACTGCGTGGCGGTACCGACTATTATACGACGACCAAAAATGAGAAAGTATATGCCGGCGGTAACACCTCGCCCCGCGGCCTGTATAATGAAGGTTCTGAGACATTCTACGAAAATAACTACAGCTTCCTGGCTACCGCACGCAAAGACAACCTGCTGGACCGCTTGGGCGGTTTCGTGACATTCGGAGGTAACCTGATGATGCAGCAGCGAACCAAGATGAACGCTTCGGCTGGTGAATTGCTGGTACCGGACCTTTTCTCCTTGAACAACGGCATTAATAAACCGACCGTTACCTCCGAGTTGATCCGCCGGAAGATGAATTCCCTTTATGGATCATTGCAACTGAACTGGGACGGCTATCTGTTTTTAGACGTGACAGCCCGTAACGACTGGTCATCTACTATGTCCAAAGACAATCGCTCTTATTTCTATCCTTCGGTCAGTCTTTCTGGTGTGATCTCGGATATGTTACCTAAGATCGGCGGAAACATGCCGGAGTGGTTCACCTTTGCAAAGGTGAGGGCTTCTTATGCGGAAGTCGGTAATGATCTTGATCCCTATCAGTTGTACAATAATTACACGGTAGGAAAAGACGAAAACGGGAATACGACGGCTGCTCCCGGCCAAATCTTGTTTGATTCGAGCGTACGAAGCGAGTTGATCAAATCATGGGAAGCCGGTTTCGACGTGCGTTTCCTGCAGAACCGCTTGGGTTTGGATTTCGCCTGGTATAAGACGAATGCGACCCGTCAGTTGCTGAACCTGCCGCTCGACCCGTTTGCCGGGTATAGTTCCCGCAAGGTGAACGCCGGTAATATCCAGAACGAAGGTCTGGAAATCTCGTTGAACGGCGCCATCTTCCAGAGTCCGGACATGCAGGGATTCAACTGGAATGCGACAGCCCAGTTCTCCTTGAATCGCAATAAGATCATCGACCTGTATCCGGGCGTGACGCTTTATGACATCAAGACATTGGATGCGATCCAGATCGTGGCGGCACAAGGCAGTTATTATGGTGATATTTACGGACAGACCTTTCTGCGTGTGACGGACAAGGACAGTCCGCATTATGGCAAGGTGATTGTGGGAGACGACGGCCTACCTCTGATCTCTGCTGAAAAGAGCAAGGTGGGTAACCAAAGTCCGGACTGGATGCTGGGTTTGACGAACAGTTTTTCATATAAAGGGTTTAACTTGAGTTTCCTGGTCGATTTCCGTATCGGTGGCGACATCTATTCGGCAACAGCTTCCAACCTATTTGTCCGTGGTAATGCAGCCGGAACGGTTGTGAACGGTGAACGTCAGGATTTTGTCGTGCCTAACACGGTTGTCAGGAAAGACGGAGGATATGTGGAAAACAATGTTCCGGTCACTCACCAGAACTATTGGGAGCGGATCGGATCGACCGGTAATTACGGTTTGCCGGAGGTTTTCACATATGACGCAACCAATATTCGTCTGCGTAACATCACTTTAGGATATACGTTCAACAGAGCGATGCTGAAAAAGACGCCGTTCCAGCGTTTGAATCTGTCTGCTACCTGCAACAATGTATGGATGATCCATTACAATTTGCCAGGTATTGACCCCGAATCCGTTTCGGCAACCAACACGAATGCGACTGGTTTCGAAAACGGGGCCGCTCCGACGAGCCGTTCGTTCACGTTTAACGTAACGGTCGGTTTTTGATAATTTGCAATCATTTTGTAAAGGATATAAAAAGAAACAACATAATATGAACACAAAAAATAAAATATTAGCAGGCCTATTCTCTATGGCGGCATTGTTTTCTTCCTGTAACGATTTTCAGGAGATAAATGAAGATCCGAACCAGGTGGATGAAAGCAAGGTAAAGCCTGAATGGTTTTTGAATGCCTCGATCGTCGGTGACCAGATGAATCCGGAGATCGCCGAACGTATGTTTATCCTGACTTGGAACCGGGCGTCTCGTTTCAATCGGGGAAGCGGTTTCACGATCGGTACGGATAATAATGATTATATCACGCGCTACCTGAGCAACGACTATGCCGTGAAATGGTTGAATCAGGCGACTAAAGCCGTTCAACTGGGCGAGAAGAAAGTGGCCGATGGTGAAGCTGATCTCTATCCGTATTATAAGAATGTGATCCAGATGGCGCGTATCTGGCGGGCTTACCTGAACTCGGAGGTCTCTGACGGGTTCGGGCCGATTCCGGCGTTGGATGCTTTTTCGGGCGTTCCGGGCGAGTACGACAGTGTAGAAGCGATTTATACTTTTATTCTCAAAGAACTAAAGGAGGCGGAAGCCGCGCTCGACCCGTCAATTGATATGTCTCCGATGTCGGCTGAAGACGCTTTCTATGCCGGAAATGTGAATATGTGGAAGAAATATGCCAATTCTCTGCGTATGCGCCTGGCAATGCGTATCGTGAATGCAAACCCGCAGCTGGCTGAAAGAGAGTTTGAAGATGCCGCTTCCAAAGGATATATTTCTTCACTTTCCGAACTTGCCAGTGTACAGGAAAAGGACGGATGGAGCGACCTGACCAGCGTTATGTCCCGTACCTGGAATGCACAGGCGATGTCCGTTACATTCAAGAATCTCGTGGTCGGCTTGGGAAGTAACGAATTTCCGCTACCTGATTCATTGAAAGCACATCTGAAGAACCCGCATACTTACATGGGCTTGTATTTGGATAGGCATTTTCCGTTGACGACGAACGATCCGTGTGCCGGATTTTATTTCGACGGCGTTCCACAATATGTCGATCCACGTGCACCGAAGTTATTTAGTGTAGTAGGATGGAACGATGGTGTGGTTTATTCCGATTATATCGGGGCGGCCAGCGAGGTAAAACCGGTCTCCCTGTTCGATCCGGATGATAACACGAAGCCGATGCTGACAATCGATCCTAGATATACTTGGGGGACATGGGTGGCCGGTGAATGGGATGTGAAAGGTAGTTTGGCTACCGAATTGACTGGAAAAAACTATAACTATCCGTCCATGTCGAAGCAATACCGCATGAGTACTCAGAAACGTGTCTATTTCGGTCCTTGGGAAAGTTATTTCTTGCTGGCTGAAGCCGGCGTGCGTGGTTGGGATGTTCCGGGCTCTCCTAAATCGAACTACGAGAACGGAGTGACTGCGAGCTTCGAGTACCACGGCTTGTTGAGTGAAGTCGGTGCTTATCTGTCTTCTACCGAATATAATCGGATCGGAACATCTGTCAGTTTCGACCATACAACGGAGGCAAAGCCTTATATCGTAAACTATGTTGATCCGTACACAAAAGAGAACAAGACGATGACTTATACATATCCGAAAAATTCCATCTATCGTGGCGGTGCATATAATAACGATGCGATGACGAAGATCTTCACACAGAAATATATTGCTCAGGTTCCCTGGTTGCCCGAGGAAGTTTGGAGCGACCATCGCCGTATCGGTTTGCCTTTTTTCGAGAATCAGGCCGTCGAAAAAGACTATAACCCGTTGAACCAGGTTCCCTTGACAGTTGCCACTTCAAAAGAATGCCGTTTGGAGTTTTATCCGAAGCGTTATCGCTATCCGGCCAATATCCAGACGAACAACCTGGAAGGTTATAATAAAGCTCTCGAACTGTTGGGCGGACCGGATGTGGTGGAGACTGCCTTGTGGTGGAATCTGAAGTAGTGATATGAGAAAAGGTTGGTAGGTGTTCGATGAAGAACTTTCCTACCAACCTTTTTATATGAATGAAGCAAACTGTTTATTGCATGCCTTCTGTCGTTACTTCCTTATTGATCTTTTTCACTAATCCTTGAAGTACAGCGCCCGGACCTAGTTCGATGAAATGATCGGCACCGTCGGCAATCATGTTCTGAACGCTCTGTGTCCAACGGACCGGGGCAGTCAGCTGGGCAATCAGGTTAGTCTTGATTGTTTCAGGGCAGGTTTCGCCTTTCGTGCTTACGTTTTGGTAAACAGGGCAAGACGGTTTGTGGATCGGAGTCGCTTCGATAGCGGCAGCCAGTTCTGCACGAGCCGGTTCCATCAGAGGGGAGTGGAATGCACCGCCGACTTTCAACTTCAGTGCGCGTTTTGCACCGGCTGCCAGCATCTTTTCACATGCGGCATCGATACCGGGTACGGAGCCGGAGATGACAAGCTGTCCCGGACAGTTGTAATTTGCACATACGACGACTTCACCTTCGATGCTTGCGCAGATCTCTTCTACTTTTTCGTCCGGCAATGCCAGAACGGCAGCCATTGTCGAGGGTGTGGCTTCGCAGGCTTTCTGCATCGCCATAGCACGTTTGGATACCAGAACAAGTCCGTCTTCGAAAGACAAGGCTCCGGCTGCAACAAGCGCGGAGAATTCTCCTAAAGAGTGTCCGGCTGTCATATCCGGTTTGAACTGGTCACCTAATGTTTTTGCAAGAATGACTGAGTGTAAGAAAATGGCAGGCTGTGTCACTTTTGTCTGGCGCAGATCTTCGTCTGTTCCGGCGAACATCAGATCCGTGATGCGGAAGCCGAGGATTTCGTTAGCCTTTTCAAACATCTCTTTTGCAAGAGGATTGTTTTCATAAAGGTCTTTTCCCATTCCGACAAACTGGGCACCCTGACCGGGAAATACATACGCTTTCATTTTTTCTAATCTTTTTCTAATTTCAGTTTTTTAAGATGGCGCAAAGGTAATAAATTTAGAATAATTGGGGTACTATTCATTACAAATTGTATCTTTGCCCCATCGATAACAGGAATATTAACGACTAATTTATACAATATCATGGATCAATTATTATTTCTTGGAAATTTAGGAACTGGCGAGATTATCATCATTGCCATTATTGTTTTGTTACTTTTCGGTGGTAAAAAAATACCTGAACTGATGAAAGGTATCGGTAAAGGTGTGAAAAACTTTAAAGACGGTGTAAAAGGATTAGAAGACGACATTAAGATAGACGATACCGATAAAAAGTAAAAGATGGCAGAATTAGAACAAGAAGAAATGTCCTTCTGGGACCACCTGGAGGCACTTCGTTGGACTCTGTTCCGTTCTTTTTTAGCGCTCTTTATCTTTGCGATAGGCAGTTTCGCCTTTATGCGTGGTAGCGATGGTATATTTGACCGCGTAGTATTGGCACCCTGTTATTCCGATTTTATCTTTTACAGATGGTTGTGCGATTTGAACCAGTGGTTGGTCAATGTCAGTCCGTGGTTTGATGTTCTGCCTGATTTCTGTAATGATAATTTTCATGTGGATGTGTTTAATATCAGATTGGCATCTCAGTTCTTTACTCACATGACCACCTCGTTCTGGTTGGCACTTGTGCTTACTTTCCCTTATCTGATGTGGGAAATCTGGAAGTTCATTAGTCCGGCTTTGTATGAGAATGAGAAGAAAAATGTCAAATGGGTATTTCTTTTGGGAACAATCATGTTCTTTATCGGATGTGCTGTCGGATATTTTATGGTATTCCCGATGACGCTGCGCTTTTTGGCAACTTATCAGTTGAGTGCCAATATAACGGAACAGGTCTCTTTGGATTCGTATATGGATAATTTCCTGATGCTGATCTTTGTGATGGGAATCGTTTTTGAAATGCCGTTGGTTTCGTGGCTGTTGTCGAAGATCGGTTTGTTGAAACGTTCGTTCTTCCACAAATACAGGCGGCATGCTATCGTGGGGTTGTTGGTTGCTGCTGCATTTATCACCCCAAGTAGTGACCCGTTCACATTGGGTATCGTATTCTTCCCGCTGTATGGATTGTTCGAATTGAGTGCGTTCTTTGTGAAGAATGACACGAATGGAGATGCAGATGACGAGGATGAAGATAGTACGGAAATCGCACCGGCCTAAAACTACGGACATCGTAAAATAGTTATAGAAGAGACGTACAGTTTTTATTGTACGTCTCTTTTTTTATCTTTGTCAAGACTAAAACATAAAGTAAACATGAGGCATATATCCTTATTGGCGGTCTCCTTGCTGGCTCTGGCAGCCTGCACGCCGGAAAAACAACAGGAGGCGGATGATTATACACAATATGTCAATCCTTTTATCGGGACAGACTTTACGGGTAATACCTATCCGGGAGCGCAAGTCCCTTTCGGAATGGTTCAGTTGAGTCCTGACAACGGGCTTCCCGGTTGGGACCGTATTTCCGGTTATTTTTATCCCGACACGACTATCGCCGGTTTCAGCCATACCCATTTGTCAGGGACAGGTGCGGGCGATTTGTACGATATCTCTTTCATGCCGGTGACTCGTCCGTATAAGGAGGCACCTGCTCCTTTGGGCGTCTATTCGACTTTTTCGCACAATGACGAGATGGCTTCGGCTGGCTATTACCGTGTGCTGCTGAAAGATTACAATATTAATGTCGAGTTGACCGCGACTGAACGTTGCGGTATTCAGCGTTATACGTTCCCCAAAGCAGAGGCATCCGTATTCTTGAACCTCAAAAAGGCGATGAACTGGGACTTCACGTTGGATTCGTATATAGAAGTGGTCGATTCGATGACGATCCGGGGATATCGTTTCTCGCAAGGCTGGTCTCCTTTGCAGCATGTTTATTTTGAGACTCGTTTCTCGAAACCTTTCATGGCTTGCCATATGGACACAACTTCTATCGTAACGAAAGATCGTGGCAGGATCGGTACGGCCTATATTGCCCGTTTCGATTTCAATACGGAGAAAGATGAGGAAATTTTAGTAACGACAGGTATATCCGGTGTCAGTATGGAAGGAGCAGGCAAGAACCTGCGTGCGGAGGTTTCGAAAGACGATTTCGATTATTATCAAGCGCAGGCTGCCAAAACATGGAACAAGCAGCTTTCTAAAATAGAGGTGAAAAGCTCGGATACTGATGACCTGGTGAAGTTCTATACTGCTTTGTACCATTCCATGATCGCTCCGACTATTTACAGTGATGTGGATGGTTCCTATTACGGCCCGGATCAGCAGATCCATAAAGCGGACGGATGGACGAACTATTCCACTTTCTCGTTGTGGGATACTTATCGCGCTTCTCATCCGCTATTTACCTATACCGAACCAGAACGTGCAAATGATATGATCAAAGGTTTCTTGAAATTCAATGAACAGAACGGGGCTTTGCCATTGTGGAATTTGTATGGCTGGGAAACCAATATGATGATCGGATATCATGCCGTTCCCGTAATTGTGGATGCGTATCTGAAAGGTATCGGCAATTTCGATCCGGAAAAAGCACTTGAGGCCTGTATTGCTACGGCCAACCGTGATGATTACCGGGGAATCGGTGATTACAAGAAGTTAGGGTATGTCCCAGCCTACGGCGATCCCAAGAAATGGGAGAACTGGTCGTTATCCAAGACATTGGAATATGCTTATGATGATTATTGTATTGCAACAATGGCAAAGAAGATGGGCAAGAAAGAGATCGCCGATGAATTCTACAAACGTGCTCAGAACTACCGGAATGTTTATAATCCGGCCACTTCTTTCATGCAGCCGCGTGACGAGAAAGGGAACTTCGCTGCAAACTTCAGCCCCGACGACTATACCGAAGATATCTGTGAAAGTAATGGCTGGCAATATTTCTGGTCTGTACCTCAGGATCTGGACGGTCTGGTCGGCCTGGTCGGAAGCAAGGAACGTTTCGCTGAGAAACTGGACAGTATGTTCACCTACGTTCCTAAATCGACAGAAGACCTGCCGATCTTCAGTACCGGTATGATCGGGCAATACGCACATGGCAACGAACCGAGCCATCATGTGATTTATTTATATAATAAAGTAGGACAGCCCTGGAAGACGCAGAAGTATGTGGCTGAGGTCCTGCACAACCTATATCAGAATGCTCCGGACGGTATTTGTGGGAATGAAGATTGCGGACAGATGTCGGCTTGGTTCGTATTCAGTTCGATGGGCTTCTATCCGGTTGATCCGATCAGTGGCAAGTATGAGATCGGAACTCCGATATTTCCAGAAGTGAAGATGCATTTGGCAAACGGCAAAACTTTTGCGGTCTTGGCTCCGGCTGTAAGCCGTGAAAATATCTATGTTCAATCTGTGAAGTTGAATGGCCGACCGTATGACAAGAGCTATATTACCCATGAGCAGATTATGAATGGTGACACATTGGAGTTTGAAATGGGTAACCGGCCGGGACCGGTATGGTATAATAATATGTAATTGCCATGACGAAGAATTCATGATGTTCATAAATCTCTATCACTCTATCACGCTTTTGCGTGTGTGCTTTATTAATCAAAGCGTGAGATGTGTGATAGATGGCGTTTTCATCTATCACACATCTATCACAAAATCAAATAGGCTATTTGTGATAGATAGGTATTTTATTATTAGCAAAGTAGTATGATTTTCGGCTGAACATCCGGATGTATGGGGCCTGAACATCCGGGTCTATGGAACGCTACACCCGGATGTAGAAGGTCGCAAGATGTGGGTGTATGCAAACATTTGTGCTTTTGTTTATTAGTTTGTCTGCTGTCCTGCTTCATTTTATGTCATACCTTTACGACAAATAATCTCCCTATAAAAAAGGTTTATATGCTGTTTAACAAGTTCGGAGACGGATGAAAACGGTAAGATAAGCACGAGGTGGCATAAAAGGAGAACTAAAAAGAAGGTTTCTTTGCAAAAAAGTTATTACTTTGCAACTGATTTAGACTATTAACATTAAAAGACAGCGAACTGATACCATGATTTGGAACGAGACTATCGAATGTATGAACCGCGAGGAAATGCGGAGATTACAGAGTATCCGCTTAAGGCGGGTTGTTGAACACGCTTATCATAATTCTCCTTTCTACCGTAAGAAAATGCAGGAAATGGGGATTACTCCGGAAGATATTCATTCTATTGACGATATAGTGAAGCTCCCGTTTACCGTTAAACAGGACTTGCGGGACAATTATCCTTTCGGGCTGATGGCCGTGCCGATGTCTGAGATTGTCCGGTTGCACGCTTCTTCCGGAACGACGGGAAAGCCTATTGTTGTCGGTTATACCCGGAAAGATCTGTCTATCTGGGCTGAAGTGGTGGCACGATGTCTGACCGCTTATGGTCTGACCAAGAATGATTCGGTGCAGGTTTCATACGGTTATGGCTTGTTTACAGGAGGCTTGGGAGCACATGCCGGAGTCGAGAATATCGGCGGGACGGTAATTCCGATGAGTAGTGGCAATACGCAGAAACAGATTCAGTTGATGCATGATTTTGGCGCTAAGGGGTTGGCTTGCACGCCTTCCTATGCGTTGTATCTGGCAGAAACAATTCACTCATCCGGCATACCGTTGGAAGAATTCAAGTTGCGTGTCGGTGCTTTTGGGGCTGAACCTTGGACGGAAAATATGCGTAAAGAGTTGGAAAGCAAGCTGAATATCAAGGCCTATGATATCTATGGGCTGACAGAGATTTGTGGTCCGGGAGTTGGAGGAGAGTGCGAGTGTCAGAACGGTACGCATTTATGGGAAGACCATTTTTTCCCTGAAATTGTGGATCCGGTTACTTTGGAACCGGTAGAACCTGGACAGCACGGAGAATTGGTTTTCACGACATTGACAAAAGAAGGGATGCCTATGATCCGTTACCGTACGCGCGACCTGACGCATTTGATTTATGATAAATGCGAATGTGGACGTACGGCTGTTCGTATGGGACGTATTCTCGGACGTAGTGACGATATGTTGATTATTCGGGGTGTGAATGTATTTCCGTCGCAGGTGGAATCGGTCATTCTTGAAATGCCGGAATTCGAACCGCATTATCTGATTGTGGTCGACCGTGTAAACAATACGGACACATTCCAGATTCAAGTAGAAGTGCGTCAGGAGTTTTATTCGGACGAAATGAACAAGATGATTGCCTTGAAGAAGAAAATCGCGAACCGTATGCAGAGTGTAATCGGTTTGCAACCCGATATAAGGATTGTCGAGCCGCGCAGCATCGAGCGGAGTATGGGTAAAGCCAAACATGTGATCGATAATCGTAAACTGGAATAGGAAAGAATTCTGATTTATGATTTGTGATTTATGAATTATCGACAGTTCATAAATCATAAATCATAAATAATTAGTTATAAATCAAATTTTATCCCCCATGTTAATTAAACAATTATCTATCTTTCTGGAAAATAAGAAAGGCCGTTTTACGGAAGTGGCAAAAATATTAGGTGAAGCAGGCGTAAACATGTCCGCTTTCACAGTTGCTGAAAATTCAGACTTCGGTATCTTGCGTTTGATCGTGTCGGATACGGATACTGCCATCAAGGTCTTACGCGATCGCTTGTATGCCGTGAGCGTGGCCGATGTTGTTTGTCTACATTGCCCCAATCAGCCGGGAGCATTGGCTAAAGCGATGGATATCATTACTTCGGCCGGAATATTTATTGAATATATGTACGCTTTTTCTCAGGGTGAGGCAGCCAATGTGATCATTCGTCCCGACAATGTGGAGAAGTGTGCGGAGGTTCTGAAAGCCAATAAACTGGAGCTGATTGCGGCCAGTGACTTATATAAGTTGTAAATATTAACGTTAAGCGCTTCGTTTATTTGTTGGAAAACTTTAACTTTGCGCGCTAAAAGTATGTGAATGAAAAAGGTTGTATTTTTATTGATGATGATTACGGTTCTGTTATCTTCCTGTGGGGAGTATAACAAGATACTGAAAAGTACAGACTACGAATTGAAATATTCGTATGCAAAGAAATATTTCAATGCAAAACAATATTCGAAGTCTGCCACTTTGCTGGATGAACTGGTGCCTATTTTTAAAGGTACAGCTAATGCTGAAGAATCTTTGTATCTGCTGGCGCAAAGTTATTATGGACAAAAAGACTACCAGACTGCTTCGCAATACTTTAATACCTATTATACGACTTATCCGAAAGGCGAGTTTACCGAGTTGGCCCGTTATTATTCGGGTTATGGATTGTATCTGGATTCACCGGACCCCCGCTTGGATCAGGCGCAAACGTATGAAGCCATTAACCAGTTGCAATTATATTTGGAGTATTATCCGCAAAGCGAACGTGCTAAAGAAGCTCAGAACATTATGTTCGAATTGCAGGAAAAGCTCGCCTATAAGGAACTGTTGGCAGTCCGGTTGTATTTCAACTTGGGTACCTATATGGGAAACAACTATCTTTCATGTGTGATTACCGCGCAAAATGCACTTAAGAACTATCCGTATTCAAAATATAGGGAAGAGTTTATGTTCTATACCATTCGTGCCAAATACGAATTGGCTGTGGTTAGTGTGGAAGAAAAGTTGCAGGGACGTTACCGTGAGGTTGTAGATGAATATTACAATTACATGAACGAGTATCCCGAAGGCAAGTATGTAAAACAGGTTCAGAAGTTCTACGACTATGCCAGCAAGCGAATAACAGATACGTATTAACGAAACAACTAATCAATAAAGTAAGTATGGATTACAGAAAGACTAACGCTCCGTCGAATACAGTTACCCGCGACATGATGAAGCTGTCATCAGACACGGGCAATGTGTATGAAACTGTTGCAATCATTGGTAAACGTGCTAATCAGATTGCTGTTGAGATGAAACAGGATCTGGAAAAGAAACTTCAGGAATTTGCTTCCTATAATGATAATCTGGAAGAAGTTTTTGAAAACAGAGAGCAGATTGAGATTTCACGTTACTATGAAAAACTCCCAAAACCGACTTTGATCGCAGCTAAGGAGTATGAAGATGGTAAGGTGTATTATAAGAACCCTGCAAAAGAAAAGAATAACCTTTAATTAATTGACAATTGATAATTGACAATTGACGGTTAGGTGATATCATCTAATAATTGTCAATTGTTAATTGTTAATTGTCAATTGTTTTATTATGTTACAGAGAATACAAACGGTTTATTTGCTTATTATAATGGCATTGACGATTGCCATTCTGTTTTTACCGCTTGCCGTGTTGCAGTCGGGTGATCAATTGTTTACATTTGATGCGACCGGTATCAGTACAATGGCCGCTCAGCCGGAACTTATTTATCCCACATGGGGATTGTTTGCTTTGACAATCGTGATCTCTTTGCTGGCTCTTTTGACTATCTTCCTGTTTAAGAAAAGAATCCTTCAGATACGGATTTGCGTATTTAATGCAATTTTGATGTTAGGTTTTTACGGTCTCTTTGCATTCTTTTACTGGGATCTGGGTAATCAAAAGGAGATATTCTCATTAAGTTTGAAGATCGCCTTTTCTTTTCCGTTAATCAGCCTGATTCTGGATTATTTGGCTATACGTAATATTGGGGCAGACGAAGCACTGGTGCGTTCTTTGGATCGCTTGAGATAATCATTTCGGAGTATATAAAAAAAGAGGATATCTCATCACTGGGATATCCTCTTTTTTTGGCCTAAATCTGATAGCCTAAAGACTATATTATCTCTATTAGCATTGATAAATTCTTAATACTTCTAATGCAAAACTAATCATGTAGTAGAGCTTTAGACTTTTAAAAAGGGAAAGGCGGCGTTTTTGTTTTGGGAGGATACTGCCCATTCTTGGCTTGTCTTTGTTACAAAATTATTGTAAGCCTTGATTTCTATATTGCCTAAGATTGTTCAATCATAAATCTTAAAATCCCGGAATCATATACGTGATCTTAGCCGAGATTACCTGCGAAGACGATTTGGAAAAATAATCTTCTTTACGGCTGTTGAAGATGTCGCCGAGGGCATAGTAGTAGCGGCCCTCCAGGAGGAAAGAGCCAATTCCTGTACGAAGTTCGATACCCGGACCACCGCATAATCCCCAGTCGAATTTCTTTTCGATTGGCATATCGTGCTGTTCGTTTTCGGTGTTCGGCTTGGCTCCGTTCAGATTCTCGTCTGTCTTTTCACCGAAAGCATATCCTATTTTGGGTCCTAGGTTGACGAATACCCTGAAACGTTTACTGCCAAAATAGATATGTGTCAGGATCGGAAGTTCAAAGTAGTTGATTGTCCGGCTGTATTTATACTGAGGTTGGTCCTCGAACTTTTCATCCCATCCATGTTGGATGAAATTCAGTTCAGCCTGCAATCCTAGATTTTTTTCCGTGATCCACCGGAGCGTGAGACCGCCCGTGTAGCCCATTTTTATTTTCTGCTGCACTTTCGTCTGGGCAAAACTGACTTTGGAAAAGGTCGTACCGAAGGAAGCACCCAAAGACAATTCCCGTTTGAACTTATCCTGCGCCTGAATGTAGTTCAGGGTGACAAGGCTTATAATAACTGTTGCAATAACTTTCCTGATCATCTTACTTCGTTCCGTGTTACATTGAAATCACTCTGATAATGAACAATAAAGATGTTCGTATTAATGAAACCTCCCCAGTTATTTACGCGATGGAAATCGAATCCGGTCTGTACGCCCTGGTAATGAATTTTATCCAGATTATTCTCGAAGTTGGAACCATATTTGTTGATTGCTCCAATGAAAAACATACCGGTGTCGAATCCTAAAATACCATATTTAGGGAATATATTGATCAGGTTTTTACTATACCAGTTTTTATATTTGGTATAGAAGTCTGCCACCTCTTTCGACAGGTTGTCAGCATAGAAGTTACTGTATATATATGTGTTCAGTGCATAGAAATCTTCCAGACAGTCACGCGTATATGTCTGCCATTCAGGATAGCCGAACAAGGTCAGTCCGCATTCGGGTTTTGTTTCCGCCAGCATACGTAACGGAGACTTGATCTTGTTTAGAGCCTCCAATGTGCCCGAAGTCGGTACGATCACGTTCCGTTTGTCTGTTCTGAGGAGCGTGTCGACATCGGCAGTTAGGGTTTCGGCATTATAATTGATTTCGGTAAATGGGATCTGCCGTTGTTTCATCTCGGCTTTGAATGCCTTGATAAATTCGGTTTTATCCTTGCCGTCCCTGATGTTCAGTAGGATTATATTGTCTTCGGCAAATAGGTCGCATCCGCCTTGAGCCGCTTTGGCATACAGGTAGGAGTGGGGCGTATTTACCTGGTAAACATATGCGTTTGACAACACATCGTCGTTCTTCGATGTAAAAGGAATCACATATTTGATGTTGTTCTTCTGGGCAAATTCCGCAACCGGGCCGATCTGGTCGTTTTGTACGGCTCCGATGATGAGGTTGGCATTCTTCAAGGCATCCTCTTTCAGGATCTCTTTCAGTTTCTTCGTTCCGTTTCCTGTATCATAAACTGACAGATCGATAGAACAGCCTGTGTTTTTAAGACTGTCCACCGCCAGCAAGAGACCTTCGTAATATTCGATGAAGCGTTGTGTCTCCGTAGACGGGATAGTCTCATTTGTCATAAACGGCAATAACAAGGCTACTTTGACGCTGTTGACGCGCTCGATGCTTTTCGGTTCTGAGAGCAACGCATTGACATCTCTTTCCGAAAGCATGGTGGTTGCAGGTTCGGTTGTCATATTCTCTTCGGCTTGTACGGGTATCTTAATAGTCATACCGGCCTTAACTCCTTCTTTCAATTTCGGGTTAAGCTTGATCAACTCGTAGCTGGAAATATTGAATTTCCGGCAGATCCGGTACATGGTTTCCTTTTTCTGGACGGTATATTCAATTTCTTTGGTAACGGTCTTGAGCTCCGTCGTCGGTAAATCTTCCACTTGCGTCGCCGGAATGCGGATTGTCTTGCCAATTGTAAAAGTGGAAGTAGACAATCCGGGGTTCGCTTTTACGATGGCGGTAGCGGGAACGGTGTACCGGATGGATAATGAATACAGGGTTTCTTTGGGCTGTATGGTATGGAAAATATAATTTCCATCTTGCTTCTTAGCAGTACCTCCAACTATGTCGCGTTGCGGTATTTTAAGGGTGGCACCTGCTTTGATCCCCTCTTTGCTATCTGGATTCAGCCGGTAAATATCATCGGGCGTAACTCCGTACATGGTAGCGATTGCGTAAACAGTTTGCCCTTTTTCTATTGTATGAAAAAATACATTATTGTCTTGTCCGCTTGTAATAACCACTTGTGATCGGTTGTTTTGTGCATAGATAGATACACCAGCCAGACTCAGAAAGAACGTCAGTACATATATGTTAATCTTATTCATTTGCTGATTTGGATTATTTAGGGGCAAAGATAACAACAAAAAACGAGAGTAATAAAAGATAAGTCGCTAAAGTGCATTATCTGGCATTTCCGATATCCGTAAAAATTCCCACCTTTCCCTCTTTCAAATAAAACCGTTTGTCATGCTCGGCTAGGAAGCGGATGGTGGTGACGATTTTTTCCTCCGGAAAAGGTAATAAGGGGAGCAAGGTGGTGACAGGAAGCAGTTGCCGGGTGGAAAGCAGTCTGAGTAACAGGTCGCGTATGGCGTTGAAATCCCGGTTGTTCAGGCCGGAATCATTCTTGGAAAGGCAGACGTCGCAACATCCGCAATCTTCCGTATTCTTTTCCCCGAAATAGGAGAGTAGCAGGCGACTCCGGCATATATGTATCCCGTTCATGTATTCCACCACTTTCGAAATGCGTTTTTTCATTCTTTCCCGACGTTCCTCATAAGCGGAAGATGGGATAATAAGGGCATTTGTTCGCACACGTGGATGCGTATATGTGATTTGGGAGGCGGTCTGGAAGGATGATTCGTCTATTGCTTCGCAATATTCAATGTAGCCGGACAGTTCTAGCAACTTCAATGCATGATGTATCTGTAGCGGAGGAAGCTGGCAAGTGGAATAGAAATCCGTCAGTTCAAAGTTATGAACGATATCTTTTCCTTGTCCTTCCTGAATTCGGAAATAATCGCCCAACGCTTCATATACTTTTCCGATCAGCTTCTTTTCGGGAAACTCATCGTCTATCCGCTTTTTCAGATGAAAACTATCCGTATCTGTACAGAGAGCTACTGCAAAGGCTTTCCGGCTGTCTCGTCCGACGCGGCCTGCCTCCTGGAAATATTCTTCCAATGATCCCGGCATATCCAGATGGACAACCAACCGCACGTCCGGCTTGTCGATTCCCATCCCGAAAGCATTCGTGGCGACCATTACGCGGCACTCGTTATTTTTCCAACGGTGCTGCCGGATCGCCTTTTCTTCCCGGTTCAGTCCGGCATGAAAGAAATCGGCAGATATTCCGGCTTGTTGCAGGAAGAGAGCTGCCTCTTTTGTCTGTTTCCGGCTCCGGGTATAGACGATAGCCGTGCCGGGCACTTTTCCGAGTATGTAGGCCAGTGTGCCCAGCTTGTCTTCCGTACGGCGCACGATGTAGGCAAGGTTCGGACGGACAAAGCTTGTCCGGAACACATTCTTCTCCTTGAAAAGCAATCGTCTCTGTATGTCGTCCACGACTTCGGGCGTGGCAGTCGCCGTCAGTGCCAGTACCGGCACGCCGGGCAGTTGCTCCCGAATGTCGGCGATATGGAGATAGGAAGGGCGGAAGTCATAGCCCCATTGCGAGATACAATGGCTTTCATCCACCACTAACAGGCAGACGTTCATGGCCTGTAGCTTTTCCCTGAATAATCCGGTGGCAAGCCGTTCGGGCGAAACGTACAGGAACTTGTATTGTCCGGAAACGCAATTCTCCAATTCCGCAACGATTTCCTGCCGGCCCATGCCCGAATATACAGCCGTAGCTTTGATCCCGACCCGGCGCAGATTGTCGACCTGGTCGCGCATCAAAGCGATAAGCGGGGTAATGACAAGGCAAATCCCTTCCATCGCCAATGCCGGAACCTGGAAGGTGACCGATTTGCCGCCTCCCGTCGGCATCAGGCCGAGCGTGTCTCTTCCGGCACAGACGGAATGGATAATATCCTCCTGTAGGGGACGGAAAGCAGGGTATCCCCAATACTTCCTTAAGATCTTATGGTAGACATCCACCGCATCCCTTCATATATCGTTCTCCTTGATGTCCTTCACCATCAGTTGCAACGACGTGTTGCCGTTGTAGGTGTTCTCCTCGATGGTGTAGCAGATATTGAAAGGCTTCATGTTCTTGATATGCGTATTGTGCTGGTGCATGCCGAATGCAATGCCGTGTATCGGTGTGTTCGACTTGTCGTCGATCAATTCCAGTTTGATATGTTCCAAGTCTTTCCCTACCAACTTGCTGGTTCCGTAATCTTTGACTCCGAGCGAGCAGAATACGGGCTTCTGGTTGTCCGGGCCGAACGGATTCATCTTTTTCAACTCACTCATGAACTTGGCGTTGATATCTTGCAGGTCCAGCACGGCATCTATATCGATCTGCGGCGTCATCTGTTCGGGGATGATCTCGTCGGCGGCCAGCTTGAGGAACCGCTGGGTGAAAGCGTCCAGGTTTTCCTCTTTCAGGGAGAGGCCGGCGGCATACGTGTGGCCACCGAAGTTTTCCAACAGGTCGCGGCAGCTTTCGATTGCTTTGTATATGTCGAATCCCGTGACCGAGCGAGCGGAACCAGTGATCAGTTCGGACGATTTCGTCAGGACGACTGCCGGGCGGTAGTATTTTTCCGTCAGGCGGGAAGCGACGATGCCGATCACCCCTTTGTGCCATCCCGGATTGTAGACGATGATCGCCTTACGGTCTTCCATGTTCTGGAATTCGTCGATGATGGCGTTCGCCTCGTCTGTAATCTTCTTGTCCAGTTCGCGGCGTTCTTCGTTATACTGGTTGATGCTCTCGCTCTTTTCGCGGGCCACGTCGACATCCTTCGCCAGGAGCAGTTCGACCGCTTCCTTTCCGTTCATCATACGGCCGGAAGCGTTGATGCGAGGTCCGATCTTGAAGACGATGTCGCTGATCGTGATCTCTTTGCCCGACAGGCCGCAGATATCGATGATCCCTTTCAGGCCGAGGCTCGGATTGCTGTTAAGCTGCTTCAGGCCGTAGTAAGCCAATATGCGGTTTTCGCCGGTGATGGGGACGATGTCCGAGGCGATGCTGACCGCCGTCAGCTCCAGCAGTTTCTCCAGGTCGGCAAACGGGAAGTTGTTGCTTTTGGCGAATGCCTGCATGAACTTGAACCCGACGCCGCATCCCGACAGATGTTCGTACGGATAGACCGAGTCCACCCGCTTGGCATCCAGTACGGCGACGGCATCGGGCAATGTGTCGTCCGGCATGTGATGGTCGCAGATAATAAAATCGATCCCCAACTGCTTGGCATATTCGATCTTTTCGATGGCCTTGATGCCGCAGTCGAGCGAGATCACTAGCGTGATCCCGTTTTCCCGGGCGTAATTGATCCCTTTGTACGAAATCCCGTATCCTTCGTCATACCGGTCCGGAATATAATAATCCAATGCCGATGAATAAGGACGCAAATACTTGTAGACCAATGAGACGGCAGTCGTACCGTCTACATCGTAGTCTCCGTAAATCAAAATCTTTTCTTTATTACCCAGTGCTTTATTCAAGCGTTTGACCGCCTTCTCCATATCTGGCATGAGGAATGGATCATGCAGGTCGTTCAAGCTGGGTTTAAAGAATTTCTTCACCTCTTCAACAGTGGTGAGTCCTCGCTGAACGAGCAAAAGACATACGACCGGACTGAGTCCCAGTTGGCTTGCCAGCCTGTCTCTCTTATGTAACTCTTCTTCTGTTGGGGTTTGAAAGTTCCATTTTGTAATCATTATATATTGTTTTTTTCTTTTTTATCGTCTCTGATATATCGGATATGCGGGTTTATGGTGATAAAACCTCCAATATATTTGAATCCGTAAAGTTAGATAATATAAATGGATATTTCTGTTCGGCGGCTTGCTTTTTTATTAATTAGAAGCTGTTTTAATTTTTTCAAGCTGCTCTCCGGCTGTTTTTTGCCTATTTGGAGGGGGTGAAATGGCTGATTATGGATGATCATTGGCAACATTGAATTATAAAACCACGTTTTGCTTATGAGAGATAAGGCAAGATAGTTTTTTTATTGTATATTTGCCAAGTACACAGCGTACATAGGATTTTTATTATGTATGGTCAAGCGTGGGGGTAAGGTTGTTTTTCGTACATCTCCCTTCATTATATTATTATTATGGACAAAATACAAACCCTCTTATCTCAAATATCTTTATTGTCAAAAAAGAATAATGAGATTTTGGAAATAATGGGTACTCGTTTTAATATATTTCATATTTTAGGAGTGAGCCATTATGAAAATACTCATTCTACTATTCTGGCAGAACTCTTGAATCCTGAAGGAACACACGGATTACATAACTCATTCTTAAAGCTGTTTTTGGATATAAATCAGATAGAAGGTTTTGACTCCCGGAATGCTTTGGTAAGGACAGAAGTCGCAGTTTCTGAATATGGAAGAATTGACATTCTTATAGAAAGTTCAAATTGGGCAGTTATTATCGAAAATAAGTTTTATGCCAAGGATCAGCCGGAACAGTTAAAACGTTATAATGAATATGCAATAGGGAAATATGGCGTAGGAAATTATATGATTCTATATTTAACACCGGACGGCAGATATGCCTCTGATGATAGTGGGAGAGGAGTTGATTATAGATGTATTTCTTATAAAAAAACTATTATAGAGTGGCTGGGACAATGTGTCGGGATTGCAGTTCACCGACCGTTGGTCCGTGAAACAATAAATCAATATATAAATTATTTAAAACAATTAACAGGACAAGATATGAGCACGATAGTTCAATCTGAAATTATTAATTTGCTTTCGAAAGCTGAAAATATAGAGTCTGTTTTGCAAATACCGACCTATATAGAAGCCGTGAAAGATGCCATTATGACAAAAATGATTCAATCTGTGGCCTTGGAATGTGGCGTGAAAGGTGGATTACGGACAGACCTAAAGGAGCGTGAGTTTTATTTTTATAAGGAATCATGGAAAGAAGGAACTTCTATTTATTTTGGATTGGATAAAGGTAAAGTTTATTATGCAATTAAAACAAAAGAGTCTCTGGATGGGAAGGCTAAGCCGGAAATATATCTGGAACATTTATTTGAAGAAGGAATAGATGCGTTTGATCCTTATGGCTATGGATATATTTGTGAATATGACTGGTTGACAAATAATCATATATGGGTGGAGATGGCTGATGGTTCATTTGCCAAGAAGTATATTATTCCTTCTGTAAAGAAGATACTTGAATTTGTCGAATGTGATGAAATGTTGAAATCAAAATTAGAAGAAAGAAATGAAAACGTTTAATTGTTGGTTGATTGCGAATGTGTTGCCTTACGTCGTAGCTATAAGTTGTTATTTTGCTATAGGAGGCTTAGGGCTAAGAATGAATTGTTTTTCTTTTTGGGATTATTTTGTAGTATTTGGTTGTGGGGGTATTTTTTCCATCATAGTTATGATTTATACATATTGTAATATCGAGGAAGTTCTTTCTTGCCGTTTTATATGGGGGAACAGCAATGTGAGTATATTCTCATTTTCTTTAATTTATACTCTTAGAAAAGGAATATTAGCGTTCCTTTTACCTGGGGCAATTTATTTTTCCATCCTTCTTTTTTTAATGGAGGATAATAAGAATAATGAAACAGAACAAGTTACTGAACAAGTAAAGGCAAATGCGAAACCATCTGCTTCAGAAAAGAAAGATGCCAAAGATAAAGAGGTTGTAATGGTTTGCGAATATATTGAAAAAGGAGATTATTATATTTACTATCCTGAACAGTGTATGGCCCAGAATGATAATAATTTGGTATTCCTTTCAGAGAATGGAATAAAGATCGAAGCATTTTTCAATGAAAGTGAATCATTGGATATTCATTATCAGAATGGAATAAAATATAATGAAGAACATGGGTGGAACACGACTTACAAACATCGTTCAAAGACGGGTTATTTTTTATCCGGAAAGAATTCGGACGGGATTATTTATTATCAGAAAACTGTAAAAAAAGATTTCGGTAGTTATTATACAATCCGAATTGAGTATCCAGAATCAGAAAAAGATTTTGGGGATCAATATATTAAATATTATATAAAGCGTTTCCCTGAGCAAATATAAAAAAACGTTACCGGACGAGGGGAACGGCTGACTGTCGTGCAAATCTGTATCTTTCGCTATGCTGAATGTGATACAGTCCGAAAAACAGTCGGTGAACCAGTATTTCCGACAGATGATACTTTAGTGCCGGGAATTTTTGTAACAAAAAAACGGCTCAGTAGATGTTTTTGGTGAATGAAGGGTGGCACATCGCCACTCTTTTTTGATATATCAAAATGTCACTACCACCCCGTGTAAATCGGATTAGTACCCCATGTTCTATGAATTAATATAGCGGGTAATATTTTTAACATAATAAAAAGAAGCGTTTTGCCTGTTTGGAGGAAGCAAAATGGCAGATTCCGGGAGTGGCGATTCTTGGAAACTGTTTGAAAAAAGTCCAAACCGCTTTCCAAGTCCGCGAATGATTTGTACATTTGTGACATTATTTAAAAAACAATGACGGAAGATATTCAAAAAGCCTGCGAAATTATGCAGGCGGGAGGCATAATACTCTATCCTACAGATACGATCTGGGGAATTGGTTGCGATGCGACCAACGAGAAAGCCGTACAAAAAGTGTACGAGTTGAAGAAGAGAACGGACAATAAGGCTATGCTGGTATTGACCGACAGTTCGGCAAAACTGAGCATGTACGTGTCGGATATGCCCGATATAGCTTGGGACCTGATCGAAGTGGCCGATAAACCGCTTACGATTATCTATCCTCATGCAAAGAATCTGGCGAGCAATCTCTTAGGTGAAGACGGAAGTGTCGGCATCCGGGTGACGAACGAAGAGTTTTCCCGTAAACTGTGCGAACGTTTCCGCAGGCCATTGGTTTCCACCTCTGCGAACGTGAGCGGCGAGCCTTCTCCGGGTAATTTCAGCGAGGTGTCGGACAGTATTAAGAACGGGGTCGATTATATTGTGAAATATCGCCAGGATGATATGAGCAAGGCCAAGCCTTCCAATATCATCAAATTAGGAGACGGTGGCGTTATCCAGGTAATCAGATAAAAATGAAGA
The DNA here is from genome assembly GCF_025151215.1 of Parabacteroides merdae ATCC 43184. Taxonomy (NCBI): domain Bacteria; kingdom Pseudomonadati; phylum Bacteroidota; class Bacteroidia; order Bacteroidales; family Tannerellaceae; genus Parabacteroides; species Parabacteroides merdae. The sequence continues at coordinate 982,902 of NZ_CP102286.1, forward strand.
AGAGCAAGCAGGCTGGAAAATACATATTATCGGATTTTATATCGGCTTCGGTAGCGTGGTTGCTATTCAATATCCTTCGCTATGAGGTGTTCGCCATCGATGAGGGAGCAGATAGTCTGCTTGATTATTTGCAATATCCGGGTGTGCTTGGCGGCCAGGTAGTCATTCCTCTTTTCTGGCTGGTGCTTTATTATTTTTCGGGATATTATAACAAGCCGTTCGGGAAGTCCTGCCTCACCGAACTTTTCTCGACATTCATTACCGTGCTGATCGGGACGGTTTTCGTCTTTTTTGCATTGCTGCTCGACGATATTCCCCGTTCGATCGATATCTATTATAAACTGTTCTTCGGAATGTTCGGATTGCAGTTTTTCATAACCTATATCCCGCGTCTGCTGATTACGCAAAGCGGGATGAGGAAGATAAAGAACCGGGAGTGGGCGATGAAGGTGCTGATTATCGGTGCGGGAGGGAAGGCTGTCCGCATCGCCCACGATTTGTATCGCCTGGGCTATGATATTTGCGGCTTTGTCTCGGAAGACGAGAGGACGCCGGTCAAGGCCGACCGGAATCAGGTGCTGGGGACGGTGGAAGATATTCCGGTCTTGATGGAAAAAGAGAATGTGGATGAAATCGTTTTAGCTGTCGAGTCGAAGAATAATAAGGCGCTTTTAGGAATCCTCTATTCGCTCTACCGGTATAAACGTCCGATAAAGGTGTTGGCGGACCGGTTCAATATGCTTTCGAAAATACAGCTTCGGACGATACGGGGAATCCCGTTGGTCGATGTGACGGATAACAACTTTTCACCGGCCGAACAGAACATAAAGCTTTTTCTGGATAAAGTCTGTTCTGTCGTTGCACTGCTGTTGCTCTCTCCCTTATTCGCCTATATCGCATGGCGGGTGAAGAAGGATTCTCCGGGGCCCGTGTTTTTCCGCCAGGAGCGGATCGGTTATCTCGGACAGCCGTTTTGGATGTACAAGTTCCGCACCATGTATGTCAATGCCGAAGAGAACGGCCCGTCGCTTTCGTCGGAAGACGACCTGCGTGTAACGCCGTTCGGACGTATCATGCGGAAATACCGGTTGGACGAATTGCCGCAGTTCTGGAACGTGCTGAAAGGGGATATGTCGCTGGTCGGACCGCGCCCCGAACGGAAATATTTTATCGACGAGATCGTGAAAACGGCTCCCTACTACTATCTGTTGCACAATGTCCGTCCGGGCATTACCTCGTTGGGGATGGTGAAGTACGGCTATGCGGCAAGTGTGGACAAAATGGTGGAGCGTATGGAATATGATATATTATATTACGAAAATATGTCGCTGACACTGGATCTGACAATTCTGATCTATACAGTTAAAACAGTAATTACTGGTAAAGGCGTTTGAGGAATTAAGAATTAAAAAATAGAGGTGTTGATTATGAAGGATAATTTTCAATTTTCAATTTTCAATTTTCAACTTTTCTATCGGTTCCTGTTATGGCGGGACAAGCATATAAAAGAGAAGCATTTCATATTGATCGTCAGTTTTCTGGTCGGTATTTGTACGGCAGCAGCAGCTATTGTCCTGAAGTCGATCATTCATTTTATACAACATCTTCTGACCGGCAATTTTAATCAGGATGGGGCGAATTACCTGTATCTGCTTTATCCGGTGATCGGTATCCTGCTTGCCGGTTTGTTTGTAAAATATATCGTACGGGATGATATCAGCCACGGGGTGACGAAGATACTCTATGCCATTTCCCAGCGGAAGAGCCGCATCAAGCCTCATAATGCTTGGACTTCCATTGTCGCCAGTTCCGTCACCATCGGTTTCGGCGGATCGGTCGGGGCAGAGGCACCTATTGTGTTGACAGGGGCTGCGATCGGATCCAACTTGGGCCGTCTGTTCCGCATGGAGCAAAAGACTTTGATGTTGCTGGTCGGCTGTGGGGCTGCCGGGGCGATTGCCGGTATATTCAAAGCTCCGATTGCTGGGGTGGTGTTTGTGGTGGAAGTGCTGTTGTTGGACCTGACGATGACGTCGGTACTTCCTTTGCTTATCACTTCGGTGACGGCTGCGACTGTTTCCTATATTTTTACGGGTACGGAAGCAATGTTTCCGTTTTCCCAGACCGAAGCGTTTGTGATCGAGCGTATTCCTTATGTGCTGTTACTAGGTGTTTTCTGTGGTTTGGTGTCTCTCTATTTTACCAAAGTCATGAACCGGGTCGAGGGGATGTACCGGAACTTGAATAATTACTGGAAGAAATTCGTCGTTGGGGGGATCATGCTGAGTGTGCTGATCTTCATATTTCCTCCGCTCTATGGTGAAGGTTATGATACGATTTCGTCTTTGTTGAACGGGCAGTTCTCCCATATAATGGATAAGAGTATGTTCTATAGTCTGAACGATACCTATTGGGGATTGCAGATATTCCTTACGCTGATCTTGTTGTTTAAGGTTTTTGCTTCGAGCGCGACGAATGCTGGAGGCGGTTGTGGTGGTATATTTGCTCCCAGTTTGTATTTAGGATGCATTGCCGGATTCGTGTTTGCGCATGCGTCCAACTATTTTCCCTTTACGATGTATCTGTCGGAGAAGAACTTCGCCTTGTTGGGAATGGCGGGTATCATGTCCGGTGTCATGCATGCGCCGCTGACCGGTGTCTTCCTAATTGCCGAGCTGACCGGCGGGTATGCTCTTTTCCTTCCACTGATGATCGTATCTGTGAGCTCCTATATCACGATCAAGATGTTTCTTCCACACAGTATCTATTCGATGCGTCTGGCCCAGAAAGGGGAGTTGCTTACCCATCATAAAGACCGTGCCGTGTTGACGTTGCTGAATACCGACAGTGTGATCGAGCGCGACTTCCTGACTGTCTCTCCCGAAATGTCCTTGGGAGATATGGTGAAGGTGATTGCCAAGAGCGGGCGAAATATGTTCCCCGTTATCGACGAACGGGGTATCCTGTTGGGGCTTGTTCTGTTGGACAATATCCGGAACATTATGTTCCGCCCTGAGTTATATAATCGGTTTCACGTCTCCAAGTTCATGGTTTCGGCACCTGCCAAGATCCAGGTAGGGACGCCGATGGAACAGATCATGCGTATCTTTGACGATACGAAGGCCTGGAACCTGCCGGTTGTAGACGAGGAAGGACGGTATATCGGCTTTATGTCCAAATCGAAAATATTTAATTCATACCGCGAAGTGCTGGTTGAAAACTTTTCAGGAGATTAAAAAATGAAGAAAGAAGATTTACGAATCGTTTATATGGGCACTCCCGATTTTGCGGTGGAGAGCCTGCGTGCCTTGGTTGAAGGCGGATACAATATAGTAGGGGTGATTACGATGCCGGACAAACCGGTCGGCCGTCATGGCAGTGTCTTACAGGCAAGCCCGGTGAAGCAATATGCCCTGTCGAAGGGATTACCGGTACTCCAGCCCGAAAAGTTGAAAGATGAGGCTTTTCTTTCCGAGCTGCGGGCTTTGAAAGCGGACTTGCAGATCGTCGTCGCTTTCCGTATGCTGCCGGAGGTTGTCTGGGATATGCCGCGTCTGGGAACGTTTAACCTCCATGCCTCTTTGCTTCCCCAATACAGGGGGGCAGCTCCTATCAACTGGGCGGTGATCAACGGAGATACGGAAACCGGTGCGACCACCTTTTTCCTGACTCACGAGATCGACACAGGTAAGATCATCCGCCAGAAGCATTTGCCTATAGCCGATACGGATGATGTGGGGATCGTCCATGACGGCTTGATGACGATGGGAGCCGGGCTAGTACTGGAAACCGTCGATTTGTTGTTGGAAGGAAAAACAGATGCCGTTCCTCAGGAAGAATTTTATAAAGATCCTTCCGAACTCCGTCCTGCTCCGAAGATTTTCAAAGAAACTTGCCGTATCGACTGGCTTCAGCCGGTGAAAAGGGTTTATGACTTCATCCGCGGCCTGTCTCCTTATCCGGCTGCCTGGACTGAAATCGTTTCTCCGGAGGGCGTGCGCACCGCGCTGAAAATCTATCAGGCAGAGAAGCGCCCTGCCGCACATGAACTTCCCGTCGGAACCATCCGGACCGACCGTAAAAGCTATATCGATATCGCGGTGGAAGACGGCTATCTGCGCCTGCTGTCGGTTCAGTTGGCAGGTAAGAAACGTTTGCCTGTTACGGACTTTCTGAACGGGTTCAAGCAGATAGGAGAATATAAAGTCGATTGATAAAAGAAGGGAGATGTGTCGAAAGCCCCTTTGTTCCCGCGCTTGACGGCTATGCCCTCAATGTGGGAACAAAGGGGCTTTCGACACATCTCCCTATGTTCGGTGTTACCTGTATCCCGGCTTATTTCTGTTTCCGGCTGAATTTGTCCAATACCTTTTCCTGGAATAACTGCATCAACTCGTAGAAGCCGGGGATAAACATCGTTGCAAAAATGGTGTTTACCGCCATGCCGAATACGACTGCCGCTCCTAAGGATAGACGGCTTCTCGCTCCGGCTCCTGTTGCAAACAGCAGAGGCATCACCCCTAAGACGAATGCGAATGAAGTCATCAGGATCGGACGCAGACGGATATGGCCGGCTTCGAGTGCGGATTCGCGTATCGGATTGCCGGCCTTATGGTAGTCACGGGCAAATTCGACAATCAGGATGCCGTTCTTCGCAGAGAGGGCGATCAGCAGGATGATACCGATTTGTGTATAGATGCTGACCGGCACGCCCATGACGAAACAACCCAAAATGGCCCCTAACAGGGCGATCGGAAGTCCCATGATGGCGGCGATCGGGCTTGTCCAACTTTCATACTGGGCCGAAAGAACCAGGAAGGCGACCAAAAGAGCCATTGCAAAGACGAGCATGGTGGTGGAGCCTGCTTTCGTTTCCTGGTAAGCGACGGATGTCCATTCATATCCGAAATTATTGCCTAACTGCTCTTGTACGAGCTCTTCCATAGCCTGGATCGCTTCACCGGAGCTATATTTCGGATTGGCTATGCAGGTGATGGATGCCGACTTATACATATTATACAGGTTGATCTGATCCAGTCCCAACTGCTCCTTCACCTCTGTAAAAGCGGAGAAAGGAACCATTTTGCCGGAATTGTTTTCGAGACTCAGGTGCAACACATCGTCTATAACTTTTTGAGCTTGGTCGTTGGCCTCGATCTTTACCTGGTAGATACGCCCGAATTCGACGAAGTCGTTTACATAGGCGGCTCCCATATAGTAGCTTAGAGTCGCAAAAACCTGGTTGAGCTGCAGGCCGAGCAATTGCACCTTGTCGCGGTCGATAGCCAGGTTATACTGGGGGACGTTGGCTTGGTACATGCTCGAAAGGCTGAGCAATTGCGGCTTGCTCCGGTACGTGGCTTGCAGTGTTTCGATAGCATGCTGCATCTCCGTCGGGACCAGATTATTACGGTCTTCCAATTGGAGTTGCAGGCCTCCCGAAGCTCCCAATCCGGGGATTGCAGGGGGGACCATTGCGAATATCTGTGCTTCCTGGATGCCGTAGGCTTCGCGGTTGAAACGGTTTACGACAGCCGAGGCGGTATGTTCTTTGCCTTTTCGTTCGTTCCAGTTTTTCAGGATCACGAAATAGGTCCCTGCGTTCGAGAGTTCGCCGCCACCCATGATAGAGAAACCGTTTACTCCGATATAGGTCTTGATTTCAGGATAGCTGTCGAGGATCTTGTCGATCTGCTTTCCGACTGCTTCCGTACGGTTCAGGCTGGCTGCCGGCGGGAGCTGGGTGGATATCAGGAAATAACCGTCATCCTCTTCCGGGATGAAAGTGGTCGGCCAACGCATAAACATGACGATGGCAATGGCCGTTATGATCCCGAATATCACCATCGTGACAAACGGGTTCTTCAGCATGCGGCCGACGATGTCGTCATATATTTTCTGGGTTTTGCCGAACACCTTGTTGAAGGCTTTGAATACAAAGAATTTCGGTTCTTTGTTCGCTTGCAGGAACAGGGCGCACAGGGCCGGCGTAAGCGTCAGCGAGTTGAACCCGCTTAAGACGGTGGCGGCAGCGATTGTCAGGGCAAATTGTTTGTATAATTGGCCGGAGATACCGCTGATGAAGGTCGTCGGGATAAAGACCGCCAGCAATACCAGCACGACGCCTACGATCGGGCCGACAATTTCACCCATAGCTTCGGTCACGGCTTCACGGGCGGTATATTTCCCCGTATCCATCAGCCGCGACGAGTTTTCCACCACCACGATCGCATCATCCACCACGATCGCGATGGCCAGGATCAACCCGAACAAGGTCAACGTATTGATCGAGAATCCTAAGGCCGACATGACCGCCAGTGTTCCGATCAGGGAGACGGGGATGGTGATGCAGGGGATGATAACGGCACGGAAATTCTGGAGGAACAGGAAGATAACCAGTATGACGAGGGCTGTCGTCTCCAGGAAAGTGACGAGCACTTCGTCGATGGAGGCATTGATTACCTGTGTCGTGTCCAGTGTCACATCATAGACGACGCCTTCCGGGAGGTTGCCTGCCAACTGTTCCATTTTGGCCCGTACCCCTTTGGCCACTTCCAGCGAATTGGAACCGGGGAGTTGGTAAATGGCTATGGCGGCACTCGGCTGTCCTTTCAGTTTGGAGGTGACATTGTAGGAAGAACTGCCTAATTCGATACGGGCGACATCTTTCAAGCGGAGTATCTTGCCGCCCTCTTCCGTACGGAGGATGATGTTCCCGAATTCTTCCGGAGTCGTCAAACGGCCTTTTACCGTCAGTGTGTATTGGAACGGATTGTCGGCTTTGGCTATCGGTTGCCCGACGTAACCGGCCGAAACCTGTGTGTTCTGTGTCGAGATCGCCTGGAAGATCATATCCGGCGTGAGGTTGCGGATGCGCATGGCGTTCGGATCGAGCCATATACGCATGCTGTAGCTTCCGGCTCCCATGACACTGACGGAGCCGACACCCGGCAGACGCGTCAGTTCGTCCGTCATGTTGAGGCTGGCGTAGTTGCTCAGGTACAGCCCGCTGTAAGTGGAGTCACGGGAGCTTAGCGTCAGCATCATAACGATGTTGGACGATTGCTTCTTGGTGGTGATGCCTTGTACGATCACGGCTTCCGGCAGACTGCTTTGTGCAATGCTGACACGGTTCTGCACCATGACGGTCGCCATGTCGATATCCGTACCGACAGCGAACGTGATGGTCAGTGAATAGGCTCCGGAACTGGATGAATTGGAACTCATATAAAGCATGCCGTCTACACCGTTTACCTGTTGTTCGATGGGCAATCCTACGGTCTGCGCTACTGTTTCCGCATCCGCACCTGGGTAGAAAGCCGATACCTGTACGGTCGGCGGCGTGATTTCCGGATATTGCGCGATGGGAAGTATGTGTAGCGTGACCAATCCGGCTACCACCAGGATCAGGGCGAGGACGGTAGCGAATATCGGTCTGTTTATGAAGAATTTTACCATAGCTTTTTATTTTATAGGCTTAATACTCATACCGTCTCTGACTTTCAGCAGGGCGGTTGTCACATACCGTTCGTCGGGGCGGATACCGCTGATGACCTGCCGGAGCGTATCGTCCACCAACTGCCCGGGTTCGATGTGGCGGTAGCGCACGATGTTCGAGTCGTTCACTATATAGAGGAATTTTCCCAACTGGTCGGTCCCGATAGAGGCGTCGCGCACGAGGACAGCGTCTTTCTGTTCGCTGTAGGGCAAGGTGATTGTAACATACAGCCCGCTTTTCAATTCGCCGTCTTTATTTTCGAGATTGGCGCGGACGTTCAGCGTACCGGTCGACAGGTCGACGTTGGGAGAGAGGTAGTCGAGTGTCCCGGTATAACTTTGCCGTCCGTCCTGTCCGAGGCGTATGGAAACATGGGTAGGCATCTTGACGTTCGGATCGTTCTGGTCGGCAATCATTTTCATCCGCATGAACTGGTTGTCTTCGATATTGAAGTTGGCGTACATGATGTCGTCTTTGTATAATGTAGCCAATGTGACGGGTTGGACAGCGCCGTTGATATAGTTGCCCACATCATAGCTTGCACGGGTGACACGCCCGTCGTAGGGAGCCCGGATGTAGCAATAGCCCAAGTTGGTCCGGGCTGTTTTCAAAGCAGCTTCGGCATTATGCACGGATGCCTCCATTTCCGCTGCGGTCGATTCGGCCTGCAAGACCTGTATTTGGCTGACAGCCCCGCTTTTGGCTGCTTCTTTCATGCGTTCGTAGTTGCTGCGGGCATATTCGACCTGGGCCTTTGCCGTGTTTAGCGCGGCTTCCGCCTGGGTGACATTATTTTGGTACACTTCCGGTTCGATCACGAATATCAGGTCGCCTTTCTTCACTTTGGCGCCCGGCACGAGTTGCGAGGATTGCAGATATCCGTTCACGCGTGCTACCAGGTTGACCATGCGGTCGGAACTCAAATAGCCCGGATAGTCTTTTGTCAGCGTGATATCTCGCACGACCGGCATCGCGACGCTTATGGAAGGAGCCGGCATCTCCGTCTGGTGACTTTTCTCTTTACATCCGGCAAGCAGGACGATGGACAATCCCATCATCCCTATTTTAATAGCAGTCTTCATCTCTCTTATTTTTTAATTCGAATAATTTTTAATTCTCAATCTCCCAACCGCTGCCTAAAGCCTGGTAAAGCTGGATCAGGCTCAAGAGGGACGATCCTCTGGCTTGTGTCAGTTCGTTCTCGTAGGAGAGGAGAGAACGTTGTGCGTCCAGTACATTCTGGAAAGGTGTAAGTCCTTGTTTATAGAGGTCGAGCGAAAGTTCCAACGTTTGTTTCCCTTGGTTGACGACTTCCCGGAGCGCGACGATCTGCTTGATCGAGTTCTTATAGAAATTCATGGCATTGTCCACTTCCTGGACGGCAGTCAGTACATCCTGGTTGAATTGCCGGATCGACTCGTCGAGCTGGGCTTTAGCCAGCCGTGTCGCCTGTGCCAACTTCGTTCCCTGGAAGAAGTTCCAGGAGATGGCCGGGGCGATCTCGTAGGTCAAACTGTTATGGTTTACCAGTTTGTCCAAATCATGAGATGCGAAGCCCACCGATCCTTTGACGAAAACCTTCGGCCACCAGTCTGATTTGGAGGCGCCGAGCGATGCCGCCCGTGCGTTTACCAGGCGTTCAGCCTCCCGGATGTCCGGCCGGCGTAGTAGCAGGTTTGCGGGAATGCCGATGCCGATTGTCTCGATGTATTCCGGCAATGGCTTCCGTGTTTCCATGATTTCCCGGACGTCCCAGGGATAAAGTCCCATCAGTACGCCCAAAGCGTTTGTGTACTGGATGATTCCAGCTTCCAGCATGGGGAGAGAGGCTTTTGTGTCGTAGTAGACGGATAAGGCCTGTGCGACATCTAATTTTGAGACAAGCCCTGTTTCGTACCTTTTTTCAGTGATCTTGACGACCGCCTGTTGCGACAGGCAGTTCTTTTTGACCACTTCCACTTCCTGTTGCAGTTCCCGCAAGTTGATGTAGGCGGATGCCACTTGGGCGCAAAGGGAGACCATCACGGCGTTGTAGTCCTCTTTGGAGGCTGCAAAGTTCTCCTTTTGGGCCTTTACGCGGTTGCGGATGCTTCCGAATACATCGATTTCCCAGTTCATAGACAGGGCGGCATCGCTGTATTGGGTTATTGTCTGCGGCAGGTTGCTTGTATGCCCGCTACTTTGTTGCCGGGTCCAGCCGGCAGCGAGTCCCAGGGTTGGCGAATAGCTACCTTGTTGTATACGCAGATTGGCTTTTGCCATAGCGATACGGTCTACCGCCATCAGTACGGAGTAGTTCTGCTTTACGGCTACTTCAATCAGCGAGTCCAGGGTGGGATCATTGAAGTTTTTCCACCACTGGTCGTCTACCGGTAATGTCTGTTGAAAATCACTGTCGTTTTCCTGCCACGCTTCCGGTAATGCGTGATCCAGGTATTTGTGTTCTTTCTGCGCCGGCAGCGTTATCGGCAGGAACAGGCAGAGCACAGCATAACACCATGTACGTATGTGCATAATTTTTTTGTTTAGATTTAGCAATTAAAGAACAGACTTGCCGTATAATTGTTTGCCTCTTTTTATTTCTTTCTGTTTATTTTATACGTGGGATGCTTTGTATCTTTGCCACGAAATGAAATGAGAATAACAATGGGAAAGAAAGAAGAATATAAAGAAAAGAATCTACGGTTTTTAGAAGAAGTGGCTACCGGTGAGGGAGTCGTCAAGCTCCCTTGTGGTGTGTTGTATAAGGAGATAGAGAAAGGGACCGGTGTGGTTTCACCGGAACTGACGGATGTCGTCTCTGTCCATTACCGTGGAACGCTGGCCAACGGACGCGAGTTTGATAATTCCTGGAAACGGGGATGTCCGGAGGCATTCCGCCTCAATCAGGTGATCGAAGGATGGCAGGAAGCGCTCCGGCGGATGCATGTGGGAGACCGTTGGATGATTTATATCCCGTATACATTAGGTTACGGGACACGTACATCCGGTCCGATCCCCGGTTATTCCACACTGCTGTTCGAAGTCGAACTGTTGGGGATTGCATAATTTTCCTTAAGGCTCTTTTTCAGTTTCCGATAGACATATATGAATGCCGGGACGAGGAAGAGGTCTGCTGCTATCCAGGCGGTCGGATCGCCAAAGCAAACAGCTAAGAATCCGAATATCGGTACGGCATAGATACTGACCAGCGTGCGTGCGATCATTTCGGAAACTCCGGAAAGCATCGCCAGATTGGTGTATCCTGCGCCTTGTATGGTGTAGCGCAGGATACAGAGCAGCCCTAAGATCGGAAAGAAATAGCAAGAAACGTGTAGGAAGAGTACCGTGTTTTTAAGTATTTCCGTTTCCGAAGCGTCTACGAACAGCAATGATATCTTGTCGGAGGCCGACATCAGTATTGTAAAAGTGAAGACGGCATAGATCATCATCAGCAGCGAGCTGGCTTTGATCCCCTGCCAGATGCGTTCGGGTTTTCTGGCTCCGTAGTTTTGCCCCGTATAGGTAGCCATCGCTATACCTAAGCTTTCAAAGGCACAGATAAAGAACATCTTGATTCTCATTGCTGCTGTGAATGCGGCTACACAAGCTGTTCCCAAAGCGTTATTGGCACTTTGGAGCAGGATGCTGCCGATTGCCGTAATGGAGAATTGAAGTCCCATAGGTACTCCGATGTATAAAAGATTTTTAGCCAGTGGAAAGCGGAATTTGCGGTCGTCAGCCGTCCCTTTCAGGACTGGAAAATGCTTGTACATATAAAAATAACAGAGAAGTGCCGACACACCTTGTGACACGACGGTGGCGATACCAGCTCCTAACACGCCCCATCCCAACACGAGGATACAGAACAGGTCGAGCACGATGTTCAATACGGTAGAGAACAGCAGGAACCAAAATGGTGTTTTACTATCGCCGAGTGCACGTATGATGCTGGACAGCAAGTTGTAGAAGAACGTACAAGGTACTCCGATAAACGTTACGAGCAGATAATAGTAAGCTCCGTGAAAAATATTTTCCGGAGTCTGCATACTTCTCAGGATATCTGCACAGTATACGCTTGTCAGAACCGCAATGACGATCGACATCAGGGCTGCCAGTTGTAAACTGACCGTCACGTACCGTCGCATTGTCTTGTAGTCTCTCGCCCCGAATTTCTGTGCCACCGGAATCCCGAACCCGCAACAACACCCGTTGCAAAATCCTAAAATCAGGAATACGACCGAAGTGCTTGCCCCGATTGCTGCCAGATCATTGATCCCTAAGAATTTTCCAACGATAGCGGCATCCACAAGCGAGTAGGTTTGTTGCAATATATTTCCAAGCAACAGGGGGAAGGTGAAATTGAGAATAAGCGGCAGGGGAGCACCCTCCGTCATTTCTTTAGTAGTAGTTGCCATAAATGTGATACCTAAACAATTTTGGGAGACAAAGATAGAGAAAAGGATGGGAAGTTGTTCCGATAAGCGTATACAGATAGCAAAAAAATAGCGATGAAACTTCAATGCCTCATCGCTATTTTTTTATTAAGCTTAATCGAGTTATTCTCCTTTTTCGATCTGTTCCTGTACGATCGCATCTACGACAGCGACAGTCGTCAGGTTCAGGATGTCACGCGTAGAACTTTCCACGTCGGTGAAGTGGATCGGTTTGTTCAAACCCATCTGGATCGGGCCGATCGTTTCGCTGATGCCGAGTGTGTCGAGCAACTTGTAAGCACTGTTGGCAGAACTCAGGTTTGGGAAGATCAGCGTGTTGACATCTTTGCCTTTCAACTTGTTGAACGGATACATGTCGTCACGCAGTTTCTTGTCCAGAGCGAAGTTGACCTGCATTTCTCCATCTACCATCATGTCCGGATAGTTTTTGTGCAGATAGTCGATCGCGTCGTGGACCTTCAGCGGGCTACCCTGCTTGTCGGAACCGAAGTTGGAGTAGGACAACATCGCCATAACCGGTTCGTGCGCGAAGAATTTCACAGCATCTTGAGTCAGGCGGGCGATATCGATCAGTACTTCTGTCGACGGATGGCGGTTGATCAGCGTGTCGGCAATAAAGAACGTACCTTTCTTGCAAGTCAGGATATTCAAAGCACCGAAATGTGTGTAAGACGGACGGATACCGATGATCTGCTCTGCCATTTTGGTCACTTCGGAATAGCGGCTGTAAACGCCTGTCACGAAAGCATCGGCATCGCCTGTCGCAACCATCATCATACCGAATGCGTTGCGGTCGACCATCTTTTCGCAGGCTTCCGCATACGTGACACCTTCGCGGGCTTTCTTCTCAGACAGGATCTTGGCATAACGATGGCGGCGTTCTGTCTCGCGGTCGTGACGAAGGTTGACGATTTCGATCCCTTCGAGGCTGATATTTTCTTCGGCTGCGATCTTTTGCAGGCGTTCTTCGTTGCCTAAAAGGATAGGGATGCAGATACCTTCGGCTTTCGCTTCGGCAGCGGCTTTCAGCATATTGCCGTGGTTGGCTTCTGCAAATACCACCCGTTTCGGGTTGGCTTTAGCCATATCGGTGAACGAACGGAGCAGCTTGTTGTCATATCCCATCATTTCGCGCAAGTGGTTGGCATATCCTTCCCAGTCGGTGATCGTCCGGCGGGATACGCCCGAGTCAATAGCTGCTTTGGCAACGGCACAGGAGACACGAGTCAGGAGTCGCGGGTCGAGCGCTTTCGGCAGGATGTAATCGCGTCCGAAAGTCGTCCGTTTCAGTTTGTAGGCAGCATTCACGACGTCGGGAACCGGTTCTTTGGCAAGTCCGGCGATTGCGTAAACGGCTGCTAATTTCATCTCTTCGTTGATTGCTTTGGCGTGTGTGTCCAATGCGCCGCGGAAAATATAAGGGAATCCTAATACATTATTGATCTGGTTCGGATAGTCGGAACGGCCTGTGGCAAAAATAATATCGTCGCGTGAGGCCATTGCATCGGCATACGAGATTTCCGGATTTGGGTTGGCCAAAGCGAACACGATCGGGTTCGTATTCATGGAGCGGACCATATCTTGAGTCAACACATTGGCGACCGATAATCCTAAGAACACGTCAGCTCCGACGACGGCTTCCGTCAATGTCTTGATGTCGCGGTCGGTAGCGAAGAATTTCTTGGATTCGTTCAAGTCCGTGCGATGTGTGGAGATAACCCCTTTGCTGTCGCACATGATGATGTTTTCCTTCCTTGCCCCCAACATTATATATAGTTTCGTGCAAGAGATGGAAGCGGCTCCGGCGCCATTCACCACGATCTTCACGTCCTCGATCTTCTTCCCTGCGATCTCCAGCGCGTTGATCAAGCCTGCGCCGGAGATGATAGCTGTCCCGTGCTGGTCGTCGTGCATGACTGGAATATCCAGTTCTTCTTTCAGGCGTGTTTCGATCTTGAAACATTCGGGAGCTTTGATATCTTCAAGGTTGATGCCTCCGAAAGTGGGTGCGATGGCCTTTACCGTTTCGATAAATTTGTCAGGGTCTTTCTCGTTCACTTCGATATCGAATACGTCGATACCTGCAAAGATCTTGAACAACAGTCCTTTTCCTTCCATCACCGGCTTGCCGGCCAACGGACCGATATCTCCTAATCCTAATACGGCGGTACCATTCGAAATAACGGCAACCAAGTTTCCTTTAGAAGTATATTTGTAAGCATCCAACGGATTCTTTTCGATTTCCAGACAGGGTTCGGCAACGCCGGGCGAATAAGCCAGCGACAAATCCATCTGGGTACTATAGGGCTTGGTGGGAACGACTTCTATCTTTCCCGGCTTGCCTTCCGCATGATAGCGAAGTGCTTCTTCTTTAGTGATCTTAGCCATAGATTATTTTATAGTTTTTAATTTGTTGTTTGTCTTTCGAAAATTGCACACAAAAGTAACAAATTATTATGAATATGGTGTCGGTCGCTTACATTTAGTTGCTCGAATTTTGTGTGTTTGCTGGTCTCGGCTATTTGTTTTATCTTCGCACCTTTAATTTAATAGGGGGGAATGTGAAACAGACAATGGCTAAATATATGAAATGGCTGCTGCCGGCACTTTTTATAGTGTACTACAGTAGTATTTCTTTATTTATGCACGTCCATGTCGAGAATGGCACGACGATTGTCCATTCGCATCCATTCGAGAGAGCGGCAGACGGCACCTACCATCATCACTCGTCTCTTTCGGAAATCCAGTTGTTCCATTTGCTGACGACTGTTCATGTGCAGGATGGAGCCATCCATTCGCTGCTTCTACAAATTTATGTTACACCGAATTATAAAATAATTGATAATCCGGTCTATCCGGATTATTTGGTCCCTGTCTTAGGGAAACTGTCTCTCCGCGCTCCTCCTTTTGTCTGATAAAATAGCGTCTGTCCGTTAGTGGAGTATCAAAAAGCTTTCACCTTCTGAAAGATAGTAAAAATAAAGTTTCAGTTTGTTTCATATAGGTGAAACTTTATTTTCCCTGGTAGGAAACTTTATTTTCCATTGCATGAAACAAAATTTTCGTGCAATGGAAACAGCTGTTGTCTGCAAGGCTTTCCAGCGGCAGATGCATAAGGTGTGTATTTGTTTTTTAATCATTATTTTATCAAAACAAACGAAATGAATAAAATTATTATACTTATACTGTGTCTGTGCTGTGCCTTTACGATCGCGCGGGCGGAGGAGGGTCCTGCCTTGAATCCATCGGACGCGAACATTGTCGGTCATGTGGTGGACCGGAAAACCGGCGAACATTTGTCCTTTATTACGATCTTTTTGAAAGGGACGACTATCGGGACTTCGACTGACGGCACGGGGCATTATTATCTGAAGAACCTGCCGGAAGGAGAGTTTACGGTCGTGATGAAGACGATGGGCTATAAAACGATCGAGACGCCCGTGATGTTGAAAAAAGGTAGGACGCTGGAAATTAACTTTGAGGTGGAAGAAGAAGCCTTGTCTTTGGATGGAGTCGTGGTTTCGGCCAACCGGAACGAGACGACTCGGCGTATGGCTCCGTCGCTTGTGAACGTGCTGGATTCGAAAATGTTCGAGACGACGCATGCCACTTCGCTTGCCGACGGGCTGAACTTCCAGCCGGGCGTGCGGGTGGAAAACAATTGCCAGAACTGCGGTTTCCAACAGGTGCGTATCAATGGACTGGAAGGTCCTTACACGCAGATATTGGTGGATAGTCGTCCCATATTCAGTGCACTGACGGGTGTGTACGGCCTCGAACAGATTCCGGCCAATATGATCGAGCGTGTCGAGATCATGCGTGGTGGCGGTTCCGCTCTTTTTGGTTCTTCGGCGATTGCAGGTACGATCAATATCATTACAAAAGAGCCTTTGCGCAACTCAGCCCAGATTGCCCATTCGCTGACGATGATCGGAGGAAGTCGCCCGGACAATAACACGACCTTGAATGCTTCTTTGGTGACAGACGACCATAAAGCCGGCATCTATCTTTTCGGACAGAGCCGTCATCGTTCAGCTTACGATCATGACGGAGACGGCTTCTCCGAACTTGGCCAGTTGGAAGCCCGAACAGTCGGTTTCCGTTCTTATCTGAAGACAAGCACCTATTCTAAACTGGGTTTCGAATATCATAATATAAGCGAATATCGTCGTGGTGGCGACCAGATTAACCGACCGCCTCATGAAGCGTGGGTGGCAGAACAGACAGATCACAGTATCAATGGCGGTGGTCTGAAGTTCGATCTGTTCTCCAAAGATTATAAACATCGCCTGAACGTCTATACTTCTGCGCAGCATACGAACCGGAAGAGTTATTACGGGACTAATCGTAATCCGGATGCATACGGGCATACGACGGACATGACGGTTGTTGCCGGTTCGCAGTATTCCTATTCGGTTGATAAATGTTTGTTTATGCCAGCAGAATTTACCGGCGGCCTGGAATATAATTTTGACGAGCTAAAGGACGAAATGTTAGGATATAATCGTATCGTGGACCAGACGGTTCATATCGGTAGCCTGTTTTTGCAGAACGAGTGGAAGAATGAGAAATGGAGCTTTCTGATCGGCGGTCGTTTCGACAAACATAATCTGATCGATCATCTGATCTTTAGTCCGCGTGCGAATGTCCGTTTCAATCCGACCGAGGACATCAATCTTCGTTTATCTTATTCGAGCGGTTTCCGTGCTCCGCAGGCGTTTGACGAAGATTTGCATGTGGCGGCCGTCGGTGGTGAAGTGGCGATTATCCAGCTTGCTGAGGACTTGAAAGAGGAGAAGTCCAAGAGTATCAGTGCCTCGGCAGATTTCTATCATCGTTTCGGTCCGGTTCAGTTGAACCTGTTGGTGGAAGGTTTTTATACGGATCTGAGCGATGTGTTCTTCTTGCAAGAAAAAGGGCATGACGATCAGGGAAACCTGATTATGGAACGTCGCAATAAGGATGGAGCCCGCGTGATGGGAGTCAATTTGGAAGGAAAGATGGCGTATGCCTGGCTGCAACTTCAGGCGGGTGCCACCATCCAGCGCAGCCGTTATAAAGAAGCCGTTACTTGGAGTGAGACAAACCCGGACCTGCCGGCACAGAAAAAAATGTTCCGTACGCCGGATGTGTACGGTTATTTTACCTCCACCTTTACTCCGGTCAAACGTCTGGCTATTTCTTTCACTGGTACTTATACGGGAACCATGCTGGTTCAACATCTGGCCGGCTATATTCCGGAAGACCGGGAAGAGAAAACGCCTGATTTCTTTGATTTGAATATGAAGGTCGCTTACGACTTTCCTTTGTATAAATCGGTGACTTTGCAGGTGAATGCCGGAGTACAAAACATATTAGAGGCCTATCAGAGTGATTTCGATCAAGGCAAGGACCGTGACTCCAAATATATCTACGGTCCCGGAATGCCGCGCAGTTATTTTGTGGGGTGTAAAATCAGCTATTAAACGGTGAAAAAAGAAAAGTCCGGTAAGGGTTTGGTGTCTTTACCGGACTTTTTTATTTCGATCATTTGTCAGAATCCCGTTGACGAATTTGTCCGCTGTATTTATTCCTATATTTTTCTTATGCCAGGCATAGATTGCTCGTGCTTCTTTTCTTGCTGTCCGATTCCATCTTTCCTCGTTGGAGATCGTGGATAAGCCTTTTGACATTCTTTTTTACCTTGGCAAAACTTTTGTTGTCAAGACCGGTAATTGGGTTGAACAGCCCGAGACGTTCTCCTTGTAAATTCAATGTATTATTCATATTTTTATTTATTTAGGTTTTGTAATGTTCAAAAATGTAGCTCTTTTTCAGCAGGAAAGAAATTATTTCATAGCAAATTGACTTGATGGGACCGTTAAAGCGTGGAGATAGTAGTACGGTGGCTGGTCAACTGTACTCAGCGGGGTGTTGCCCCCTCGAAGCTGGTATAGCTATGCCGGCTTCGGTAAAGTTGTTGGCGATTTCCATACCACCCGTACCTCTTATCACCCCAAGTTGCGATTGAGCGTTCTAAATTCTATAGACTTTTATTGATCTCGTCGATGTAATTAAGGATTTTATCCCTTCCTTCTTTCTTCTCGGAAGAGGAGAGGAGGATGGGGGGAAGTTCTTCCCATGATTCTAATAATTTCGTCTGGTAGACTTTCAGGTTTTCCTGCAAACGACCTTTACTGATTTTGTCGATCTTTGTGAAGATGAGAGAAAAGGGGATTTCGTTTTCCCCGAGCCATTCCATAAACTCCAAGTCGATCTTTTGCGGTTCGTGGCGACAGTCGATCAGGACAAACAGATTCGTGAGTTGTTCGCGTTCCAAGATATAATCTTCGATGATCCGTTGGATATTTTCGCGTCCCTCTTTTCCCCGCTGGGCAAAACCATAGCCAGGGAGATCGACCAAATACCATTGTCCGTTGATGAGGAAATGGTTGATAAGCAGCGTTTTTCCCGGTTTCTGCGAGGTCATGGCAAGCCCTTTTTTTCCAGTTAGCATATTAATAAGGGAGGATTTGCCAACATTGCTACGCCCGATAAAAGCGTATTCCGGCAGGTCACCTGTGGGACATTTTTTTACGTTTGTGTTACTGATAACAAATTCTGCACTTTTGATTTCCATTGAAACGGTGTTTTAAATAGACAATTGACAATTGACAATTGAATGTCTCTTGCCATCGTCGCTTGTCATGTGTTAATACTCTTTTTTCTAATTGTCAATTGTCCATTGCCAATTGAACTAAGCCACAATCCCCCAAACGTGATAGCCCCGTTTAGCATCAACATCTCATAGCCGAAAGCATATCCCGTATGCTGTTTCACTAAATAATCTGTCAGGAAACAGAGCAAAGGAGAGACGATACAAATGTAAGGAACAAATTTGTCACGAGGATGTTTTTTTGTAAATAACCCGAATACAAAAAGGCCGAGTAGCGGACCGTATGTATAGGACGCGATCATATAAATGGCATCGATCACGCTCCGGTTATTGATTGCCTTAAATGCAAGTATGATGATAGCAAAAAGGATGGAGATCATTAAATGGACTACCAATCGGGTACGTTTGGCAGATTGTGCCTTTTCCTTTTCGACCCCTAAAATGTCAATGCAGAAAGAGGTCGTAAGGGCTGTCAAGGCAGAATCTGCACTGCTGAACGCTGCCGCGATGATACCGATTGTGAAGAAGATCAGGATCGAATGTCCCAATATGCCGGAGGTGCAGAACATTGGGAGGATATCGTCGTTCAATGCGGGCAGTTCGATCTGTTGCTGCGATGCAAGCGTCAGCAATAGGACGCCAAGCGAAAGGAACAAGAAATTAACCGGTGTGAAAGCAAAGCCATAAGTGTACATATTCTTTTGTGCGTCTTTCAAACTCTTGCAGGAAAGGTTTTTCTGCATCATGTCTTGATCGAGGCCGGTCATTACGATGGTGATAAAGATGCCGCTAAAAAACTGTTTCATGAAATGTTGTGTGCTGTACCAGTCTCCGAACTCGAAGATACGGAAGTGCTGGCTGGCTTGCAAGGTCTGCACCATGCCTGCAAAATCCAGTTGCATCTTGTCTTTCACCTGCCAGATAATTACGATTAGCATGGCGACTAGGCATAACGCCTGAAGTGTGTCTGTCCAGATGATTGTTTTGATACCACCCCGATAGGTGTAGAGCCAGACTAGGAAAATACTGATAACGACTGTTACGGCGAAAGATATGTTCCAGTACGCGAAAACATAATGTTGCAGGATCAACACAACTAAATAGAGCCTCGCCGCCGCCCCTACGATCTTGGACAGAAGGAAAAAGGAAGCCCCTGTTTTATAACTATGCTGCCCGATCCGGTCATCCAAATACGAATAGATGGAAGTTAGTTGCAGCTTATAATAAAGTGGTAGTAACACTTTGGCAATCAGTATATATCCAAAAAAGAACCCTAAAACCGTCTGCATATAGGTCATGTCTATGCTGCGTACCATCCCCGGAACAGAAACGAATGTGACACCTGAAAGCGATGTCCCGACCATTCCGATTGATACGATGTACCAAGGTGATTTACGGTTACCAAGGAAAAACGCTTCATTGCTTGAGCTCTTCCGCCCTGTGATCCAGGCAATCAGTAGAAGGATTCCGAAATAAGCGACTATAATAAAGAGGATGATATAGCTATTCATGATTTGTTCTTAATTTTAGGCAAAGATGCGGATAAAAAATGAAAACGATCTGTAATATTTCTCGATTCATCGGTGAAATTTTTGTTTTCGTAGGAAAATTTGGGCTTTTTGTATATTTTGTTTTGCGTATGTTATTAATTTCTTGTTCCTTTGTATCAGCTGGAGCTCGGGAGAGTCAAGGCGACCGGTTTACAAAACCGGAGACAAATAGGTAAACACAATAAAGAAGAAGGTGTGTCAAAATTCTCACCTTCTTTTTTATGCCCAAAGCCCCGACTTTCACAAGCTGGGGCTTTGTTATAACCTGAAGATTTTGTATCTTTAGGCATAAGAATTTATACTATGGCAAAGATACATTTTCGTCCTTACAATCCCAACCAAACAGTGCTTTTTCCTCAAAGAATAGATGAGGATATTGCAGATAACGATCCGGTGCGCATGGTTGACGCCCTGGTTGAGAGCCTGAATCTTGAAAGTTTCAGGAAGTTATATAAGGAATGCGGCCGCAGCCCTTACCATCCCAAGATGATGCTCAAGGTCATTCTGATGCCTACATGAACAACGTCTACTCCTGCCGGAAAATCGAAAAGCTCCTTCATCGTGACATTCATTATATCTGGCTTGCCGGATATGAGAAACCGGATTTCATTACCATCAACCGTTTCCGCAATCGGGTGAAGAAGGAAATCAACGAGGTGTTTACCCAAACCGTACTCCTTCTCTCTTCCAAAGGCTTCATCAGCCTGAACGTGGAATACATTGACGGGACAAAGATTGAATCCAAAGCCAACAAGTATACTTTCGTTTGGCGAAAAACGGTTGAGCGGAACCGAGAGCGCCTGATGAAGAAGATACATGTCCTGCTAGGGCAGATAGACGATGTCATCGCCCAAGAAAAGTCTTCGGAAAGTAATGAGGAGGTTGAGTTCACTCCGGCCATGCTGACCGAAATGGCGGGAGAATTACGTCATGTGCTGGAACAGGTTCCCGAGCCTTCCACCAAGGAGGAAAAGACTGAGCTGAAAAAGAGACGCAAACAGCTGAAGGAGCTGGAAGAACATAGGGACAAACTCCAGGAATACGACAGTCATCTGGACACGCTGCAAGAAAGGAATTCCTATTCCAAGACGGACAAGGACGCAACTTTCATGAGAATGAAGGAGGATGCCATGCGTAACGGGCAGACGAAGCCCGGTTACAACCTTCAGATCGGCACCGAGAACCAGTTCATCACCGATTTTGCACTCTTCCCGAACCCTACGGATACACTGACCATGATCCCTTTCCTGCAATCTTTTTCAAACAGGTATGACCGGATGGCTCATACGGTGGTTGCCGATTCCGGCTATGGTTCCGAGGAGAACTACCGCTTCATGTCAGAGAACGGCATGGAAGCTTACGTCAAATATAACTATTTCCACATGGAGCAGCGGCCGAGATTCAAACCGGATCCGTTCAAGGCAGAAAACTTCTACTACAATGAAGAACATGACTTTTGCATCTGCCCTATGGGACAAAGGATGCGGAGGATAGGTACTAGACATGTGAAAACCGCATCCGGATATGTCAGCGAAAATGCCAGGTACAGAGCCGTCAGATGTGAAGGCTGTCCGCTAAGATGCCGTTGTTTTAAAGCAAAAGGAAACAGGACGATAGAACTGAATCACAGGCTCAGAAAATACAGGCAAAAAGCCAAAGAGCAGCTCTGCTCCGAGGAAGGGCTGAAACACAGAGGACAGAGATGCATAGAACCGGAAGCCGTGTTCGGACAAATGAAAAACAATATGAATTACAAACGTTTCCGCCA
Organism: Parabacteroides merdae ATCC 43184; assembly: GCF_025151215.1. NCBI lineage: Bacteria > Pseudomonadati > Bacteroidota > Bacteroidia > Bacteroidales > Tannerellaceae > Parabacteroides > Parabacteroides merdae. Next base: position 1,004,809 of record NZ_CP102286.1, read on the forward strand.
TTTTGGAAAGGACAAGGTCTTCATGGACTTTTCCTTCTTTGCCATTGCCTTCAATATAAAAAAGATATGTGCAAAAATGGCTAAAGAAGGTATGGATTGGCTGACTGGACTGTTTTATGAGCTTACAGTAGCTATATTTAGATGCTGCGAACACATAAATCGAAGAAATCCTCAAAATATCGCAGCTTAAAAAAATGAGCCGATTTTTATAGTCAACGAAAAAAAAGAAGGCGCATCGGGTATTACGACACACCTTCTTTGATTTATGTGTCGATGATAAATCATAAATCTGAAATCCCTCAATATCGTTTTTCAATAGAAGCTCCAGAAAAGTAATGGGAGAGAATCTGCCGGTAATCATATCCTTCGCCTGCCATCATGGCGGCCCCGATCTGGCATAGCCCTACGCCATGTCCCCAACCGGCGCCGGTCAGGACGAAACGTCCGGGGATATCGAATTGTATATCTTCTTTGTCCACGACAAAAGCCGAGCTGTACAGATGTGTTTTGGACAAGGTCCGGCGTATCTCCAATTCTTTGCCGATGGTAAAGGTCCGATGTGTCCCGACAATCTTCAGCATTTCAATACGGCCGGAAGTTCCTCGGTTGACGGGAACCAAATCCAGAATCTGACCGAAATCAATACCGCTTTTACGATGGATCAGTTCGGCTAATTCTTCCTGTTTGTAGAATACTTTCCAGCGATAAAAATCTGTCGTCTCCTGATCGTAGTTGTTCAACACTTGGCAGAGGATCTTTTTGTCGGCTGTATTGCAAAAAGCGTTAGGAGCAGAGTGAATCCATTTCCGGGCCTCTTCTTCCTGAGTGAGGTCCGGAAAAGTTGTTTCCCGACTGTCCCTCAATGCTGTCAGGTAAGAATGGGGGATCGGTTCCCAGCAATGTTCGAACTGTTCCGTCACACCTCCGCAACATTTGGAAAAGCGGGCATCGCAGATCGTTTCGCCATTCACCAGTATTTCTCCCCTTGTCTCGTGGATCACCTCTTGGACGATCGGGTTGGAAGCACGGGTAATTCCTTGGTAGCGCTGACAATGGTCGTCGGCACAGACATCGAAAATGTTATGGTCTTCGCGGTCGTACCAGCGTATCAGTTGCTCGTTATCCCGGTAACAGTTTTGCTGCTTCTCCTCTTTCCTTCCCAGGCGGAAGTTCTTTTCGATCTGTGCGAGCAGCCAGCTGCGTGAAATGACGGCATGTGCCTTTAACAGTTCCTTCGAAGCCTGCGCGCTCATTTCCGAAGAAATGACGCTGGTCAGATATTCTTCCACATCCACTTGGTTGATGACTACAATTCCATTTTCGCCAGTCACCAGGTTGAAAGCCCCTTTGAAACATTGGTCTTCTTGCCGTTGCCAATGGAAGTTACGGCCTATGGTGACTGCCTTCAATTCGAAAGACGAGGAAGGGGAAGCCGGTTCAAAGAATATTTCTTTAAACAACCTCCCGTTGTAAACGATATTGCCGTTTACAAATAACGCACGTTGTTCCCCAGTCAGGAACTTTCCGGTTTCCGTATGTACATACTCTCCATGAAATACAAACGAAACGGCCTTTTCCGTCATAATGCCGACGTTGACTACTGGTGCTTCCAATGCTTTTATGATTTATGATTTCAGATTTATGATTTATCATCGACGCATAATTCATAAATCTGAAATTATTATTATTATTTTTCTTCCTTTGCTTTTAACGAACTAATTGCCAAGTAGGCGATTAGCAGGATGTACATCACGATGGCCAGTACCCCGGCTGAATTACTTTCCATCCATTTGATATCGACTAGGTTGATGCCGGCGAAACGCATGGCTGCGCTGACGACTCCCATCAAGGCTCCGCCTGCGATGAAACCGGATGCCAGTAGAGTTCCTTTTTCCAGGCGTACACTGTTCAGAGCTTGGTCTTTGCTACGGCTTCCTACATACCAGCTGATGGCGCCTCCGATCAGCAACGGCGTGTTCAACTCCAGCGGAATGAACATGCCTAATGCAAATGCCAATGCCGGAATTTTACAGAAGTTTAGGATGATGGCCAGTACGGCTCCTATGGCATACAGTGCCCAGGGAGCACCCGAGCCACTCATCAATGGCTCGATAACCGCCGCCATTGCATTGGCTTGCGGAGCGGCGAGTTGCCCGCTTGTGAAACCGTATGTCTGATTCAGGATCAGGATTACACCGCCTACAGTTGCTGCCGATACCAGGGTTCCGAGGAATTTCCAACTTTCCTGCTTGGCTGGTGTGCTGCCGATCCAATATCCGATCTTCAGGTCTGTGATAAAACCGCCGGCCATGGAAAGCGCCGTGCATACCACACCTCCTATAATCAGTGCCGATACCATGCCGGCTGTCCCTTTCAGCCCGACGGCAACCAGAATAATAGATGCCAAGATCAAGGTCATCAATGTCATGCCTGATACGGGATTGGTCCCGACGATGGCAATCGCATTGGCGGCAACGGTTGTGAAAAGGAAAGCGATTATACCGACGATCAACAGCCCGATCAACGCGTAGTACCAGTTGTCCAGCACGCCGAAGTGAAAAAACAGGTACGTCACGATCAACGTTGCGAAGATGCCGATAGCGATCACTTTCATCGAAAGGTCTTTCTGTGTACGGATCTCTTCCGTATGCACGGTTCCCGTTTTTCCTTTCAGCTCTTTGGCTGCCAACCCTACGGCTCCTTTGATGATCCCCCATGAATTGATGATCCCGATCACACCGGCAGTCGCAATGCCTCCGATACCGATGTGGCGGGCGTAGGTGGTGAAAATCTCTTCCGCACTCATGCTTCCTACTGTCTGCGTAATGGCGTCATTGCCGAATGTCAGTACTTCGGAGCCGAAAATGGCAGACATCAACGGGATGATTACCAACCATACCAGGAATGAGCCGGCACAGATAATGGCCGAATATTTCAATCCGATGATATAGCCTAAACCCAACACTGCTGCACCGGTATTCACCTTGAACACGACTTTTGCCTTGTCAGCCAGCATCTCGCCGACACCGACGATGCGCGTGCTGACTGTCTCGCTCCACCAGCCGAAAGTCGCGATGATGAAGTCGTACAGACCTCCGACCAGACCCGCATAGATAAGCGGCTTTGCCTGGTTGCCTCCCTTCTCGCCGGACACCAATACCTGTGTGGTAGCAGTCGCTTCCGGGAATGGATATTTGCCGTGCATGGTCGATACGAAATACTTCCGGAACGGGATCAGGAGCAGGATACCGAGGATGCCGCCCAGGAGCGAACTCATGAATACTTCGAAGAAATTGATCGTAATCTCTGGATACTTGTCCTGCAAGATGTAAAGGGCGGGTAGCGTAAATATGGCGCCTGCCACGATCACGCCGCTGTTTGCCCCGATGGACTGGATAATGACATTTTCGCCCAGCGCGTTTTTACGTTTGAACCCGCTGGATAATCCGACTGCTATGATCGCGATCGGGATGGCGGCTTCGAATACCTGTCCAACTTTCAGTCCGAGGAAAGCCGCTGCCGCACTGAACAGGACGGCCATGACGAGTCCCCAGAATACGGACCAAGGGGTTACTTCCCGATACTGTTTGTCGGGCGATAGGATGGGTTTATATACCTCACCTTCTTTCAGTTCTCTGTAGGCGTTTTCCGGTAGCCCGCTCACCTTTTCTTCATCTTTTTTCTTCACGGTGTTTATATTTAGTTAGAATTATCGGATATATCATCGCAAAGCTACATTATTTCTTGGTAAGAAACAAGTGCATTGTTTATGAGGAAGTAGCTGCCGGTATAGGAACATTTGACGGTAGAATTTCATCTTATAAGTTGTCCGCTTGGTGGCGGACGATCGTTTGCCACCAAGCGGACAACTTATGCAATATAGAGAAAAAGCCAATATATAAGGGAGATTTTACTTATCTTTGCAGTGGAAGAAGATAAACAAACGAATGAATCAAAAATATCCATCAGTCTTATTGGAAAATGCAGTGAACGAATTGTCGTCATTGCCGGGAGTGGGGCGGAAAACAGCACTCAGGCTGGCGCTCCATATGCTTCGCCGTGATGTCGGTTACACGGAAGGGTTTGCGTCCGCGCTGTTGGCACTTCGTCGTGATGTCAAATATTGTAAGGTCTGCCATAATATATGCGACGATGACGTGTGTGCTATCTGTGTTGACTGCCAGCGTGATCATTCTACGGTCTGCGTGGTCGAGAATATCAAGGAAGTGATGGCGATCGAAAACACGGGGCAGTTCCGCGGTGTTTATCATGTCTTGGGCGGTATTATTTCGCCGATGGACGGGATAGGTCCAGGTGATTTGCAGATCGACAGCTTGGTACAGCGGGTTGCCGGAGGAGAAGTGAAGGAAGTCGTTCTGGCACTCAGTACGACGATGGAGGGCGACACGACGAATTTTTTCATCTACCGCAAGCTCTCTTCCTATGATGTGAAGATATCGGTTATCGCCCGCGGTGTCTCTATTGGCGACGAAATCGAATATGCCGATGAGATAACGTTGGGGCGTTCCATCGTGAACCGCACCAGCTTCAACGACTCCATCAAACTATAACAGAGTTATAATTTAAGATTTACGCAGCATTGATAAATCATAAATCCCCATGAAACTCTCAATTATAATTGTCAACTACAACGTAAAATATTTTCTCGAACAGTGTCTCTGTTCCGTGCGTGCTGCCATAGCAGGGATGGAGGCGGAAGTACTGGTTGTCGATAATCATTCGGCCGACGGTTCGGTCGAATATCTTCGCCCGCGTTTTCCGGAAGTCACTTTTATCGAGAATAAGGATAATCCGGGGTTTGCCAAAGCGAATAACCAGGCGATCCGGATCAGTCGCGGAGAATATGTCCTTCTGCTGAACCCCGATACTGTGATAGGCGAAGAAAGCGTGCGTTCTCTTTGTTTCTTTATGGACGAACACCCGGAGGCGGGAGGAATCGGGGTGAAGATGTTGGACGGGCACGGTGTTTTCTTGGCGGAGAGTAAACGGAGTTTTCCCTCTCCTTGGGTGTCTTTCTGCAAGATATTCGGATTGTCGAAATTGTTTCCTTCTTCACGCCTGTTTGCCCGTTACAGCCTGCCGTATTTGAATAAGGAGAAGCAGCATAAGGTCGAAGTTCTGGCGGGCGCTTTCATGTTTCTTCGCCGTAAGGCGCTAGATAAAGTGGGACTGTTGGATGAGTCTTTCTTTATGTATGGCGAAGATATCGATCTGTCTTACCGGATCGTGCAGGGAGGCTATGTGAATTATTATATTCCTGAACGTATCCTTCATTATAAAGGAGAGAGCACGAAGCATGGCGATATCAAATATGTGAAAGCCTTTTATGGGGCCATGCTGATATTCTACCGGAAATATTATCCGCATTCCGGTTGGCTGATGAGCATGCTCATCCGTTTGGCTGTTCTGTTGAAAGCATCCCTTTCCGTTGCCGGCGGTATGTTGGGGTTGAAGCGAAAACCCCGGGCGAAACATCGTCGCCTACTGGTGCTTTGTCGGGAAGAAGAGTTTGAAAAGGTGAAAGCAGCCTGTGTGAAACGGATGCCAGATCTGGAATATGTCAATCTTTGGAATCTGAATGAAGAGCGTGTGATGGATGCTATCTGTCGTCGCAATCAGATGAAGCGCTTTACCGATTTGGTATTCTGCTACCCGGATGCCCGTTTCGAGCAGATGCTTTTATTGATGGACAAGGTGGCCGATAAAAGGATCAACTATCATATAGTTATTAATGGAGAATTGATAATTGACAATTGAAAATTGCGTTGAGCGATTTCTCATTGTTAATTGTCAATTGTTAATTGTCAATAAAAAATGAACTTACTTCAAAACAAGACAGTCTGCCTTCGCGCCCCGGAACCGGAAGATTTGGAATTGCTCTATTCGTGGGAAAATAATCCCGAATGGTGGGAGATTGGGAACACGTTGGCGCCTTATTCCCGCTATCTGTTGAAAGAATATATAGCAGAATCTCACCGGGGTATATTTGATTTGAAGCAATTGCGCCTGATGATCGACCTTTGTTCCACGGGCGCAACGGTCGGTATGCTGGATTTGTATGATTTCGATCCGCATCATCGCAGGGCGGGAGTCGGCATACTGGTCGATCCGCTTTACCAGAAGAACGGACTGGCGACAGAAGCGCTGGAGTTATTGGCCGAATATGCTTTTTCTTATTTGAAGTTGCATCAACTCTTTGTGCATATCCCGATAGGTAACGAACCCAGCAAAGCCCTTTTTGCCCGTTGCGGCTTTACCGTGACAGGTATACTGACAGACTGGATAACGACTAAAGATGGTTATTCGGACGTCTTGACGATGCAGAAAATCAATGAGAGGAATTTGTGATTTATAATTTATTATCGACATGTAAATCATAAATCATTAGTTCAGCGAGGGTTCTTTCGGGTATTTGGTCCACGTTTCATATTGGCTTCCGAGCGATTCGAGCGATTTTTTCCAGAAGCCTTCACCTTCGGCAAGTAGCACATTCCGGTTGGATGCATGACTTACGACCCATGAATTTTGATCTATTTCATTGTGCAGTTGTCCTTCCTGCCACCCGGAGTAGCCTAAGAAAAATTTCACTTTCCCGTCGACAGGGTGTCCGTTCTGGATATAATGTATCAATGCGCTGAAATCGCCGTCGAAATAGAGGTGATCGTTTATCTTAAGGGAGTTAGGGATGATTAGATCTCCTAAAGAATGAATGAAGAACAGGCGGTTGGCACTGACTGGACCGCCTAAATAGATCGGCATTTCCGGAAATCCCTGTAAATCGGCAAAAAAGGTGTTGACTGATAGCTCTGTTTTCTTGTTTAATACAAAGCCCATCGAACCCTCCTGAGTATGTTCTACCAATAGTACGACGGAACGTTGGAAGTAGGCGTCTTGTAAAAAAGGTTCTGATATCAAGATGCTTCCTTGGGCCGGAAGCACGTCATTATGAGTTATCTTGAATATGTTGTTATACATTGCCATGACAGAAGATACTTGCTGGTTAATAAAACAGCGACAATATATAGCTTTTGGTTTAAACAAACAAATGAAAAGCCGAGCTTTCATGTTAATGAGTCATAAATAAAAGCCCGGCCTGTGTTAATTATGCGGTGTGATTCTCTTTGAATAGCTTCAGGCGCTCTTCGAGAAGGGCATATTGATGCGGTTTGATAAAAGATGTACAAGCGCGTAGGCCTTCTTGGTTACTACCTGTCGTGCTTAATGAAATGGCGCTTACACCGTAATAAATAAGTTCTTCCATCAGTTCTCCTCCTGTCATTCCCGGATAGGCGATCGTGAAATAAAATCCGTCTGCGATCGGTTCGTCTAGGTCATGGTCGTAGACGATCCGGAAACCATAATCGGTAAAGATCTTTTTTAATCTTTCTGCTCGGCGTCCGTATTCTTTTACTTCCGAAATAAAATCGAACGTTCCGTCTGCCGCAGCTTTGAACATGGCTGCCAATGCGAACTGCGCCGAATGGCTCGTGCCGGACGACAGGGCATATAATACGCGGTGAATGTATACGGTTCCGAACGTTCCTCCTCCGTAGCGCTGTGTCAGTCCGGGATAGGCTCGGTGATACAGTTTGTCGGAGATTGCCGTGACGCCGATGCGCTGGCCGGCATAGCTGAATGCTTTTGAACCTGAAATTTGTAAAATGTAATTATCCGTATAACGGGCAACGGTTGCCTGGAAAGGCGCTTCAAACGGCTTGCCCAACGGTTTCCGGAAGTCCATAGCGAAGTAGGCCAGGTCTTCGATCACGATCGTGTCATATTTGTTTGCCATGTCTCCGATGATCTTCAGCTCTTCTTCCGTCAGGCAGAACCAGGCCGGATTGTTGGGATTGGAGTAGATCATGGCTGCGATGTTGCCTTTGGAGAGATATTGTTCCAGTATGTCCCGGAGTTTTTCGCCCCGGTATTCGTACACGTCGAACGATTCGTATCTATAGCCCATGACTGTGATCTGCTGCTTCTGGACAGGGAACCCCGGATCGATAAAGAGAATCGTGTCCTTTTCCGGCGTACATTGTCCGCAAACGAGAAACGATGCGTATGTCCCCTGCATGGAGCCGGTTACGGGAACGCAGCCTTCCGGCGCAATATCGATATCGATAAATGCCTTGATAAAACGAGATGCTTCCGCTTTTACATCGGATGTGCCATTGATATTCGGATAGATAGAGGCGACGCCATCTTGAAGAGCTTTGATCTCGGCATCGACACCGACTTGGGCTGCTTTCAGTCCGGGAACACCCATTTCCATATGGATAAATTCTGTTTTAGTCTCTTGTTCAAGTTGTGTGGATATGGCAACGACCTCGCGGATCGTCGCTTTCCCGAAATCGGGAAGTCCGTAGCCATCTATAATCTTTCTGGCTGTCTGATAATCTACCGGAGTATTCTTCATGATTGTTATTATTTATATGAAAGGCAAAAGTAGAAAAATAATCTATCCGACGTAAATTTTTGCCGTGAAACTATTGCAAGATTCAAAATAATATATACCTTTGCATCGCAATCGAGAGAGATTGCAGGATAAAAGTTATGGTTCGGTAGTTCAGCTGGTTAGAATACATGCCTGTCACGCATGGGGTCGCGGGTTCGAGTCCCGTCCGGACCGCCAGAAACAAAAGTCTTTGGTTCATTGTGAATCAAAGACTTTTTTATTTTAATCCAAGGGGTCGAGATTCTGTTGAAAATGATTTGCACCTGCCCAAAAATGAAACCTTTCAGGTGAAGGACGGAATGAAAGTTATGAGGCTATGAAGTGAGTATAAAAACAAAAAAGACCTGAAAGATTTTCTTTCAAGTCTTTTTTTGTGGGCAGTGATGGATTCGAACCACCGAAGGCGAAAGCCAGCTGAGTTACAGTCAGCTCCATTTGGCCACTCTGGTAACTGCCCTTTTGAGCCTCTTGTCGGATTCGAACCAACGACCCCGAGATTACAAATCACGTGCTCTGGCCAACTGAGCTAAAGAGGCATTCATTTTTTATCAGTATCAATCTCTCTCGATTGCGGGTGCAAAGGTACGTATTATTTTTTAATATGCAATAGTTTGGGGGCATAATGTGTAATATTTTTCTTTTAAAAACTCTCCGAACTCTGTTCGGAACTCGGAGAGGGCTTTCTGTTTATGTTGGGATATTGTTATTCTTTCTTCAAAAGTACCTCATTTATAGCTTTTTTGAAGTCGGCCTTTCCCATTGCCCCTTTTGCCATCTGCGGTTGCCCGTTCATTGGGCAGAAAAGGAGGGAGGGAATACTTCTGATACCGAAAGAGGCGGCCAATCCCTCTTCTTTTTCCGTATCTACCTTATAAATATCGATTTTTCCGGCATATTCTTCTGCTAATTCTTCTAAGATAGGAGCGACCATCTTACAAGGTCCGCACCAGGTGGCATAGAAATCCACGATACAAGGTTTGTCTCCTTTGTACACCCACTTGTTGGGGCTGGCTTCGTAGTTCGCTACTTTTTTCAGAAATTCCGTTTTTGTCAATTCTTGTACTTTCATGTTTATTCTCCTTATTAATTGAGGTTTATATTCTTGTTTATTGATTATATAACAAAGGTATGCTATTTATTCCATTCCGTTATTGAACATTTTTCCCTTATAATTGGAAATATTACTATATTGCTTGAGTTCCAGTCATTTTGTAAATAAAAAAGCCGTCCGGTATGTTGCCGGGCGGCTTTTATCTGGAGTTTAAAGAGCTTTAATATCTTTTGCCAACGGTATCCCAATCGATGATTTTCCATAAAGCGTTCAAATGATCGGGACGGCGGTTCCGGTAATCCAAATAGTAGGCATGTTCCCACACATCGAATCCCAGAATCGGTTTCAATCCGTGAGCAACCGGATTGCTACCGTTAGCTTCTTTGGTAATTGAGAGTTTTCCGTCTTTATCTTTAGCCAGCCATACCCATCCTGAACCGAATAAACCGGTTCCTGCAGCTACGAATTCTTTCTGGAAGTTTTCGAACGATCCCCAAGTCGCGTCGATCGCTTTGGCGAGGGCGCCGGTCGGTCTGCCACCGCCATAGGGGGAGAACTGGGTGAAGTACAAATTATGATTAAGCGTCTGTCCGGCATTGTTAAAGATAGCACCGTCGGATTCTGCCACGATCTGTTCTAATGTAGCGTTTTCGAACTTGGTTCCCTGAATGAGGTTGTTCAGGTTATTTACATAAGTCTGTAAATGTTTGCCATGATGGAACTCAATCGTTTCTTTACTTATAACCGGTTCCAGCGCGTTGGCTGCATAGGGTAACTGGATTAATTCAAATTTCATAACTTTTTCTTTTTTATCTGTTATTTGACTATTATTACTATTATTTGTTATCAACAATAATAAACTGAGACATAATGTAAGCATAATCAATCTGTTTTATGTTGTTTCTACTATTCTAACATTCCCTGCTCGAAATTTGTTCATAGAATGAAATGCATATTATTTATCGCGGGATAGACTTTATCTATGAACGGAATGTACTATCTTCGCCAACCAATTAAAATAAACACAATAATGACAAAAATTCAGGAAACACTGGTTGCGTTGCCAGAGGAAAAGAAAGCTCTGTTTATCCCGGCTTTCGGAGATGTGGACAAGTTTTATACGACCGTTTATCTGATTGCCCGAAACGAGCATGTGACGGAGCTGGAAAAACCGGACCGTTACGAAGACCGCTTGCAGGTGATCCGCCAGATTCGTGGCAAGGTGGAGAAGTTGGTGAGTTCTTTCGGGTTGGACGGCTCTGAGATCGTGGCAGATATCGCCAGCGATTATTTTGAAGATTACGTGAATTATAAGGAACCGGATATCCGGATGACGAATGAAGAGTTTCTCGGTATCATACAGAAGGTAGCGAGGGAGTGAGAAGAATTATGATGGAAGTGTGTCGAAACCTCCTTGTCCCTGCACTTGATGCGGGGCCGCAAAAGGACAGACCTTATCAATCAGATTTTTATAGGGTCGGTTTTAATGCGATCCCACATCAAGCGCGGGAACAGGATAGTTTCGACACACTACCATCATAATTACTTCTTCAGCCGTTTTTCCAGCAATCGCATATAGTAGCCGCCGACGACTGAACGGGCCTGGAATCCACGTTGTGTTCCGTCGGAAGTGTAATGCCAGTCGCTCAACGGGACGCGTGAGGTCGTTTCGTTGGCGTATTTCCAGACCGGAAGCATGAACGTTTCAAAATCGGCCGTATTGCCGGTCAGGCAGGCACTCCACAGAATCCAGTCGGATTTGGTATAATCTTCGCGGTTGTCCAGCGGCAGACCGTATTTGTTTTGTCTGGTCTTGTAGTAAGCTGTTTCCGTTTCAGCTATTTCCGAAGGGAATATATTCAGATCTAACAAGCGGTCCCAAACCAAATTATATTTCTGACTCCATGTACCGGACTTATCGAAGGTCAGCTTATAGTGATCCCCGTCTTTTGCCATCGCAATCCATTTGCCAGCCATTTCACGAGCTGTCGCCAGATAAGAATCCGCTATTTCCTTCTTTCCCAACATCCCGGCCATCTTGCCGTAGCCGGCTATCCCCATGATCGCCTTGATGGACAGGTTGGTGTTGTGAGCGAAGTGACCGGCGAAATCGTCCGTACATAACTGGTTGTCCGGGTCAAGCCCCTCTTTTTTCAGGTAATCGGCCCAGGTTGTCAACACATCCCAATGTTTGGCCGCATAATCCGCATTTCCTTCGATTATCGCAATGGCTGTCGCGAGGATCAGCATATTGCCGGATTCTTCGACCGGCATATCGCCGCCGTAGGTCTGTCCGTTAGCCTGCGGATACGTGCCGACATCGTGTGAGGGGAAAGGCTTGTTCCATCTGCCACTTTCGCTGTAGTAAAAGATCGGGTTCATCATCCCCTTCAGGAGCTCGGGGTTATAGCATAAGAACATCGGTGCCGAAGGGTAGGTGATATCGACCGTCCCGATCGAACCGTTGCTGAAATTCTCTTTCGACAGGAATAGCAGGTTGCCTTCCTTGTCTGTCACTAACTTATGGGCGGAAATGGCCTGGCGATAGGCCAGGGCGCACAGCTCGGCATATTTTTGTCCGCCGGCGGCCGCTGTTTCCTGCATCAGGCGTCCGTCGAAGTCCGCACACCGTTTCATCATTCCGGCATACTCTTTCTGGCCTTTGGCGAAGGCATCGAAAATGTCCGTCTGCCCGTTGTGCTTCCAGTATGCCATCCGGTTGTCATTGAAATACTGGATCGCATACAGATCGTCATATCCGATCAACAAGTGCCCTGACACGGTCTTTTCGTTTACCTTGCCCAGGTTGTCGGAGTAGGCGAGGACTGTCATCTGTTTTTCCATATCCGGAGACACATTCTCTGCCTTGCCGGACAGTTTGCCGTCGGACATGAATGCTTTTTTGGCAGCATAATATTCGTCTATGGCAACTGTCACATCCGGGGATTGTACGGCTGAAAGATAGAAATAGCCCCAGTCGATGCGAAGGTCGTCTCCCTTCTTGCCCAAAACTTCCTGGTCGACAGAGCCGGTCTTCAGATAGACATACCCGTCTTTTTCGATCTTTTCGAAGGTGACAGGCTGGTCTGTCGTGTTGACGGCCCATTGCGGAGTCGCTTCGAGGTATAACTGGACTTCGTGTGTCCGACCATCTAACGAACGGGCCTGATACGTGATATAATTGTACGGGGCGGTCATGGCCTCCAGGTCGTCCATCAGCATCGGAGCAGTGAAGATCAAATCCAGTTCGACAGGGCCGCATTCGAACGTATAGTACGTCTGTGTCGGCATGACGGTGGTCGCCGTCTGGACCGCTTTATTGTCAAACGTGTCTCCCCGTTTTACCTTCTTCATGATTCCCATGTCCACGTATGCACCTCCTCCGTTGTTGCGGCAGTGGGCAGCCAGGATGTTCCCCGTCGGTTTGAGCGTGTTGGCCACTTCCTGCGGGATTTCCTTCAGCAGGTCGTAATCCAACCCGTTGCCGGTTACGGCCACCTGCTTACCGTTGATGTACAACTCGATGTTGTCGTCGTGCGAATATTGCAGGAACAGATCTTCCTTATCCGTCCCCTCAGGCCAGTCGAACGAGCGGCGTACCCAGATGTCGCCGTCTTGCCAGGGAGTGGAGCGATACGGATTATCGTCTGTCCCGAATGCCGCCTTGCCTGTTTTCCAGCCTTTTGTCTCGTAATCGACGGCGGTCCATTCTCCCTCCGGCAGCTCGAATGTGTAGGTCGCCTCCCATAAGCCGGAAACCGCCGTACCGATAACCGGCGTCACCTCTACTTTATCCGCTCCCATGAACCGGTATGAAACGCCGTCTACACGCAGGCTTCCCAACAGAGGGAAGTTACGGCCGGTCCAGTGGCGCACGCTTTCTTCGTTCAGGTGGTCGGCAAACGACCAGGCGCTGGTGTACGGGTCGATCGTTACCAGCGGTGTTGCCGGCGCCCGTAATTCGTTTTTGGCAGCAGGGGCATATACTTCGTTTGCGATACGCGTGTTCGACGAACAAGCACTCAGCAAAGCGACCGTACAAGCCGATAGCAGCATGATTTGTCTTTTCATTTTGTCTTTACCTTAAATTATTGATGATTTTAAATAATCTTCCCCTTTTTCGGTTGCCCGAAATTAAAAATAAAAAGCGATAGTCGGAAGCAACAAAGTTCTGCTACCGGCATATTGCAAGATTATTGAAAGCATTTGCATGATTTTTAAAATATCAAAATGTCATTACGACCCCATGTAAATCGGATTAGTACCCCATATATTTGGAATTACTATAGCGGGTGATATTTTTTAACGTTTCTATTTAAACTGGGGAGTGGCTGTTTTGCTGACGAAATGATATCGGGCAAGGCAGACATTGTTTTCATGGGCGGAGTAGAACCTCGCCTCTACGGGAGACCTTGAAATAACTTTTTTTGTGCTTCTTCTGTATGTGTATGTGATGGATAACGTTTATTTTTGTCGGTTACAGCAGTGCTGTTGTGGAATAGTGATAAGAATAGTTGATAAAATTAGGCTTTTTAGGCAAAAATCGATGAGGTACTTTACTAATATTTTACGTTGGATATCTTCACAGGAACACTTATATTTCTTGTTCGGCTTGCTTTTCATCATTCCGAACTGTGTTTTTCTGTTCACAGAGCCTTTACCTGTTCCGGTGGGCCTTGCTTCTATCGTCATGCCGTTGGCGTTCTGGATGGGAGTTCTGCTGCTGGCGCGTAAACCCGGAGTGGTGGTCTGGTGTCTGTTGCCGAAAATCATACTGGACGGAGGCCAGTTGGTCCTGTTGTATCTTTTCGGCGAGTCGGTGATAGCCGTGGACATGTTCCTGAATCTGACAAGTTCGAATGCTTCCGAAGCAAGCGAATTATTAGGAAATATTTTTCTTGTCATCGTTTGCGTCTTTTTCTTTTATACGCTTCCTACCTTGTGGCTGGCCACGCGTTCAATCCGCATGAAAGACAGGCTGACTGCCGTGTTCCGCAAGCGGTGGGCGTTCAGAAGCTTGGGGCTTTTCGGAGTGGGGGTGCTGCTCTGTTTCCTGCCTTCTTGGCAAAAGCATAGTTTCTCGCTCAAGAACGATGTTTATCCGGTCAATGCGCTTTATAATCTCTATTTTGCGATTACCAAATCGAACAAAAACGCCAACTATTCCATCTCTTCTGCCGATTTCAGGTTCAACTCGGTCCGGACGGGACAGGCGGATGGCAAGCGCGAGATTTACGTGCTTGTGGTGGGAGAGACTTCGCGGGCTATGGAATGGAGCTTGTATGGATATGAACGCAATACGACTCCGCGTATGGAAGGACTCGATGGTCTGGTACATTTTACGGATGTTGTGACGCAATCCAACAATACGCACAAAAGTGTTCCGATCATCCTGTCTGCCGCTAGTGCGGAAAACTATGGCGTGATATATGACGAGAAAAGCATCGTTACCGCTTTCAAGGAAGCAGGTTTCCGTACGCTTGTCATTGCCAACCAGAAACTGACTACTTCGATGATCGGGGCTTTCTACCGGGAGGCTGATACGTTTATCGATATGAGCACGTTCAACACCGGATCGTATCTGACCTCATTGTATGATGCCGCCCTTTTGCCGTATTTGGAAAAGGAACTGGATAAATCGGACGAGGATATGTTTATCGTCCTCCATACATACGGGTCGCATTTCAATTATCATGAGCGTTATCCGGCTGAGTTCCGGATTTATACGCCGGATAAGGCCGAAGGCATCCGCCAATCCTATAAGAAGGAACTGCGTAATGCTTACGACAATTCGATCCGTTATACGGATTATGTTTTGGGAGAAATCGTCGACATGTTGAAAAAGAAGGAGGTTTGTGCGTCGATGCTTTATCTGAGCGATCACGGAGAAGATATTTTCGATGATGCACGTGCTCGTTACCTGCATGCTTCGCCTATACCGACTTATTATCAGCTCCATATCCCGTATATCATCTGGTTCTCGGACGATTATCGGACCGTTTTTCCGGAGAAATACCGGACGGCGATCTCTCACGGGGCTTATCCGGTCAGCACGAACAGTGTGTTCCATACGGTATTGGATATTGCCGGTGTCCGGACTTCGGTATCCGATTCCACACTGGCCCTGACCAACCCAGCTTTTGCCGTTCGTGACCGTATGTTTCTCGGTGATCACGACGAACCTGTCCCGTTCTGGAAGGTTGGATTGAAGAAAGCGGATTTCGTTATGTTGGACAAATGGAAAATAGCTTATAGGAAAGACTAATGAGCGCACAGAATGGACATATTACAAGTAAAGTCATATTGGGATACCTGTTATTGATCCTGATAGCCGTGTGTTCGGTCGTTTATATTTATAACATTATCGAACAGTTTGCTGGCGAAGACGACCCGAACAACAAATCGAGGGAGAAGGTTTATCTCGTGACCAACACTCTGTCGTTACTCTACGAAAGCGAAGCGCTCGGACAAATGGTCGGGTTTCCACAGGGGGAAATCAAGCATTTCAACCGCACGCTGAACAAGGCTTTGCAGAATATGGATTCCTTGCGTACATTAGTGTCGAATCCCGCACTATATCCCAAGATCGACACGATCGATATGTTGATCGAGCAGAAGCGTTGGAACACGCGCCGCCTGTTGGAAACCTGGCGTGAGACGAACGCGGAACATCTGTATACCCAAAACATCGAGAAGGTGATCGCCCGGCAAGATACGATGATCCGGCAGGTCGAAATACAGGAGCGCGTGATCGTGCACCAGGATTCCGTGAAAACTCCTCAGCCCCATAAGCACCGTGGCTTTTTCCGCCGGCTCGCCGATGCATTCTCACCGCCTAAAGAGGATTCGACTGTTATCGTGAATACGACCCGGCAGATCGTGACTGATACGTTGGTGAATTCCTTCAACCCGGCAGACACGATCGTGACGGTCCTGAAAAATTTGCAGGACAGTGTGGCCGATCAGCGTAAACAGCTTGTCGACCAGCTTTTAGAGCGTGCCGCTAACTTGCGTTATAATAATAGCATCATCACGAGCCGAATCAACCAGATGTTGCGCGATATAGAAGAAGAGGAGATGAACGCGTCGATGGAGCGTGTTGTGAAGAAACAGGAGGTGCTGCGCGAAACCTCTTATCTCATTGGCGGCATCGCTATCCTGTCGCTGATTATCGTGGTGGTCTTTATCATTCTGATCACGCGTGATATCTCCAGGAGCCAGTATTACCGGCAGCAATTGGAGAAAGCCAAGCAATATGCCGAAGACCTGCTCCATAGCCGGGAGAAGTTGATGCTGACGATCAGCCACGATATCCGTGCGCCGCTCTCGTCCATAATCGGTTATATAGAACTGCTGCTGCGCCGTCGTCCGGACGAAAGGCAACGTTATTATTTGGAAAATATGACTGGATCGGCCAATCATATCCTTTCTCTGGTGAACGGTTTGCTTGATTTTCATCGATTGGAATCGGGGCAGATGGAGATACAGAACGTGCCTTTCAGCGTACGTACGCTTTTTAATGAAATATACGGGAGCTTCCGCCCGATAGCCGAGGCGAAAGGACTTGCTTTTGTTCTGAATATGAAGGAGGAAGGGATGGATCGCATCTATTCAGGTGATCCGATACGCCTCCGCCAGATAGTCAGCAACCTATTGTCTAACGCTGTCAAGTTTACTCATGAAGGTCGTATCGTTTTGATAGTCAAATTGTCAATTCTCAATTCTCAATTGACAATTACTGTCTCCGACTCCGGTGTCGGGATTCCGGAAGAAGAACAGGAAAAAATTTTCGGCGAGTTTGCCCGTCTGTCGGGAACCGAAAAGGAAGAAGGTTTCGGTCTCGGACTTTCCATCACCCGCAAGCTGATTGAACTGATGGGAGGAACCTTGTCGCTAAAGAGTGTTCCGGGAAAAGGAAGTGATTTTACGATTGTCCTGCCTTTGCGGGAATCGGAAGTGCAGACGTTGCATGCCACGCCTGCCATAGAGGAGGAAGACGAAACGGAGACCGGGGGGTTCGAAGGGCGCGAAATCTTTTGTTTGCTGGTCGATGACGATCCGTTGCAGCTGGCACTGACGGAAGAGTTTTTGAAACGGAACCATGTGGAGGTCACCAGTTGTTCAAATCCGTTTGCTGTGGTCGATATTTTGCGTAATAGTTCTTTCGACGCGATCATAACCGATATACAGATGCCGGGCATGGATGGGTACGGCCTGCTTAACGTCATTCGTTCGTCGGGTGTCCCCGGTACAGATACTGTGCCTGTCATCGCGCTTTCAGCCAGTGTGGAAAACGAGAATACACATTATTTGGAAGTCGGTTTCACCGGATTCCTAAATAAGCCTTTCACGGCTAAGCAGTTGATCGCTTTGTTGAATAACCTGTTGCAAGCGGATATACAAGCCGAGGTGTCGCCTGAATTCAATTTTGATTCGCTTACTGCTTTTGCCGGCGAAGACAAAGAAGCTTCCGCTTCCATTATCCGGACTTTTGCCGAGGAGACGAACAAGAGCGTTTCGTTGCTACAACAAGCTTTGGAGAAGACCGACCGTGCACAGGCTGCCAAAATCTCCCATAAGCTAATCCCGCTTTTCACCATGTTGGGAGCTTCCGATTTGGTAGCCCAACTGAGAATCCTTGAGAAGAACGACGAGGCACTGACAGACGAAGGTTGGAAGCGGCTTTTATTTGAAGTGATCCGGCAGGCGGGTGTTGTTGTGGGCCAGGCTGTGGAACGGTATCTGTAGAAAAATTCCCCATATATGTCCACAATTCCCCATTCGTGACGTTGTAATAAATAGCTTCAGTAAAACATTCTGGGCGACTTCTCTGTTAGAATAGAAGAGTTTACAAAAACAGGCTGTGTGTCAGGCTGAGTTTGGCACGATATTCGCTTCTTTTATAGCAAGAAGCGGAAGTGGACGTTTCTACATTAAAAAAACCGTTTTAAAGTATGTTCGAGTATCTATTTTAAGTCTGCAAACAAAAAGAGCGCCTGAATGGTGCTTTTTTTGTTTTATATGACTTCTTTATCTACTTTTGTCTTTTGTAAAATCATAAATTAAAAATCTAAATCGTTATCAATGGAGCATGGACTTTTGGCTAAGTCGCCTCGTATCGAGGTGGTGGATGCATTACGCGGTTTTGCCGTTATGGCTATTATGTTACTACACAACATCGAACATTTTAATTTTTATGACTTCCCGACAGCTTCTTCGGCTTTTATGGAGGCGATGGATAAAGGAATATGGGAAACATTGTTTTTTCTCTTTTCCGGGAAAGCTTACGCGATTTTCTCCCTGCTGTTCGGATTCAGCTTTTTTATTCAATATAACAATCAGGCGAAGAAAGGTAAAGACTTCCGTCTGCGTTTCCTGTGGCGGCTTTTCCTTTTGTTCATTATCGGCTGTTTCAACGGGGCGTTTTTCCCCGGCGACATATTAGTCCTTTATTCTATAATTGGCGTGGTGCTCGTGTTAGTCTGCAGATGGAGCGACCGAGCGATCCTCATTGCCGCTATTATCCTGATGCTCCAGCCTCTCGAACTCGGCAAGTTTTTCTATGCGATGATAAATCCTGACTATGTGCCGGCAGCCGGCGTTTGGCGTGTTCATAGCCAACGTATGTATCCGTTCCTTTCGCAGCCGGATTTCTGGGCGATGGTCAAGTCCAACCTTTGGGACGGCCAGTTGTTCAGCCTGTTGTGGGCATGGGGGTACGGACGTTTTTTCCAGACTGCCTCTTTGTTCCTGTTGGGTATGCTGATGGGACGCAGACAGTTGTTTGCCAACCTGTCCGAACATCGGGTTTTTTGGATGCGGACGCTGGTTATCGGTGCGGTCTGCTTTGTCCCGTTGTATTTCATTACGGCTTCCCTTCCGGATATGATCTCCAACAAGGCGATGCTGACTCCGATGAACACGGTGGTTTCCTCTTTCCGCAATTTCTCTTTCATGTGTGTGTTGGTCGCTTGTTTTGTCTTCCTGTGGCAACAAG
This sequence comes from Parabacteroides merdae ATCC 43184, assembly GCF_025151215.1. Classification (NCBI taxonomy): domain Bacteria; kingdom Pseudomonadati; phylum Bacteroidota; class Bacteroidia; order Bacteroidales; family Tannerellaceae; genus Parabacteroides; species Parabacteroides merdae. Next base: position 1,024,333 of record NZ_CP102286.1, read on the forward strand.
TTTCGACCCATGAAATGCTGCACGGTTTGGTGCCGTATGGAAAGATGAGTTTAACTAACTATTTGACACAGTCTATTATAGGGTCGTTTATCTATTTCGGTTACGGTTTGTCACTTTATAATGTTTTAGGTACGACAGCCAGCTTTGGAGTCGGCGTCCTGTTGTTCATCCTCCAGTTAGGTTTCTGCCATTGGTGGTTGAAGAAATTCAAGCAAGGTCCGTTTGAGGGGGCGTGGAAAAAGGCAACTTGGGCATTTTGAATTGACAATGGACAATTGATAATTGCGGCAAGCGGTATTTAATTGTCCATTGTCCATTGTCAATTATCAATTCTTAGTTATCTTTGTGTACGAAACAAAAAAGAATAATATGCCGTCTATCCTGATTTTAGAAGATGATATAACATTCTCGTTGATGCTGAAAACCTGGCTGGGAAGGAAAGGCTTCGAAGTCAGTTCGGTATCATCGGTTTCGGATGCACGAAGCCGGATAGAGGATGTCTCTTTCGATTTGATCTTGTCTGATTTGCGTTTGCCGGACGGGGATGGAATCGATCTGTTGAAATGGATAAAAGAAAATAATTTTGTAATTCCCCTGATTATGATGACCAGCTATGCGGAGATACAAACCGCCGTGCAAGCCATCAAGTTAGGAGCGTCCGATTATATTGCCAAACCGTTGAACCCGGAAGAACTTTTAGGCAAAATCAAGGATGTGATAAAGACGGAAACAGGTTCGGTTGCTTCTGCCACCGAACTGGAACGCCCTGCGCGTTCAGCCAAACGTCCCGAACCGTCGGGAGGAACGCGTAGCCAGTATGTGGAGGGACAGAGCCAAGCTGCCCGCCAGCTCTACGAGCATGTACGTCTGGTTGCTCCGACAGATATGTCTGTGTTGATTACCGGTTCGAGCGGTACAGGGAAAGAGTATGTTGCTCGCCGTATTCACGAACAGAGCAATCGTAAGAAAGCCCCTTTTATTGCTGTTGACTGCGGAGCGATCCCGAAAGACTTGGCCGCATCCGAATTTTTCGGGCATGTGAAAGGTTCGTTTACCGGAGCTATCGATAATAAAGAAGGTGCTTTTGTTGCCGCCCAAGGTGGTACGATTTTTTTGGATGAGATCGGTAACTTGTCCTATGAGGTACAGGTACAGCTTCTTCGTGCCTTGCAGGAGCGGAAAGTAAAACCGATCGGTAGCAATCAGGAGATCGCGATCAATGTCCGTCTTGTCTCCGCGACAAACGAGAACTTGCGTTCTGCGATTGATAAGGGAGATTTCCGTGAAGATTTATATCATCGTATCAACGAGTTTACCGTCCGTATCCCTGATCTGAAGGAGCGGAAAGAAGACCTTTTGCTGTTTGCCAACAACTTCCTGGATCAAGCCAATATAGAATTGCAGAAAGATATTATTGGCTTTGATAATGACGTGATCCGGATTTTCCAGTCTTATTCGTGGCCGGGTAACTTGCGTCAGATGAAGAACGCCATCAAGTATGCTACCCTGTTAGCGACCGGTCGCTATATTACCCCTAACGAGCTTCCAGAAGAACTGACTGCCGACCCGATTTCCGCTCCGGTCAATATCCAGTTGAAAAACGAATCGCACGAATGCGAAATGATCAAACGTGCCCTGCAAGAAGCCGGTAACAATAAGACCAGAGCAGCCCAACTGTTGGGTATTGATCGCAAAACGCTTTATAATAAGTTGAAAGCGTATGGGATTGCTTGATCTTTTTACAAGATAGGGGGCTTGGTTTCTATTAAATAAATATGATTTCTTTTGTTTTTATGGAAAAATGTCTATATTTGCTGCAATCATACACTTAATTTCGAGTGTTGATTTTAAATTGTTACAGTATGTTCGTTAAATCTTATAGACGACTATTCAATTGCCTGATTTCTTGACAGGTGTTCTTCCCTTTTCTCTTTTACCGTTTTCGGGTAAGAGCTCTTTCGGTTTGCATTAGTATCTGAAGTCATTGGCTTGGGTCGGTGGTTTTATCTCTGCATCATTTTGTCCGGAATTTATCAGATTAAAATAATTGAATAAAAATAGCCTTTTATATAATATGACTATAATCACAGCTCAGCGTGCACCGCACAGTGCATCTAATTTCGCCCCCACAGTAGAGGCAAATGCCTATGGAATGAATGACCGGATCAAACGTCTTCGACAAGAGACGTTCGAAGCCGAGCCCTCCCTGTCTATTGAACGCGCTTTGATAGAAACTCGTTTCTACAAGGAAAACTACGGAAAATATCCGATTCCGATTCTTCGGGCCATGAATTTTTATGAGATCTGCAAGCAGAAGACGATCTATATCGGCAAGGATGAACTGATCGTGGGCGAACGCGGACCAAAACCGAAATGTGTGCCGACTTTTCCGGAACTGACCTGCCATAGTGTGGAGGACCTGCATGTCTTGAACACACGTGAATTGCAGCGTTATACGATCAGCCAGGAAGACATCGACACGTATGAACGCGAAGTGATCCCTTACTGGAAAGGACGTACCCAGCGAGAACGTATCTTCAGCCATGTGCCTCAGGAGTGGAAGGAGGCCTATGAGGTGGGGATGTTTACCGAATTTATGGAACAACGCGCTCCGGGACATACCGCTTTGGACGGAAAGGTGTATAAGTACGGATTATTGGATTTGAAAGAACGTATCCGGAAAGAACTGGACGGGCTCGATTTCATGAACGATCCCGAAGCGACCGACAAGCAGGAGGAGTTGACTGCCATGTCCATCTCGTGCGACGCCGCCATCCTGTTTGCCGAACGACATGCGGATCTCGCCGATGAAATGTCGCTGACGGAAAAAGATCCGAAACGGGCGACCGAGTTGCGCCGTATTGCCGAAGTTTGCCGCCAGGTTCCGGCACATGCTCCCCGAGACTATTGGGAGGCGATCCAGATGTATTGGTTCGTCCACTTAGGAACGATCACCGAACTGAACGGTTGGGACGCGATGAATCCCGGCCATTTCGACCAGCATCTGGCTCCGTTCTACGAAAAGGGGATTGCCGACGGTACGTTGACACGCGACGAGGCAAAAGAATTGATGTCCTGTTTCTTCATCAAAGTGAACAACCACACGGCTCCTCCCAAAGTCGGCATCACGGCTAAGGAAAGCGGTACGTATAATGATTTTACGAACCTGAATATCGGCGGTGTAAAAGCCGATGGCAGCGACGGGGTGAGCGAGGTCTCCTACGTCATGCTCGAAACGATCGAAGAACTGCATATCCTGCAACCCGGCAGTGCTATCCATATCAGTGCTCGTACACCGGAACGTTTCCTGCGTGCCGGCTGCAAGGTGATCCGCCAGGGACATGGCTATCCGTCTGTTTTCAATCCGGATGTGTATATCCAGGAGTTGATGCGCCAGGGAAAATCTTTGCAGGATGCACGTGAAGGCGGTTGCAGCGGTTGCATCGAGGTCGGAGCGTTCGGCAAGGAGGCATACGTATTGACCGGTTACCTGAATGTGCCGAAAATTTTGGAAGTGACGCTTAACAACGGTGTCGATCCGGTTTCCGGGCGTAAGGTCGGATTGGAGACGGGCGATCCGCGCAGTTTCGGCAGCTATGACGAACTATATGCCGCCTTTATGAAGCAGGTCCGCTACTTTGTGGATATGAAGGTGCGTGTCAGCAACTATATCGACCGAATGTTTGCCAAGTATGCACCGGCCACCTTCCTGTCTCTCTTCATCGACGATTGCATAGCGAAAGGACGGGATTATTACAACTGCGGTCCGCGCTATAATACGACCTATATCCAGTGTACGGGACTCGGTACGATTACCGACAGCCTGGCGACGCTGAAAAAACATATATTCGAAGATAAACGCTGGTCGATGGACGAATTGCTGAAAGCGATGGCTGATAATTTCGAAGGAGCCGAGGCGATGAGACAGACGATCCTGAACCGCACGCCATTCTTCGGAAACGATGACGAATATGCCGACAGTATTGCTGTGAAGGTGTTCGACGATCTCTATGATACGATCGAAGGAAAGCCGAATACGAAAGGCGAATGTTTCCATCTGAATATGCTGTCTACCACCTGTCACGTATATTTTGGCAAGGTGATGGGGGCGACTCCTAACGGACGCTTGGCCGGGCGTGCCATCTCGGACGGCACGTCTCCGTCTCATGGTGCCGATACGCACGGGCCGTCTGCCGTCATCAAGTCGCTCGGCAAGCTTGACCAGGTGAAGAGCGGGGGGACGTTGCTGAACCAGCGTTTCCTGCCGAGCCTGTTGAAGCGTGAGGAGGATATCTCCAAGTTGTCTTCGTTGATCCGCAGCTATTTCGCTTTGGGCGGACATCACATCCAGTTCAATATCGTCGATACGGAGACGCTTTATGCTGCCCAGAAATGTCCGGAAGATTATCGCGACCTTCTGGTCCGCGTAGCCGGTTACAGCGATTATTTCAATGACATGAACGCCGATCTGCAGGCGGACGTGATCATGCGGACGGAACAGGAAACGTTTTAGCAATTGAAAAAAGATGTTTGTTTTCGATATAAAACGATATGCCATTAACGACGGGCCGGGTATCCGGATTACGATTTTTATGAAAGGATGCCCCCTGTCGTGCGTATGGTGCCATAATCCGGAAGGAATCTCCAGCCGGAAGCAAAAACTCTATACGAAAAAGAAATGCATCGGTTGTCGGACGTGTGTCGAGGCTTGTCCTGAGCAGGCATTGACACTCACACCGGAAGGGATCGTGACGGACGGGGCGCGTTGTACCCTGTGCGGAATCTGTGCCGAGGTGTGTCCGGCTATGGCGATGGAGATATCGGGCACGGAGTATTCGGCTGAAGCCTTGATGAAGGAGATTGAGAAGGAGATCGTTTTCATGGATCGTTCGGAGGGAGGTGTGACGTTTTGCGGAGGAGAGCCGTTGTTGCATCCCGGACCGTTACTGGACTTGTTACGCCGTTGCGGGGAACGGGGGATACATCGGGCTGTCGATACGACGCTGTTCGCCCGGCCGGAGATCGTACGCGACGTGATGGATAATTGCGAGCTTCTCCTTGTCGATTTGAAGCAGATGGATTCGGCCAAGCATGCGAAATATTGCGGTGTCCCGAACGAATTGATCCTGTCCAATCTCCGGATGGTTGCAGAAGCCAGACACGATTTCTATCTTCGTATTCCCTTGATCGAAGGCGTGAATGCCGATGAAGAAAATATAACACGCAGTGCCGCTTTTCTGGCTTCGTTGCCGTGGGAGCACCGGATTGTGAACCTGCTCCCGTATCATGACATCGGCAAGAGCAAACACGAGAAGTTAGGTACGGTCTACAATCCGGATCGATATGCTTTCGCCGCCCCTTCGGACGAGACACTCGGACGTTGCCGGGAGATATTCGCCTGCTACGGGATCGAAACGACGATCGGGGGATAATTGAAGGTCTTTTATTTCCTCTGTCACTGTATCACTGATTCCTTTTTATCAATTGATATTCAGCTTGTTTTATTTGTGATATATGCCTGTTTTCTCTATCACTACCCTATCACTGGCAATTCAGATAAATAATAGGTGCTTTGCTTGTATGTATCTGTATATAAGTATATTATAAATGATATAAACGATAAACACCCTATTTCCATCCCTACAAATCACTCGATTATTTTATGTAAAAACGGCTATAAAATAGGTAAAACCGGGTGGTTTTCATTGCTCGGCAAGGTACTTTAGTTGCCGGACATCCCCATGTTGCCATCCTTTACATCCGGGTGTAGGGAGCCGGTACACCCGGATGTAAAGGATGGCAACATGGGGGTGTTTACGGAATTATGTGCTTGTTTCATAAACAAAAATGCCATGTTTCAGAAGTGATAGAGGAGTGATACAGGAAAACGTCCTGTATCACTCCTCTAACGCTTGAATGTTAATAGCTACAACCTTCGTAGTGATAGAGTGATAGAGGATTTGTAGAAAACTTCGTATGAAGATCACAACCTTGGAAAATTTTGATGCGGTTGTCCTAAAAGATGGATAATATGTTTTGATATACCAACTATAAATTTAACTCCGGTTTCAGTCGGTTTAACACAACAACTCTTTCGTCTGCCGTGTTTCATTATCAATTTTATTAACGCCAAAAAAATAGATATATGGAATGGTTTGCCAATTTGCTCCGGCATTACCCGGAGCTTGCTATCTTTCTCACGCTGGCTTTCGGCTTCTGGATCGGTAAATTCAAGATTAAAAAGTTCATGTTAGGAACGGTAACCAGCGTCTTGCTGGTCGGTGTATTGATCGGACAATTGCATATCGATATCGGAGCTCCGTTGAAATCGGTATTTTTTCTGATGTTCTTGTTTGCCGTAGGGTATAGTGTCGGTCCGCAATTCTTCCGAGGATTGAAAAAGGAGGGATTGCCACAGGTATTGTTTGCCGTCGTGATGTGCCTGTTCTGCCTGTTGGCCCCGTTTGTGCTGGCAAAGATCATGGGCTATTCTGCCGGAGAGGCAGCCGGTCTGTTGGCAGGTTCGCAGACGATATCAGCCGTACTCGGTGTGGCTGAAGATACGATTAACCAATTAGGAATACCGGTGGCAGATAAAACGGATATGATCAATGTCATGCCGGTAGCCTATGCCGTCTCTTATATTTTCGGTACGGCTGGTTCCGCTTGGATCATGAGTGATATTGCTCCCCGTCTGTTGGGAGGGATCGAATCGGTCAAGAAAGCCTGTCGCGAACTGGAAGCCAAAATGGGTTCGGACGACGAAAGCGAGCAACCCGGCTTCATGCCTGCCGCCCGTCCGATCACGTTCCGCGCCTACAAGATTAACAATGGCTGGTTCGGCGCGGGAAAGACCGTGAAAGAGCTGGAAGATTATTTGGAGGGACAAGGAAGACGCCTTTTCGTCGAACGGGTCCGTATCGATGGTGTGATTCGGGAGGCGAAGGCCGATCAGATGCTTTTGAAAGGAAACGAAGTCGTGCTCAGTGGACGTCGTGAATTTGTGATCGGAGAGGAGGACTGGATCGGCGATGAAGTAAATGATATCGAATTGTTGGACTTTCCGGCCGAAACCCTGCCCGTATTGATCTCCCGCAAAGAATATGCAGGCATGACAGTCGCTAAACTACGCAAATTACCAGTTATGCACGGTGTCAGCATCAAGAGCATCAAACGTGCTGGTATCAACATTCCGGTTTTAGCCGCGACGACGATCGATCCCGGCGACATGTTGGAGTTGGTTGGTACAAAATTGGAGGTGAATGCGGCTGCCGATACATTAGGCTATGCCGACCGCCCGACGAACCAGACGGATATGATTTTCGTCGGCCTCGGAATTTTTCTCGGAGGTGTCGTGGGGGCTTTGACGATCCATTTCGGAGGTGTTCCCATCAGCTTGAGTACGAGTGGCGGGGCGTTGATCGCCGGATTGGTCTTCGGCTGGTTGCGTTCCAAGCATCCGACTTTCGGACGAATTCCGGAACCATCCCTTTGGGTGTTGAACAACGTCGGGTTGAATATGTTCATCGCCGTTGTCGGCATTACGGCCGGACCGAGCTTTGTCACCGGCTTGAAGGAGGTCGGCGTCAGCCTCTTCTTCATCGGTGCGTTGGCTACCGCTATCCCATTGATCGTCGGTGTGCTGTTGGGAAGATATGTCTTTAAGTTCCACCCGGCCATTACGTTGGGCTGTACATCCGGAGCGCGTACGACCACAGCAGCTTTGGGTGCTGTGGAAGATGCCGTTGAGAGCCAGACACCCGCATTAGGCTATACGGTGACATACGCGGTCGGTAATACCCTGTTGATCATTTGGGGAGTCGTGATCGTCCTCTTGATGACCTGAAGGGTATTGGAAGCATTGTTTTTATATACTCATTATATTCAATTAAGTTATTTCTCTATGACACACAAAATCACTCGTGAATACGAAAAGAAAATGTCAGAAATCAGTCCTTTCGAACTGAAAAATATCCTGATAGACCTTGCGGACGAAAGCGCCCGTAAGAGTACGCATATCATGCTGAACGCAGGGCGTGGCAATCCGAACTGGATCAGTACTGTACCCCGCGAAGCCTTTTTCCTGCTCGGCCAGTTCGGACTGGAAGAATGCGCCCGTTCCTCCGAATATGGCGAGGAAATGATCGGACTGGCCGGTATCCCCGAAAAGAAACGTATCGCCACCCGTTTCACGCAATTCCTGATGAAGCACGCCGGCTCTCCCGGCATGGCACTGCTGAAAGATACCTACGATTATCTTGTGAATGAGAAAGGAGTCGATGAGAACGACCTCGTACACGAATGGGCGGAAGGCGTCATCGGAGACCAGTATCCCGTTCCCGACCGCATCCTGAAATATACGGAAGTATTGGTCGAAGACTACCTGAAGCAGGAATTGTGCGACAACCGCCCGCCCAAAGGGAAGTTCGATCTCTTTGCTACCGAAGGGGGAACCGCCGCGATGTGCTATATATTCGATTCTCTGCAACAAAATTTCCTTCTTGGTAAAGGTGACAAGATCGTCCTGTTCGCCCCGGTATTCACTCCTTATATAGAGATACCGGAACAAGCCCGCTACTTGTTCGATGTAACCGAAATCCACGCTTGTAAAATGACAAAAGACGGCTATCATACCTGGCAGTACATGGAAGAAGACCTGGACATTCTGAAAGACCCTTCTGTCAAGGCCGCCTTTATCGTCAATCCGAGCAATCCGCCTTCGTACGGTTTGACAGATGGTTTGATGAAACGTATTGTAGATATCGTACGCAATGACAATCCGAACCTGATGATCATTACCGATGATGTCTATGCGACCTACATTCCCCATTTTCGCTCGGTTATGGCGGAATTGCCGGAGAACACCCTCTGCGTCTATTCTTTCTCCAAATATTTCGGAGCGACAGGCTGGCGCCTGGCCGTTGTCGCGTTGCACGAAGAGAATATATACGACCGGATGCTGAAGGAATTGCCGGCAGAGCGGAAAGAGCAGTTGAACGAACGCTATAGCAGTATTTCGCTCCATCCAGAGGAAATCCGTTTCATCGACCGTATGGTTGCCGACAGCCGTCAGGTCGCCTTGAACCATACCGCCGGTCTTTCGCTGCCGCAACAGACGCAAATGGCGCTCTTTGCCTCCTTCTCCCTGCTGGATCGCGAGAATGCTTATAAGGCGAAGATGCAGCAGATCATTCACGACCGCCTTCATACGCTTTGGGAAAGCACCGGTTTCACATTGCTCGACGATCCGTTGCGTGCCGGCTACTATAGCGAGATTGATATGTTGGTCTGGGCGAAGAAATTTTACGGAGATGATTTCGTTGTCTACTTACAGGAAAATTACGAGCCGGTAGACGTCGTGTTCCGCCTGGCACAAGAAACTTCACTGGTATTGCTCAACGGTGGCGGATTCGATGCACCAGAGTGGTCCATCCGCTGTTCGCTAGCCAATCTGAAACGTGAAGATTATGTCCGTATCGGGGAAGGAATCGCTTCCATTTTGCACAGCTATGCGGATAAATGGAAAGAATCGTTGAAGGAATAAACAAAGCCTTTGAACAAAACGGGCTCCCGCTACGTTCTATTATTGAACGTATAGGGAGCCCGTTCTCATAGATACCCTTTATCAGCCGATAGAAATTATTGAATAAAAGGTATTTATATAAATACTATTTTTATCCCATCCTACATTGCTAACTAATAAAAAGAATAGATATGGTGTACGACATTGACATGCTGAGAAGCTTTTATTCTAATTTCCCGAAGCGGGTGGATGCAGCTCGCGAACAGGTTGGCCGTCCGTTGACCCTGGCTGAAAAAATATTATATGCACATTTGTATGAAGAATCGGACATCTGTCCTTTTCGCCGTGGTGAAGATTATGTGAATTTCCGTCCTGACCGTGTCGCGATGCAGGATGCGACCGCGCAGATGGCGTTGCTTCAGTTCATGAATGCAGGAAAATCCCAATCGGCCGTTCCTGCCACCGTGCACTGCGATCACCTGATCCAAGCGAATATGGGAGCTAAGACGGATATCGCAACGGCTACGCAGAGCAACAGCGAGGTCTATGATTTCCTAAAATCCGTTTCCGACAAGTATGGTATCGGTTTCTGGAAACCGGGAGCCGGCATTATCCATCAGGTAGTGCTTGAGAACTATGCTTTTCCCGGCGGTATGATGATTGGTACGGACTCGCATACGCCAAATGCGGGTGGTCTGGGGATGATTGCCATCGGTGTAGGCGGCGCTGACGCAGTGGATGTGATGACAGGTATGGAATGGGAGTTGAAAATGCCGAAACTGATAGGTGTAAAACTGACTGGTAGCCTGAGCGGATGGGCATCTCCGAAGGACGTGATCTTGAAACTGGCAGGAATCCTCACTGTGAAGGGTGGGACGAATGCCATCATCGAATATTTCGGTCCCGGTGCCGCATCCTTGTCTGCGACGGGGAAAGCGACGATCTGTAATATGGGAGCCGAGGTGGGTGCCACGACTTCCCTTTTCCCGTTCAATCTGAACATGGCCACTTATTTGCGTGCTACGGGACGTGATGATGTGGCCGAGTGGGCAACAGCCGTTTCCGACTATTTGGAAGCCGATATGGATGTGCAGGCTCAACCGGATTCTTTTTATGACCGTGTGATTGTAATCAATTTGTCCGAATTGGAACCGCATATCAATGGCCCGTTCACGCCGGATGCGGCAACGCCTATTTCCGAATTTGCTACCAAAGTGAAGGAGAATGGTTGGCCCCGCAAGATGGAAGTTGGACTGATCGGTTCTTGTACGAACTCGTCCTACCAGGATTTGAGCCGTGCCGCTTCAATTGCCCGCCAGGCAGCCGAAGACAAGATACCGGTGGCAGCTCCGCTGATTATCAACCCCGGCTCCGAACAGATACGCTATACGGCCGAACGGGACGGTATCCTCGGAGATTTCGAGCAAATTGGCGCGACAGTTATGGCCAACGCCTGCGGTCCGTGTATCGGGCAATGGAAACGGCATACCGACGACAATACGCGCAAAAACTCCATCGTTACCTCCTTTAACCGTAATTTCGCCAAACGAGCAGACGGCAACCCGAACACGCATGCCTTTGTTGCTTCCCCAGAACTGACGCTCGCGCTGACCATCGCCGGAGACCTTTGTTTCAACCCGCTGACCGATACACTGAAAACCGCCGACGGCCGCGAAGTGAAACTGAAAGAACCGGAAGGCACCGACTTCCCGCCGAAAGGATTCGAAGTGAAAGACAACGGGTATGTTGCCCCGACGGGGAAGGACGCCGAAGTGGTAATCAATCCCGGCTCCAACCGTTTACAGGTCTTGAAGCCTTTCGCCGCTTGGGACGGCAAAGAGCTGATCGAAATGCCGCTGTTGCTGAAGGCTGAAGGCAAATGTACGACCGACCATATCTCGATGGCTGGTCCGTGGCTTCGCTTCCGTGGTCATTTGGAGAATATTTCGGACAATATGCTGATGGGGGCTGTGAATGCTTTCAACGGCAAGACAAACAGCGTGCTGAACCAGCTGAACGGCAAGTATGAGGCTGTGTCAGCCGTCGCCAAACAGTATAAGGCAAAGGGAATTTCATCTATCGTCGTAGCAGAAGAAAATTATGGTGAGGGATCGTCTCGCGAACATGCCGCTATGGAGCCTCGTTTCCTGAATGTAAAAGTGATCCTTGCCAAAAGCTTCGCCCGCATCCATGAAACGAACCTGAAAAAGCAGGGTATGCTTGCCCTCACTTTTGCCGATAAGGATGATTATAAGAAAGTACGCGAGGAAGACAAGATTTCGATTGTCGGCTTGAAAGAGTTCGCCCCCGGAAAGCCGCTGACGGCAATCCTTTACCATGCCGACGGCACAGAAGAATCGTTCGCGGTGAATCATACCTATAATGAGTTGCAGATAAAATGGTTTAAAGCGGGAGCAGCGTTGAATGCAGCCCGATGATAAATTATTGATTTATGGGCGAATTAAAACTGTCCTGTTCCCGCACTTGACGCGGGAACAAGGCTGTTAAATCATCATTTGTAAAAATAAAGAATAAGATTATGAATAAGATAACAAAACAAAACGGGACCCTCCTTGTCCCCGATAAAGTCGTCATTCCCTTTATAGAGGGAGATGGAGTAGGTGCGGAGATTACACCAGTTTGCCAGCGTATTGTCGATGAAGCGGTAGGCAGGGCGTATGGCGGCCAGCGAGTGATCGAATGGAAGGAAGTATTGGCAGGCGAAAAAGCCTTCAAGCAGACCGGCAGTTGGTTGCCCGACGAGACGATGGAGGCTTTCCGCGAATATATGATCGGGATCAAAGGCCCGCTGACAACGCCTATCGGCGGTGGCATCCGTTCGTTGAACGTCGCACTCAGGCAGACCCTCGACCTCTATGTCTGCCTCCGTCCGGTACGTTGGTTCCGTGGAGTTGTGACACCTGTCAAAGAGCCGGAAAAAGTTGATATGTATATCTTCCGCGAGAATACTGAAGATATCTATGCCGGCATCGAATGGCAGCAAGGGACGTCCGAAGCTCGCAAATTCCTCAAGTTCCTGACGGAAGAGATGGGTGTGACGAAGGTGCGTTTTCCCGAAACTTCATCCTTCGGCGTGAAACCCGTTTCGGTCGAAGGTACGGAACGTCTCGTTCGCGCTGCCATCGAATTTGCTTTGGCTAACCGCTTGCCCAGTGTCACGTTGGTGCATAAGGGAAACATCATGAAGTTTACGGAAGGCGGCTTCAAACTGTGGGGATATGCGTTGGCCGAACGCGAATTCCCCGATAAGACTTTTACATGGCCCCAGTATGAGAAGATCAAAAAGGAAAAAGGAGAGGATGCTGCCGCTACCGCTCTGTTGGATGCCGAAGCTGCCGGAAAGGTCGTCATCAAAGATGTGATTGCCGACGCTTTCCTTCAGAACACCCTCCTTGTGCCGGAAGAATATTCGGTGATTGCTACGCTGAATCTCAATGGTGATTATGTCTCCGACCAGTTGGCGGCTATGGTTGGCGGTATCGGTATCGCGCCGGGAGCCAACATCAACTACGACAGCGGCTATGCGATCTTCGAGGCGACACATGGGACGGCACCCAACATTGCCGGCAAGAACGTCGTGAATCCCTGCTCGCTTTTACTTTCTTCCGTCATGATGCTCGAATATATGGGATGGAACGAGGCCGGTCGGCTGATAACCGCCGCACTCGAACACGCTTTCTCCGAAGGGAAGGCCACTCGTGACTTGGCCCGCTTTATGCAGAATGGACAGCCTCTCGGCACTAAGGAGTTTGGTGAATATGTCATGTCGATCTTGTAACGGCATAGGAGTTGAATAAATTAAAATTTACTGTCATGAAAAAAGAATATATTATTTATAAATTGTCCGATGCATCCAAAGAAGCATGCAAGATCGACAACGAACTGTTCCCAATGTATAATGTGAAGCGTGGGCTTCGTAACGAAGACGGTACAGGAGTGTTGGTCGGACTGACGAAGGTTGGTAACGTGGTGGGTTACGAGCGTCTGCCTGAAGGCGGACTGAAAGCGATCCCTGGAAAACTGTTTTACCGCGGATACGATGTGGAAGACATCGCACACGGGTTGATCAAGGAGAAACGTTTCGGTTTCGAAGAGGTCGCTTACCTGCTTTTGTCCGGTAAATTGCCAGATATAGAAGAACTGGCAGGTTTCAAGGAACTGATCTGCGACAATATGCCGCTCGAACAGAAGACGAAGATGAACATCCTGGATCTGGAGGGACAGAACATCATGAACATCCTGGCCCGTAGCGTCCTCGAAATGTACACGTTCGATCCGAACCCCGATGATACCTCTCGCGACAACTTGATGCGCCAGTCGATCGAGCTGATCTCACGTTTCCCGACCATCATCGCCTATGCTTACAACATTTACCGACATAGCCAGCAAGGTCGTTCGCTGCATATCCGCCACCCGCATGAAAATCTTTCGATCGCCGAAAACTTCCTTCATATGCTGAAAAAAGATTTTACCGATCTGGAAGCTCGTACGCTTGACTTACTGCTTGTTCTCCAGGCCGAACATGGAGGAGGTAACAACTCGACGTTCACAGTCCGCGTGACCAGCTCGACCGGTACGGATACCTATTCTTCCATAGCCGCCGGTATCGGTTCGCTGAAAGGTCCGTTGCACGGGGGAGCCAATATCCAGGTGGTTGATATGTTCCATCATCTGAAAGAAAACATAGCCGACTGGAAAAATGTAGACGAGATAGATACCTATTTCATGCGGATGCTGAACAAGGAAGCCTATAACAAGACCGGCCTGATCTACGGTATCGGACACGCTGTCTATACGATTTCCGATCCCCGCGCCGTCGTCTTGAAAGAACTGGCACGTGATCTCGCGAAAGAAAAAGGGCGTGAAGAGGAATTTGCTTTCCTCGAATTGCTCGAATCACGTGCCATCGAGTGTTTCGCCAAGCATAAAGGGACGAAGAAACGCGTTTCCTCGAACGTTGATTTCTATTCCGGTTTCGTGTATGAAATGATCGGATTGCCGCAGGAAATCTATACACCTCTGTTTGCGATGGCACGTATCGTCGGATGGACCGCCCACCGCATCGAAGAGTTGAACTTCGATGGTAAGCGCATCATCCGTCCGGCCTACAAGAACGTCCTCGAAGAGCAGTCGTATCTCCCTATTGCAGACCGCTAATACCGGTTGGGCCTGCGAACTCCGCAATTCCCCTAATTATGATAATGACCCCGACAGCCCATTTTCATGCGGCAGCCGGGGTTTGCTGTTTTTCCGTCTTGTCGTCCGAGTGGCTGTCCTCTTTTTGCAGGACGGTTCTGGTGATGTTTTCGCGGAGCAACTTATCACGATAGGTGATATTGAATTTAATTTCTTTTGAAGCTCCTGTACAGTGTTCCATCTGGTGATTTCCGGATTAGTTGCTTTCAAAAGAAAGTCGGATACAAATGTCTGTTTTTTTTAATCGGGAAGACGAGATTATGGAATAAGCCATTATCTTTGCACCTGATTTAGAAAAGATGATGAACTATGACACTTCCGGAAGATCCGATGATGCTTTTCAGCTTCATCAATATGAAATTACGTGATAATTATTCTTCTCTTGATGAACTGTGTGACGATATGCATCTTCAAAAAGAGATGCTTGTCCAGAAACTGAAGAGTGCAGGATTCGAGTATAGTCAAGAGAATAACAAGTTTTGGTAATCGATGGAAGGAGATGACGTCCATTTGAAAAGTTGACTTGTCTCCACATGCCATGGCAGCGATGAAAAGCGAAGAAAAAGATGACCTGTTATTCTGAAAAAGTAAATTGTTGTTTGCAAGGCAGCCGATAGAAGATTGTTGATTGTGATTTTGGTGCAGTTGCCCTGAAGTCCTGCTGTATAGTGTAAGATTTATTCGTATATTTGCTATCATTGTAATAAAAATAAAAAAGATATGAAAACAAGATTGATGATGTTTGTGGCGGTTATCGCCTTGTTTGTTTTTAATGGTTGCAGCGATTCCAAAGAATCGTATGTGAAAGATTTCAAGAAGTTTATCGAAAAGGTGGAAGCAGCCGGAAGCGATTATACAGAAGAAGACTGGAAGAAAGCCGATGAAAAGTTCGAAACTTTTACTGGTGACCGTTATGAGAAGTTCAGTTCCGAACTGACAATAGATGAGCAGATAGAGATTACCAAACTGAAAGCAACCTATGCAACCCGTAGAGGACTTTCGAATTTGAAGAACGGAGTTGACAAGCTCCTCGACAGCGATATACTTAAAATGGAAAAGAACAAAAAATAGCGTTTATAGAGTCTGATACCATGAAACTTAAATTATCCATTTTAGCTCTTTTTATCCTGGTTGCCATATCGGTGAAGGGGGCAGTTGTCGATACGTTGGCCGTTTACAGTGAGGCGATGAAAAAGAATGTCCAAGTCGTTGTCGTTTCTCCGGAGAATAATCATGTGCCGAAACCGGTTGTCTACCTGTTGCACGGATATGGAGGAAATGCGAAAACCTGGCTTTCCATGAAGCCGGAGTTGAAAGATATTGCAGATCGCGACGGCCTGATCTTTGTCTGTCCCGATGGCAAGAATAGTTGGTATTGGGACAGCCCGAAAGATCCGTCCTACCGTTATGAGACATTCGTTTCCTCCGAATTAGTCAAATATATCGATTCTGAATATTCGACAGTGAAAGATCGTTCCGGTCGTGCTATTACTGGGTTGAGCATGGGCGGACACGGAGCCATGTGGCTATCTTTTCGTCATAAGGATGTGTTTGGTGCGGCCGGTAGTACGAGTGGCGGAGTCGATATCCGACCGTTCCCCAATAATTGGGAGATGAACAAGCTGCTCGGAAACGAGAGCGACAATCAGGAGGTTTGGAACACTCATACGGCAATCATGCAAATTGACCGTATCAAGAACGGTGAACTGGCTATTATCTTCGATTGCGGTTACAGCGATTTCTTTTTCGAAGTGAATAACGACTTCCATAAGAAGCTGCTGAAATATAAGATCGACCATGATTTCCTTGTTCGTCCCGGATCACATAACGGTGAATACTGGAAGAACTCGATCGACTACCAAATCCTGTTCTTTAAGAAATTTTTCGATAAAAACAAGGGAAAGAATTAGGCTGGTATAGCCTAGTATCAAAACACCGGTGATTCGTTTTCAAAACACCGGTGATTCGTTTTCAAAACACCGGTGATTCGTTTTCAAAACACCGGTGATTCGTTTTCAAAACACCGGTGTTTTGCATATATAGGGATATGGTGGCTTGTCTTTTAGCTCAACCCTTCAATCACGCCGTCCACGATGTCGATACGTTTTGCCTGCGGGTCTTTCGGCAGTCCCGGCATGCGCATGATCTCGCCCATGATGACAACGATCATCTCTGCACCGTTGTTGATGATGATATCGCGCACTTTCAACTCGAAATTCTTGGCTACCCCGTAGGCTTTCGGATCGGAAGAGAACGAATACTGCGTCTTGGCGATGCAGATCGGATAGTGGGAGATTCCGAGACTTTCGATCTGCTTGATTTTCTTGTCCGCCAATGTCGTATAGACAACAGAGGCTGCTCCATAGATCTGTTCGGACACCTTTTTTATCTTGCTACGGATAGATTCGTCGTCCTCGTAGATGTATTTTAGCGGGGTGGAAGGTTTCTTTTCGATCGTGTCGACCACCAGTTTCGCGAGTTCGGCACCTCCTTCGCCACCGGCAGCAAATACGTTGTTCATACAGAAACCAACACCGATCTCGCGGCAATGTTCTGCGACCAGTGCGATTTCCTCGTCCGTATCGGATGCGTACCTGTTGAAAGTCACGATCACTTCCTGGCCGAAGCGTTTCATGTTCTCGACATGTTTGTCCAGATTCTCGAAACCGTTTTTCATCCCTTCGATATTCTGTTCCTTGATCTTGTTTTCCGGTACGCCTCCATGCAGCTTCAAGCTCTGGGCTGTCGCCACGATAACTGTCAGTTTCGGTGTCAGTCCGGCTTTGCGGCATTTGATGTCGAAGAACTTTTCAGCTCCTAGGTCGGCACCGAAGCCAGCCTCTGTAATGACGTAATCGCCATACGTCAGCGCCATCTTGGTCGCCAGAACGGAGTTGCAGCCGTGTGCGATGTTGGCGAATGGGCCTCCGTGTACGAATGCGGCCGTGTTTTCGGTTGTTTGCACCAGGTTGGGCAGGAGAGCGTCTTTCAGCAATACCGTGATCGCTCCGGCCACACCGAGATCGTTTACAGTGAAAGGCTTGTCATCGTTCGTATATCCCAACAGGATGTTGCCGATACGGCGTTTCAAGTCTTCGATGTCCGTTGCCAGGCAAAGGATCGCCATGATTTCCGAAGCGGGTGTGATGTCAAAACCTGTCTCCGTCGGTACACCGTTGGCCGATCCGCCCAAGCCGGAAACAATGTTGCGCAGGCTGCGGTCGTTCACGTCTAGTACGCGTTTCCATTTGATTTCTTTCAGACCTTCACAGGTATTACGCGTCTGGTAGATGTAATTGTCCAGCAATGCCGTGATCATATTGTGGGCAGAAGTAACCGCATGGAAATCCCCCGTAAAATGCAGGTTGATGTTTTCCATCGGCAACACCTGCGAGTATCCGCCTCCGGCAGCTCCGCCCTTCATGCCGAAGCATGGACCCAATGATGGTTCGCGCAAGGCAACGACCGCCTTTTTACCGATTTTGTTCAATCCTAAAGCCAGCCCGATTGAAACGGTCGTCTTACCGATACCCGCTTTCGTAGGAGTGATGGCTGTAACCAGGATAAGATTGTGTTGTCTGATCTTCTCTTCGTCGATCAGATGGATAGGTATCTTGGCGATGTATCTGCCGTAATTCTGAACTTCTTCACGAGGGATACCTAATCCGGTCGCGATTTCTTTTATCTTGCGCAGAGAAACCTCTCTTGCAATTTCTATGTCTGATTTCATGTCTTATGTGAGTTTAAGTGGAAAACAAAAGTAAATATATTTTTGTATAATAACAAAATGAAAAGTCAGGTAGTTTAGATACTATTGGATGATCATAAGGGAAAAGTATGGGAATATTTTCCTCTGGATTTGTTTCCGGTCGGAGGTGTAAAACTCTTCTCCGGTCCCGACATTCTCAAAATAATGGAAGTTCGTTTCCGGATGCAACCGGATGCAGGTATGGACGGCCTCCACACATTGGGACAGCTTCATGATGACGATCACATTACCGGTCTTGATCTTTTTCGACAATTCTTCCGCCGTCAGCATTCCGGGTATGACGATGATTTGTTCTTCCTGCTTGACAATATGCAAGCCGGCTAAAGCACCCGCTGCAATGAAAGCTGGTATTCCGGCGGTTCGTTCCACTTCGATGCGGTTCTCTTTGAATTTGTCGTATATATACTGTATGGAAGAATAGAACCCTGCATCGCCTTCCGCCACAATGACCACCTTTTTCTCTTTATCCCTGGCGGATATGGCCTTTTCATACAAGGTATCGTAGACTTTCCAGACTTCGGTCCGGTCTTTGCTCATCGGGAGCGTGAAGAACTGGACTACAGATTTCTCGATTTCCAGTTCTTCGATAATACGGGCCGCACGGGAGAGTAGTTGTCCGCTTTTGCTTATGGTGGCGGGGCAATAGATGATATCGGCCTGTCGGAGTTTTTTCAAGCCTTTCAAGGTGATCAGTTCGGGGTCTCCCGGACCGAGCGATACGAAGCAGATGGGGTACGACATGTGCGTTAGAATTATTTGGTGCGCAAAAGTGAGGAAAATTGCGGAACTTTCCAAATCTGCATTCCACAATTGTGGGGATAATTTCCACACTGCCTTTTCCACAGCCCGCTTTTTATTCTTTGGCATGCAATTTGTACTTGATGGAACGATTAGAAAAAGGTAAATAGATTGTTTAAGATTTTAGGTTATGAAGAAGTTTGTATTGATGGTGGCTATGGTGGTTTCGTGTGTCTGTATGGCTCAAAACAGTCATGCGCAGACTGGACGGGATGGGAATACGGATATCGATATGTTGAGTATGAAAAATTTCTATGCGATCGATATCGTCGATGTGGACCTTGCCGCACAGGAAGCGATTTACAACGCTTATGAAAATTGCTTGATCAAAGAGGTGTACAAGTCGAATGGTAGCGGTAGCCCTATCCAGTATAAGGTCTCTCTCGAGACGACTGACCAGCGGAATCTGGTTGTCGCTTTCGACGAAAGCGGCCATGTACTGAAAGTCATGCTAGAAGACGAATATTTGGCGGCTCGTAAGAAAAACTGATTTGTCTGCCACTTTTCTCTTGAAAGCAAAAGTAATATTATTATATTTGCCCTTTGAAACAGGTTTCCCTGTCCTCCTTACAGGACAGGAATGAAAAGGGAACCGGGTGGAAATCCCGGACAGACCACGCTGCTGTGAAACTTCGGTAACATACCGGCAATACTCAATGCCACTGATCGGGGGATCGGGAAGGTGTCCGGGGATGGAAGTAAGTCAGAAGACCTGCCGTTTCGGTTTTGAAGAGTCTCGTCCTCGTGGGGTGGACAACGCTCGCTCGGTTATAATAAAATAATATTGAATATGAAAAAATGCCTGGCAGGATGCTGCCTACTTATGTCGTTGTGTGTCGCATCCTCGTGTACGACCAAAAACAATCAACGGACCGATAAGGTGGAAACGACGGAAGAAAGCGCGTTTTCTGGTGTCCATATTGTACCCGAGTATGCCCGTGGTTTCGTATTATCCTATCGGAGCGGGTATGTCTTGCTGGATATCCAGGACCCGCAGAATGAGGAAAGTACGACTTTTCATTATGCGCTTGTCAGGAGAGGAACGAAACCGTCCGGCATCCCCGGATCGTATACTGTGATCGAGACACCCATCAGAAGTGTTGTCTGTATGACATCTTTGCAGTTGTCCAATTTTATCAAGATGGGCGAACTGGACAAGGTCGTAGGGGTGACCAGTACCCGGCATCTGTTCAATAGGGAGATGAACGAACGTCTCAAGAGCGGGAAGACCGCCAAAATCGGCATAGAAGGGAATTTCGACAACGAGGTGATCATGAGTATGAACCCAGACCTGATCCTTGTTTCGCCTTTTAAACGGGGCGGATATGAGACCTTGAAGGATGTCGGTATCCCATTGATCCCACATTTAGGCTATAAGGAGATGACGCCGTTGGGACAGGCGGAATGGGTGAAGTTCGTCGGCCTGTTGGTAGGACAGGAGCAAAAGGCAAACGAGACATTCGACGCTATCGCGGCCCGTTACAATGAATTGAAGGAGCTGACGGCGGAAGGAAAAGTGAAGAAACGCCCGGTCGTGTTGAGCGGCGAGATGCGGGGCGGTAACTGGTATGCCGTAGGAGGGGAGAGCTTTCTCGCCCAACTTTTCAAGGACGCCGGTGCTGACTATTTCCTCAAAAACGACAAACGTTCGGGAGGTGTGACACTTGATTTCGAAACTGTCTACAACCAGGGTGACGAAGCCGATTACTGGCGCATTGTGAACAGCTATCCGGGTACGTTCAGCTATGAGGCATTGAAGGAGCAGGACCCGCGTTATGCCGATTTCCGTGCCTTCAGAGAGAAAGGGATCATCTATTGCAACATGAAAGATACGCCTTTTTACGAAAGTATGCCGACCGAGCCGGAAGTCGTACTGGCCGACCTGCTGCATATATTCCATCCGGACCTGCTGCCCGATCATACACCTGTTTATTATGCACGGCTCAAATAAGTTGCACGAATGAGACATTCCACTACTTTTCTGATGTCGCTCATCGTAGCGTCTATCCTGGTCCTGATGTTCCTGAATTTGGTGTTAGGGTCGGTGTCTATCCCGTTGAAGTCTGTCTGGAACATTATTTGCGGACTGGGAGACGAGCCGGTGACCTGGCAGAATATCGTCTGGAAATCACGTCTTCCGCAGGCATTGACAGCTTTGGTGGCGGGAGCGGGCCTGGCGATAAGCGGCTTGCAGATGCAGACTGTTTTCCGGAATCCACTGGCGGGACCTTCTGTGCTGGGGATCAGCTCCGGTGCGAGCATGGGCGTGGCCTTTGTGGTACTGCTGAGCGGTAGCCTCGGAGGGGTTGCGCTTAGTAAATTGGGGTTTATGGGAGAAATCGCGCTTTCGATAGCAGCCGTGATCGGTTCGCTCTCGGTGATGGCGTTAATCGTATATGTGTCGCAGAAGGTGAAAGGGAACGTGACGCTGCTGATCATCGGCGTGATGATCGGCTACGTGGCGAATGCGGTGATCGGCGTGCTGAAGTTCTTCAGCGTGGAGGAGGATATTCGCGCCTATGTGATCTGGGGGTTAGGCAGCTT
This sequence comes from Parabacteroides merdae ATCC 43184, assembly GCF_025151215.1. Classification (NCBI taxonomy): domain Bacteria; kingdom Pseudomonadati; phylum Bacteroidota; class Bacteroidia; order Bacteroidales; family Tannerellaceae; genus Parabacteroides; species Parabacteroides merdae. The sequence continues at coordinate 1,046,184 of NZ_CP102286.1, forward strand.
CTCACGTGTTTCCGGCAACCAGATGATGCTGTTTGTTGCGATCATGGCGATTCTGATCCCTTTGTCGTTCCTGTTGATCAAGACGTTGAACCTGATGCTGCTTGGCGACGGCTATGCCCGTAACTTGGGATTGAACATCAAGCGGGCACGTCTTTTGGTGATCACCTCGGCAGGAGTGCTGACGGCGATCGTGACGGCCTATTGTGGACCGGTCATCTTTCTTGGCCTGGCCGTCCCGCACCTGTGCCGGGCCATTTTTCAAACATCCGACCATAGGGTCCTGATGCCTGCCGTCCTGTTTGCCGGTGCCGCATTGGCACTCGTCTGCAACTTGATTGCCCGGATGCCCGGCTTCGAAGGGGCTTTGCCGGTCAATTCGGTGACTGCCCTAATCGGTGCTCCGGTAGTGGCCTCCGTTCTATTCCGTAAACGTAAAAACGAACTGAACGAATGATGAGACAAGATACGATTCATATAAACGATCTCTCTATCGGTTATCGGACAAAGAATGATACCAAGTTGGTGGCGAGCCATATACAGGCCCGGATTTATAGTGGAGAATTAACCTGCCTCTTAGGAGCGAACGGAGTCGGGAAGTCGACGCTTCTGCGCACGCTGTCGGCTTTCCAGCCGAAGCTGGGAGGCGAGATCGCCGTCTTGGGACGTGATATGGACAGTTATTCGGACAAGGAACTGAGCACGACGATCGGTGTGGTCCTGACGGAGAAGTGTGACATCCGGAATATGTCCGTGCGGGAATTGGTCGAGATGGGACGCAGTCCCTACACCGGTTTTTGGGGACGGTTGGACAAGGAGGACAAGCAGGTCGTGGAAGAATCGATCGCCTTGGTACGGATTGAGAACCTGGCCTCCCGCATGGTGCACACCCTGTCGGACGGAGAACGGCAGAAGGTCATGATCGCCAAGGCACTGGCTCAGGAAACACCTGTTATCTTTCTGGACGAGCCGACTGCTTTCCTCGATTTTCCGAGCAAGGTGGAGATCATGCAATTGCTCCACCATCTGACGCGAAGCACGAACAAGACGATTTTCCTCTCCACGCACGATCTCGAACTGGCGCTCCAGATCGCCGACAAGATTTGGCTGATGGACCGGACGAACGGGATTACGCCTGGTACGCCCGAAGACCTCGCCCTGAGCGGCCACTTGAGCGGTTTCTTCGCCCGCAAGGGAATCGTGTTCGACACGGAGACCGGCTTGTTCCGCATCGATAACCGGTATTCGAAAGAAATACGCCTGATCGGGCATGGACAGAAATATGCGATGGTCCGCAAGGCACTCCAGCGGAACGGTATACGTGCCGATCGGCATGTGGAGTCGCCTGTATGGATCGAGACGGGCGATCTGTCTGTCGGTTCCGCATTCCTGATCCACCATCTTGACGGACGTACGCTGGCGGCCGATACCATAGAATCTCTCTTGCAGGAGCTTTCTGTTTGACAAAAAAGCCTAAAAGGAAAAACTTTTCCCACTTCATTTGTTATTTCTATCAAAGAAGAATAATAGAGTCCTCGGAGAAGCAATTGGTAAATTATCCTATACTTTCCGTAACTCGGATAAAATTAAATGATATGAGAAAGTATTTCCTTTATGCTTGCCTGTTGTTCGCTGGCGTGTTTACCGCTTGCGATAACGATGATTCGGACGGGATCGACCCCTCGATCCCTTTTTATCAGAATTTGGGTGTCGAATATAATGTTACGCAGAACCATACCCATATAGGCGCAAATTTCAATAAATATAACAGCGAAGGGGCCAATCTGCGCCTGCCGGCCAAAGGTATTCTCTTTAACGGAAAAGTGCCGGACTTTTTAGGAATGGGAGCTTATATGTATATGCTGTCGGAATCCGGGCTGGACCCGGTCACGTTCACCTTTTCCCGTTGGAAAGACCAGGTCTATACAAACAAGGCCTCTATCGACGATGTCGATCCAATCGCTCTTCCCGAATCCCTGACATCCGTCAAAGGCAATGGCGCAACCATTATCACTTGGGTAGGAAAGCCGATCGGGAAGGACGAGTATGTCCAGGTGCACCTGACCTACAGCGGCGGTGTTTATGATATCAACAATACGCAGGAAGGCGCGACCTCCATCACGCTAAACTTTACGAATCCGACTTCTGCCACCAAAGGAACCCTGTTCTTGAGCCGTGTCAGAGAACTTCCTTTACAGGAGAGCAACGGTGATGCGGGAGGAAAAATCGATGTCTCCTACGTGCAGAACAAGGATGTTACATTTGAATAATCACGCTTGAAAGGTTATTTTCCCACTTTCCGAAATCAGCAGAACGGATAGTTTCCCGTTGGGAAGCAAGGGGGTACAATGCTCTCGGCATTTCTGTAACAGAAGTGGGAAGAAACTTTGTTGTTCGGTCTTGCTGAACAGTTCCCATAGTTCTCTGGCCAGCGTCAGGGAATCTATTTTTTGTACGGACTCTGGTTTGCAACCCGCCTTTGCAGCCAATTCTTTCAGAAAGGCTTTGTTCATGACGACCTTTTTGCTGTGCGTATCCAGTGCTCCTTCCGCTAGTTTGACGGCTTTGCCAATCATGATTCCCATGACGACTTCGTCAAATTGCAGTTCGGCAGCTATTTTCAGTGTCTTTCCGATGAAGTTCCCGTAGTGCACAAACATTTGCGGAGGAAGTTCTTCCGACAGCCGTTCCGACAGGTAGCCTTTCAGGAAACGTTCACTTTTCGCTCCTGAGTTGATGACGAGGCGAGAACATCCTATTGCTTTTGCAACTTCGGCTTCTTTCCGGATCGAGGCGAGAAAGGCATCGTTCGAGAAAGGGCGTACGATGCCGGATGTCCCGATGATCGAGATTCCGCCGATGATTCCCAACTTCGGATTGAATGTCCGGGCAGCTAACTCTTTCCCTCCCGGAACGGAGATCGTGACGACCACCTCCTTTATCTTGCCGGACAGGCCGTTTTCCTCCAGTATTGTTGTCAATTCTCCAGTAATCAGACGGCGGGGAGTGGCGTTGATGGCTGGTCCTCCAATTTCGAGGCCGAGGCCGGGAAGCGTCACCGTTCCTACTCCTTCACCAGCCCGGAACAGGAAGGCGGGGGTAGGGGATTGCCCAGCCTGTAACTCGATACGGGCGATAACGGAACAGCCGTTTGTCACGTCCGGATCGTCGCCGGAGTCCTTTATAACCGTGCATAGGGCGGCGTTGTCCGCCCATTCGGTAGCGGCGACAGGGAGCATGATCTTTTCCCCGGAAGGGAGCGTGATGCAACTAACGGTTTGTTCCGTTCGGTTCAGGAGGGCGACTAAGGCGGCTTTGGCGGCAGCCGTAGCACATGTGCCGGTCGTGAAACCGCTCCGGAGCGGGAAGAAGCCGGGAGCGAGGCGTTCGATGGCTTTACGAAGTCCTTCCATGCCTTGCACAAAAGTGAAACTGTCAGGCAGGGGAGGGCGTTGTATGACATAAACGGGAATGCCGCAGGCTTGTGCTGCTTCGACCTTTTCCTTGAAATATCCGCTTTCCCCACTTTCCTTTGTCAGTACGGCATCTGGATGAAGCTGGTCCAGCAGCTTCTTCTCGTCTTCTCCTTCATGGAAAAAAATAATCCGTTCCTTTGGGAATCCGTCGGATTCAGCCAGCGAAAGAGACTCTTTCCGGTTCAGGATACGGAACCAGCAGGGCGTCTGCTCCCAGTAAGGACGCAGTTTCGCAATGGTCTTGACGCCTGTCAGGGCCAATAGGTTGCAGATCCCGTCCGCACGTAGGCGGTCGATGGCGGCGGCATAATCCGTGCACCATATCAACCGCTTGTCATGTGCGGGGTATTGCCTTTCCAACCGGACGACCGGAATCCGGAGACGGGAGGAAACCTTTGCAAGCGTCCGATGCAATCGGATGGCGAAAGGGTGGGCGGCATCGACTAGCAACGAGATTTTTTTCTCGCGGCAGAATTGTGCCATCTTTTCTTCGTCCATACCACCGGTGAGGCGAATGGCATGAACGGCTTCTATCGCCTGTTCGTTGCCGACTGTCGAGTAGTAGTAGGGTTTGCCAGCGCTCTCGACGACTTGTACGGCCTTGCGGCCTTCGGTTGTTCCTCCTAAGATCAGTATCATAATGTTTCTGTTGTTCTCTTGTCTTTACCGGTAATATAGCAGGGGGGCATCCTCTCTGGTGAGTACTTGCCTGGCAGCTATGAGGTATCATGCCTGATAGCTATGAGGTTCCGTACCTCCTACTTATGAGGTATCATGCCTCATAGGTAGGAGGTGGCCCCTCACTAACGGCGGTACAGATGTTTGAACTCCTCGGCGTAGAGACGTGATACCCCCGTGCGGTTGTCTATGGCATCACCGACGACTAACAAGGTCGTCAGTGTCAGATTGTTTTCTTTTACGATCTGTTCCAGGTCTTTCAATTCGCCTCGGTAGATGCGTTCGTCTTTCCAGGTCAACTTGTAGCAGGCGGCTACCGGTGTCGTTGGCGGGTAATGTTCCAGAAGTTCTTTCTGGACTTGTCCGGCAATGCCGGCGCTCAGGAAGATGCACATTGTGCTTTGGCTGGCGGCTAGTTTATGCAGCTGCTCTTTCTCCGGCATGGGGGTACGTCCTTCACCACGCGTCAGGATGATGGTTTGCACCTTTTCAGGAATAGTGAACTGGGAACGGAGAGCTGCAGCAGCAGCTTGGAACGAGGAGATTCCCGGTGTGATATGGTAACTCATGCCATAGCGGTCGAAGAATGCCATCTGTTCTTGTATCGCCCCATAAATGCAGGGGTCACCTGTGTGCAAGCGTACGATGAACTTCCCTTTGTCATAGAACTTTTTTATAAGGGCGAATTGTTCTTCCAGGTTCATGTCGGCAGAACTGCGAATCGTCGATCCTTTCTTGGCGCATAGGGTGAGTTCTTTGGGGACGAGGCTTCCGGCATAGAGGATCAGGTCTGCATTTTCCAGCATCCGCCGGCCCCGGATGGAGATCAGTTCTGGATCGCCCGGTCCGGCTCCGACAATTTCGATATGTCCATGTCCCTGTTTCCCTTTTTGCTGACTATCTTCTTCGTCCTGTATTGCCGATTTGCTGATGGCTATCGCATAAGTGAAGTCTTTCGTCTGCCCCTTTTGTTTTCCCACCAATAATGGGCCTCCTTCCGCACTCAGGATGGCCGCTGCCTCCGCGACGCTTCCCGACCCGGTGGCTTTCTTTACTGTGGAAGAAGGATGGGGTACGGGGATTTTGTCCAGTACCTCTGCCGGATAGGTCTTGAACGGGCTGCGCAGGTAGGTGTCTGCCAGTTCCTTTAATATCGGTTCTTCTTTCTTTAGGTCGATGGAGGAGACGTCGGCTATGCTCTTCAGGTTGAACCTGTAGAAAATGGAGCAGATATACAGGTCCGTGAGGACGGACTTCATGTCTGTCAATCCCTTTTTACATCCGATACCTAAGTGAAGCACTTTCGGGAAGAATGATAGGCAGGGGATAGGGGATTTGTGGTAGTAAGTGGGACTGACCGTGATCAGCAGCTCGTATTTTTCGAGGTCGATATCTTTATATTTATAAAAGACATCGACGTGCGGGGGACAGGTTTCCTTCATATAGTCCGTCTCCTTCGTGCGAATATCGAGCAGGAGGGCGGTCGGTCGACAGTTGACGAAACGGGCGACACATTCGTTCATGGCCTTTTCCCTCGATGCATTAAACGTTTCCTCGTCTATCTTCTCGAAATCGGTTTGGAAGAAACTGATTATGCCTTCTTGTGGGTTGTAGACATCCTGTTCCCAGCCATATTGTTTCGCGAAGGTGTCCAGTGCCCAAAGTCCCTGGTTGTCACTCTGTGTCGTGACAACCGCTTCGGCGTCCAGTATGCGGGCCAATTCATGTGTCAGTTCGTTCGCCCCACCGATATGACCGGATAGTACCGATACGACATATTTGCCGGTACTGTCGAGGCAGATGACTGCCGGGTCCGTGTACTTGCTCTTGATGTAGGGAGCGATACTCCGTACGCAGATACCCATCGCCCCGATAAACACAATCGTTTCCGATTTATCGAAAAGATTGCCAGTCAGCTCTTTGAAAGAGGTGACTGGTTCGATGTCGTTATCTGCTTCTCTACAATAGATGACAGTTTTGCCTGGATATTCGTCCCGGATTTTGCGTGCTAACGACAGACTACTTGCCGAAACCACAAGAATGTTCAGTGTATTTTTAGACATAATTTTTACCCGTTGCGCAAAGGATTGTAATAGGATTATTGGAATCGAGCGTAATGTTTATTTCTGAATGTAGTTTCAGACCGTTTTCTGCAACCGCCTCCCGGAAGAGCTTGCTGCTTTCTTCTGAAACGGAGTTAAAAACGATCTTGCCGTTCAGACTGTTCAAGTGGGAAGCTACCTTGCGGATGATTTCTTTCAGCTTGCCGCCATGACCGCCGATAAAGACTGCATCGACAATCGTGTTCTTTTCGATTGACAGATTGAGGAAGTTACCAATACGCAGGTCTATGCCTGGAGCGCTGTGCAGCCGTGTGTTTGCCCGGATGATGTTCTCGCACTCTTTCCGCACTTCAAAAGCTTGGATATCTAGATGAGGATACTGGCGCCGCGCTTCGATTGAAACCGAGCCGGTACAGGCGCCGATATCCCAGAAGTAGCGGCTGTTATGCAGTTCTAACAGGCTTAGGTCTATCACTCGTATCGGTGCTTTGGTAATCATTTTTGTCCGGTCATTCAGCAAGATAAATTTCGTGTCAGGTATGCCTAAGGCTGGTCGTTGTAATGCGCAGTTTGGAGCCTTCATTAGCAGAACACAGTTTGGATTGGTGAAACTCATTTCGCTGATTTCCTCGATCGAGTAGATTTTATAGATTTTCTCTTTCTTCGGGTTGCCTAAATGTTCGGCTACCCACATGGTGTAATCCCTGTCCAGATGATATTCCATCATCCTCTTGGCTATAGCCCTGGGCGTATGGACACGGTCGGTTAGCACACCGATCAGCGGTCGGTATTCCAGCAACGCCCGGTCGAGTTCGTGCCATGGTCGTCCGGTAACGGACACGGCGTGCATGTTCTCATACGGAATTTGTTCATGGTGTGCGAACATCTGCAATGAGTTGAAGTAGGGAAACACTTTCATGCCTACTCCTAAAAGGTTTTTCCGGATGGTGGAAGCGAAGCCGAAAAAGAACGGGTCTCCCGAAACGAAGGAGACGATCACTTTGCCTTCCTGGATCAACCGGCTGTATTCTGCAAGGACGGCATTTATTGGAGCCTTGATTTCGATCCATACCGCATCGGCGGGTAGGAATGGTTTCACAATTTCGTAATGCCGCTTCCCTCCGGAGAAGATGTTGTCGTGTTTGACATTTTTGATAATGACTTCTATATGCTTAGGCTGTGGATTGTCGTCCATCCCGATCATATAGATGTGCGTTTTGCCGTAAGCTTCTACAATTTCTTGAGTTCTCATACGTCTCTACCTGGTTTTAATTGTTTTGCATCATTGTAGCATAAAATCGCATTTACCAAAGTCGCGGCGAGGTTGCTACCACCTTTCCGTCCTTCGATGATGAGTTTAGGAATAGAGACAAACGGCTTTACCATGTGTTTGGATTCCTGTACGTGTACGAAACCGACAGGAGCGGCAATAATGCCGGCGGGAATGGCTTTCCCTTTCCTTATCAGGTCACAAAGTTCCATTAATGCGGTCGGCGCATTGCCGAATACATATAAAGCGCTGGGATGTTCCTGTACGGCAAGCCGGATGCCAGCTTGTGTGCGGGTGATCCCTTTTTCTGTTGCAAGTTGTACGGTGCGCTCGTCTTGCAAATAGCATTTCACCTCGATCCCCATACGCTGCAAAGCTCCTTTGCGGATGCCGGAAGCAGCCATTGTGACGTCTGTGATGATGGTGCGCACCTCCCCCCGGCTGAATTTTCCGTAAAGGGAAGCCACCGCGTGATCGTCGATCCGTAGGATATTTTCCATATCGAAATCGGCTGTCGTGTGGATGGCATGGAGCAAAGCCCATTTCTTGTCGAGCGGTATTTCTTTGTTCTTGAGTTCTTTCTCGATGGTGCGAAAGCTGCGGATCATGATGTCCTGGCCGATCCCGACATCTGTTTTCATCTTGATCTCTCCGTAATAGCCGCGTGGTGTGATGAATTTACCGTCGGCCTCATATGACTGCGAGTTCCCGATCAGGATGACAGTGAACATGTCGACCTGCTCAGGGTCGAACTCTGCCAGCGTGGTCAGGTTGACGACCTGCTCTTCGCGTCCGGCCTGACGGACATAGCCGACCGGTGTTTCGGGTACACGTTCTTCGAGGAACAGCTCCTTGAGACGATGCAACTGCCAGTAGCGCCCTTCGCTTTTCGGATTGTAGATGGCTGTCACGAAGTCGCCGATAGCGGCGGCCCGTATGCGTTTTTCGATCCGTAGCCAGGGAGTCATCAGGTCGGAGAGGGAGATGATACAGAGATCATGCCCGATAGGTGCCCCCAGAAGCGAAGCCGCCTTTTGGAACGCACTGATACCGGGCACTACCTCGATCTCCACTTGCGGCGCCTCTTTCATCGTCCGCATTTCATATATCAACGGGGCCATCCCGTAGATTCCGGCATCACCAGAACTGATCACTGTCACTGTTTTACCTTCCGAAGCGTATTTGTAGGCCTCTTCGGCACGTATTTTCTCGCGCTTCATCCCAGTATCGATACATTGGGTATCCGGGTGAATTATATCCTGTATAAACTGGAAATAATAGTTATATCCGATGATCACATCCGACTGCCTGATGGCTGATAATGCCGCAGGCGTTATGTCATCGCGATTTCCCGGTCCAATGCCGACAACAGTAATTTTCCCTTTGTTCATATGAGCTGTTTGTAAATTAACAGAAAACAAAGGTACGATTTATTTATTTAGTTTTCCTCTGCGGGTTGATATAAATATCGTTTAATACTCCGTTTCGGTGTCTTTTCGAATTCTTCCTGATAAAGCTTGAAGCAAGATACTTTGCTGTAGGCGGGCATTTCAGTGTTCAGTTGGTCGATGTTCTGCTGCATCAGCTCTTCGATTTCGGAGTGTTGGATGCCTGCCTTGTCCACTTGTTCCCAGTCCGGATAGATCAGGGCGACCAGTTTACCTCCCTGAGAAATGATCAACGACTCCGCCACGTACAGCATATTGTTTAGGCGGTCTTCGATCTCTTCGGGATAGATATTCTGTCCGTTGGAGCTTAGGATCATACTTTTGCTTCGTCCGCGGATGTAAAGGAAACCGTCTTTGTCAAGTGTTCCCAAGTCACCTGTCCGTAGCCAGCCGTCGGGTAGCATCACAGCCTTTGTTGCCTCTGGATTCTTGTAGTAGCCTAACATCACGTTCATGCCGCGAACCAGGATTTCGCCTACTTCGTTTTCCGGATCGTTCGAGTCGATCCGGATTTCCATGCGGTCAACGACACGACCCACCGAGCCTTGCTTGAACGTGTCCCACTGTTCGTAGGAAACCAGTGGGCCGCATTCCGTCATCCCATAGCCAACCGTATAACGGAAGTCGATGGATTTGAGAAACGTCTCTACCTCTTTATTGATGGCTGCACCACCAATCACGATTTCGCCGAAGTTCCCACCGAAAGAGGCTTCCAGCTTTTGGGCGATCTTCTCGCGTACCTTTTGGTCGATGTATGGCACTTTCAACAGCAATTTGATCAATGGCTTTTCCAGTTCGGGAAAGACCTTGTTCTTGATGATCTTCTCGATAATGAGTGGCACGGCAAGGATCAGCGCCGGTCGAATCGTCGCAAATGCCTCTGCGATGATTTTTGGACTCGGCGTGCGTGTCAGGAAATGAACGTGGCAGCCTTTGTTGACGGAGTTCAGCACTTCGAACGCTAACCCGTACATGTGCGCCATCGGTAACATACAGACAATGTTGTCTCCTGGATGTATGAAAGGAAGACGGTCGTAGGCGAACTGTGTGTTGCTCCACAAACTGCGGTAGGGGATCATGACTCCTTTCGAGAAGCTGGTCGTGCCGGACGTATAGTTCAAGACAGCCAATTCCTCCGGGTCTTCGATATGATATTTCACATCGTTGGCGGTGAAAGAACGGGGATATTTCTTGCCAAAATATTCGTTGATGCGATCGCGTATGGTGCGTACCTCCTTATTTTTGCAATCGATAATGGAGAAGTTGTCCAGCATCATGAATAGCTTGACATCCGGCATCATCTTTTCGTTCATGTTCTCCCAGTTGCTGGAGCCTGCCAGTACGGCTTTTGCTCCCGAATGGTTGACGATGTGATGGATATTGTCGGGTTTGAACTCATGCAGGATCGGCACGGCAACAGCTCCGTAAGCCAATATTCCGAAAAAGCAGATTGCCCAGTTGGAGGAGTTGCGTCCGACGATGGCCACTTTGTCGCCTTTCTTGATACCGGCATGTTCCAGTAGGATGTGAAACTTTTCTATCCGCCGTGCGACGTCTTTGAAATGGAAGGTATGTCCATTGTAATCGGAGAAGGCGGGGAGGTCCCAATGCTCCTTTATGCTTCTCTCTATAAGGTCCAAGAAACGATTATCCATAGTGATATAATTTAAAAAAGAACCGGAATATCCGTGAGAATGTTGCAAAGATAGCAAAGAAACGATATGTTTTTATGGAAACCCAAGAAACACCTTTCCAAAACATATATGATTTGAATGCAAAACACCTATGCTTTGAATGCAAAACATAGGTGTTTTAAAATAAGTATAGTTGTTTACCACGGAGTGATTGTCACGTTACGGAATTGTACTTCCTTGCCTTCGCTTTGCAGTCCGATGTAACCTTCCTTTACCTTGTTTGTCCCGGTGTTCTGGTAAACGCCATTGATATAGACCGTGATGACACCGTTTTTTACGAAGATATTAGCTTCATTCCATTCACCGGCAGGCTTCTCGCTGTCTTGATTCGCCTTCTGGATTTTCGGGAAAGAGGGGCGGGGTTGGCCTGGCTTATTCTGGTATTCAGTCAGATCCGAACCGCCGAGCAGGACGAAATCACCGGCATTATCAAGCATCAGGTTGCATTCGATACCGTTCGGAAACGGGTTTTTCGGCTCTTCAATTAGCAGGAAGATACCGCTGTTCGCCTTTTCCTTGCCGTTTGGCCAGCGATATTCTACATGTAGTTTATAATCTCCGTATTTTTCTTTCGTGTACATGTATCCGAATGGCTGTCCTGTGATGTTGATGACACCGTCTTTCACGGAATATACCTGTTCGGCTGGGACGGAGTTCTTATCGACAACGAAGTTCCAGCCGGAAAGGTCTTTTCCGTTGAACAGCTTGGTTGTTTTCTGTGCACTCGCGTCACTTCCGAAACACAAAAAGGCGGCAGCTACTACTGCCATCGATAACATTCTTTTTTTCATGGTCTTATAATATTAATTATTTATACGATTAATCAACAATAAGTTTACGGTAACGGACACGTTTTGGTTCCACGTCGCCCAATAATTTGCGCTTGTACTCTTCATACTCCGAATAGGAACCTTCGTAGAACACGACATTTGAATCCCCTTCGAACGAAAGGATATGCGTACAGATACGGTCGAGGAACCAACGGTCGTGAGAAACGACGACCGCACAACCGGCGAAGTTCTCCAATCCTTCTTCGAGTGCCCGGAGTGTGTTCACATCAATATCGTTGGTCGGTTCGTCGAGCAGCAACACATTCGCCTCGGCCTTCAGCGTTAGAGCCAGATGCAGGCGATTCCGTTCACCACCGGAGAGTACGCCGCAAAGTTTTTCCTGGTCGGCTCCCGCAAAATTGAATTTGGAGAGGTAAGCGCGGGAGTTGACTTCCTTGCCGCCTACGCGGATGAACTCCTGTCCGCCGGAAACAACCTGATAAACGGTCTTCTTCGGGTCGATATCTTTATGTGTCTGGTCTGCATAACCGACCTTTACCGTTTCGCCCACTTCAAAAGAACCTTTGTCGATACTTTCCATTCCCATGATCATCTTGAACAGTGTAGTCTTACCTGCTCCGTTCGGACCGATCACGCCGACGATTCCGTTCGGCGGCAACATGAAATTTAGGTCATCAAACAACAGTTTGTCGCCAAATGCTTTTGCTACATGCTGGGCCTCGATCACCTTGTTCCCTAAGCGCGGACCGTTCGGGATAAAGATTTCCAGTTTGGCTTCGCGTTCTTTCTGGTCTTCGTTCAAAAGGGCTTCATACGAATTCAGACGGGCCTTACCTTTTGCCTGACGAGCTTTCGGGGCCATGTTGATCCATTCTAGTTCGCGTTCCAGTGTCTTACGGCGTTTACTTGCTTGTTTCTCCTCCTGTGCCATACGTTTAGTCTTTTGATCCAGCCAAGAAGAGTAGTTTCCTTTCCAGGGAATACCTTCTCCGCGATCCAGTTCCAGAATCCATCCGGCCACATGGTCGAGGAAGTAACGGTCGTGCGTGATGCAGATAACCGTACCCGTATATTGTTGTAGATGTTGCTCCAACCAGTCGATCGACTCAGCATCCAAGTGGTTGGTCGGTTCGTCCAGCAACAGGATGTCCGGCTGTTGTAACAGCAAACGGCAGAGAGCCACACGGCGGCGTTCGCCTCCCGACAGCGTATCGACCACCTGATCTTCAGGAGGACAGCGTAAAGCGTCCATCGCTCTTTCTAGGCGGCTGTCGAGGTTCCATGCATCAGTTGCATCTATCTTATCTTGTAATTCGGCCTGCCGGTTGATCAGTGCGTCCATTTTGTCTGGATCTTCGAGTATTTCGGGATCGCCGAATTTTTCGTTTACTTCTTCATATTCTTTGAGGGTGTCCACAATATTTTGTACGCCTTCCTGTACGACTTCCTTTACTGTTTTGCCCGGTTCCAGTTTCGGTTCCTGCTCTAGATATCCGACGGAATATCCGGGTGAGAATACTACTTCTCCTTGGTATTCTTTTTCGACGCCGGCAATAATTTTTAGCAATGTAGATTTACCAGAACCATTCAAACCAATGATCCCGATCTTCGCTCCATAGAAAAAGGACAGGTAAATATTTTTCAATACTTGTTTTTGAGGCGGAAAGACTTTACTCACGCCTACCATCGAGAAAATAATTTTCTTGTCGTCTGCCATGTTTCAAATTGTGTGTATTTATATGATCATTTTTCTTTGTGGACAAACTTACATAAATATCTTCATAGTTTATATATGTCCGGATGAAAATAGCGTGTATTTTTATCTTTCCTGCGTTCCTTCGTCTGCAATCTTAAGGGGCATGATTACTTGTTATGTATCGGCTTACTGCAAAACGCAAATGCATATCCTCCCCCCAGAGTGTCTCCAAAAAACGTTTTCAAAGGGATTATTAAGTAATTTTCCTGTCTCAAAACGCTTTTTCTTTCCGGCATATTTTTCTCGGAGGATAACTCGTCATTTACAGTCGTTTTCATCAATTGCTTATCCATAAGAGTTTCCAAAGTTTTACCGATGACATCGAAACGCAAAGCGATAGAATTTGTTACCCGTATCATGGGATTCAGTTGTTCTTCCTCATAGTGACGGATAAATCGGATAATATCATCCTGTCCCTTATTTATTTTCGCCAGTTCCGATTTTACGGATTTAGGGGCTTCGGATGGGTTGGATAGACTGTTTGCTTATCTCCGATGCGAGGATATATTTTTGTCATCATAACTTGATTCGCTTTAATAGTGTTTACTTTTTAGATAAATGATAGATTGAAGTGCTAGCAGAATCACAAACAGGTATTCTGCCGTCAAGTAGAGGGATAAAGATGCTTTTATACAGAAGCTCAACCAATAGAGGTACACTAAATACACACAGGTGGTTGTCACCTGAAACAGAAAGGTGATTTTGTTTTTTCCTGTTCCCCCGACAGCATTAAGATATACATAGCCAGGTAGTGCAAACGTGTAATTCAATATCATCACCACGAAAGGAGCAAATGCTAATTCTATCAATAGCTCATTATCGGTGTAGAAACTGACAATCCAACGGTTACAGAGCAAAGCTACTACTACGAATGGGATGCCAACGGCATAACCTAATTTCAGAACCTTGTGACAGATCGGGAAAAGCTCGTTTCTCGCTCCTGCTCCAATAACATTACTCACTAATGAACCCGTAGTGACAGCAAAGGAATTGGCAATTACGAAAAAGATTGCCGATACGCTTCGGGTGATATTGGAAATAGCCAACTCTGTTTTCCCTAAATGCTCGATTGCTACGAAAAATAGAAACCAAGGGGCTACGCTGATAAAAGCATGGAGCATACTCCACACAGACAGATTCAGGACTTTGATAAGTAACCGTCCATCATACACGGGCTTCAATCCGTATTTGTCTTTGTCAATCTTCGCTTTTGTGTAGATACAAAGTACAATCAAAGAACCCATTTCTGCTAAAGATGAAGCGATGGCTGCTCCCGAAATGCCTAATTCCAGTGTAAATATTAAAAAGTAGTTCAGCGGCATATTAATCGTCACCGCAGTAACAGCCGACCACGATAAGGCTTTCGTGTGCGTTATCCCAACGAAGAAAGACCGGATAGCCAGAAAAGGAAATGAGAACAACAGCCCGAAGCTGCGCCAGTCCAAATAGTGGATTACAGCCTGATAAATCTCCGGTGAGGAAATTAACCGTTTCAATAGATAAGGAGAAACGGCATGAATCAATAGGCAAAGCAAGACGGCTAATCCCGATAAAAAGAATAGCCCCTGAAAGAAAGTCTTTCCTGTTGCCTTGTAATTCTGCTCCCCGTTTCTGCGGGCAATCATCACTTGAAGTCCAATACTAAACCCGAAGCCCAGCATATAGACCGCCAGATAATAAATTCCGGCAATAGCGGATGCTCCCAATTCCACCTCACCTACGTGACCTAAAAAGACAGCATCCGTTATATTGATTAACTGCTCCATTAAGATGCTCATCATGATCGGAAAGTTGATGAGCCATATTTGTCTATATGTATAATTCATTGCTCAACTGCAAAATAGCACGATACGAACAGACCTGCATAACATGGTCTGCCAGCTCGTAAATTCATAAATAAAAGGATATAAAATCTCTGTGGCAAATAAATCGTTATTTGTCAAATAGCTGAATAGCTTTCTTGAAAGGGGCTATTCGCAGGAGCGTAGCTATATACAGAGTTTCATAAGGAGTGAATACTATTTGTGAGTTGATATAGCGCAAATGTATGAAAAATTAAGAAATTCAACCGATTAATTCATGGATTTCTTTTATATGCAGGTGCAAATGTCCCAAATATCCTTCTATCATTTCTTGTAGCGTGACCTTTGTTCCTGTAAAGTCGCACCAGTAACTATCCAGTCTGTTCTTATCTACCGAGTTAATTACTTGGATGATGTGCAGATTGTAACACCTCCATAACTGGATTAAGTTAGCCCAGTCTGCATTCTGATAATCTTGTAAAGCTATCCACAAGTCATTATCCTGTGTATAATCAGGGAAGAAAAGCAGGTCTTTGCTATATTGCAACCGAACCATGCGTTGGTGATTATTGGATGCCGAATCAATCAAGTGACCGAGAATCTGCTTGATGGTGCGATTCTGCGTATTTCGCCTTTGTGTGATAACCTCTACAGGCAGGCTACTTAACAATTTCTCTTCTGCTTCAATAACCTGTGCAATGCCAGCGGTTATATGTATAAAATTACTTTCTTGTATAACTTTCTAATTTTAAATACTTCTGCAAAAGTAAGTTCTTTGCCTATCATCCACTTGTAAAAAACTGACTTTATCACAAATGACTACGCACGGCTATGCGATTTAATAACATTCAGCCTGCAACCTTCGGAAAAGAATGTAGAATATAGAGAACGGGAAGATAGATATTGAGTAGGCGAACAACCTGTAAACTCTTTAAAGTCTTTCACCAAGTGCGAAGAATCATAAAAGCCACACGAATAAGCCAAGTCTACGAACTCTATTCCCGGATGATTCTGCAACAGATACAGTGCCCGCTGAAAGCGAACTACTCGATAATATTCTTTAGGGCTCATTCCTACATAGTTGGAAAATACTCGCTTGAATTGCCTATATCCCAAACAAGCACTTTCAGCAAGGGTATTCACGTCAATTTGCGGTTGATTGATGATTTGACGGATAGCGTGATGCGTTCTTTGGTAGTTACAATTTGCATCGACCAACCGTTGCATAAGGAAGCGTTCAATCAACCGGATGCAGGTTTCAACGGCTGGTTCGGCAGAAATATTTCGTTTCAGGTGATTCAGTTCAATATCTTCCAAATCTTCTACATCTATATAATGGTTGTAAAACTTATTCATAGAACATTGCACAAATGAATTTAGCCCCAGAGGATGAAATATAACAGCAATCATATCAATATTTCCCACTGAAATCAAACTTCCATAAGTTGAGAACTGTCCCCGAATGAAATTCTTCGGCTGTAAACCTTTTGATTGGATATTCAGATTCTCACCCCGATGGAATAGTCTGTATCATTACTGGCTCTACTTCATCGGTCTTTAACGCCCAATAGTATTTAATGTATTGGGAAAGTACAGGTGACGGATATAAAATCTTGCTTTCTCTCATCGTTATTTCGTTAATCTGCTATGCGCATGGCGGTAAATATAGAGGTTAATCCCCGCATGACAATAAAGTAAGCCGAAAATTTAGATGAATGGTGTGTGTTTTGTTCCGCTATATGTCAGCGTTAAACGGTGCATTGCCCTTGTTACCGCCACATATAGCATACTCCGGTCGATTTCCGAATGATAATTCCTATCATCCACCTGTGGTATAATCACCTCATCGAATTCCAAACCCTTTGCCATGTGGGCAGAGATGATAACAATACCCTGCACAAAAGCCGAACTTTGGCTTGATAGGAAATTAATATCAGGAATTTGTAATTTATCTGCCATCTCACGGGCTTGCGATTCGGTTTTGCAGATAATCCCCAGCGATTTATAGGCGGATGCCTGATAAGTGACAATTAATTCTTTAATAGCAGATAGTTCTTCTTTCTCATTATTAAATTGTAATACTTTCGGTTTCTCTCCATGCCGTGCGACTGGTTCAAGATCGGTATTTATCCGTATTTTCTGTGCAAAATCTGTGATCTCGCAAGTAGAGCGGTAACTTTTGCATAGCTTCATCACTTCACCTGTGACAAGAGCTTTCTGAATCATATCCGTAGTAGACGAGCCATAAGGATTGACCGACTGGCTGGCATCGCCCAACACCGTTTTCCGACAAGGGAATAGCTTTTGTATTACCTTATACTGGATTGGAGAATAATCTTGCATTTCATCTACCAGCAAATGTTTAACATCATTCTTTGTACCACCATCTAAAGCGATATGCAGATACGCCATTGGTGCTAAGTCAGCATATTCAAGTGTGCGATTCTACCGCATTTTAAACAGTTCCGGCTTACCTGCCCATGCGAAGAAATCTTTATAGACTTGCAGATCATTGTTTCCGGCAAACATTCGCTTAATCTCTTTCTTTAGGAAATTCCGTTCGGTAGTCGTCACAGTGAAAGCGTACTGTACTTTCATCATATCGAGAATATAATCCGTCATTGCCTCAAATCGCTGGCGCATGGGATAGCGGTTGAAACGGTGGAATTGCTCTTCGATAAATTCAGCCGGGACGGTGATATGTTTGGTTAGCTTCACATCCTCTGCTCTAAAGTAGTGGTTTTCGATGTGCAGAATGAAGCGATCCAGACTGGCGATGAAGTCGAAAGAGGATTTATATTCGATTCGCTTAATAAAGTCCGATATTGGTTTTGTCAGTAGTTCATTCACTTGCTTGAAAAAGCTAAGATATTTGTATTTGTGATTCAGTACTTCGGAAAGTACCTGCTCCATGCTGGTTTCGGGTACGGTTTCTTCGCCCAGTTCGGGCAGGACATTGGAAATGTAATCGGCAAACACCTTGTTTGGAGAAATAATCAATATGTCTTTTGAATAGATTTTACTCTGAAAAGCATACAGCAAATAGGCGATGCGGTGTAGGGCAATAGAAGTTTTGCCCGAACCTGCCACACCTTGAATGATGAGCGTTCGGGCTTCCTCATTACGGATAATTCGGTTTTGTTCTCGCTGGATGGTGGCAACAATGTTCTTCATCTTATCATCCGCATTAGCACGTAAACAGGGATTACCGTACAGTTCTCGCTCTTCTCTTGAAAGTCGATTCGTCCGAAGTAGGGGATATCCACTATTTTGGCAAGCCGTCGGCGTTTGTCAATTACACTTTCGCCTATGGCAAAATGATTCAGGATACTTTCACGCATGGAACGTATCTCATGCGGATCAATATCTTTATTGTTCCAAAGGTAGTCCTTGTACTCTGCCAATGTATCTACATGGTCTTTCACGGACACATCGGTATGGCTGATTATCTGCTTCAACCGATTGATTATTTGCTGCAAATAGCTTCTTTCTTGCTTCTCTGTTTGATTGAATACCATAGTAATTTATTGCTAAAGGATGAAAATAGAGTCAAAACGGTGCGCAAAATTACTGCAATCGAGTAGGATAGGAAATGGCTATTTATAGCTATATATCCATAAGTTTTGTATCTTTGCATGCTCAAAATGAACGATATGGATATTCTTGAACTTGCCCTACATAATCAGCAAACCGCTTGGAATATATTGGAACATACCGGTATTATCCCGGCATGGGAACGTATTGGGGCAACCGTTCATTTGGTAGGCTCACTCAAATCCGGTCTGTTGGCAAAGAGTAGGGATATAGACCTGCATATATATACCGATACATTGGATATTGCAGCCAGCTTTTCTGTGATGCAGGAACTTGCCGAACAGCTCTCTTTAAAGGAAATCCAATTTAAAAATCTAATTCAGACAGAAGAAGAGTGCATCGAATGGCACTCCATCTACGAAGATGAGGACATGAACACGTGGAAGTTCGACATGATTCATATTCGTAAAGGCTCAAAATATGATGGTGTGGTAGAAAAAGTAACTGCTGCCATAACGAACCGACTTACTCCTGAAATCAAGAATACTATCCTTCAAATTAAATTCGATGTGCCGGATGGGGTACAGATTCCCGGCATAGAAATCTATCATGCTGTTTTCGTGGGTGGAGTTCGTAGTTACGAAGAACTGGAACAATGGAGAAAAACCAATCCGCTAACAAATAGCTTGGATTGGTTGCCATAATCAATAGAGAATACCGAAACTTTCTGCCCGGTTGATGGCTTCGATCACATTATCGACATTCAGTGTTGCCAATATATTCTTGCGGTGATTGTTCACCATGTAAATACTAAGGTTCAGTTTATAAGCAATTTCCTTGCTCAAAAAGCCCTGTCGGATTAATAAAAGTATTTCCTTTTCCCGCTTGATTAATTGTTGGTCTGCCGGAACAACTGCCGATGCAAGTATCTCACCCGTCTTCCGATTAATAATCGTTCGCTTAATTCGCTCCATAGGTGTTTGGTCAGGTGAAAGATCCATCACTCCCATAATCATCCACGCCTTTCCGTTCTTGTCTTTCTGAATCACTTGGTGGCGACTGATAACATTCACATATTCCTGCTGGGCATTCAGCATACGAATTTGGAATATCTGCTGATAATCATTCCTCTGTTCCTGCGGAAGTGAATAGATGAACTATCCGTGTTCAATCTGGTGTTCGATGAGTTGCGTCCGGTCGTCAGGGTGAATCCGTTCCTCCTGCAAATCGCCCTGTTTACGAATAGTCTTTATCCATATAGGGTTATATCCGAAGATAGTCGCAAAGTTATCGGATGCAAAATCGTATCGTTCTTTGAAAACATCTACCGTAAAGATACAACTCTGGCTCATTTGTGAGAATGCCTGTATGGAGGCCCTGCGTTCATTCCACGAATCATAGTCCACATCTAGCGGGCTGATCTGCTGTCTTGCCCATAATTTTTCGGGAGTTATCTTATTGGTAGTCATGTAGCAAAGATAAGCGATAAATCTTTTCGTATCTCTATTTCCATTTGACTTTCTATGTAAATACGTTCAAAAAAAAGAATATCCTATGAGTATATTCCAAATGAATTGAGCCAGAGATAGACAGGATATACCACTTTCAGACAGTTTTGAAAACGGCTCTTGATTCTATTTTCATTTGCCGATGAAAATAGAATCAACACGTTTTATAAACCATTAAAAATTAAAAGTATGGAAGTAGTAACCATTGAAAAGAGAACCTTTTCGTATGTCTGCGAACGATTCACCGAGTTTGCAATAGAAAGTTTGTGCAGCACTCATATCCAGAAAGTAGAAAACTGGCTGGATGGATAGTCAGGAAGTGTGTCTGTTGTTGGGCTTTAGTAAACGAACACTGTAATATTACCGTAGTAGTGGACGGCTGGCTTATTCTCAAATCGGCAGCAAAATTTATTATAAGTCTTCCGATATTGAAAGAATTATTGCGAACAGTGAAACACAAAATCAATCACCCAAACAAATTATGCCTTATGAAAAGAACTAAAGAAGATTACCCGTCTTTCAACCTATTTTTCATTGTCGGCACATGGGAAAGTGTTAATTTGAATCCCACGGTTATCATCTATTGGAGCGACAAAGAGTATCTCTTTTCTATTATATATGTATCGGAAACTACCAAACAGGCTTCACCCGCTACTTATGAGATACAGCAAGATGGTAGCCAGTATTTTATTGCCATTGCGTCTAAACGGCTCTATATAGATTATGATTCGGCAAAAGATATACTTAGTATTTCATCGTTGGGTGACTATCTGCGCAACTAATCAGCCATCTAGCCATCTTGAAATCAATATTTCAATAAAACAATCTTTCAATCATGGAACTAATAAATAAAGATACCCCACAAGTCAAAGAATTTATTTCTTCGCTCGATTCGATGCTGGACAGCATTGAATCTATTGTCAAACATTACAAGCCCCACCTTAACGGGGAACGTTTTCTTTTTAATAATGAGGTTTCCAAGAAACTAAATGTCAGTTTGCGAACCTT
The DNA here is from genome assembly GCF_025151215.1 of Parabacteroides merdae ATCC 43184. NCBI lineage: Bacteria > Pseudomonadati > Bacteroidota > Bacteroidia > Bacteroidales > Tannerellaceae > Parabacteroides > Parabacteroides merdae. Next base: position 1,067,209 of record NZ_CP102286.1, read on the forward strand.
GCAGGTGTGGTGAGATACAGGACTAATCCCCTTTATCCAGATAAAAGGTAAAATCATCTATCGCCAAAGCGATATTGATAAACTGCTTCAAAAGCACTACTTTGAAAGCTGGAAAGAGTAACCTGCCAAGCCCAAAAACATTGTTTTTCGGAATTTAATTTGAATCATTGACTTTTCCAGTGAAGTATTTAGTCTGTGCAAGTCTTTAGATGAAAATACGCTCGAACATAGTGAGAGGAAGATTTTCATCTAAACCGAAGGCTCGGACTTGAACAGGCTAAATACGGAACTTACCTTTGTCAATGCTTCATATTGAGTTCTGGAAAACTTACTATAAAAGAAAAGGATTGAGAAAATGAAATTCATTCTTCCCAATCCTTTTTCAATATTAGCTACTATTTTTATTATATAGCCAATTCCGACAGGCAGCTATTTACTTTTTGCATATCCTTGAAAATATTCTGATCCAATACCCTTGCATAGTGTTTTGTTACGCTTGTATCTGCATGACCTAACATCTTAGCAACATTCTCCATACTCACGCCATTTGCAAGGCAAATGCTTGTGGCATAGCTATGACGGGCTGTGTAAGTAATATTTAGAAATGCAATAAAAAACAGAATGACGAGAATTAAACGTAAAACGTTTATAATTAAGCATTTTTCAAGAATTGCAGAACAGACATTCCTGCAAAGGACAACAAAATATTGCGACGTTTCAGTTACCAGACTGTTAGCCGCCTGTTTCGGAAACAACGGCAGGTAACCGAATTTTTACCGATAGGAACAAAGCGGATTTGTATTCACTGTTTATCAATGTTTTGCATGCCAAAGGACGCTTTTCAAAGGAGTATTTTTACAACCTAAAAAGAGCGTTATGAAAGTGGAAAAATTCAAGGTGCTGCTCTACCTGAAAAAGAGCGAGCCGGACAAGACCGGCAAGGCCCCGGTCATGGGACGGATCACCCTCAACCGCACGATGGCGCAGTTCAGCTGCAAGCTCTCCTGTACCCCCGGGCTATGGAACGCGCGTGAGAGCCGATTGAATGGCAAGAGCCGGGAAGCGGTGGAGACCAATGAAAAGATAGAGAGGCTGCTGCTTGCCGTACACTCGGCCTTCAATTCCCTCATGGAAAGGAAAAAGGATTTCGATGCCGCCGCGGTCAGGGACATGTTCCAGGGTAACGCGGGCATGCAGATGACCCTGCTCAAACTTCTCGACCGGCACAACGAGGAGATGAAGACCCGTGTCGGCGTGGACCGTGCGCCGACGACAATGTCGACCTACGTGTACACCCGGCGCACCCTTGCCGAATTCATCAAAACGGAATTCAAGGTCTCGGACCTCGCCTTCGGACAGCTCAACGAGCAGTTCATTCGTGACTATCAGGATTTCTGCCTGGAAAAGAAGAGACTGGCGATGGAGACGGTGCGCCATTACCTGTCCATCCTGAAAAAGATCTGCCGGATCGCCTACAAGGAGGGGCACTCGGAGAAATACCATTTCTGCCACTTCAAGCTGCCCAAGCAGAAGGAGACAACACTGAAAGCACTCAGCCGTGAGAATTTCGAGAAGCTGCGTGATCTGGAGATACCGGAAAAACGCAGGTCACATGTCATCACCCGAGACCTCTTCCTCTTTGCCTGTTACACCGGCACCGCCTATGCCGATGCGGTAAGCATCACCCGGGAGAACCTCTTCACGGATGACGAGGGCAGCCTCTGGCTGAAATACCGGCGAAAGAAGACCGACTACCTCGGACGCGTCAAGCTGCTGCCGGAAGCACTCGCGTTGATCGAGAAGTACCGTGACGATACCCGCACCACCCTCTTCCCGCCGCAGGACTACCACACGCTCAGGGCAAACATGAAATCCCTGCGCCTAATGGTGGGGCTCAGCCAGGACCTTGTCTACCACACAGCAAGATATTTAAATTTTCTTTTCTAATTGAAATACAGATAATTACATGTTTATTCCTCTTGGTCAGGTAACGATTTAGAAACGAGCGAACTACATATATTTGCCTTATTTTGCATTTAGTTAAAAGAACACCCTATTTCTCTACAAAGATAGTGCCTTTTTATTTATTAGCTATTTTTTCTTACCATAATTTCGATAACTAACCTATATAACCCTTGTAGCCCTCAGTTTATTATCTCTGCTTAATTATTCTAATTCTGCTTCAGAACGTTCGCTGGCCGAAGCATTGGAAAAACAGGACCTGTTCATCAACTCCACACTGGCACTACTCGTCTACAACATTTTGTAGAAAATGTTCCGAAACGGTATGATCAAGCATAACGAGCTGTACCTTAATCTGAAAATCATGAAGGTGAATCCGATAATCATATAGACAGATCTGTTATGCAATTTTTTCTTTAGTTATTTATTAAGGGGCAGTCTAGTGTTCTTTGAAAACTAGAAAACACTTCTTTTGCTCGGAAGGAAAGAGTTCAGGCAATGGTCTTTCCATTTCGAACATTTTATTTTCTGCGTGGTAAGATATTCTTTGGTATTAACCCTGACACTCCGTTTCAAGTTTTCGCTTAATATACAGAACAAGGTCTTTTATTATGTTACTAAAGTAATGTCTTCATGGGATAAAAATAATTAAAGCATCTTTTATCAATCAAGAATAGTTTAGCAGGAGATATACATAACAGCTGGAAGCTTTTTGAATTGCTTCCGGTTTTTATTCCATATGTTAAACTAATAATTGATTATTTATGACTAGTGTAAAAGTAAAATTCACTCCTTCATCCGTTATCCTTAAAGAGGGATCGGTTCATTATCAAATAATTCATCATTGTAAAGTACGGCATATCCGCACCGGTTACAAACTGTTTCCAAGTGAGTGGATTTCTGCTTCCGGTGAAATCAATGTCTCGGCAGGAAGTGGAGAAGGCCGAAAAAGCTATCTTGCCGCATTAAAAAATCAAATTGATAAAGACCTTTTCCGAATAAAGAAATGCATCAACCGATTGAATCAGGAAGACAGCCCTTTCACTGTGGACCGTATAATAGAACTTTACACTGTTCCTGAAGGGAATTGCACTTTCCTTTTATATGGAAAAGAACTGCTGGTAGAATTGAGGCAGATAGGTAAGGTACGCACAGCCGGCACCTATCAGAATGCCTTGAACAGCTTTGAGCGGTTTCGGGGACACCGGGGCGATATCCCATTGGATGAACTGGATTCCAATCAGATGATAACCTATGAAAGCTGGCTCAAAGGAACCGGTGTCTGTCCGAATACCAGTTCGTATTATATGCGTAACCTCAGGGCCATTTATAACCGGGCCGTGAGTGAAGGGCTTGTTGTTCAACGAAATCCCTTCAAGCATGTCTATACCGGCATAGACAAAACAAAGAAACGGGCGGTTTCCCTCAGCGTGATTCGAAGAATACGGGATTTGGATCTTAATAAGAAGTCTCTCATTTTTGCCAGGGACATCTTTATGTTCAGTTTTTATACACGTGGAATGTCCTTTGTGGATATGGCATTCCTGAAAAAGAAAGACCTCCAGAATGGAATCCTGACCTATCGGAGAAAAAAAACCGGTCAGCAATTGTTTATCAAATGGGAAAAGCCCATGCAGGAACTTATTGATAAATACAATACCTCTGAAACTTCCTACCTGCTACCAATTATTCAGAACAATGGTGTGGACGAATGGCATCAATACCAAAATGAAGCGCACCGTATCAACAGAAATCTGAAATACATTGGCAAACAAATAGGTTTAGGTATTCCACTTACCACCTATGTTGCGCGCCATGCTTGGGCCAGCATCGCTCAAAGTAAAAATGTTTCTTTGCCTGTTATCAGTGAGGCACTGGGACATGATTCGGAGCAAACCACCCGAATTTATCTTGCCTCTTTAGACACGTCTATTGTAGACAAGGCGAATAGTCTCATTTTGATGTCTATATAAATAAATACCGAAAAAGGTACATATCTTCTTAAGAGAAGTATATTTCGTTTGCAAAAGTACGAAAAAAATCTAAAAATCAAGGCATAAAGTGAACTTTTTTTACTACTTATTTTTAAGAATCTTCAACATAATGCGTAAAATGAAAAACAATCATCCCCATATATCCTCTAACATGACTTTGTTTATCAAGTTATTATCGCTTTATAACTAAAAGATGTACTTCTCTTAAGAAGATAAAGTGACTATCGCTACTCTTTCAAGTTCATTATATAGATGTACTTCTCTTAAGAAGAGTAGTATGTTTTAGTATAAGTGAACACTTGCCTTTTAGAATAGCGATGCAAGGAATGATTAAAGGAATAAAAGATTCCTACTTTTGGAAAGTGTTTTGTAACTGCTTGATTATTAATAAATAGAATGATCGTGCAGGATTGGTGATATTTGCTTGAACTAAAGTATATCAATGGGAAATACTGAATACGCACAATGGTATGTTATGCGTGATTTAAAACGGTGTAATGCTAAAAAGCCGGCATACAAACAACTGCAAGAAGCAGGAGTAAAGGTATTTGTCCCCTTGAAGTGGCAAATCATTTTGCAAAAGGGCAAAAAGGTGCGTGAGAAAGTTCCGGTCATTCAAGATTTGCTCTTTGTTTATGATTCCCGTCAGCATTTGGACTCCATTGTGGAAAGAACCAAAACGCTTCAATACCGTTGGTTGAGGAATACGTTCCGGGAGCCTATGACTGTGTCTGATTTGGAAATGGACAGATTCATACAAGCCGTCAGCAGTTCCGATTCACCCCAATATTATTTGCCGGAAGAAATAACCCCTCAGATGTGCGGGCGCAAAATTCAGATTATAGGAGGCTCTCTCAATGGATATGAGGGCTGTTTGCTTAAAATACGAGGCAGCAAGATAAAACGCTTGCTTGTCGAATTAAAGGGTTATCTCGCTGTTGGTGTGGAGGTTCTTCCTGAATATATTCAATTTGTCTGATACGATATTTATGACTGTTATTTTAAATGTAATTGACAATCCTAGGGCCTTTTGGGTTGTCAATTCCTTGTTTGTATTCGCCTTGAGCGTATTTTGTGCCGGCGTCTTGATTCCACAAATCTTGTTGATATCATTTCGTAAGCGTCTGTTTGATGTGCCTGATGAACGGAAGATCCATCAGGGGGTAGTACCCCGTTTAGGAGGGATAGCCTTCAAACCGGTTGTCTTTTTCTCGGTGGCACTTGCTTTGGGACTCAATATGTTGTTGGGGTACGGTCAGCTTCTTGGTAATATCGGCAGTGAAAGCCGCCCGTTGGCATTCGGCTTCTGTACCATTATGATGCTTTATCTGGTTGGGATGGCTGATGACCTGATTGGTATCCGTTACCGTGCCAAGTTCGCCATACAGATTATTTGCGGATTACTGGTCATTGCAGGCGGGCTGTGGATCAATAACCTGCACGGTTTGCTGTTTATTCACGCTCTTCCTGAATGGATTGGATACCCCATTACCTTATTCGCCGTGGTATTTATTATCAATGCCATCAATCTGATAGATGGGATAGACGGATTGGCTTCCGGATTGTGTGGAGTGGCTATGCTTTTTTATGGATTGGTGTTTTTAAGAATAGGCGAATACATTTATGCCCTGCTCGCTTTTGCGACACTTGGAGTGCTCGTCCCCTTTTTCTATTATAACGTATTTGGAGATCCTGCCAAAAAGAACAAAATATTCATGGGTGATACCGGCAGCTTGACGATTGGTATGATGACTTGCATTTTAAGTCTGAAACTGCTTGACGGGGTTCCGGTAAATCCCTCTATGCAACAGCCTAATGCTTTCTTTTTAGCCTATTCACCGCTTATCATTCCCTGTTTTGATGTGGTACGGGTTTATTTGCACCGTGTGCGAAACGGAAAGAATCCCTTTTTGCCAGATAAGAACCATATCCATCACAAAATGCTTGCTGTTGGCATAAGACAGCGTACAGCTATGATTATCATTGTACTGGTATCTGTCTGTTTTACACTGTGCAATATTCTGCTTTCACGTTATATAAATGTAACCTTGCTTTTAATACTGAACATCTTTATATGGACCTTGGGTAATCTATGGTTAACCCGTAGAATCCATATAGCTCATTCGAAACTATAGTTTATATCAACATGAATTTTTGCAAAAATTTAATTGGGGCAATATTACTCCTGTTTTTAGGAGCTTGCTCAACTTCAAAAGAAGTCGCTTATTTTCAAGATTTACGTCCGGGCGAAAGCGAATTGGCGCTTACTGCTCCGGTAGAGATTAAGATTCAACCGAAAGACAAATTGTCTATTTTAGTCAACAGCCAGGATTTGCGCCTGACCAACCTGTTTAACTTGCCGATTGTTTCGCCACAGATCGGCATGGAGGGCTCTTCCGGTTCTAATCGTGGTGTGTCCGGTTATACGGTAGATTCCAAAGGGAACATTGACTTTCCCGTTTTGGGAGAAATCCATATAGCCGGTATGACCCGTGAAGAGGTGGCTACCTATATAAAAAAAGAGCTACAGTCGCATGATTTGATTAAAGACCCTGTTGTTACGGTAGAATATATGAATCTCAGCATAGCTGTAATGGGTGAAGTGAACAACCCCGGCCGTTTTAGTATCGACAAGGATAACCTTACAATCCTGGATGCCTTAAGCCAGGCGGGAGACCTCACTATCTACGGAAAGCGGGAAAAGGTATTAGTGTTGCGTCAAGAAGAAGGAAAACAACGGGTTTATGGAGTCAATCTTTGCTCTGCCGAGCATCTTTATACTTCGCCTGCTTATTATCTGCAACAGAATGATGTGGTATATGTGGAGCCTAATGCTACCAAAGCCCGTCAGTCTACCGTAAACGGGAACAATGTGCGTAGTACCTCTTTCTGGATTTCCCTGGCATCTTTATTGACCTCTATTGCTGTACTTATCGTTAAATAAAAAGAGAAATGACTACTATTCAGAATAAATCAACTGTACAAAATACACAGGATTTCATTACCATACAGGATTTGTTTTATCTCTGCCTGAACAAATGGCACTGGTTTGTCATTTCGTTGGTTTTATGTTTAGGGGTTGCAACCTTTTATCTGTTGAGAACCCCATCGGTATATGTCAGGACTGCCTCTATTTTGATTAAAGACGATTCCAAAGGGAAATCTTCTTCTGCGGATATGGAATCTTTTTCCGATTTGGGGTTGTTCAAGACCAACACCAACGTTTATAACGAGATAGGAACTTTGCAATCTCCCGATATCATGCGTGAAGTAGTGTCGCGATTGCATTTGGAAATGAATTACCAGACAGACGGACGTTTCCATAAACAGACGGTATACGGAAATCAACTTCCTGTCCAGGTGTCGATTCCTAATCTTTCAGAGAATGAATCCGCCACTTTCGAACTTCATCTGGCAAAAGACGGTTCAGTGGAATTATCCTCTTTTACACGGAATGGAACAGAAATAGAAAATGCCGATATCGTGAAAGGCAATTTGAACGACAGCATCCAAAGCCCCTTAGGACCTGTTGTCGTCGTTCCGTCGGTAACTTATTCAGGTAAAATGGAAAGTACCATTTATGTAACCCGCCAGTCTTTGGCTGCGGCATCAGCAGGTTGTTCTGCCAACTTGACGATATCCCAGAACGATGAGAAGTCTAATATCATCACGCTGTCTTTCCAAGATGTGTCTACCCAACGGGCGGAAGATGTACTTAACACCCTTATAGCCGTTTACAACGAGAACTGGGTAAGGGACAAGAATCAGATAGCGGTCAGTACCTCCATGTTTATCAATGAACGTTTAGGGGTAATTGAAGGAGAACTCGGCAATGTGGATGATGATATATCCTCCTTCAAGAGTGAGCATTTGCTGCCGGATGTACAGGCGGCGGCAAGTATGTATATGACTCAAGCCAATGAGGCCAATACCGCAATTCGTGAATTGAACAACCAGGCATATATGGCCCGGTATATCAGGAATTATTTGACCAATGAAACTAACAAATACCAGTTGCTCCCTGCCAATTCCGGTATTGAAAATGCAAGCCTTTCCACACAGCTGAATGAATATAATACTAAGTTATTGGAACGAAACAGCTTGGTGGCACATAGTAGTACCAAGAACCCCTTGGTTCGGGAAATGGACAAATCGTTGGATGCTATGCGAAATGCATTGATTTCTTCTATCGACAACCAAATGGTGGCTTTGCGTGCGCAAATCAGAAGTTTGGAGGCTATTGGAGGCAAGGCAACCTCGCAGATCGCCTCCAACCCGAAGCAGTCCAAATACTTGCTTAGTGTGGAACGTCAACAAAAGGTGAAGGAGTCACTTTACCTGTATTTGTTGCAGAAACGTGAAGAGAATGAACTTTCACAGGCGTTTACGGCTTACAATACCCGCATTATCACCAAGCCCGGCGGTAGCATGATACCTACCGCTCCGGTCAAGAAGAATATCCTGCTGGTGGCATTCGCCCTGGGAATGCTGATACCTGTGGTTATCATCTTTATGAAAGAAAACATGAATACGGTGGTTCGCGGGCGCAAAGATTTGGAGAACCTTACTATTCCGTTCGTGGGCGAAATACCACTTGATTTTCGTAAGAAAAAGAAATTCTCCCGGCAGACACAGGAAAAGGAATGTGCGGTAGTGGTTAAGGAGAAAAGTCGCAATGTCATCAACGAGGCGTTCCGCGTAGTACGCACCAACTTGGAATTCATGCAAAACAAGGGAAGCGAATCCCACGTCATCATGATTACTTCCGCCAATCCGGGCAGCGGAAAAACCTTTATCTCCTTTAACCTCGCTACCAGTTTAGGCATCAAGGGTAAACGGATTATAGCGATAGACCTTGACCTGCGCAAAGCTTCTTTGAGCCAATACGCAGGCAGACCAAAGAAGGGCATTTCCGACTATTTGGCAGGAGATGTGAAAGACATCAAGGATGTGATTGTCAAACCATCAGGAGATGCCAAGATAGATCTTATTCCGGTTGGCACAGTTCCTCCAAATCCGACAGAATTGCTCTTTTCCGAACGCCTGGAACAACTGATAACCGACCTCCGTGCGGAATATGATTATATTTTCATCGACTGCCCGCCGGTTGAAATTGTGGCAGATGCCGCCATCATCAATAAGCTGGTGGACATGACCCTATTCATTGTACGTGCCGGATTGCTTGACCGCAGCATGTTGCCGGAGATAGAGAAATTCTATGCCGATAAGACATACAAGAACATGTCCGTTATTCTCAATGGAACGGATGGTGGCAGTGGGCGGTACGGCTATAAATATGGCTATAAGTATGGGTACAAGTATGGCTATGCAGGATACGGAAAAAATGAAGAGTGAAGAAAAAAGGATACAAGATGTGGCCCTTTAGAAAACAGGTAAGTTTGAAGGATAGCGACATCTTCCGGGGATTTACCGACTGGCACTGCCACCTGCTTCCCGGTGTGGATGACGGTGTGCAGACGATGCAGGAATCCCTGCAAGTTCTCTCCCTTTATGAGGAGTTGGGTATCAGCGAGGTTTGGCTCACGCCCCACATCATGGAAGACATACCGAACCGTACGGAGGATTTGAAAGAACGGTTTATGGAACTGAATGCCGCCTATCAAGGGAATATCATACTTCATCTTGCTGCGGAAAACATGCTCGACAACCTGTTTGAAGAGCGGCTCGCTAAGAACGACCTGCTTCCTTTGGGAAATGAAGGGAAACATCTGTTGGTGGAAACCTCTTATTTTAACCCACCGATGGGGTTGAACAACATCCTGCTCCGCATCAAGTCAAAAGGCTATGTCCCCGTCCTGGCACATCCGGAACGATATGTGTATATGGATGCTGGCGATTACCGGCAATTGAAGGAGATGAACGTGATGTTCCAACTCAATTTGTCCAGCATTGTTGGCGGCTATGGAACGGAAGTCAAAAAGAAAGCCGAATGGCTGTTGAAGAACGGCTTCTATGACTTGGCTGGCAGTGACACGCACGGTCTTGCCGTTTTAGAAGCCGTCCTGTGCAAACAAAAATTACCACAAACCGGCCACGAACAGGTGTTCAAAGCCGATTTATGGTAATCAAAAGACGAATCAGACAACCGGTTCAAGATCGCGATACTCGACAAACCATAAATTAAACTTGACGACAATGCCGTAAATTCCATTTTATTTCGGCAGTCGTGTTTCCTCCGACAAATTGTCAAAACTATATTTTGATTTCCAATTACATACGTCATGGAAAATAAAACCACCACAGAGTCACGTGTAAAAAAGACGTTGCTCAATGCCCGTGTCAACCTTGTATTCTATTTCTTGACACTTGCATTAAGTTTCTTTTCGCGCAAGATATTTCTTGACTGCCTCGGAGCAGATTTCGTAGGTTTGACAGGTACGCTCCAGAACTTGCTCGGTTTTCTCAACCTTGCCGAGTTAGGTATCGGTTCTGCTATAGGATACGTGCTCTACAAGCCCTTGTTTGAACGGAACCAAGAGAAGATAAATGAGATTATTTCCGTTATGGGCTATCTCTATCGGTGCATAGGCATCATGATATTGAGTGCCGGATGTGTGCTTGCCTGTTTTCTGCCACTGATATTCCCCGATAGTACTACGGGGTTTGATATATCGCTTATTTACTTTGCCTATTTCTCCTTTCTCGTCTCCTCGCTCATCGGTTATTTTATCAATTACCGGCAAAACCTGCTTGGAGCCGACCAACGCAATTATGTAGTCACAGCATATTTCCAGTCAGCAAATATCATCAAGACCCTTATCCAGATGTCTCTTGCCTATTATACGCACAGCTTCTATCTGTGGGTATTGATAGAGCTTCTTTTCGGCATCATCTATTCATTTATTCTTAATTGGAAAATCAACCAGACTTATCCGTGGTTACGGACAGAAGTGCGGTTAGGAAAGGCTTTGTTCAAGAAATATCCGGAGGTGATGAAATATACGAAACAGCTGTTCGTACAGAAAATAAGCTATTTTGTACAGTATCAGACAGCCCCGTTCCTTATATATTCTTTCGTAAATCTTCAGATTGTTGCATTTTATGGAAATTATACAATCATTACCGATAAACTGGCACAATTTGTAAATTCTTTCCTTGAAAGTTCTCAAGCAAGCATCGGAAATTTGATTGCCGAAGGCAACCGAACTAAAATATTGCAGTTATTTTGGGAATTGCTGAATATGAGATACTTTGTTGGAGGTGTATTTTCATTTTCCATTTTCATATTGCTTGAACCATTTATATCCATTTGGTTAGGACATGAATATATCCTTCCTGAGATTGTGCTATATCTTGTCGTTTTGAATGTGTTCATTAGTTACACACGAGGTGGAGTAATGCAGTTCCTATTCGGATATGGAATGTTTTCTGATATTTGGGCACCACTTGCAGAGATTGTGATAAATTTAAGTGTCGCTATAGCGTGTGGCGCAAAATGGGGATTGCCCGGTATATTGTTAGGAGGACTTACAAGTCAGGTATTAATAGTGGGTATTTGGAAACCATATTTTCTATTTTCCCAAGGATTTCGTGAACCTGTGTGGAAATACTGGAAAGGATTGTTTATAATGCTTCTATGTGTCATGTTTCCTGCTATTTTGATCATCAAGTTTATAATACCCTTGTTGTCAATAAATCCATCAGAAAATTATTTATCATGGATGTTATATGCATTACTAAGTATTATTAGCTATGCTACAATATTGCTGTCATTAATGTATAGCTTCAATTCTGGAATGAGAAAATTCATAAATAGATTTATAAAAAATAGAGGATGTTCAATAGATTAAGAAAATTGTGCGGAAGATATATGCGAGCATTGTTACCGCGTAAACTTTATAAACTTATTGCCAATGGAGCAATTATTGTGCCGGCGTATTATAAAGATATTATAGCTGATGCAGAAACAAATTTTGACTTGTCTTTAGAAGATACAGATGACAAGGCTATTCTATTGATGCGAAAATATGCACATATTATAGATAAAGGATTGCATAGGGTTGATGCCTCGCCTGGTCACAGTAAAAAATATTATTCTATACTTAAAAGTCTTATTGAAAGATTGGAAAAGACAGAGTATGCAACCGATTCTACTCTCACATGGGCTAGAAGCAAAATTATAGCATACGAACATCTTCAGGTAGAGGATAATTTCATTCCCTTACGAGGTGAGAAGCCAACAATAAATGTTTCCTTTGAGCAATTGGAAAAATTGGTAATGGCACGTCGTTCCAATCGTTCATTTTCCTTAAAGAAAATTTCTGATGAAGACGTAATAAAATTAAAGAATTTGGCAAACTGGGCTTCCAGTAGTTGTAATAAACAGCCCATTGAAATTTATGCGACCAATAATCCTGAATTATCAAAGGAATGTCTCAAATATTGTAAAGGAGGAACTGGATTTAGTGAATTTATTCCCTCTTTTTGGGTATTTACAGCAAATATAAGGGGATATGTGTGGCCTAGTGAAATCTTTTTGCCATCAGTAGATACTTGTCTTGGGGTTCAAAATATAATGTTGGGGGCAACTACATTAGGGCTGTCTGCAACAATACTTTCATGGGCACAAAAGGATAAGAATGAAGAACGAAAAATAAGAGAACTGCTTCATATTCCTGTTCATCATCAGATTATAATCTGTGCAGTAATGGGGTATGCGGATATTGTTAACCAAACTCCAGAAAGGAAAAATATATGAGAATCTTGTTAATAAATCAATATTCCGGGAATAAGGGGGATAGGGCTGTACTTTATGCAATGTGCCGTATTCTTAAATCAATATATCGCGATGTAGAAATAACTGTTTCAACATCAGACCCGGAGTTATGGAACGGGTACAAATACTATTCGTCTGAAGGTATCAGGTTTGTACCATGGGGGTGGGATTATGATAGAGTGAAGAAATATAAATTCTATTGGAGATTTCTGAATAGATTCAAAAAATACACGTTTACGCTTCTCCGTGAATCTTTTATGAGAAATGTATCTCTTGCTCGTTTTTTGGCTAATCCTGAATTTAAAAAAGCATTAAAACAATCAAGTGTAGTAATAAGCGTGGGAGGACATCATTTTACTACAATGTTGTCACGCGATTTAGTCTCAAGCATTAACTTTGATGCAATGGTGGCTTCATCATATAGGAGAATAATATGCTTCTCCCAATCTTTCGGACCATTCGATTTTCATAATCCCAAAAATAGGTTACTTACTCAACGTCTATTATCTAACAGTATATTAATGCCTAGGGAAGAAAAATCTGTCAAGGAAATCCACACATTTTTGGGTAAAGAGGAAGCAGAAGTTATACCGACCTACGAAAGTGTACTGACATTGGCAAACCATATACAGTATCTTCCGATAGAGCAAAGAGACAATGCGGTTGGAATTGCTATTTATTGTACGCAATCCCGAACCGTTGAAGAACGAAAGCATTATCAGCAAACAATCGCAGATTTTTGTAATTACGTAATAGATAAAGGTTATTCGATACGCTTTTTCCCAATGGAGATAAAAGGCTCTGCTCCTGATGACCGTGGTTTCATTGCTGAAATAATCGCCAAAGTGCTTCGGGCAGATAAATGTTTCATATACGAAGATGATATGGAAACACTGGAGCATTTAGAGGAAGTATCCAAATGCAAGATATTCCTTGGGCATAAAACACACAGTACCATATTTGCCCTTGCTACCGGAACTCCATTAATAGCATTGGCATATCATCCCAAGACAATCAAGTTCCTTCAGCAATTTGATATGGCATTAAATGCGATTGATGACAAACAACTTTCAATTCAAGCTTTAATACAAGTACTTGATAGACTAAATACCAATTTGGATGAAATAAGTCAATTGGAATTCAATCGTTCTCAAGAAAAAGCAAAAAAAATTAGTTCGGATTTAATGACTGCAATAAATATATTATCACGATGAAAACAATAATGTTGGTTTTTGGCACACGCCCTGAAGCCATTAAGATGTGTCCACTGGTTAAGGAATTTCAAAAGTACACAGAGCAATTTAAGACTATAGTATGTGTTACAGGTCAGCACAGAGAGATGCTTGACCAAGTGCTTACTATCTTTGATATAAAGCCTGACTACGATCTCAACATCATGAGACAGGGACAGGATCTGTATGATGTTACGGCTCGTGTGCTTACAGGAATGCGAGACGTACTCAAAGAATGTTGTCCGGATGTGGTTCTGGTACATGGCGATACAACCACCTCCACGGCAGCAGCCTTGGCTTCATTCTATATGCAGATACCCGTAGGTCATGTAGAGGCAGGGCTTCGCACACACAATATCCATAGCCCATGGCCAGAGGAAATGAATCGACAGATTACAGGACGAATAGCCACTTATAACTTTGCGCCCACACCTTTGTCAGAGAAGAACCTGATAGTCGAAAGTGCCCAAGGGCAAATCTATGTTACAGGTAATACAGTCATTGATGCTTTGCAAATGGTCGTTGACAAACTCAGAAATGATGCGGCTCTTTCCTCGAAGCAAGAGCAAATTCTTGCCACGGCTGGCTACAATATTACGCGACTTGACCAAGGCAAGAAACTTGTACTTATCACCGGGCACCGGCGCGAAAACTTTGGTGATGGCTTTATTCGCATGGTAACAGCCATGAAAGATCTTTCTGAAAAATATCCTGAAGTGGATTTTGTATATCCCATGCATCTTAATCCCAATGTGCGCAAGCCTATCCATGAGGTATTTGGAGAAAATCTCACTCGATCCAATTTTTTTTTTATTGAGCCATTGCAATACTTGGAGTTTGTCCATTTAATGAGTAAGGCTTATATTGTGCTTACCGATTCGGGAGGCATTCAAGAAGAAGCGCCCGGACTCGGAAAGCCGGTGCTTGTGATGCGCGATACTACAGAACGCCCTGAAGCTTTGGAAGCAGGAACTGTAAAACTTGTCGGTACCGACTATGACAAAATTGTTCATGAAGTGTCTGCACTTATCGATAATTCGGAATATTATAAAGAAATGAGCCATGCAATCAATCCTTACGGAGATGGAAAAGCATGTGCCCGGATAGTAAATGCCTTAAGATAATATACGATGAGACTATTGATGATTGCTACAGGGTATCCGCCTTATCTCTTCTCAGAAAATTTGTGTAATGGAAAATTAGTAATGGCCTTGCTGCAAGCAGGGATTGAAGTGGATGTTATTTCACGTATCGATGAAGGTCCTTCATACGGAACTGATTGGACGGAACCATGGAACATGCTTAAACCGACGGCTCATACTATCACTTATGAATCGGGGAATAGAATCCAACAATTTGCGGATGTCGTTTATTCAGGTTTAATAATGGGAGGAAGTTTTGTGCCCGGTGTACGCTGGATGCGACGCGCTTATGAAAAAGCAGTTGAACTCATATCAACCAATCAATATGATGCGATTTTAACCCGATCTCCTAATGATACAGCACATTTCATTGGCGAAAAGTTAAAAAAGAAAACAGGGATTAAATGGATTGCCAACTGGAATGACCCCGCCGCACCAATATGGCCTGGATTATATAAACATGATTATACAGCCAAAGAGCAGAAACGGAAAATGATAGAGACGGCCCGGTTACTTAAATCTGCTGATATTAATACGTTTCCGTCAGATAGCCTTAGGCAGCATTTTGTAACATTCTTCCCATTTTTGAAAAAACAAAAGACTATAGCAATACCACATATTGGCTTGTGCCAGAATTTTTGGCCTCTATCAGTTCAAAGAACTAATGATTGCAAGTTAAAGTTGCTCCATTCCGGCAATCTTTCAGTGGAACGTAATCCAGAGACTACTTTTCAGGCTTTACGTTACGTTATTGATAGTGGTTTTACTAGTTTGGAGTTTCACATAATGGGCCATATCAATGATTATACATCACAATTAATAAAGAAATACAGTCTTCAGGATTACGTAAAATGTATCGGTAGTTTTTCATATATGGAAGCATTATCTAAAATGCAAACTTATGACATCTTAGTACTTCTCGAAGCCAGATTGGAAAAAGGTATTTTCTTTGCAAGTAAATTCACAGATTATCTGCAAACCGGGTTACCGATTTTGGCGATTTCCCCAGCTAATGGATTTGCAGTAGATATGCTACTAAATCAAGAAGGTGAATTTTTAGCCGATAATCAGAGCGTTGATTCCATTGTTTCCTCCTTAAATAAAATAATTGCAAGATGGGAAAAAGGCGTACTTGCCGATTGTGCCTCCAAAAAACTATATGAAAAAGTCTCTCCTGAGGCAGTAGTTAAACTATACAAAACTTTAATTTAACAAGAAATGCTTGTCAATTGCAAAGGATACAGATGCGATATTGCCTTATTGCGCATATTGTGCATTGTAGTGGTGGTATTTTTCCATGGGTATGGAATGATGTATGCCAACCATTTTTCCGACTGATGTAGCAGAATTATATCGTCAACAATATGAATTGATTAATCAATATGGACTTATTAACTTGGCAATGCCGATGTTTGTCTTTATAAGCGGTTTCCTTTTTGGAAGACAATTAAAACGTAAGCCGTTGTCGTTAGTTAAAGTTATAAAAGACAAGTTTGTTCGTCTGATGATACCATTCTTTGTCTTTACCATATTTTTTATGTTAACAACGAACAGCTTGTCGTGGGAACCGTTTTACCGCTGGACTTACTGGCATTTGTGGTTTCTCCCTATGTTATTTTGGTGTTTTATTGTTACATATTTGATACATCCGTTTATAATGAACAACAGAGCATGGGTTGCTATTTTAACCCTTTTAGTGCTGTTTGCTATTTCACTGGTAGGAAAAGTTGTTCCGATGATAATAGGTGTGCATAACGTTCACCTATGGATTTGCTGGTTCGCTTTCGGAACATGGTTCTGTAGTCATGAACATTTAATTACTAAAGGATTTAGCCAAAAGTTCGTAATTGTCTGTGGAATTAGCATTTATGTGATTATTAGCTATTTTGTTCCATGGGAATATGGAAACAACAACCTGATGGGAACAATTGCAACATTAGGAGGAATATTGGCTTTGTGGAGTATGGCAAATATATTATTTCCATTAGATTATTGGGCTATTGAGCATACCACCTTATTCCCTCTAATATTTTCATTGATGGCATTCATCATTTCATGGGGACTGACATGGCTTTTACTTAAAACTCGTTTTGGTAAATTTCTTATAGGATGAAAAATTTGCTCCGTTATGCACATTGTGTATGGTTAAGGATAATGGCGTGTAAAGCGCGAAAGTTTCTACCGGATAGGCATATATTGATTGTTGCTCCTCACCCCGATGACGAAATAATAGGATGTGGGGGATTGATAGCCCACCTTGTAAAAGAGAATAAAGCACCTCATGTTGTAATCATGACAGGAGGAGAAGGCTCTCATCACGGTTGTTGTGATACTTCATCAGGTGATATAGTTGCAGCACGTCGCCGACTGACCCGTAATGCTGCTGCCATTGTAGGATTGCCGATTGAGAATATTCACGAGTTGAATTATCCCGATGGAGGCATTTCCATGAATAATACGGAAACAGACAGATTGAAAGCGTTGATTGATGAATTGCAACCCGATACAATTTTAGTACCTCATTGGGGAGAAGGTTGGAGTGACCATATTCAAACTGCTGAAATAGTAAAACAGATAGCCCCCCACTCTGCTAAACTTTGGATGTACTGTGTATGGGTATGGTACTATAATGTGTGGCGTGATTTGGATTGGAAAAATGCAGCACAATTGTGTATGACTCCTGCCGAACATCGGATTAAGCTTGATGCTATGGATGCTTATATACGCCCTTTGGCACCATGCGGCAAACCGTGGAGCGGAGTGTTGCCGAAAGTGTTTGTAAAGGCGAATAAATGGAATAGAGAACTTTATTTTAGTTTAAAATGAGTAGATTGCAGCAACAAGCAATTGTTATAGGTGATTCATTTAACAATACGCTTGGTTTAATTCGGAGTCTTGGAGAAGCGAAAGTAGATATCGTTTTGTTGCTTGTGGGTGACGATCGTCTGTTTGTTTCAAAAAGTAGATATTTGAAAAAATCACAGATTTTCCAAATGGAAACTATTGATGATTGCTTGCCTACGTTGCTTCGTATTGCGGACAAGACCAAACAACAGACAATCATTTGTACGAATGACATTGCAACCCAATATATAGATGAGTATGAAACAACCCTTTGTTCCCTGTATATAACTCCAATGAAAGGAAGACATTTAGGAAACCTACTGAATAAAGATGAACAATGCCGTTTAGCCGAAAATTGCGGCTTAACAATACCACAATCAATCATCTATAATCGCAACGAAGATTTCCCTACTGTTTCATACCCAATATTAATGAAGCCGGCCAATAGCAATACAGGAGAAAAATCTGATATACATATTTGCTACTGCCAAAAAGATGTCAATAAAGCACTTTCTGCAACATCTACTTGCAACCAATTCATTATCCAAAAGTTTATTGAAAAAGAATACGAAATAAACCTCATCGGTGTCAGTACCGTTAATGGCGTATATATTCCTGGAGGAATTCGGAAAATTCGCCATTATCCTACAATCTATAGCCCATGCTCTTTTGGAGTATTCCAATCGGTAGAAAACTTGAATGTAGATGTTCATTCGATATTAAAATTAATGCAACATGTAGGGTATCATGGACCATTCAGTGTGGAATTATTACATAAGAATGCAAAAAATTATTTTATGGAAGTCAATTTCCGTCATGATGGTCTTGCCTATGCCGCTACCGCGAGTGGTGTGAATCTTCCTGCAATGCTGTTCAACAGCCAAACTGTTCCTATGACAGTTAACAACACATACATGATGGATTTATCAACAGACTATTGTCATGTCAAGGATGGTACCTTATCGCGTAAATATTGGTTTTATGATTTCAGGAAAACAAAATGCCAATTGAATTTCAATCGTCACGATTTAATGCCTACTATATATTATTATGTGAATAAAATAATGAAACATATATGAACCCTATTATTAGTCTTATAGCTCCAGCTTACAACGTGGAAAAGTACATTGAAGCATGTGTACATAGTTGCGAGAATCAGGATTTACCACGAGATAGCTATGAAATCATTATCGTAAATGATGGAAGTACTGATTCTACTTATTCTACAATTGAGAGGTTGTCAGGTGTTTACGAAAATATAAGAATTGTTACGCAGAAGAATCAAGGATTGTCAGTTGCCCGTAATAATGGTTTCAAATTAGCACGAGGTAAATATGTATGGTTTATTGATTCTGATGATTGCATTTCTTCCAATTGTCTCGGAAAATGTTTAGAGATTATGGAAAGAGATGATTTGGATGCTTTGGTCGTTGCTCCTTCAGTTCCGTTTAGGGAGATATTTCCTTACAAATTCGATTCAGAAGCGGACGTGTCAAAAGTTTATGATGGAGAAAGTTTTTTATTAGATAGTGGCTTTTTTGTTGTCGGAGCATGGTGCTATATATTTAAGCGTCAGTTTTGGCACAACAATAATTTTGAGTTTTATCCTGGAATATCATACGAGGATACTCAACTTATTCCATGGGCAATTGCTCATTGCATGCGAATTGCCGGGTTGATCAAGTTCAGTTGTTATGATTATATCCAAAGAAATGGTTCAATAATGAACTCGCCTGTCAATCAACACAAGATAAAAAGTATAGCTATGATTGTAAATTCATATCTTGATTATTCGGCTCAAATAAGCTCAGAACGACTTAAGAATTATTTTTTAGAGAATTCAACGAGGCAATATATTTCAGGTATCAAGATGTCGGTACAAAGCGAAAGAGGGGATGTAAATGTATTCCTAAATTACATACGGAAATATCCAACAAAAGTAGGTAAATTTCCTTATAGCTTGTATCAGCTGTTTGTTCTTAAATATCCTCTGATTTTTGCAAAATTATTAAGACTCTTGAAAAAATATGATTCGTGAACGTCAGACTTATATTGATGTCCTTCGTATGACATGTATGATATGTGTCATAAGTTTTCATATATTTGGTAGGTTGGATGATCTTTTTCGTGATTCATTCTTAGATAAATCTGCTATACTCTATGGTAGTGCAATATTGGTTCAAATTTCAGTAGCAATGTTTATGTTCCTTGCAGGATATTGTTATCGGAAACCACAGAGAAAAGATGTTTTAATGTTTTTGTTAAAAAAATAAAAAGGTTGCTGATCCCTTATCTCGTTTTTTCATGCTTGATAATGTTTAGCACTGGTTTCTTTGATGTGGGTGAACTGTTCGGAGGGGGATTTTATCATTTATGGTTTCTTACAGCATTATTTTGGTGTTTCATGTTTTCAATGTGTATTGATTATTCCCATCCAAATTCTTTATTATTACTCCCAATTTCTTTAATACTTATAGCAATTCATTTGCCAAACTTATTTGGATTACAAGATTTTGTTAAGTGGTATTTTTATTTTGTAGTTGGTGCATTGATGCACTCTTATAATAGTTTAGAGACTTTTATAAGCAAGAATATTACTTGTATAATCTGCTTGATTATAGCCATCGGAATATTTGTTTTCACCCCTGCTCTAAAATATAGAGAAGGTTCAATAATCCATGCAATAGCAACTTGTTTGCTCATTTGTATTCTATTCTGCTTGGTAAAGAAACGTTGGAATAACAAACAAGGATTAAAAGTCAACGCGGCTTTTATATATGTTGTTGGGAATTCTTCAATGGGCATTTACATCTTCCATTTCTGGGTGTTGATATTTATGCTTTCTTCTACGTCAATCAGACTCTTTCATTTAAATAAGTTAGTAGAACATGTTTCCTATCCTTTTGGCAGGAAGCTTGATAATTGTAAATTTTCTGATAAGTTTTGTTCTTACAGTGCTTCTAAAAAAGACTCGCTGCGGCTGCTGGCTGTTGGGAGAAAATTATATAAATAATTTGCTAAATAAATGAATGTATTAGTATGTATCCCTTGCCTGATGACAGGAGGAACAGAAATTCAGACACTCAATTTGGTGAAGGCCCTTATCACCGCAGAGCATAAAGTGACAACAGTCTGCTATTTTGAACATTCTACAAACATGGTGGAACGTTATAAGCAAGCTGGAAGCAACGTATGCTTATTGAGTCCTGATGGGAAAAGACCTGTGGGGATAACAAACACGGTTATTCTCCTGTATAAGGGATTGCACCGTGTATTGAGGGAAGTAAAACCCGATGTGGTACATGTGCAGTACATGGCACCGGGCGCCATCCCTATTATCATATTACGTCTGTTAGGCATCAAGCGCATAGTAGCGACGGCTCATACGGCTGCCGACATCTATCTTTCTTTGCGATTATTACACTTCGTTTCGCGATATATACTTACAGCATTTCAATGTATTACAGAACGAGCAGAGAATTCGTTCTTCGGAAATTCGCAAATGTATAAAGCTGAAATGAAGTTAACCCGACATGGCAATCATTTTACCATTTACAATAACTTGCCACCTTATATTTCCATAGCCAATAAAGAACAACGAATCGGCAAAGTGATAACCATAGGAGTTGTAAGCCGCCTGGAGCCTATCAAGGGAATGGACTTGGTAGTGCCTGCTTTTGCAAAAATTCATGCCATGAATCCAAATACGCGCTTGTTGGTAGTGGGTGATGGCTCGCTATGTCCACTAATGGAGCAACAGAAGAATGATGCCGGATTGAATGAAGTCGTTAAGTTTGCAGGCGTACAACCACAGGAGGCTTTGCAAGCGTATTATGACAGCATAGACATACTGTTGATGCCTTCGCGCAGCGAAGGATTCGGACTGACTGCAATAGAAGGAATGGCACGGGGATGTGTAGTGGTTGCGGCAAATACCGGAGGATTACCGGAAGTGGTAAGTGATGGTAAGGTAGGTTTGTTGCATGAACCGGAATCATCGGATTCGCTTGCAGAAAAAGCCATACGGCTTGTAAATGACAGGGAATTGCTTATGACCATGAAACAGAATGCCATCGGTCATGTAGCAAGATTTTCATTTGCACATTATTCTGAATTAATCAATAACTTGTATTCGAAATTGTAATTATGGCTATTGTCATTAACGCAATAATCACGGTCATACTTCTGTACTATGCCTATAAGTATGCTTCCGGTGGCACAATGATCATAAAACATCCGTTTAAGGTTGGCGAATATTATGAATGCAACAACAATTTGTCGTTTATGATATTCAGTGTAATGACGGCAATGGTGTTTTTAGGACCACTATCACTGGTGAAATATGCTATATGGATATTCTTCATGTTGTTGATGTCACGCCGATGGGTCAAGAAATGGGATGGTGTGATGACGATATACCTGATTTTCATATTATGGAATCTATATACGCTTACCTATTCTCACTATATCTTTCAAGGCTGGATGATGATTGTCAAATTTTGCCTACCAATACTCTATTTCTGGGTGGGGTATAATGCCGTAAAGGAGGAGCTTGACTTGTGGGTGTTCTTGAAGCGTACAGTACTAATCTGTGTAATCTATTCATTTCTGATAGGTGGAGTATCTGCTAAGTTGATTAGTCCACTTTATGGGTTTCTTTGTTTTGGAACCGGAGGAACATTCGTTGCATACGCTTCTTTGGCAGACTTTTATGCAATACTGATAGGTATTCCCGTAATGCTGTATATTTTTACGTCTGAAAGGAAATTTTTATATGCAGCAGGTCTGTTGTTTTTATCATCGATATTGGAGAGTGTGCGAACAGGTATCGGCGCATCCATTCTTGGTCTTTCACTTCTGTTTTTAGCCTATAAAAAAGGACGGGCTGTTCCAGCCGTGATGCTTTTGATAGCACTCTTTGTTGGCTCCGTATTCTTTGTCAAACCCGTAAAAGATAAAATGTTTGGCAAACAGGCTGAAACCGTTACAATCAGTAATGTAGGCAAGGCTAAAATCGAAACTAGCGGACGCGAATACATGTGGAAAAGGATAATGAATCACTGCTACAATCCAAATCCCACGTTCGGTAGTGGTTGTGGTGGTGCGTTGGGATGGCTGAAGGACATAAACAGTAAGGGAGGATTGGTTCTTATTCATTCTGATTGGGTGCAGATGATGTCGGAATCAGGCAATATTGGTTTGTGTCTCTATATTTTGTTTGCCGTATTCATGTTGTTTAAAGTGCTGGCCATCACATGGAGGTATAGGAACAATAAGATGTTGACACTCTTGGGCGGCACAACCGTAGGAGCCTTTGCCGCCTGTTTCTTTTGCATGGGATTTGACAATGTCATCACATACGCCCAACAAGGCTATGTACTGCCGTTTATGCTGTTCGGCATATTCCTTAAGACAATTGACTTGACTGAAAACGGAGAATTTGAAGAAGAAATAATTCCATAATATGTTGAATTAATGATATCTGTTGTTATACCTTTATATAATAAGGAAAAGAGCATTGCGCAGACACTGGAATGCGTGCTTAATCAGACGTACAAGGATTTTGAGGTAATTGTAGTGGATGATGGCAGTAAGGATAATAGTGCTGCTATTGTGGCACAATTCACAGACACACGAATCCATTTAATCCGACAAGAGAATGGAGGTGTCAGTGCTGCCCGAAACAGAGGAATAGAAGAGGCTCAGGGAAAATATGTGGCATTCCTTGATGCTGATGACGTATGGCTGACAGATCACCTTGAAAGCCTTGTAAATCTGATTAGACAATATTCCCAGTGCAGGGCATGGTCCTCAAACTATGTCAATAACATAAATGGTACAGATTATAATATTATTCTGAATAAAATACCATTTAAAGGAGAAAGTGGAATTTTAACTAATTATTTTGAAATATGCAGTTGTTCCCATCCACCAGTTTGCAGCATTACAACATGTGTAGAAAAGTCCTTATTGAAGGAAATAGGTGGTTTTCCCGTTGGCATTACCTCCGGCGAGGACTTGCTTACGTGGGCAAGAATTGCAATAAAAACCGACTGGGCATATACAAAGAAAGCGACAGCAGTTTATATGATGCCAGCTACAAATTCATTTACAGAAAGGCCAACTCGCCCAAATGATGAAGGAGACCCTGTTTGCGATGGACTGAAATTATTACTGAAAACGGAGTATTCAAAAAAACATGAATTGAGGCATTTCATAGGTCGTTTCTACAAAATGAAGGCTAGTACGAACTTGCGGTATGGTGATAGGTGGAAGACCATTTGTGAATGTATGAAGTCACTTGTTTATAGGCCGTTTGCGAAAGAAACTTATCCTATATTGCTTCTTGCCTTGATGCCAGGATTTATTCAGAGAAGGATTTTCACCATCCATTCTTATGATAAAGTAGCTGATATTAAAGATGTAAAAAAACTAATAGGGAGGTAAACATGGGCTTTTCGCATTTAGTTATTCATTGTCTGAATACAATGGAATTAATGTTTTAAAATGAGATAAACGATTAGTATAAAATATGAGTTACATGAACAGAATATGGTATTATGTATTTCGTTGGTATGCTGTAGCAATAAAGCTGATTGCCAGAAGGGGGTATGACAAATGGATTGTAAGAGCCCATAAGAAAGCGGGTGTCATTTTTATTGGAAGTCCGGAATACATTGACTCACATTCGCATTTAGACCCATCTGGAGGATTGACCATAATGGGGGGGTAGTTATTTTTACTAATGTGATAATCCTTACACATGATTGGTCTTTTCTAAAAGGGTTGATAGCTATCAATAAGGTTAATGAATGTATTTCTTCATTTCATGCTCTTGCTTATAATGGCGTCAGCATTGGAGAAAATAGTTTCATCGGTGCTGGAGCCGTGATTTTACCTGGTACCAAGATTGGAAAATTTTGTATCATTGGAGCCGGATCTGTAGTGAAAGGGAATATTCCTGATTATTCTATTGTGGTCGGTAATCCTTGCAAGATTATCAATGACACGCGAAAGTTTGGGGAAAAATTTTTAGTTCGGTCGAAAGAATCATGAATATCTATTTTAAATATTTACTGTCTTTGCCCAAATCATTATGGTTTAACTTCCGCCACCTGCCACTGAAACAGGCGCTGAAGCTACCGTTTTATGTCCGCTATGGAACACGCGTCAGCGTTAAAGGACGAATAATAATTGAAGATGATAATCATGTAGGTATGGCTATGATTGTCATTGGATCCCATGAAGCTGATGTCTCGGACCCCAAGCATACCACTTGCTTGACGGTGGAAAGAGGCGGAGAATTGGTATTTCAGCACACTGCACACATCGGACTGGGAACGAAGATATTCGTTAAGCATGGAGCAAGGATGTATCTTGGCGATAACTTTGCTGTAAGTGCCAACTCGCAGTTTGTATGTTACAAAAGCATCATTATGGGGCGTGACATACAGTTTGCCTGGAATTGTTTGGTAATGGATAGTGACACACATTCCATCTATAGTGACAAGGGGTGTATCCAAAAAATGAATCCCGACAAAGAGGTTCGTATTGGGGATAAAGTATGGATAGGCTGTAGAGTAACTATCTTGAAAGGCTCGCATGTGCCGAGTAATTGCGTTATTGGTGCAACAAGTTTTGTATCGGGAAGCAAGTTTGAATCCAATAGTCTGATTGTTGGCTCACCAGCTAAGTCGGTCAAACCTATTGCAGGATGGGAATTATAGATTAGAGGATTTCTATCTCAGTTAATAGTCATAAGTTATTTAGGTATTATGTTGGAAAATAATACAAAGATTCTGTTTGTTTGTCCCATGCCGCCGCCAGTACATGGCTCGTCGATGGTGAGCCAGAGCATCAAGGAGAGTAGCGTGCTGAACGATGAGTTTGAGATGGACTTTGTGAATCTTTCCACTTCGCGCACGATGGAGGAGATTGACAAAAGGTCGTGGTCGCTGTATGCACGCAAGGCGGTGAGGTTCATCGGGGCTTATGCCAAGACGCTTTGGCTGTTGACTACGCGCAAGTACGACCTGTGCTATCTTGCCATCACTTGCCATGGAGTGGGCTTTCTGAAGGATGCTCCGTTTGTACTGCTGTGCAAACTTTTTAGGCATAAAGTGGTGATACACCAACATAACAAGGGGATGGCTAAAGATGTGGATAGGCATATTTACCGATGGTTGCTGCCTATGGTATACCGGAACACGAAGGTTATATTGCTGTCGTGGCGACTGTATGCTGATATAGAAAAGGTTGTGAAACGTGAGCAGGTGATGATTTGCCCTAATGGGATTCCCGATACGAATAGCAAAATAACTTCTGCGGAAAGGCATAATGATGTACCGCACATTCTGTTCTTGTCTAACTTGATAGTTTCCAAGGGAGTGTTGGTCCTACTCGATGCGCTGAAAACATTAAAAGAAAGGGGATGCAGATTCGTTTGCGACTTTGTTGGAGGAGAGACAAAAGAACTGGATGGTCGGAGATTTGCACTGGAGATTGAAGCAAGGGGATTGGATGATATCGCCGTGTATCATGGCAGGAAATATGGCAAAGATAAGGAGGCGTTTTTGCAAACGGCTGATATTTTCGTTTTTCCAACTTTCTATTTCAACGAATGTTTCCCTTTGGTCATCATAGAGGCTATGATGAATGGACTGCCGGTAATCTCTACCGACGAGGGCGGAATAAGGGATGAGGTGAAGGACGGAAAAAATGGATTTGTGGTGAAACCGCAGGATTCCAAAGTTCTTGCTGATGCGATACAACGATTGTTGGATGATAAGAATGCAAGGCATACAATGGGAGCAGAAGGAAGACGGATGTTCAAGGAGCGATTTACAATGGTGTATTTTGAAAACAACATAAAAGGTATTTTGATTGACTGCATTGAGGCCAATGACAAATAGCTTATGAGTACGCTTTGAGATGGAGTCTCCGAGGTACTTTGTGAATTGGAGCCATGTGAGAAATAGTCTAATAATTAAATCTATTTTGTAATGTACGATTTTTGGCAAGATAATTATGAATGGTTATTATCGGGCATAATTCCTACCTTGATAACGGCAATCTTTGGTATAATTAAATATAGAAAAAACAAAAGGAACAAGGACGTATCTCAAGAAAAGAATATCCAAACTAATACTATTTATGCCAATAACAATTCAGGTCATATAACTAACAACAACCACCAGAATATCAATATTGGAGACACGAAGAATACCGCTGAAAGGAGATATAAGAATGCCATTGAAATCGTAAAGAATGAATTATTAGATAATTATCGTGATTTATGTGTGTTGATAAATGGAATTGAAGAACGAGTTCCTCAGAAATTCTGGGATGTACGCAAACCCAATGAATCGGAAGATACATTTCAGGAACGGGCAAAAAACTTTCATAAGGAATATCAAACAGGAATTTTTCAACTGATTCAGACTTTTAAAATAAAAGAAGAGATATACAACATATCCAAACAAGACTTGTCTTTCAATTGTAACAATGCAAACTGCATAAAAACATATACTATTGGCAAAAAGATGTGTATGACACGCTAAATAATTTTTCATCCACATTATCGCACTACATATCTCTTAATTACAGAAATTACGAACTTTATTTGAAAAACAAATCGCTCCATGAGGATAAGGTGCTTAAATCAAAAATATCACTGTTGCAATCGTTAAGAGAATTCATACATGTATATCCAGGGGAGGAAGACAGCCTCTTTATCCATATCAGTGAAATGGGATTTGACCATATAACAGCAGGTATGGACATAAACATCCAAAATCTAAACATTGAATTGAAAGAGTTATATACGAAAAGGTCGGATATATTAAAAAAAAAAATTCCAACGCCTCTCAGAACGTTAGAAATCGAAAGGATTATGCGAGATCCCTTTTTGATGCTTTTGCGTAAAAGTGCAGGATTGACAGAAGAATTAACCCCTGCTGAATATAGTGCGTTGTTGAATAAAGAAATTCAAACAGAGGTGACTGATCCTCAGAAGTTAATTTCACTTGCAATAGCGTCATACACAGAATCTGACGGAAGAGAGGCAATCTATTATTATAGAAAGGCTTTGGATTGCAAAGAACTACCCTCAAACATCAGGGTCTTTATAGAACAATCATTGTCAAGATTGCTAAATCCAGACATTTATGATGGTGGAATTGGTCTGATTATTTTAGAAATTCAAGAAAATAGCATGTTATCTGAAAGATTGAATATCGGCGATGTCATTTTCAAAATCAATGGAAATGTCCTCTTAGAACCAGCTGAAATTTTATCTACAATGGCAACTGCCAGTAAGGAAGAGAATATATTATTAGAAGTATATACGAAAGAACAAAAAAGAATTTCGATATCTCTTCCTGGAAGAACTCATTTGGAATGTATAGTCAGTCAATCTGTAATGCTAAACTTATTTTTTATATAAACATCATCACATGAATACATATTTTAATATCCGTTACGAGTTTGACAAGAAGCTTGTGTGGAATCGTATTGCCTCGCAGGTAAAAGCGGAAAAGTCTGATTATATATGTGTGGCTGACGGAGTGGTACTGAATATCGCCAATAGGAAACCGGAATACCTGAGGGTGATTAATGGTGGAATGTTCTCTATTTGCGACAGCGGGTATGTGCCGCTCTATCTGAAATGGATCTATGGCGTGAGGTATGAGCAATACTGTGGGGCGCAGATATTCAAAGATATTGTTAGTTCAAGGAAATACCGTATGATGTTCATGGGTACTTCGCAACGGACATTGGATGGGCTGAAGAATACCATAAAAGTATGGAATACAGATGTACTTACGATGACATTCTATGAACTACCATTCTGCGATGTGAAAGAGTTTAACTATGAAGATATAGCACGGCGTGTGGAGGAATCAGAGGCTGACATCATTTGGATAGCTCTCGGTGCTCCGAAACAGGAGATGTTCATGTCGAAACTGAAGCCTTACCTGAAACGTGGGGTGATGATCGCCGTAGGAGCAGCATTCAAGTTTTACAGCGATACAGATGAGAGGCGTGCTCCGCAGTGGATGCTGAAAACGCATTTGGAGTGGGTCTTTCGTATTATGTGCAGTCCGAAGAAGCAATTGAAACGGTGCTCGATGATTATCTTGACCTTACCACGACTGCTAATAGAAGAAATCAAGCGGAAGTACAATAAAAAGCATAATGACACTATTAACACTATATACAAATGAAGAAAGCATTGATTACCGGTATCACCGGACAAGACGGTTCGTTTCTTGCCGAATTTCTTTTGGGTAAAGGATATGACGTACACGGCACCATCCGCCGTTCGTCAGTGGATTATAGAGAACGCATCGCTCATCTGGAGGGGCATCCGAACTTCCACTTGCATTATGCCGACCTTGGCGACTCGATGAGTATACTGCAAGTGGTAAAGAAGGTGAAGCCGACGGAGATATATAACCTTGCCGCACAGAGCCATGTGCAGGTATCGTTTGATGCACCCGAGTTTACGGCAGACGTGGATGCTACGGGCGTATTACGTATATTGGAAGCTGTGCGCCAATGCGACCTGATTGATACATGCCGCATCTATCAGGCATCCACCTCCGAACTTTACGGTAAGGTAGAGGAAGTGCCACAAAACGAGAAGACACCTTTCCATCCTTACAGTCCATACGCTGTGGCGAAACTCTATGGCTACTGGATTGTGAAAGAATACCGTGAAGCATATAACATGTTTTGCTGTTCGGGCATCTTGTTCAACCATGAGAGCGAACGGCGTGGAGAGACTTTCGTGACACGCAAAATCACGCTGGCTGCCGCACGCATTTCACAGGGCAAGCAAGATTGCCTCTATTTGGGTAACTTGGACTCCCTGCGTGACTGGGGCTATGCCAAGGATTATGTGGAATGTATGTGGTTGATTCTTCAACATGATACCCCGGAGGATTTCGTGATTGCCACTGGTGTGCAGCACACGGTGCGTGAATTTGCCACGCTTGCCTTCCGTTATGCGGGCATCGAACTTCGCTGGGAAGGAGAAGGTGTACAGGAGAAAGGCATTGACGCAAAGACAGGGAAAACGGTGGTGGCGGTAAGTGAAGACTTCTATCGCCCGACGGATGTAGTCAACCTCTGGGGAGACCCGACCAAGGCAAAGAACGAGTTGGGATGGAATCCGCAGAGTACCTCCTTTGAGGAACTGGTTCGCATCATGGTGACGCACGACATGCAGAAAGTGGCAGCGGAACATGTTACCAGCGTAATGAGGACGAACTTGGCTGAATATTTGGAGAAAGGAATCGTGAAATGATGGAGAAAGACGCAAAAATCTATGTGGCGGGACACCGGGGTATGGTTGGTTCTGCCATTGTCCGTGAACTGAGACGACAGGGTTACACGAATATCATTACCCGTACACATAAGGAATTGGATTTGACCCGTCAAGAAGCGGTGGAAAAGTTCTTTGCGGAGGAGAAACCGGAATATGTGTTCCTTGCCGCAGCCAAAGTGGGCGGTATCGTAGCCAACCAGTCGGCATTGGCGGATTTTATGTATGAGAACATGATATTGGAAATGAACGTTATCCATGCGGCATGGCAGAACGGGTGCAAAAAACTGGAGTTTTTAGGCTCATCTTGTATTTATCCACGCATGGCACCCCAACCGATGCCGGAATCATGTTTGTTAACGTCGGAATTAGAAAAGACGAATGAGGCCTATGCTTTAGCTAAAATATCCGGTCTGAAATATTGTGAGTTTTTGAATCGGCAGTATGGTACAGATTTTATTAGCGTGATGCCGACCAATCTATATGGTCCCAATGATAATTACCACCCCGAACATAGCCACGTGTTACCGGCGCTTATCCGTCGTTTTCATGAGGCAAAGGAAGCAGGTCTGAAAGAAGTGGTCTGCTGGGGTGACGGAAGTCCGTTACGTGAGTTTCTCTATGTTGACGACTTGGCCAACCTATGTGTATTCCTGATGAATAACTACTCGGGGAATGAGACGGTAAATGCCGGAACAGGGAAGGAAATCACCATTAAAGCCCTCGCAGAATTGGTGGCTAAAGTTGTTGGTTTTGAAGGCTTAATCAGATGGGATACCTCACGTCCTAATGGCACACCCCGAAAGCTATTGGATGTATCGAAAGCGACTTCGTTCGGATGGACTTACAAGACGGAACTGAAAGAAGGCATACGCCTTTCATACGAGGATTTTTTGAACAATCCCATGAGGGCGAAACGATAACATAACTAATTACCCATTATATGGTGATTATAGCGACAGGGAATACACCTCTTCCCATTCCGAACAGAGAAGTGAAGACTGTTTGCGCCGATGGTACTGCAATTTGCGGAAGAGTAGGTAATTGCCAAAGAGAGATCAACTAAGTTTAACTTAAAACGAATTTAATATGAATTTTATATGTAAAATTTAGAACAGCCTCTCTCAATGGAAGACGAGGCTGCCAAATTGGATAGTAATAATACTTCTTTTTCTTGCCACTGCACAGACGCTAGACAACGCTCATCAGTCATATGTTGCATAGACAAGTGCAGAGCGGTTCGCTGCTGAGTTAACGGTATATGGATTATACGACAACTTATTGAGCAAACAGAAACAGGATGAATTACTGGAAGTTTTGAAAATCTAATCTTCCAACAGGTTGAGGGTTCCTGTCAAAACCCTCTTTTTTATTCTTAACTTATTGCATTTATTGAACCATTATCATGCAAATTATTTTATTATCCGGAGGTTCCGGAAAGCGGTTATGGCCTTTGTCAAACAATGCCCGTTCAAAACAGTTCATAAAGTTGCTCGATGCTCCCGATGGGCAAAAAGAGTCGATGTTGCAGCGTGTAGTTCGTCAATTGGGGGAATCAGATTTGAAGGGACATGTTACCATAGCCACCAGTATCTCGCAGGCTGATGTTATTGTCAATCAGTTGGGTGACCACATTGATGTAGTGACGGAACCGGAAAGACGTGATACATTTCCAGCCATTGCTTTGGCAGCTTCATATCTGAAATATGAGAAATCATGTGCCGATGAAGAAGTAGTTGTTGTTATGCCTTGTGACCCTTTTACGGAAGCTGGATATTTCAAAGTTATTGAGCAGATGGTGCATGCGGTGGATGACAATGTAGCTGATCTGGTTCTTATGGGGATTACTCCAACCTATCCATCTGCTAAATATGGATATGTAGTGCCTGATGAATTGAAACTGAAAGGTGGAATCTTTTCGGTCAAACGGTTTACGGAAAAGCCGAATGTAGCTACAGCGGAATATCTTATAAAAGAAAATGTATTTTGGAACGGTGGCGTATTTGCTTTTAAGTTGGGATATATGATGAATATTGTGGAGCAATATATCCGGGCTGTTTCTTTTTCGGAAATCCGTAACAGATATAGTGAATTCCCCAAAATCAGTTTCGATTATGAGGTGGCAGAAAAGGCCAAATTGGTAGCAGTAGTTCCTTTCTCTGGCAAATGGAAAGATTTAGGGACTTGGAATACACTTACAGATGAGTTGGAAGACCATGTAATCGGTAATGTTATCACTGATGGAGAGGCAGAAAATACACATATCATTAATGAATTGGATCTTCCGATTATGTGTATAGGAACCAAAGATTTGGTGATTGCAGCATCGAATGACGGTATTTTAATTTCCGAAAAGAGCAAGAGCGAGAACATAAAAAAATACGCAGACCGGCTACAGTGTTGTCCAATGTATGAGGAAAGACATTGGGGAGAATACAAGATTATTCATAATGTTCAATATTCAGATGGATTTCAATCGTTGACGAAACAATTGATTATAAAGGCAGGGAAAAGTCTCACATATCAAGCTCATCATCTACGGAAAGAGGTATGGACGGTTGTTGACGGAGAGGGACTGTTGGCTATAGAAGGAAAAATTACCCCAGTTAAACAGGGAGATACTGTTTGTATCCTTCAAGATATGCGCCACGGTCTAAAAGCCATAAATGACTTGACCCTGATAGAAACGCAAACCGGAAGCGATCTTCTTGAAGATGATGTGGAATTGTTTGATTGGAATTGGCAAAAGTAGATACAAAGTTTGGCGAGAACTTCCAGATAATCAAATCCGATTAAATATTTTACACAAAATTCAGAATTATAAAAGGCAAGGGCTTTTGTGATTCTTCCATTGATTATGAAAATCGAGTTTATGGGAGAATCAAAATTTATATTGCATTCCAAAAATGCAAATGTTCAGTGGATAGTATCAAAATATTCCGGTGTTAATCCATTAAGAATTTATCTTATGCTATTTCGTATGGGAATGAAGAAAGAACAAGAAGTGTTGGAACAAACTGCGTCTTGTACATCACTTTTTGTTCTTTTGATATCTTGAAAACATTGATTGTATAACATGGTTTCTTCGTTATCGGTTTATTATCGAAAACTTGCTTATCACGTAATAGAATCGGACGGCTTCCTATGGGTCGGATTCAAGCCGGGAATGGTACATTTTATTGCTAAAGAGGTTTGGAATATTCGCCCCTTGACCCGAACGGACGTTGAGAGATATTATGAGGAGTTTACAGTATTAACCCAAGGTAAAGGGAGTCTTTATTTTCGGATTGTAGCTCATGGTGGATTTCTGAAAGAGGCGTTGGCTTATGAGTTGCATGGTTTGACTGTTTCTGACGACAACTACCTCAGAAGCCTTAATTCCGGCAGACATGTAGAACTTTACCCGCATAACGAGAAAGCTTATCGTGCTATTATAAAAGGCTTTGAACAGCATCGTATCGGTACCGTTGTGCAAGCGACCGGGACGGGAAAGTCATATCTGCTGGCTCGTTATATATCAGACCATGCCACAGAACGAATTTGCGTATTTGCTCCAAATGTCACAATCCTGGAGGAGATCAAAAAGGCGGTAGGCTTTACCTCTCCTTATATCTGCTATCGAACGTTTCAGTCATTGATATATTATCGAAAAAATGATAAACAACTCAAAGCAGATCATATTTTGATTGATGAGTTTCATCATTTCGGTGCAGAAATATGGGGGGCTGCTTTGCAGGAGGTAATTGAATCCAATCCGCAGGCCTATATATTAGGAACATCGGCCACTCCTATTCGCCCGGAGGGAATGATTGATACGGTGGATCTTTATTTCGAGGGAAATCTGTTTTATGAACTTACCTTACCTCAGGCTTGGTATTACCGTATTTTACCAGTCCCAATCCTGGTACAAAGTGCCTATGGATTAGACGGTGAACTGAATCGTTTACAAAAGCGATTGGATCGAAGCGGATGTTCAATTCGACGAAAAGAACAAGTCCAAAAGAAACTGGATGTGGCTCGCGTTGATTTTAAAGGGGCGTTAGGAGCTCCTGAGGTAATCCGAAAGTTCTTGCCCAAAGATGTATGTAAACTGCTGGTTTTTTGCCGTGATCTTACCGACCTGAAACAGATGGTTCCTGAGGTGTGTGGCTGGCTGACACAAGCCGGACGGGTAATCATACCATTTGAGATCCATCACACTCAAAGCGAACGGATTAATAATCAAATACTAAAGGCTTTCCAAAAAGAATCTGGGAAATTGCATGTATTGTTCTCTGTCAATATGCTGATAGAAGGACTGCATGTGGAGGGCATAGATGCCGTCTTGTTTCTACGGCGGACAGAATCCTATATTGTTACCCTGCAACAGCTGGGCCGTTGCTTGGATGCCGGAAGCGGGAAACAGCCTGTCGTATTGGATTTTGTGAATAACCTATCGGGCAAATCTGTATATGACATGATGGCCTTGCACATGGAACGCCTTGCCTGTCAGCCTTCACCCAAGGGATTTGAAGGGGTGACCTCTTTTCTGACCACAGGTTTCCTATCAGACATACGGCTTCGTATTGAGGAGATATTGACAGAGTTGGAACCTTGGCAGATCATGTATGAGAGGCTTATTGAGTTCCGTAAGAAAGAAAATGACTGGCCTTCGGTTACAGAGGGGAAGCTGGGCTTGTGGTGCAATACGCAGCGCATGGCTTACAAACGGGGCAGACTCTCGGAGGAGCGTTACAAACTGCTGGAGTCTGTCGGCTTTGAATGGAACCTGCTGGATTCAAACTGGATGAAGGAATTCCAATCATTGAAAGTCTTCTTTGCGACTCAAGGTCGCTGGCCCAAACGGGAGGATGGTGCCTTGGCTACCTGGTGTTATACTCAACGGGAAAGACGTAAGAAAGGACGTTTGAGCAAAGAACGCATTCGTGTGTTGGATGAGATCGGATTTGTGTGGAGTCAGGACTTGAACGGTGAATGGATGAAAAATTATGAAGCGTTGAAAATCTTTCTCGACAAACAGCAGCGCTTTCCCAAATCAGCCGAAGGCTATTTGGGCGAGTGGTGCAGTACACAGCGGAAAATGCGCAAGCAAGGGAAACTTTCCCCTGATCGTCAAACACTATTAGATCGAATAGGATTTGTGTGGTCGGTGGAGCAGGTCTGGCGAAGCCACTTGGAACAGTTGCACCAGTTTCATGTCCAAAATGGACGGTGGCCTGGATGTCGTGAAGGGGCATTGGGGCGTTGGTGTACGGTTCAAAGACGGAATTATCGAAGAGGAAGCTTGTCGGATCAAAAAATCGTCCAATTGGAACAAATAGGATTTATACCCTTGAAAGGAGACGAATAATACAGATGAAGTGAGAAATATTCTCATTTCATACGGAACAATAGAATTACAATAGATGTAGACTATGATTTTAGATTAAAAGTGGCAAAGAACGGGTGGCAAGATGTTCGTGTCGTTACCGCTACGAACGAGGACTTGCAATTGGCCATCAAGGAAGGGCAATTCAGAGAAGACCTTTATCACCTCCTTTGCTAGTTCAAGATACGCCAGCCTTTGTTAGCAGAATGTCCGGAAGATATCATCCCTTTGGCCGAGTTTTTCCGCGAACGCCACTCGAAAGAACTGAAAAGGGAAACACAAGGCTTTACAGACGATGCCAAGCGCAGGATGCTTGCCTACCCGTGGCCGGGCAATGTGCGTGAACTGCAAAACAAGATCAAGCGTTCCGTACTTGTTTCCGAAGAACCGATACTGGATATCGAAGGGTT
Source organism: Parabacteroides merdae ATCC 43184 (assembly GCF_025151215.1). Lineage (NCBI taxonomy): Bacteria > Pseudomonadati > Bacteroidota > Bacteroidia > Bacteroidales > Tannerellaceae > Parabacteroides > Parabacteroides merdae. The sequence continues at coordinate 1,103,226 of NZ_CP102286.1, forward strand.
AGATAATGGAATTCCGCCGTGCGATAATGGGCAGGCATCCGTACCGGCAGTCCTGCCGTTGAAGGATGAATCGTTGGAGAAGAAGAACATTGTCAACGCCCTTAAAGCCTGCAACGGGCACAGGGAGCAAGCCGCCGCAATGCTGAATGTCAATCCGGCGACGCTGTACCGGAAGATGAAAAAATACGGATGCGGTAGAAATAGAAGGCACTATAAAATATTTTGTGTAAATGGAAACGATGAGGTGTTAAGCAAGGAGTTCCTTAGCCAGTTCAAGACAGAAGCGGATGTGAGCAAGTTTCTGAAACAGTTGCATGCCCAGGTGCTGGAGAAGATGCTTGAAGGCGAAATGGATGCCCATTTGGGCTATGAAAAGAATTCTGTGACAGGGAACAATACCGGCAACTCCCGGAATGGCAGTTATCCGAAGAAAATCCAGACCGAACATGGAGAGTCTGTCATTTCTATTCCACGTGACCGTAACGGCCAGTTTGAGCCGATAGCAGTGCCCAAACATGAAAGTCGTGGACTTTCTATAGAAAAGCTCGTTATCTCCCTATACGCCAAAGGAATGAGCGTTTCTGACATAGAGGAAGAGATGCGTGAGATTTATGAAATAGAGCTCTCTACATCGGCCATTTCCATCATTACCAACAAAGTCAATCAGGCTGCCCAGGAGTGGCAGAACCGTCCCCTTGATCCTGTTTGCCTGATAGTCTGGATGGACGGTATTGTCTTCAAGGTACGGGATAACGGCAAGATCATAAACAAGACCGTTTACCTTTGCGTCGGACTGAAACAGAACGGCCTGAAGGAAGTTCTTGGCATGTGGGTTGGCAAATCGGAAAGCTCTTCTTTCTGGATGGGTGTCCTGACCGACTTAAAAGCCCGTGGAGTGCAGGATATACTGATTACCTGTACCGACAATCTGAATGGATTTACGGATACTATCCGCAGTGTATTCCCTCAGTCATCCACTCAAGTCTGTGTGGTACATCAGATCAGAAATTCCTGTAAATATGTCGTTTATAAGGATAAGAAAGAGTTTACAGCGGATATGAAGAATATCTATAATGCACCCAACAAAGAGGTTGCAGCCACAGAACTTGACAATCTGGAAAAGAAATGGGGAGGAAAGTATCCTTATGCTATACTTTCATGGAGAAACAACTGGGATGATTTGACTGTTTTCTTCCAATTCCCGCTGGAAATCAGAAAAATAATCTACACAACCAATCTCATTGAGAACCTGAATGGAAAAATCAGAAAGTACACGAAATCAAAACTTTCATTTCCTTCGGACGATGCTGTAAAAAAGACCGTATATCTTTCGCTTATGGAGATTGAAAAGAAATGGACAATGCCTATTTCAAACTGGGGCTTGATTATGAATCAATTTATGCTTATGTTTGAAAACAGAATCCAGATATAAGAACAAACTTACAACTGAATCCTGTTTTCATTTACACAAAATTCTGGACAGTGTCTTTAAATATAAAAATGGATAATAAACGGGCTGCATAACAAAAAAAGAAGGCTGCCTTTTCAGACACCTTCATCCTTAAACTTGAATACGATATTATACCAATGCTGCGTGATAGTTCTCCTCCAACAGCTTCTCGATGTCCGACTGCCTGTACAGGATCTTCCCGCCAAGCTGGATATAGGGAATCCGTCCTTGGTCCCTGTAATCCTGCAGGCACCTGCGGCTGATCCTCAACGTTCCGGAAAGCTCCCTGTCGGTCAGGAACCGTTCCCCGTTGAAGGGAGGACGGTTGTCACGGGCAAGACGCTCCACTTTTTTCTCCATGTTGTCCAGCAGGGCAAAGAACCTGCGGACACGTTCGTTCTCCTTGTCGATAATGCCTTCCATCTCTTCCGCTCTTTAAAGGTTTCCGTTCTTCCTTCCTTCTCTCACCTCCTTCTCCTTGCGTCTGATGCCGACGTAGGCCATCAGCTTCTCCACATCCTCTGGCTTGTAATAGAACTTGCGCTGGAGGCGGGTGAACGCCAGCCGTCCGGTATCGCGGAGTGTCTGCAGGGTACGTGGCGAGATGTCAAGGCGCAGGCAGACATCCTGGCCGTCCAGTCACTCTCCGGGTTCCTTACAGCGGTTTCTCTCATACAATCTGTCCACATGTGCGGACAGGTTCTCGGCACGTGCCAGCATCCTCTCAAGGACATCGGCCTCGATGTAGCATATTTCCATATTTTTCAACTCGTTGAAATGTCAGTGCGAATATAAGGGAAGAAACCATGAGAGGCAAGCGCGACCGGCACACTGGCAGGAATAGTCATGGATAGTCGGTTTTTGTCATATGGCGCGGGAAAAATACTCCGTAGCCGGTCGGTTTTCACGACTCCCTTTGGAAAACCTGAAGGACGGGTGCGTCACGGCGATGAAAAAAGAAAAATCCCCACCGGAAGTGAAGCGACCCCAAACCGGCAGGGAGTGTAATAATAAAGGAACGGACTGTTCAGCCCTTGATGTAACCGTACTTTTTCAGGTCGTCCATGAAATGCTCCGGCGTGTCGGTCCTCACCGTCACCCCGTGCAGTTCCCTGTACCGCCCGGAGAAATTCACCATGTACTCCCCGTCGGTGCACCCGCTGTCAAACCAGCTGCCCTCACGCAGGACGCGTACAAACTCGGAAGGGTCGGAGGCGGCAATCCTGCCGCCATCCGCCAAAATATACATATGCTTGCTCATGCCGATAATTTTTTAGTTCTTAATTTATAATATAGCTTCTGTTCATCGTCCAGGAAAGGGATGTTCCGGAGCGCGGTGGCCGTGGGCACCTGTCCCCTCGTGGCGAAGGTAACCAATTTATGGAGAAACAGCACCCAGTTACGCATTTTTGTGAAGTTGGTCGTTCCCGAATGCTGGCGGAACTCGACCGTCTTGTGCCGTGAATAGGCTTCGAGATTCACCTTGTGGTAACGGTTGCCGATTCTGTTTTTCAGCTCGTCCACCGTCTGGGCCGAGCGTATCATCTCATCAGATACATGGCCCAATCCCTTGCAATAGTAGTTATCTCTGCGGGATGCCGGCATGAACCTGTCGATGACCGGTTCCAAATGTTTGTAGCTCAGGGCCAGGTTACGCCAGGTCTCCATGCTGAAACCGGCGGCATCGATATGTACGTGAAGCCCGCAGCTCCCGTTCACCTTCACGTCACACAGGTCAAGTATCCAGCATACCTTCTCCAGTTCCCGCAGGCCGACTTCGCCGACCAGTATCGGACTGACCAGTTCGAAAGTGTCGTTGCCGCTTATACTGCTGTCCGTCACGAGTTTCCAATGCGGACGGGTGGTATGATTGTAGCTTTCCACCATAACCTCGATCCCTGCCTCCCTGAGCTCGCGCGCGAGCCGTTCACGGGAGCAATTGTAGGCCTCGATCTCGATACCGAACTTACGGTTGAAAGTGTAATCCGGTGCGGCTGTCGCCGAATGAGCATTCGGACCGCCCTCACGTTCCCTCATCCGGCGCAGGGCGTTCACTACAAAACCGTAATTGCCGTTGGTCACCATCCTGGCGATTTCCGCACGGGGAACCCCCAGAAGGAACAGCTGCCGGATCTTATTTGTCTTCGTTGTCTCTTGTGCTAAAATGCTTCTAATTTGCTCGTTCATAACTTGTTAACTCCTTTATTGTTACACTACTAAGGTAATGCTTTCACAGGAGAAGTCGTAATTGTAAGAGTCTTATTATCATGCTGTTAGCTTACTTTATCTTAGGCTAAAAGTCCTTATTCAAGGTGTCTGTATCCTAACCGGTTGGTATCGGATTCCTCCTGATTGATGGCATATCTTCTCCACCGGTTCTGGAAGGTCGGTTCTTTTCCTTTTCTGAGTTCATATCTTAAAATCTTAAATTATTAAATTACACAACCGGTATTGTCTCGGAATACAAAATAAAGGAAGAAGAGGACCGGACGGAACGAAACCACCTGTCACTTATAGTCATCTAAAGCCGGTTATCACTATGATACACATGAGGGAGACGGACATACCGTTCCTCTCGGACGGTTCTTCCTATGCGGAGGTGGCGTCAGAGGCTCGCTGCCTGTAGCGGCTGGAAAAACGGGCGGGATTCCGTTTCCCTGTCCACCTATCCTTTTAAATCCTTATGGGCAGGTGTGGGAGCATGCATCCACCCTGATACGAATCCTTAAATTATCGGTCCACAAGAAGTGTGAAAGTATCAATCCGTTAATGGAACCATGAGAAGCAAGCATGGCCGACACACCGGCAGGAATAGTCATGGATAGTCGGTTTTTGTCATATGGGAAGGAAAAAGAAAGCCGAAGCGGGTCTGGATCCACTACCCCCTTTGGATATGTGAGAGGAACGTTGCGATGAAAGAAAAAACTCCTCTTCACGCATGGATAAGGCAATGCCGGAAGTCCGGCAATAAAAAGATGTGGCTTCTCTACCCGGGTAAATGCCACGATTACAGACTTCTTCTTGTTCCTATTATACCATCAGGCCGATTACCCTCAGGTTAAAAACTTATCCAGAATATCCGAATCCAACCCGTGACAGACCCGGATGGGAAAGGCGATGATGCCACCGGATATGTGTATAGCCATATGACCGGACATGGAGATACGACGATAACGATACGTCCTTCTATCGGAATAAGGATATGGCGGGATGCACGGATAACCATATATGATTATCGGAACAGCGGTGTGGCAGGCTGTGGGTATATGACAGCGTCCATATACCTGATCTCGTTTTTTTATTATCGGTATTTCAAATGTCTCAAAAGCCTCTTTGACAGGTTTCCATCCGGGATGATTGCCTGAATTCGCATGTACCGGACTTTCTATTTACCTGATTCCGTAATCGTTCCTGCCATCCGTTTTTTCTCTGTGGCTGTCGCTTTTTTCCTTGTGGCATCATGGTCTGTTACCGGATGGGAAGAGCCATCTCCATCACAACCATGAATTATAGTGTAGCCATATTTGTATATAGCCGTATGATACGCTATCCGGATAATGCTATCACAGAATTGCGATATAGCCGGATATCAAAATAAGGATAGCCGGGAGTGAAGGGAGCACGCACCCTTCTGGATACAGATATCTCAAAATCTCCATTTGCAGAAGTGTATAAATATCAATCCATTAATGGAGATTATAAAGAAAAAATATAAGTCACACGCGACTACCTGTCATTCTCCATTTGTAGAAGTAGCAATCTGTTAATGGAGATAATGAAGAAAAAACAATGAGGTATATACGGCTACATGTCCATTTCTTCATTTGCAGAAGTGTAGAAGTAGCAATCCATTAATGGACAATAGAGCATGTAAAGGGCCGATTTCCCATATATTCGCCTCCTTATCCCCGAATTATGGGCGTAAGTCACATGGTTATGGAGATATATCCATCCTTTAATGGGGAGAACAGCCGGTAAATATCTGATAGAAATGCTCCGCAAACCACAGGAAAATAGCCTTACAATGAGCTGATACACAATAATTATTGGAGAAACGAGGTCCGCTCCTGCGGACAGCAAGTTGTGTTTTCGTTAAACGAAAACAGGACGGTTTAACGGCAATCATGCCGCCAAACCGTCCGTTAAGCAGGCTCCGAAGTCGCTTGATTTACCTGTAAAATAAATTCTTCTATCTTAGAGTGCTTTTCCAATAAATTGTTATTAAGAATAATTATTTCCTTTGCAGATTTTCGAAATAATTTGATGGTGTCATTCCTGTTTGCTTTTTAAACATTCGACTAAGATGTTGCGGATATTCAAACCCCAACCCATATGCTACCTGTGCAATACTTTCACCCGTAGCAAGTTCGTTTTTTGCCAGTTGTATTATGTATTGACGGATATAATTACTTGCTGTATCACCTGTTGTCTTTTTTATCATATCCCCGAAATAATTCGATGACATGCAAAGTTTGTCGGCGCAATACTGCACTGTCGGCAAGCCATATGTCAGTTGCATGTTCCTGTCAAAGTAATCATGCAACAAACGGTCGAATTTCATCAACATATCCGAATTATCAAGTTTCCGGGTGATGAACTGGCGGTTATAGAAACGTTGGCAGAAGTTCAGAACCAACTCGATATAACCCACAATGATGGAATCTTGAAATTCATCGTGCCTTTTCCAGAGTTCATCCCTTATCTGGCACATCAGTGATGTCAAAATGCCGTGTTCTTCATCGCTCATGTGCAGAGCTTCATTAACACGGTAATCGAAAAACGAATAATTCTTTATCGTCCTTTCCAACGGGGTACCATGTAAAAGGTCAGGATGGAACAGTAGTGCCCAACCTGTTAGCATTACCCGTTCGCCGTTGTCCTCTTTACCACCTATCTGGCCAGGAGCAACGCAGATGACCGTTCCTTTCTTGTAATCGTACTTTCCACAACCATAAGCTAAATCTATTTCAGCTTCGTCATGAAAGAAAATACCATAGATGCTGTAATTGTTCAAGCTATGGCGTACAGGGGATACTTCCGCATAGTCAATGACACTGACTAACGGATGTCTGTCGGTGTGTCCTACCCACTGACTATAATCGCCCACATTTCGTACTTTTAGTATCTTGCTCATAGCTTTCCGTTCAAGCTCTTGTTTACATGCAAAAATACATGATTTTAATCGAATAGTCGAATAAAAAGGATAGAAATCAGTAAAATTGGTACGAACTGCCCACTTATGATTACATCGGTTATACGAGCATCAGGTAATTTTGCATCATACAAAGAAAGTAGTAATGAATGAACAAATTGACATTCCAGCGAAATTGTACGAAGATGAAGTCGTACGCTATTTTGCAGACCGTTATCATACCTCTACCGAAAATGTAGTGAGATGTTTTCTCGTTCAGGATGGAATCTGCCCTGAACAGGAAAACGAATCCATTACTTTTCGGCTGGAAGAGAATGAAATGGAGATTATGCGAGGCTTGATTGGTGAAGGTCATTCTTTAAAATTATATGATTTATGAACAGAAGAGATTTTTTAAAGCTGTCATCAATGACAGCTTTACTGGCTGCCAGAGAATGGACAGGATTATCGAAAGTCTTTGCCCAATTTCCATCGCCATCTAAAAGCAATTATTTGAGCAGGAGTAATCCGTTAGGAAATATGGAGCATAGAAATCTTGGAGGATTGTTGAATGTATCGGTTATCGGCTTGGGCTGTTTACCCATGGTGGGCTATTATGGTGGAAAGTATGAAAAGAAAGACATGATTGCACTTATCCGCCATGCCTACGAAAAGGGTGTGACCTTTTTCGATACGGCGGAGGTGTATGGACCTTATACCAGCGAAGAGTGGGTCGGAGAAGCACTCGCCCCGTTCCGTGACAAGGTGAGAATCGGTACAAAGTTCGGTTTCGGAGTCGAGGAAAAGCAACCAACCGCACTGAACAGCCGTCCCGACCATATTCGTCGCGCAGTGGAAGGGTCGCTCCGGCGGTTGCGTACAGATCATATTGACCTTTTATACCAGCACCGTGTCGATCCGAACGTGCCGATGGAAGAGGTCGCCGGCACGGTCAAGGATTTGATGCAGGAGGGAAAGGTTTTGCATTGGGGACTGTCGGAAGCCAGCGCACGTTCTATCCGTCGCGCCCATGCCGTATGTCCTTTGTCGGCTGTGCAGAGCGAGTATGCTATCTGGTGGCGAGAACCAGAAACGAAGATATTTCCGACACTCGAAGAGTTAGGCATCGGCTTCGTCCCTATTGCTCGCTGGGACGTGCGTTCCTTACGGGTGTAATCGACGAGAACAGCCGTTTCTACGAGGGCGACCGTCGCTGGAACCTGCCGCAATTCACCCCTGAAGCGCTGAAACACAACATGCCGCTCGTGGCACTTGTCCGCAAATGGGCGAAGCGCAAACGTGTGACTCCGGCGCAGTTCGCCCTCGTATGGATGCTTTCGCGCAAGGCGTGGATAGCCCCGATACCCGGCACGACCAATCCTGCCCATCTGGATGATTTTCTCGGTGCGGCGACCGTTCGTCTCACTCCATACGAAATGGAGGAGTTCGACAAAGAATACGCACGAATCGACCTTATAGGCCACCGTGCCGATCCGTTTACTGAAAGCCAAATCGACAAATAGAATATTTATGATATGAAAAAGATTTTATTGATTCCGTTTTTATTGTTTGCCGCCTTGTCTATGGCGGCTTGCGGAGGCGATTCTGATGAGCCGTTCACTTCAGAACAGCCCGAACAGCCGGAAAATCCGGGTGGCGGTGATGATTCCGACGATAATCCCGACACGCCTGCCCCCGGCGGGAACGGCCGTTACCTTGTCCTTTATGCTTCCCGCACGAACAATACCGAGCGTGTGGCGCAACTGATTCAGACGACACTCGACTGCGATATTCTCGAAGTGGAGCCGGAAACGGCATACGACAATGACTACAACGCCATGTTGGAACGCTCGCAGGAAGAGCTGGCGGCTATCCGTCAGGGCAACTATCCTCCGATCAAGACTTCGTTGGAAAATTTCGATGACTATGACATCGTATTTGTCGGTTATCCCATCTGGTATAGCAGCATGGCGACATCGATGCAGACATTCCTGCACGAACACGCAGCAAAACTTGCCGGAAAACGAATCGCACTGTTCGCCACCAGCGGCAGCAGCGGTATCTCCACATCGGTAAGTGAAGCACGCAGCCTATGCCCGGAAGCGACGGTAATCGACCGGACCCTGTTGCTGACATCTTCGGGGCTTTCGCAAATGGCGACCCGTGTTCCTGCATGGCTCGAAGAAATCGGAGCAGGGCGGGAAGAATCGGATAAACCGGATACTCCGGATGAAACTTCTCTGAAAGTGAACATTACGGTCGGCGACCGCACGATTACCGCCACGATGGAGGACAATGCCGCAGGCAGGGATTTTCTTTCCCGTCTGCCGTTAGAGGTTACACTGAACGATTACAACAACACGACCGAGAAAATATTTTATCCCGGTCCGGCTCTGACGACCGAAGGCGTGACACGCGGCTGTGCGCCCACGCCCGGCGACATCACGATTTATGTGCCGTGGGGCAACGTGGCGATTTTCTGCAAGAGCTGGTCGCATAGCAACGACCTGATTAAAATAGGCCGTATCGACGGTGACGGCATCGAGGCTCTGAATATCGGAGGAGATATAGCAGTAAAATTCGAAAGGCAATAAATATGACGATAGAAGATTTCAAGACATACGTAAAGACACGGAAGCCTCTCGATACGGAGGAAATCCACCGTTTCATGGACGATATGAGCAATGAGGCCCGTCGCATCACGTTCCGCCTGAATACTGCTTATCATACGCCGGATGAAGTGCGTGGACTGTTATCCAAACTGTTCGGATATGAAGTTCCGCAATCGCTGCGCGTTTTCCCACCCCTCTATGCGGATTTCGGTAAGAACATCACCGTAGGTGAAAATGTGTTTATCAACGCCTGCTGCCACTTTCAGGATCACGGCGGAGTCACGATAGGCGACGGATGCCAGATTGGACACAACGTAGTGTTTGCTACGCTCAATCATGGACTTTCGCCCGAAAAGCGGAAAACCACTTACCCAGCTCCCATCGTGCTGGGTAAGAACGTTTGGATCGGCTCCAATGCGACTATCCTGCAAGGCGTGACTATCGGAGACAACGCTGTCGTTGCGGCAGGAGCCGTTGTAACAAAAGACGTTGCGGCAAATACGGTCGTGGGCGGCGTTCCGGCAAAAATTATGAAACATATAACAAAATAAGAATTAGAGATGGAAAAAATGAAATTACCTTCAATTGCATTAGGCACATGGTCGTGGGGCGTAGGATTCGCCGGTGGCAACCAAGTATTCGGAAACAACCTCGGGGTGAATGAACTGAAGCCCGTATTCGATGCGGCAATGGCCGGAGGTCTGAACCTGTGGGATTCTGCTGTAGTTTATGGCATGGGTGCTTCGGAAAGCTTACTTGCCGCATTCACCAAAGAGCACAACCGTGAAGATGTACTCATCTCAACGAAGTTTACTCCCCAGATTGCTGGGGATTCCGTTAATCCGGTAGAAGATATGCTGGGTAGCAGTCTCGAACGTTTCGGCACGGACTATATCGACATCTACTGGATTCACAATCCGGCGGATGTGGAGAGGTGGACTCCGTTCCTTGCCAACCTCGTGAAAAACGGCAAAGTAAAACGTGTGGGTGTCTCCAACCACAACCTTGCACAGATCAAGCGTGCGGAAGAGATTCTTTCCAAAGAGGGAGTGCATATTTCCGCTGTGCAGAACCATTTCAGCCTCCTTTACCGTTCGTCGGAGAAAGCCGGCATCCTGAATTATTGCAAGGAAAACGGCATCGACTTCTGGGCATACATGGTGCTGGAACAGGGCGCATTAAGTGGAAAATATGACACAGCCCATCCGCTACCTGCCGGAAGCCAACGCGGTGATACCTACAACCCGCTATTGCCGCAAATCGAAAAACTTGTTGCCGCGATGCGCACAGTCGGCGACAAATACGGCATCACTCCGGCACAGGTTGCTCTGGCTTGGGCGATTGGCAAAGGAACGACACCGATCATCGGTGTGACGAAACCCGCTCAGGTGCAGGATGCGCTTGAAGCCATAAAGGTGACACTGACCGACGATGAAATGAAAGTTTTGGAAGAGACGGCTGAAAATACCGGTGTAGATACGAGAGGTGCTTGGGAAATGCCGATGATTTAACTCCAAATGCGGAATTATATGAAACAGAAAACATATATAGGCATAGTTGTCAGTTTTGTCATGGCGATTATATTCGGTATGGAAGTTTATGCTTCATCCCATGAAACAAATATAAATTTCCCCAAGCAGTCATTATCAGATCCTTGTATGCTGTATGACAGTTTGATTTTCAATCGAGGGCAAGAAGTACGGTCAGAACATTATACCGGAAAAATCTGTATTTCCACGGTTGTAATAAAACCTGAATATGACATTCATCACCTCATATTCGAGCCAGGAAGTTACAATTCATGGCATATTCATCCTGATGCAGATCAGGTATTGTTGATATTGGATGGAGAAGGATTTTACCAAGAGGAAGGCAAGCCGAAACGCCTTATAAAGCGTGGTGATGTGATAAATACACCGGCTAATGTAAAGCACTGGCACGGAGCTACACAAGACAGTAAACTCGTTCATCTATCTGTAACAACAAAAAACGGTAAAAATCATATCGAATGGAAAGAGTTGGTGAAATCAAATGAATATAATTTATGAAACATTTGTTAATCAGCATAGTAGGCATGTTATCAATATACACATCTAATGCGCAACAAGTCATAGACGTACATTGCCACAATATCTTTCCCGAGTTCACCGAATTTCTGGAAAGACACGGGGCCGCAATGAAAGAGACATTCCCGTTGCCGCAATGGGATATAGACACCCATCTGGAATTTATGGAAAATGCCGGTATCGGAAAGGCTATACTTTCGATGTCGGCTCCGCAACCGTATTACGGCAACACTGACGAATGCACCCGGATTGTCCGCTTTTATAACGAGGCAAGTGCCCGATTGAAGTCGGACTATCCCGGCAAGTTCCTTTTCTGCGCTTCATTACCGTTGCCCGATGTCGAAGCTGCCATTAAAGAAGCCGTATATGCTCTCGATACTCTCGGTGCAGACGGTATCAAATTGGCGACCAACAGTCGCGGGCAATATTTGGGCGACCCGGCTCTCGACACGTTGATGAGCGTATTGAACGAACGACATGCCGTCGTAATCCTGCATCCACACAAACCCGTGCCGGTCAATGATACTCTGATAGCAGCAACTCCGCTTGCTATTTACGAATATCCCGCTGAGACGACGCGAACGGTTGTCAATATGATTGTCCACAATGTCCCGGCACGCTATCCGAACATACGGTTTGTCATTCCTCACTGCGGCTCATTCTTGCCGCTTGCCTTGCCTCGGATGAAAATGGTGCATCCGGCTATGCTCGCCAAAGGGCTGATGAATTCCATAGACTGGGAAGCCAACCTGAAGAACTTATACTACGACCTTGCAGGAGGAGTAACTCCCGAAGTCATTAAAATGCTGTTGGCAATTACCACACCGGATCATCTCATGTATGGTTCGGATTATCCCTATCAACCGGCCGCCGTGCTGACCGAGAACCTGAATAAACTCCGTTCGGCGCTGAAATCCGATGATATGCTGGCTCCGCATATTGATGGCATACTTTGGAGCAATGCCTATAAACTATTTAATATGAACAAGTAATGAAGATACGTTTTATAAATGCAGTTTGTATTCTCGCGTTAATACTCGCTTCTGCGTGTAAGAGCGATAATGCTTCACAACTAAAAGATAAAGAAATGATGATAACGGAAAAGAAAAATATCGGTAGCAAACTGGCTCTTTACCCTATGCCCGTAACTGTGGTGGGAGCTGAAGTAAATGGTAAGGTGAATTGGCTCCTTGTGGCGCATGTCGGTATTATCGGGCATGACCGCATTCTCGTCAGCATGAGCGACAAGCATTATACCAATCAGGGCATCATAGAGTCCAAGAAACTATCCGTCAATCTCGTTGACAGGAAGATGCTTCCAAAGGCAGACTATGTGGGAAGCGTGAGTGGGGCTAACACGGACAAGTCACACGAGTTCTTATTCCACTGGGGCGAAAACGGAAGTCCTGTAATCGACGCATCGCCGCTTGTGATGGAATGCAACGTGGTGGATATATACAAGTCGGACGGCTTCGACAATTTTATCTGCTCGATTGCCAACACTTACGCTGCACCCGAAGTGCTTGACGGCAACGGGAAACTCGATTATACACGGTTGAAACCCGTGCTGTTCGAGTTTCCGACCTATTCCTACATCGCCACCGGAGAGATTATCGGCAAATGCCTGAACTTGGACAAGCAGCCGGGAATGTGCGCCAAGGAGCCGATGACCGCCGACGGTATCGTGCGCCTGTCGAAAATCGAGGTTTACCCGCAGCATCTCGACGAGTACATGAAATACGCGACCGAGGTGGGCGAAGTCTCCCTGCGTACCGAACCGGGCGTATTGACGATGTACGCAGTCAGCGAAAAGGAGAATCCCTGCAAGGTAACCATCCTCGAAACTTATGCGAGCCGTGAAGCCTACGAGAAGCATATCGCTTCCGAACATTTCCAAAAATACAAGCAGGGGACGCTGCACATGGTCAAGTCGCTGGTGTTGTCTGACCAGACGCCGCTCAATCCCGCGAACCGAATCAATAACTTCATTCAATAAAGAATCATGAACCGAATTATTTTAATTTCAGTATTCACCGTTTTAACATTTAATGTTATGGCACAGGAAAAGATAGTACAGACAGCAGGGCGCGATCAGTTAGGCGGGTTCGCCCCGAAATTCGCAGAACTCAACGACGACGTCCTTTTCGGCGAGGTATGGAGCCGCACCGACAAACTCGGTCTTCGCGACCGCAGCTTGGTGACGATTACCTCGCTCATCAGTCAAGGTATCACAGACAACTCGCTGACATATCATTTGCAGTCGGCGAAGAACAACGGTATCACCCGCACCGAAATCGCCGAAATTATCACGCATATCGGTTTTTACGCGGGTTGGCCGAAGGCATGGGCGGCATTCCGTCTGGCGAAAGAGGTATGGGCGGAAGAGACGACCGGAGAGGATGCAAAAGCTGCATTCCAACGCAAAATGATTTTCCCCATCGGCGAACCCAACACGGCGTATGCCCAATATTTCACCGGCAACAGTTACCTCGCACCGGTTTCGCGTGAGCAGGTGAATATTTCCAACGTGACTTTCGAGCCTCGCTGCCGCAACAACTGGCACATCCATAAAGCCACGAAAGGCGGCGGACAGATGCTTATCGGTGTGGCCGGGCACGGCTGGTATCAGGAAGAGGGTAAACCGGCGATAGAGATTTTGCCCGGAACGGTCATCCACATTCCGGCCAATGTAAAGCACTGGCATGGTGCGGCAGCCGACAGCTGGTTCGCGCATCTGGCGTTCGAGATTGCAGGCGAAAACGCTTCCAATGAATGGCTGGAACCCGTTACCGACGAAGAGTATGACAAACTTAAATAATCAGCCGCATGTATAGATTTTTATTGATATTGCTGTCGGTGGTCGGCATGGCTACCGACACCGGCGCACAACAAAGACAGGATATGAACAAAGGAGGATTAAACCATAAAATATTGGTAGCCTATTTCTCGGCGACGGGAACGACGGCACGAGCGGCCGAAAAACTGGCGAATGTTACGGGCGGAGAGCTTTATGCGATTGTGCCTGCACAACCCTATACAAGTGCCGACCTCGACTGGAATGACAAGCGGTCGCGCAGTTCGGTAGAGATGAACGACCCTAAATCGCGTCCGGCAATCAAAGGCAGAAAGGAAAACATCGCCGATTACGATGTCATCTTCATCGGTTATCCCATCTGGTGGGACCTCGCGCCGCGCATTATCAATACGTTCATCGAAAGCCACGACCTGAAGGGCAAAACAGTCATCCCGTTCGCCACATCCGGAGGCAGCACGCTCGCGGGCAGCGCGGCGGCGTTGAAGAAAACCTATCCCGCGCTGAACTGGAGAGAGGGACGCCTGCTTAATCGTGCCGATGAGAAAAGCATTCGCAACTGGGTAGATAACTGCAAGCTATGAAAAGAAGAAAGATTCGCAGTTTAAGCGTCAGTGAAATAGGCATGGGCTGTATGGGATTCTCCCACGGATACGGCCAAGTACCGGGCGCAGGATATGCCGAAGAAGCCATTCGGGAAGCGTTCGGCTATGGATGCAATTTTTTCGATACGGCAGAAGGATACGGGAAGGAGCTTTATTATCCCGGACATAACGAGGAGATTGTCGGGCGTGCGGTCAGAGGCTTTCGCAATGAGGTTGTGATTGCCACAAAACTGCATATCCGGCCTGAGGCGGTTGAAGATTGCGGCTCCGTTTATGCTGCCGTCCGCCGCCACCTTGAACGCTCGTTAAAGAATTTGCAGATCGATTACGTGGACTTGTACTATCTGCACCGCATCAACATGGAGGTGGACAATCTGGAGGTCGCCCATGCGATGGGCAGGCTCATTCAGGAGGGACTTGTCCGCGAATGGGGCATTTCGACGGTGGACAAGGCTCAACTTGAAGCGGCGCATGCCGTAACGCCCGTAGGTGCCGTGCAGAATATCTACTCTATGGTGGAGCGCACTTCTGAAAAAGATGTCATTCCTTTTTGCGTGGGAAACGGGATTGCTTTTGTGCCGTTCTCACCTGTCGCCAGCGGACTTTTATCCGGAAAAATTACACCGGATACGGAGTTCGGCCAGGTCGATGACGTGCGTGTATGGGTTCCACAACTGAAGCGGGAGAACATAACCGGCAATATGCCCATTGTCGAAATGCTCAGGAGTTTTGCCGCAGAAAAGCAGGCGACTCCAGCGCAGGTCTCTTTGGCTTGGATGCTCCGTAAATATACGAATGTCGTGCCCATTCCCGGCTCGAAGAACAAAGAGCGCATCATGGAGAATCTGCGGGCGTGCGAAATGCAACTGACAGATGAAGAGTTCGACAGGCTGGATTCCGAACTCGACAGATTGCCGGTATATGGCATACGCGGTCATGCGGAGACCGAACAGACTTCATTCGGAAACAACTGGTTAAAACTAAAATAATTCAAGCATGAAAAGAATTCTGATTTTAGGAGCATCCGGGACATTCGGGAAAGCTCTTGTCGAGAAGCTGAGCAATGACGAAGAGTGTCATCTGACGCTTGCATCCCGTCATGCCTCGGCTTGCTATCACGAAAGTGAGCGATGCCATGTCGTCGATTGTGACGCCATGAAAGCGGATGATTTGCAGCAGGCGATGGCGGGTTGCCATGTGGTGTATTGCGCCATATCGGGCGACGATTTGCCCGTTATCGCTGAAAAAACGGTATCAGCCATGAAGAAAGCCGGTTTACGCCGTATTATCTTTATGGGAGCCGTGGGAATCTACGATGAGATTCCGGCGGACATGGACGATGAAGACAATGTTAGAAACAATCCCGACCAAATACCCAACCGCAAAGCGGCGGATATTGTGGAAAACAGCGGTCTGGATTACACGGTACTTCGTCCGGGGTATTTACGGGACGGGGATAAGGATGATTTCACATTGACTTTCAAAGGCGAACAAGCGAAAGGATTGTTTCGACCATCCCCTCCGTTGTCGGGCTTGCCGTTCGTCTTATACATGATGACACGCTCTATGTCCGTCAAAGCGTGAGTATTACCCGTGATATGTCTGATACGGAAAAACTTTGATTCACTATGGAAATACGTTTTGAAAATAAAGTGGCATTTATTACGGGTGCGGCTGGCGGTATCGGTTATGCCGCCGCACGGATGTTTGCCGAAGCCGGTGCGTCGGTTGTCATGGCCGATTTGGATAGTCGGGTAACAGACCGTGCCAAGGAACTGGAAGCGGAAGGACACAACGCCATCGGTATCAGGTGTGACGTATCGGACGAGGTACAAGTGAAAGCGGCTGTCGAAAAGGCGGTCGCTGTTTTCGGCAAGTTGGATATAGCCTATAATAACGTAGGCATACATGCCGCCGTGCGGGAAGATCTGGCGGAAACCGAAGGCTGGGATTTCGACCGGGTAATTTCGGTCAATCTGCGTGGCGTGTGGAACTGTATGAAGTACGAACTTGTCGAGATGAAAAAGCACGGCAAGGGAGCCATCGTGAACTGCTCGTCGCAGGGTGGTCTGGTAGGCATCCCCTGCATCGGGGCTTACAACGCCTCGAAGCACGGTGTACTGGGACTGACCAAATCGGCGGCGTTGGAGTATGCCCGGCAGGGAATCCGCATCAACGCTATCTGCCCCGGCACCTGCGAGACACCGATGGTACGTCAGGCCATCGAGCAGTCGCCCGACCACATGGCACGTGTCATCGACGCCATCCCGTTGGGGCGTGTCGGCAAGGCAGAAGAAATCGCTTCGATGGTGCTGCTCCTTTGCAGCGACTATGCCGGCTTTGCCATCGGACAGACTTGGGCGATGGACGGAGGATATACGGCGATGTGATAAACAATAAATAGAATGAGAAACAGATTGAAAACAATCCTTGCCATTGCCTTTGTATGGGGGATGGCAATTCAAACAAACGCACAGGAAATGAATAAAGTACCAACTGTAAAACTGAACAACGGCATGGAAATGCCGCAATTGGGAGTCGGCACGTTCTTGGTCAAGGATAATGCCGCAGAAAGAGTATGCCATGCAATCAAGGTCGGGTTCCGCCTGATCGACACGGCACAGGGCTACGGAAACGAGAAAGAGGTGGGCGAAGGCATATGCCGGAGCGGAATAGACCGCCGAGAGCTGTTCATTACCACGAAAGTGAACACTATGGAAATGCGAGGCGGCACCGTGCGGCAGTCGCTTGACAAAAGTCTTGCCGACCTCGGAACGGACTACATCGACCTCGTACTCATCCACTGGCCCGTAAAAGGACATATCAAGGAGACTTGGCAGATATTGGAGGAATACGTGGACAAGGGGAAAATCCGCAGTATCGGCGTGAGCAACTTCAACCCGCACCATCTCGACGAGTTGCTGGAGTATGCACGCATACGTCCCGTCGTCAATCAAATCGAGATCGAGCCGTACATGACCCAGCACGATGTCGTGGGCTATACGTTCCGCAAGGGTATTCAGGTGGAAGCATGGGGACCGTTGGGACAGGGCGTTACCGGCGTGCTCGATGACCCTGCAATCGGCGAGATTGCCGCCCGGCACGGTAAATCTGCCGCACAGGTCATCCTGCGTTGGCACATGCAGCGCGGGCTGGTCACCATTCCCCGCTGCGACAACGATGCGTACACGGACGAGAATATCCGTATCTTCGACTTCGAGCTTTCGCCTTCCGAAATGGAGATTATTACCGGTCTGAACCGCAACCAACGTGCGTATGAACAGAACGACCCGGATAATTTCCCGTGGTAACCGATAAATCGTATCGGGGTATCAGTTGGCGGAAACAGAACTATGCGTCACACGCATTTCCTGTTGCCTGACTTGAATAATATCAGAAGTGGCAGACCATCTATCAAAGTGGTTAAATGAAAAAAGTTGAACTGATACGGACAGAAGAAAATTCATAAAGACTGTCGGTGCAGCAGCCGGAGCAACCCTGCTTTCCGGAGTCGGGATAGCGAAGGCAGCCGAATTGTTGAACGATAAAACGGATAAGAAAATGAAAATAGTAGTATTGACAGGAAGTCCGCGCCGGAACGGGAATACCAATCATTTGGCCGGACAATTCATCAAGGGTGCGGAAGAAGCCGGACACGAGGTGTACCATTTCGATTGCGCCCAGCGCAAGGTTTCTTCCTGCATCGCCTGCAACCGTTGCGGAATGAACGGTCAGTGTATATTCAACGACGATTTCGGGCAGCTTCGTCCGCACCTTGTGACCGCCGATATGGTGGTATTCGCCACGCCAATGTATTACTTCGGATTCTCTTCGCAGCTCAAAGCCGTGATAGACCGCTTCTATGCGCTCAACGGGCAGGTCAAGGGAAGCGAGAAACGGTCGGCCTTGCTGATGGCATACGCTGATACAGCTGCGGAAGAAGCCGAGCCGATGCTCTCGCATTACCATACGCTGCTCCGGTATTTAGGATGGAAAGACTGTGGAACGGTCGTGGCGGAGGGAATGTGGCCGACGGGTGCGGTGAATGACACGGAATACAGTCGACAGGCTTACGAATTAGGACGTAAATGTTTCGGGTAGTCATGCTACGGATTCATGTAACGATGCAATACGTTGGTTATAGAGCAGATATATCGAATTAAAACAAAACCAATATGATAACGCCCTTATTTATCGGCGGTCTGGGTATGCAGGAAATGCTACTGATCGCATTGGTCGTGCTGCTGTTCTTCGGTGGCAAGAAGATTCCCGAACTGATGAAAGGTCTCGGCAAGGGAGTACGTTCGTTCAAGGAAGGGATGAACAATATGGAGAAAGAGATCGAGGAGGAACCGGTGAAAAAAGAATAAGCGGATGGCGGCTGATACGGACAAACAATCTTTCTGGGAACATCTCGACGTGCTGCGGGCGGCTATCGTTAAGAGCCTGCTCGTGGCCGTCGTGTTCGGCGTGGCAGCATTCTGCTTCAAAGAAGAGCTGTTCGCAGTCATCCTCGCGCCCAAAGATGCAGACTTCATTACCTACCGCCTGCTCTATTCGCTCGGCGGTCTGGTGACGGAATCCGGTGCGCCGGATTTTCTCGTGAAGCTCATCAACACGGGACTGGCTGGGCAGTTCATCATCCACATGAAAGCCGCACTATGTGCAGGTGTTCTCTGTGCATCGCCATACATCCTCTACCAGTTGTTTCGCTTCGTATCGCCTGCTTTATATGTTAATGAGCGGAAATATGTGGTGCAGGTGGTCGGAGGCGGCTATGCTATGTTCGCCTTGGGTGTGGCGGTCAGCTACTTTCTGATTTTCCCGCTGACGTTCCGTTTCTTGGGAACCTATCAGGTCAGCGGTGAAGTGGAAAACATGATTGCCTTGCAATCCTACATTTCCACGCTGATGACCATGTCGTTGGCAATGGGGCTTGTTTTTGAGATACCAATTCTATCGTGGCTGTTCGCCAAACTGGGATTCCTGTCGGCCGATTTTATGCGCAAATACCGCAAACACGCCATCGTGGTTATTCTTGTGGTGGCAGCTATTATTACGCCGACTTCAGATGTATTTACGCTTTCGCTCGTGAGTCTTCCGATATGGATATTATATGAAACGAGTATTCTACTCGTGAGTAAGATTCATAATTAGTGCTATCATGTGGTTAAAATTAAAAATATCTTTCGGTTATGCCGTCTTGGCCTGCTGTTGGCATTCATCGTCTATCAGTTCCGTCAGGAGCAGATGCAAAGACACACGCTGCGCAAGGAGGAGAAGGAGCTGGTGGCGATACACCGCCTGGCTGAAAAGAGCTACATCGGTCTATTGGACCTCTCCACCCATGCCGAGATTGCCGTCATATGGAATGATGACGACCTGAGGGAATACAGCCGCAAACGCCGTGGGGTTTGTGACAGCCTGCAGCTTCTGAAGGAATATGTCCATACCCCGTTACAGAAAAGCCATATCGATTCGTTATGTCTCCTTCTTTGGAACAAGGAACTCCTTCTTGCCAAGGCGATGCATACCTTCAATGAGCTGCAAGGTATAGGTGACATTGTGCAGGAAAGCATCCCGGCCATTGTATCGACAGCCCGGAAACAGGCTGCGCGGCAAAAGGAAAATACGGTTTCTCCGGGAACCGGTGAGAGAGATACTCCCAAAAAGAAAAGAAGCATTTGGGATATCTTCCGTAGAAAAGAAAACAAATCCGCTTACCTGCAACAGAGGGAAGAGACCGAACGTAAACGGCAGTCATTATCCGCCACCCCTCCAACCGGGACGACAACACGCATGCTCCGCTCCCTGAATGAGAGGGTCGCCCTGGAACAGGCCGAAAGGCAGGCCCGGCTACTGGCACAGATGGACAGCCTGTACACCGGCAGTGTGGAGCTGAACGGGAGGATGAACAATATGGTCTCCGAATTTGAGCGGGAGAACAACGAGCGTTTTACCGCACGCTACAAGGCCTTTGTCCTTGAACGTGACAACTCCTACTATATGATAGTCGGCCTCGCCCTGTCCGTCTCCCTGCTGGCGATCATGCTGTATACCATCATCCACCGGGATCTGAACCGTCGTCTCCGGTACGAAAGGGAGCTTGAACAGTCCGACAGGAGGAATCGGGAACTGCTCCGCTCACGCAAGGAATTGATGGCCTCGGTGGCCCACGACCTGCGCGCCCCGCTGGCGGCCGTCAAAGGCTGCGCGGAGCTGTTGCCCTCGGAAAGCGACGTCAGCCGCAGGACCGGCTATCTGGACAACATCCTGCACTCGTCCGATTACATGCTCGGCCTGGTAAACACGCTGATGGAATACCACCGGATGGATGAAGGCGGGGTCCGTTCCAATGACACGCTCTTCAGCCTGAAAGTCCTGTTCGAGGAAATAGCGGACGGCCATCGGCTTGCCGCCAGGCAGAAGAACCTAATGTTCACCGTATCCTTCTCCGGTCTGGACACCATCGTCTGCTGTGACGGCTCGCATATCCGGCAAATAGCCGACAACCTGCTGTCCAACGCCCTGAAGTTTACGCCCCACGGGGAGGTGCGCCTTGAGGCGGAATACCTGTATGGGGAACTTTGCATCTCTGTCCGGGATACCGGCGTGGGAATAAGTGCAGAAGAGAAAGAACGGATATTCGGGGCGTTCGAAAGGCTGGACAACGCGCGTGGCATTCCAGGGTTCGGACTGGGGCTGGCGATCACGGCCCGGCTCGTGTCTGAAATGCGGGGCCGTGTGGAGGTAAAGAGCGTCCCCGGTGAAGGCAGCCGCTTCTCCGTTTTCCTTCCCGTGCCATCGGCCGGACAGTCCGCCCCTCTGGAAGAGAAGGTGTTTCCGGCCTGTGAACCGCCCGGCGGCATCCGTGTGCTGGTCATGGATGACGACCGCATCCAGCTGGAGATCACCCGGGAGATGCTCTCTCGCAGCCGGATTCACTGTGACTGCTGCACGGATGTCCGGGAACTGATGGACTGCCTGAAAAGGCAGGAGTATGATCTTCTGCTGACCGACATACAAATGCCCGGTGCGGACGGCTTCTCGGTCCTTGAATTGCTGAGGGACTCGAACATCCCCCGGGCGAGGGAGATTCCGGCCATAGCCGTCACGGCACATTCCGGTAGGGAAGAGGAATATCTCTCCGCAGGTTTCGCCGGATGTATCCATAAGCCTTTCTCTGCAGAAAGGCTGGTAACCGCCATCATGGGGGCATAAAAGGGAATGGGAAAGAGTGGAGGCCGGACTTCTCCCTCCTGCTTGCCGGAGAGGACAACCGGCAGGAAATGCTGGGGCTGTTTGTCAGTGAGAGCCGCAAGGACATTGACAGGCTGTCAGCCGCCGTGAAAGAAAAGGACAGCCGGGAAATCATTTCCATCCTCCACAGGAACCTGCCGTTGTGGGAGACGGTACGTCTGGACTATCCGGTGGCGGTTCTGAGAGTGCTGGTCAAATCCGACGCGGGCCAATGGGAGGATGAGGAATATGTGAAAATAGAAAAAATAATCGGTGCCGTCAGGGAACTGATATCCTATGCGGAACTGATGCGGAAAGAGAGACAGGAATGAAAACGATACTTATTTTGGAAGATGACGTGATTTTTAGCCGCAGCATCGGCAACTGGCTGAAGAAGAAGGGGATGGCGACCGAACATGCTACGACGCTGTCAGCTGCCCGCAAGGCCCTTTCCGCAAGGGAATTCGACCTTGTCCTTGCAGATCTCCGCCTGCCGGACGGGAACAGCACCTCCCTGCTGGAATGGATGAACGAGAGGTTCTACGCCACCCCGTTCCTTATCATGACCAACTACGGGCAGGTGGAGAACGCGGTGGAAGCCATGCAGCTGGGGGCGGCCAACTACCTGTGCAAGCCCGTCCAGCCGGACAAGTTGCTGGAAGCTATCGGAAAGATATTCAGCCGTTCTCGGAATGACGGGAGTGAGTTCTACCGCGGGGAGAGTGCCAAAGAGCGGGAAATGTACCGGTTAGTGGGGCTGGTGGCACGTTCCGACATTTCCGTGCTCATTCGAGGAGCCTCCGGTACGGGAAAGGAGCATATCGCCCGCGAACTGCATGAACAAAGCCACCGTAGGAACAAGCCTTTTGTCCCGGTGGACTGCGGAACCATTACCGGCGATCTTGCCAAATCTGAATTTTTTGGGCACCGCAAGGGGACGTTCACCGGAGCCTACGGTGACAGGTGCGGACTGTTCCAGACGGCTGATAGGGGTACGCTGTTCTTGGATGAGATCGGCAACCTTTCCCCCGAGACACAGATACTCCTGTTGCGTGCCCTACAGGAAAGACGCTACAAGCCCGTCGGCTCTACCCGGGAATACGCCTTTGATGTCCGTCTGGTAGCCGCCACGAATGAAAACCTGGAGAGGGCGATATCCGAAGGGCGTTTCCGGGAGGACCTGTTCCATCGCCTGAACGAGTTCACCATCAATGTCCCCCCTCTCTCGGAATGCGGGGAGGACATACTTCCGTTAGCGGAGTTCTTTATGAGGCATTTTTCTGAAAAGCACCGTAAGCCCATACGCGGTTTCAACAGTCTGGCTGCGGTTTCATTACAAAAATATCCCTGGCCCGGCAACATACGCGAACTGAAAAACTGCATCCAACGTGCTGTCCTGCTCTCTGCAGACGGATGGATCTCACTGGAGGGGCTGAATCTGGACCTCACTGTTGGACGGGAGGAAACCGCTTCTCTCTCAGAAGAGGAGAAAGAAAAACGGCTGCTTCTCAAGACCCTTGAAGAGGCAGAGGGCAACCGTGCCCGTACGGCCAGGATGCTCGGTATCAGCCGGACCTCCTTGTACGAGAAATTAAAAAAATACCGGATTATATGAGCGGGCCAGCATTCTTCCAAAAGGAGGAAGTGAAATCAGATACTCTCTTTAAGGTTGATTGTAAGTCAATTAAAAATAGAAAATGATTGTTTTTTTAGACAATAAAGTGTATATTTGCATTGAAAGAATCGTTCTTTGACTGGTGCAAAGGAAAACAGAATATTGTAATTTGCTCGTTTCTAAATCGTTACCTACTTAGTGATAAGTAGAGTATAATTGTTTAATATTCAACTATATAGAGAATGTACAATGTTTTGCCACATGCGTGCTCAGTGGTTTATTGATACCGCATATGTCAGCGATCTCTTTCAAATAACTGTTCATCCGCTGGTTACTGGGTACCGGCAAGACCACTCCTTTTTTCAGGCATTCCGGATGTGTCTTGTACTTCTCCAAAATCATCCGTGGAATGTCCAACAGTGGAATGTCACACATGTTGTCCGTCTTTTCCCGGGCTTTTCTTATCCAGTACTCGCCATTGACATCCTTTATTATGTGTTCATATCGCAAGTGCTGTACATCGGTAAAGGCCAGCCCGGTCAGCGCACAAAACACGAATATGTCCCTGACCGTTTGCAGGCGGGGAATGGTGAATTCCTTTTTCAGAAGTATGTTCAATTCCTCTTCCGTAAGGAACGCCCGGTTCGTTTTTGTTTGTTTAAAATGAATCTCCAGAAAAGGATCGTCCGTTATCCATTTGTTCACAAGCGCCACTTTTATTATCTTCTTGAAGTTTTTCAGATATTTTACCGTGGCATTCTGGGCACATGATTTTTCTGTTTTTACATAGTGCTCAAACCGGGCGATGAACTCATGGTTTATCTCTTTCAAAGGTATATCGTTCATCCTGTATTCCTTTTGCAGCAGTTCACCCAGATACCTCGCGGTCCGTTCATAGCGCAGGACAGTCCCGGCGACATAAACCTTGCCCATCAACTCCCTGTACTTTCGGTTATGTTCCTGGAAAACCTCCAGCAGCATCTTCGGAGAGTCTCCCTCCCCGTAATAACGTCTTTTTAAGACATCGGCCGTGATCGGCTTCCCGTCCTGCTCCAGTTCCCTGTGGATCTGTAAAACTTTCATACGGACCGTATCCAGATAATGGTTCAATTCCATAGATTTCCTTTCCTTACCTATGGCACATTCCTTTTGAGAATTCCACTTGGAAATGTCCACGCTTCTTTTAATCTGTATCTCGGCCCGTTGCCCGTTAACCGTTATACGCATACAAATGGGTGCCTCTCCGTTTTTTAGGAGTTTAGACTTCTTGATGAGGAAAAGAATCGTAAAGTAGTTTCTCTGCATAGCCATACTCAAAAAAATGATGTTACAAAATTAATTTTTATGAGTCGGTTTCGAACCACGCAAAATTCGGAAAATCAATGAAATATGATCTAATTCGGTGGACTTTTTCAGGTAGATGTCAAGTCCACCTATTTCACCTGTGATCATCACTGTTTTTTGCGGTGAAATGCAGTATTTGGAGAAAATAAAAATCCCTGATAATGATTGATTATCAGGGATTTGCTTGATTTTTCTTTTGTTTTCAGTGATCCGCCTGGGGTTCGAACCCAGGACCCCATCCTTAAAAGGGATGTGCTCTACCTGCTGAGCTAGCGAATCATTCTGTGTGTTACTTCTGTAATGCAAAGATAGTGATTAATTTTTTATTGTGCAAGTATTGATTGTGTTTTTATTTGCTTTTCATTCGGAAAAACATATATATTATAGCAGATTATAGTTGATAATCAATACATTCAAAAAATAGCTTTTTAGAAAATCTAAATAATATTGATTATCATTTTTCGGATTTATGTAAATCGTTGTCGTTCCATAGTATTGCAATAGCATTTATCTTTATTGATTACCACAACAGGAAGTAAACCTTTTTCTCGATCATAAATGCGTTGTGACGTTTTCATTACCATATAACGATGATAGCTGTCTACAATTTCATATAGATCTTTTTCTTCAATGTGATAACAAACGCATGGTATAACCATCTTCCCAAATGGAAAGTTCCAATAATTTCATTTCCGGTGGTGCCACAATATTAGGATTATAACTGTTGGCTACCATTTTGTCTATCAGTATAGCTTTAACTGTGTATTGCGTGGTGGACTTTGTCATCAGCTATCACATTGTGATAAAGATCATAGTTTATCCCCATCGGTAATGCATCCACACGGGTTACACGATCATTCATTTGAACTTCATCCAGATTGAAATTCTTATGAAGGACGCGTTCTGTCGCACTGATGAAATGACGTATATAATCGTGAATGTGGAAAGCGACAAAGTCAGCTCTCAAAAGTCCATTCTGGATCTCGACCCTTTCGGGCAGAATCCGGAAAAGTTCATGTGAAGGAAACGGAATATGTTGGAAATACCCGATATGAAGGTTGGGAAACTTCTCACGGAGCATGCCTGGCAACAGCATTAACTGATAGTCCTGTATCCAAACTCAATCATTAGGCTCAACTATTCGAGATATCTCTTCACAAAAAACAGCATTGACTTCCCTATATGATTCCCAAAAGTTTTTTTATATAACGTATATGCAAAAAAGTAATGACAGAGGGGCCATAGGGTACTGTTGCTATATCCTTACGTAGTAATTTTTATACTGTTCGTCGGATAAGAATACCGGATGATAATTATTTTTTTCCAATTGACAGCAAATGTCATCTTTTTCCGTCTTTTGTTCCACGCAGACGCCAGGCCAACCGATCCAATGTTTTCACAATCAACGTCCAATGACTTCAAACCTGTAGCCCCCCCTTCGCTCCGTGAAAAAACGAATTTTCCATCGGAGGAACATGTAATTTTTACAGGCAATCTATTCGAAACGATAAATAATCTCATATTTGATATAATATATATTAAAATAGGGCAAGATTCATGTTGATTTATGTTTATTTGATAGCTAGATATTTACTAAAGAATAAGCCTGAGATACATTTTTCCAAATGAAAATATTTTCCCAAAATGAAAATTTTTGATGAACAAAGAATTGAGCAAGAAAATTTCTTTCTTGTTAATTCACGAGATTTTAATCGGGTGTCTTGTCTTTCCAAAAATAGAGAAAGCATACCAGAATGAAAAAAACTTTTTCGTTTTGGTATGCTTTCTAAAACTTTCAATTTAGAATTAATATTTTAAAATCGGTTGATATATAGTGTTTTATGTTTGTTGTCGTTTAATTGGTCTGATTTTGGCATTACCCTTATTAGTTAGATTTCCGAAGAAAATATCATTAATATTCATATTCGGTTGTCAGCTATAAGAAACAATGTAAAACGACAAAGAAATAAAATGGTATTTTTTATTTATCAGTTAGGCTCGCTTGCCTCTGTATGGGCAATCAGCAATTTAATAAAAAAAGATGTTCCTCAAAGGATCAAAAACAGGATTATCATTCTGTTACTAGTAACAAGCTGGATTGGCGTTTTGGGGTATTTTTTCATTCTGAAAAATAGGATTGAAAAATGGTGGCCTCGCAAGAAATACTTGGTCGCCCATAAATGGACATAAGTTTCATGTTATATATTATTGCAATTAAAATTGTTTTATGTGTACCAAAATCTTTTTCTCCATTCATTCTGTAAAGATTTCCAATGTTTTTTTCTTTTTGAGCCGTGGATATAATTTATTCATGGCTCATTTTAAAGACTTGGTTCTAAAAAACAGGATACAAATGGGAAAGAATATGCGGATGAATTTTTTTAAGCAACGGATAACGATAGTATTACTGTTGGTGGTTGGCGTATATATATATAGTAGTATCAATGAATTCTATTTCTTTGAAAAAGATTATTATGAATATCTGCTGAATACTTTTGCCGGAATCACTCTTTTGACAGGGATCGCCTATTTGTGTTATCCCAAAAAGAAGGCAAACCTAAAAAATGAATTGGTACTGAATGAATACAAGCTGGAATATGAAACGGAGTCAACCGAATCACAATATTTTATTTCTGATGCAGATGCTTGGAATACATTAAGAAAACAATTGGCAACAACAGCTCGGGGATGTGCTGTTTTATATATCAAAGAGAATTGCGAATTGCCTATAATCAATAACACGGTTTTAGCTAAAAAGAGAAATTTCGATTGTTGGAAACCTGTCTGCGCTGGACAGATATCCAAGGATTTTGGCGAAATTTAAAATGATCATAAAAATTATATGGGAAAAATCTTAATCATCGATGACGAAAAACAGATGCTGGCATTATTGTCCCGTATTCTTGAGCTAGAAGGTTATGAGGTATATCGAGCGGCAACTTGTAAAGCTGGTTTAAGATAATTACAGGTTAATACCCCGGAGGTTGTTCTTCGCGATGTCTGTTTGCCGGATGGTAATGGCATCGAACTTATAGACCGGATGAAAAACATATCTCCCTCGGCGGAGATTATTCTTTTAACTGCTCATGGAAAGATTGAAGACAGTGTCTCGGCGATAAAAAGCAGTGCCTTTGATTACTTGGTAAAAGGTGATGACAATAACAGGATCTTTTCTCTTATCGCAAAAGAGATGGAGAAAGCATCCGAAGCATTTATTGTAGATATAACTACCGAAAAACAATCACACTTAAAAAAATAATCGGTAAATCTCCGGCAATATTAGAGGCCGTTTCATTAGCCCAAAAAGTGGCAAAAACGGATGCGTCTGTATTGCAGACAGGTGAAACCGGAACAAGAAAATATGTTTTCGCACGTCTGATCCATAATGATAGCCAGCGAAGTGGGTAGACTTTTGTCGCTATAAATTGTTCTTCTTTCAGTAAAGATTTACTCGAAAGTGAAATATTCGGACACACGGCAGGTTTTTTTGCCGGGGCAATTACGGAAACAAAAGGACTTTTTGAGGAAGCAAATGGTGGTACTATATTTTTAGATGAGATAGGAGAAATGGATATTTCTTTGCAGACCCGGTTGCTGCGTGTTCTTGAGACCGGGCAATTTATGAAAATTGGTAGTACTTACTCTAATACATGTCGATGTCCGAGTTATAGTAGCAACAAATCGCGATTTGGAACAAGAAATAGTTAATGGAAATTTTAGAGAAGATTTATTTAACCGTTTATCTTCTTTCCATATCCATCTTCCTCCATTATGGGAATGGCGGGAAGATATTTTTTTGTAAGAGAATTCGTATCTTCTTTTTCAAAAAAATAAGGAGGGAAAAGCTTCTGATATCAGAAAAATACATGGTAGCCATAAAACGATACCCATGGAAAGGAAATGTCAGGGAGTTAAAGAATACGGTAAAAAGATGTTTAGTTGTTACGGAGGGGGAAATACTGGACTATCAATCTCTGCCGTTGCAGATGCTGGAATTATCTGAAAATACGGGGAATAATATTGGATTGGACCTAGCCAGCGTTGAAAAGCACCACATTCAGAAAGTCCTCCAACATACCAACGGATACAAACCTGAAGCTGCTCGTCTTCTAGGGATAGGGTTAACCACGCTTTATAGGAAGATGGAAACCTATGGACTATAATGTGAAGCACTTTGTTCTTGTATACCTGACAGGCTGCCTGTTTAGGAAGCTTGTCTTTCTATGTACCTTTTCAAAATGAAAAAGCAAAACCAATATCCTCCATACTAACTCTTTCATATCATCTTTCTGGTTTCTCATAGGTATTTTATTTTTCAAAGGTCATGGCTGAGGAGGGAAAAACGGATGTTTACCCGATAGGAAACAAGTAGGCATCGGATGGCGAACGGATACCTACCCGTTCAGGAAAATGTCGGCATATTATTCCTGGAGGATCAGTCTTTCTCGTTTTTTCAAGTACCTTTTAATTACAGACTTTATATCAAAAGGAAAAGACTCCAGAAGCCTGAAATGTGAAAATAACTCTTTTAAAGACTGGTAAGGCAAACAATATGCGATTATCCTAAAATGGAAATATTTTTTTCATTTTGAAAAGGATTTAGTATGTTGCATAACAAGAATGATTTTGACTATATGTCTAATAAATAGATAATTACGCATGAATTAAAACTTTTGGCACGACTTTAGCATATAAGAAAACGAAAAAATAAATGGTATTAACAATTTAATAAAAAGAAGTATGGAAGATACGTTATCGTTTTTGTTCTTGTGTGCTACCGGTGTAGCATGCTATTGGTTTTTCTTCAAGTGTGTGGACTGGTTTGAGAAAATTTAATATGAGAAAGGAGAATTAAATTATGTTTTTAGCACTGTTTATACTTTGTGTAGTGATTTTCGGGTATTTGATGTATGTCCTGATTAAGCCCGAAAAGTTTTAGTGGTAATTAGTTTTTAAAGTAAAAAGATGAACACAGAAATTTTAGGTGTAGCATTGCAGATATTGCTGCTGATAGTTATCAGCTATCCATTAGGAAAGCATATCGCCAAGGTGTACAAGGAGGGAAATGATTGTATGCGTTTCATGGCTCCGATTGAAAGATTTATTTACAAACTGGCGGGTATCAACCCCAACGAAGAGATGGATTGGAAGGTATTCCTGAAATCTCTGCTTATTATAAACGTATTTTGGTTCTTCTGGGGTATGATCCTGTTGGTATCGCAAGGATATCTTCCTTTGAACCCCGATGGAAATAGCGGACAAAGTCCGGACTTGGCGTTCAATACGTGTATTAGTTTTATGGTTAACTGTAACTTGCAGCACTATAGCGGAGAAAGCGGTTTGACTTATTTTACCCAGTTGTTCGTCATCATGTTGTTCCAGTTCATCACTGCTGCGACAGGTATGGCAGCCATGGCTGGTATTATGAAATCGATGGCAGCCAAAACAACTAAAACAATCGGTAACTTCTGGCACTATTTAGTGATCAGCTGTACACGTATCCTTTTCCCGATGTCTCTGATCGTAGGTTTTATTTTGATCCTGGAGGGTACACCAATGGGCTTCGAGTCTAAAATGACAATCCCGACATTGGAAGGATCTGAACAAACTGTTTCACAAGGACCTACAGCTGCAATTGTTCCGATTAAACAGTTAGGTACGAATGGTGGTGGTTATTTCGGAGTAAACTCTTCTCACCCTTTGGAAAACCCGACTTATCTGACCAATATTATAGAATGCTGGTCTATTCTAATCATTCCAATGGCATTGGTATTTGCTTTGGGATTTTATTTGAAACGTAAAAAGTTAGGTTATGTGATCTACGGCGTGATGCTGTTTGCTTATCTTTTGGGAGTATTCTGTAACGTTCACTATGAGATGGCAGGTAATCCGAAAATTGACGAGATGGGTATTGACCAGTCTTGCGGTGCTATGGAAGGTAAGGAAACCCGTCTGGGTCCGGGTGCAACCGCTTTGTGGTCTGTGACTACGACTGTCACTTCTAATGGCTCCGTTAACGGTATGCACGACAGTACAATGCCTCTTTCCGGTATGGTCGAGATGTTGAACATGCAGATCAATACATGGTTCGGTGGTGTCGGTGTAGGTTTCATGAACTACTATGCATTCCTGATCATTGCCGTATTCATCAGCGGTTTGATGGTCGGACGTACACCGGAATTTCTTGGTAAGAAGGTTGAGGCTCGGGAAATGAAGATCGCTACGATCGTATCATTAGCTCACCCGTTCGTTATCTTGATCTTTACCGCAATTTCCAGCTATGTGTGGGTATATTGTCCGGGCTTTGTTGAGAGTGAAGGCGGTTGGTTAAACAACCCCGGTTTCCATGGTTTCAGTGAAATGCTATATGAATATACCTCTTCTTCCGCTAACAACGGTTCCGGTTTCGAAGGATTAGGTGACAACACCTATTTTTGGAACTATACTTGCGGTTTGGCGTTGATCATTTCACGTTATTTACCAATTGTCGGACAGGTTGCTATCGCAGGTCTATTGGCAAACAAGAAATATACTCCAGAAAGTGCGGGTACATTGAAGACCGATACCGTTACATTCGGTGTGATGACATTCTGCGTAATCGTGATCGTAGCCGCATTGTCATTCTTCCCTGCACAAACATTAGGCCCGATCGCTGAATATTTTAGTATTTACTAATTGACAGATTAAGAAGATGAGAAATAACAAAGCTGCTTCTTTATTTCCAAAGGAGCTCGTTATAGAAAGTTTGAAGCAATCATTCGTTAAGTTAAATCCGCGGGTGATGTTCCGTAACCCGATCATGTTTATCGTAGAGGTGGTGACATTCGTCATGTTGTTCGTTACTATATGGGCAGTAGCCACAGGCGATACGACGCAAGGATCTTTCGGTTACAACATGTT
Source organism: Parabacteroides merdae ATCC 43184 (assembly GCF_025151215.1). Taxonomy (NCBI): domain Bacteria; kingdom Pseudomonadati; phylum Bacteroidota; class Bacteroidia; order Bacteroidales; family Tannerellaceae; genus Parabacteroides; species Parabacteroides merdae. The sequence goes on from NZ_CP102286.1 coordinate 1,135,000, forward strand.
AGTATTTATTGTATTGTTCGCAACGCTGCTTTTCGCAAATTTCGCAGAGGCGATTGCAGAAGCACGTGGTAAAGCACAGGCCGACAGTTTGCGTAAGACTCGTGAAGAGACTCCGGCTCGTTTGTGTGTCGGTAATAAGATCGAGACTGTCAGTTCTTCTCAGTTGAAGAAAGGCGACATCTTTATTTGTGAAGCCGGCGATACGATTCCTTCCGATGGTGAGATCATCGAAGGCCTGGCTTCTATCGACGAAAGCGCCATTACGGGTGAATCTGCTCCGGTGATCCGTGAAGCAGGCGGTGACAAGAGTTCGGTTACTGGTGGTACGAAAGTATTGTCAGATCAGATTAGAGTAAAAGTCACAACTGAACCGGGTGAAAGTTTCTTGGACAAGATGATTGCTTTGGTAGAAGGTGCTTCACGCCAAAAGACTCCGAACGAAATTGCCTTGACAATCCTACTGGCAGGTTTTACACTGGTATTCGTTGTTGTTTGCGGTACTTTGAAACCGTTTGCTGATTATTCTAACACGACGATTACGATCGCTGCCTTTATCTCTTTGTTTGTTTGTTTGATTCCGACTACGATTGGTGGTTTGTTGTCAGCTATCGGTATTGCAGGTATGGATCGTGCGTTGTCTGCTAATGTAATCACCAAATCCGGTAAGGCGGTTGAAACGGCTGGTGATATTGATACTTTACTACTCGACAAGACCGGTACAATCACGATTGGTAATCGCAAAGCAACCCAGTTCTATCCAGTATCTGGCATTGATGAACACTCTTTTGCACAGGCTTGTTTGCTGTCCTCTCTTTCTGACGATACGCCTGAAGGTAAGTCAATCGTAGAACTGGGACGTGAAAAAGGTGTACGTGTACATGATCTGAATACATCCGGATCGAAAATGATCAAATTTACGGCTGAGACAAAATGTTCAGGTGTAGATTTGGCAAATGGTACTCGTATCCGTAAAGGCGCTTTCGAAGCCATCCGTAAGATGAGTGAGGCTGCAGGTAACAAATACCCGAAAGAGGTTGCCGATTTAGTTCAGAAGATCACGAGCAACGGTGGTACTCCACTGGTTGTTTCACAGGACGACTTCATTATCGGTGTGATTGAATTACAGGATATTATCAAACCGGGTATCCAGGAACGTTTCGAGCGTCTGCGTAAGATGGGTGTGAAGACGGTAATGGTAACTGGTGATAACCCATTGACCGCAAAATATATCGCAGAAAAAGCAGGTGTAGACGATTATATCGCTGAGGCCAAACCGGAAGACAAGATGAACTATATCCGTAAGGAGCAGGAAAACGGTAAGCTGGTCGCTATGATGGGTGACGGAACGAATGATGCTCCGGCTTTGGCTCAAGCAAATGTTGGTGTGGCAATGAATAGTGGTACACAGGCTGCCAAGGAAGCTGGTAATATGGTTGATTTGGATAATGATCCAACGAAACTGATCGAGATTGTCGAAATTGGTAAACAGTTGCTGATGACTCGCGGAACGCTGACTACTTTCAGTATAGCTAACGACGTGGCTAAGTATTTCGCGATTGTTCCGGCTCTATTCATGGTTACAATCCCTGCATTGGCCCCAATGAACATTATGCACTTGCATAGCCCGGAATCAGCGATCCTGAGTGCGATCATCTTCAATGCAATCATTATCCCGATTCTGATCCCACTGGCGTTACGCGGTGTAGCTTATAAACCGATTGGTGCTTCTGCATTGCTTCGTCGCAACTTGCTGATTTACGGTTTGGGCGGTGTGATTGTCCCGTTCATTGGTATTAAGTTGATAGATATGATTGTAGGTTTATTCATGTAAAAGTAAAATCAATATTAAAAACCTTCCTCCCTCTGTATGAAGATAGGAGGAAGGTTAAGAAAATAAAATAATAATTCATTATGATATCAAATCTTTTTAAATCATTAAGACTGACAATTGCGTTTTGTTTGTTCTTCAGTGTTTTCTACATCTTCGTTTTGTGGTTGTTTGCCCAAGTGGCAGGACCGAATAAGGGCAATGCTGAACTGGTTACATTGAATGGAAAAGTAGTGGGGGCTGCCAATGTTGGTCAGAATTTTACACAAGATATTTATTTCTGGGGCCGTCCTTCCCATGCCGGTGACGGTTACGATGCATCCAGTTCGGCAGGTAGTAACAAGGGACCTTCCAATGAAGAACATTTGGCCTTGTTGGAAGAACGTATTGATACATTTTTGGTCCATCATCCTTACCTAACCCGTGAAAAAGTTCCGGCTGAAATCATCACGGCCAGTAGCTCCGGTTTGGATCCACATATCTCACCGAAAGCCGCTTATGTACAGGCTAAACGTGTAGCGGACGCTCGTGGTTGGTCGGAAGAAAAGGTGATAACAATCGTGAACTCACATGTTGAGAAACCTTTATTGGGCATGTTCGGTACAGAAAAAGTAAACGTGTTGAAATTAAACGTTGCGCTTGATAAAGCTGCTGAAAACAAATAACAGTTATTTAATAGATAAATTAGATTTAAGGTTATGAAATCATTTGTAAAAAAAGTAACTGTTTTGGCGGTTGCATTCTCAATGGCATCTTCTACGTTGGCTAATGCACAAGAAGAGGATGGTAAGGTAAATTTTTCCGTACAGGGAGATTTGGTAAGTTCTTATATTTGGCGTGGTTTTTACCAGACTGGTGCCAGCTTTCAACCAACATTATCTTTAGGCGTAGGTAATTTCTCTTTGACAGCTTGGGGGGCTACTGATTTCCAGGGTGCCAATTCCACGTCAGCAGCTGCGGCTAAAGAAATAGATTTGACGGCTGCTTATACATTCGGATCGGCAGGTCCTACATTGTCTGTCGCTAGCTTATGGTGGGCAGGACAAGGTGCCGGTGACTACTTTAACTTCAAGAGCCACGAAACAGCTCACCATTTTGAAGCAGGTTTGGCTTACACTTTACCTATTGAGAAGTTCCCGCTGTCTATCACTTGGAATTTCATGTTTGCCGGTCAAGATAAAGATGAAAATGGAAACCAAAACTATTCTTCTTATGTAGAGTTGAACTTCCCGTTCACAGTGAAGGGAGTTGATCTGAATGCAACTTGTGGTGTTCTTCCATACGATGCGGGAGTAACTACGTATGGAGGTGATGTAAATAGTGGATTTGCTGTAACGAACGTTGCATTGAAAGCAATGAAAGATATCAAAATCACGAATTCTTTCTCATTACCCATTTTTATACAGGCAATTTGGAACCCTCGTATGGAGGATGCTCATCTTGTCTTGGGAATTTCTTTAAGACCTTGATATAGTATACGCATGGACCGAGAACAAAGTGTACAACATTTTTTGGATTTGTTGAAAAAGTCTCGTCGTGGCAATTTTAAAATCTACATCGGCATGATTGCCGGTGTAGGTAAATCGTATCGGATGCTATCAGATGCCCACCAATTACTGGAAAGCGGTATTGATGTCAAGATCGGTTATATAGAAACACATGGGAGAGTCGAGACAGAGGCATTGGTGGAAGGACTGCCTGTCATTCCACGTCGTAAAATATTTTATAAAGGAAAAGAGATTGAAGAGATGGACTTACAGTCAATTCTCAGTATTCATCCTGAAGTTGTTATCGTTGACGAATTGGCTCATACCAATGTCGAAGGCAGTAAGAATGAAAAACGTTGGCAGGATGTTATGGATATACTGGATGCCGGTATCAGTGTAATTACGGCAGTTAATATTCAGCATATAGAAGGATTAAACGAGATGGTGCAGGACGTGGTTGGCATTGAGGTCAAGGAGCGTATTCCTGATATCGTACTGGAGCAGGCGGATGAAGTAGTCAATATAGACCTTACTGCTGACGAACTGCTGGCTCGGTTAAAAGCCGGAAAAATATACAAACCTGATAAGATACAAACAGCATTGAATAATTTCTTTAAGGCTGAGCATATTCTTCAGCTTAGGGAATTGGCATTGAAAGAGGTTGCTTTGCGGGTAGAAAAAAAAGTGGAAAGTACTATTCCTGAGAATCTTGGCGTGCGGCATGAAAGGTTTATGGCCTGTATCAGCAGTAATGAGAAAACCCCTCGTAAGATCATACGGAAAGTCGCGCGGTTGGCTACCCGATATAACACCAAGTTCTTTGTATTGTATGTACAAACCCCTAGGGAAAGTTCGGACCGGATTTCGTTGGCAAGCCAAAGACATTTACTGAACCATTTCAAGCTGGCAACAGAACTCGGAGGAGAAGTTATTCAAGTGCAATCCCCACATATAACGGATGCGATAGTGCAGGCTTGTAAAGAAAAACAAATCAGCACATTATGTATTGGACGACCGACTTTAAAATACCCTTCCGTTATCCTTGCTATGGTTCATTATCGGAACATGTTAGAAGAATTAGCTCAATTAGGTATTGATTTGATAATATTAGCTTAAAAAATCCTTATATAAAAATGAATATAAAAACAAAGTTGACTTATGGAATAGGGCTTTTATTTGTCTTGATCACTTTATTAGGGGGATTGGCTATAAAAAACATTCATAATGTATCAGATGACACGCAGAATATTCTGGCGGATAATTATAATTCACTCCTTTATTCCCGTCAGATGCTTGAGTCATTGGATGCCATTCGGGAAAATCCGAATGCCCGAAAAAACTTTGAGGCCGGGTTGGAGGCTCAGAGAAACAATCTGACAGAGAAGGATGAAGACGTACTGACCAACCGGTTAAGTTCGTACTGTGAAAAGGCATTGGATGACATGGATGATGAATCGATTCGGCAAATACGCCAGACGATCTATACCATTATGGCGGTCAATATGTCTGCCATTTATGAAAAGAATGAAGTGGCTGTCCACACAGCGAAAAGATCTCTTTTTGGGATCTGGACGGTAGGGATTGCTTGTATCACGATCGCTTTCCTCTTTCTGGTTCGTTTACCACGTTCGGTCAGCGTACAGATCCGGAAATTGACGGATGGCATCAAGGAAATCACCAATGCCAATTACAGTAAGCGGCTCGATTTGGGGAATGAGCCGGAGTTCAAGGAAATAGCTACATTGTTTAACGAGATGGCTGAGCGATTGGCCGAATACAGGAACAGTTCGCTGGAAGATATCCTGCAGGGAAAAAAATATATAGAAACAATTATCAACAGCATAGCAGAACCTATCATAGGCTTGAGTAAGGAACGGAAGATTTTGTTTGTTAATGACGAGGCTTTGACTGTTTTGAATTTGACGCGGGAAAACATTATTGGCAGGCCGGCTCCCGAAGTGGCGTTAAAAAATGATTTGCTCCGCCGTTTGATTCGGCAATTAGTTCATCCCGATGACAATAAGGACCCGTTGAAAATTTACGCAGACAATAAAGAAAGCTATTTTCAGGTAAAATACATTCCGATCAACGTCAACAAGCAGACCGGACTAGAGAGTAAGTATGTCGGGGATGTGATCTTGTTGAAGAACGTGACCGAATTTAAAGAAAAAGATATTGCAAAGACAACCTTTATTTCGACGATTTCCCATGAACTGAAAACACTGATATCAGCTATTATGATGAGCTTGAAATTACTGGAAGATAACAGGATAGGAAAGCTAAATACAGAACAGGAGAGCCTTTCTAGGAACATAAAGGAGAATAGCGATCGTTTGTTGGAGATCACTAGTGAATTGTTGAAGATGTCACAGGTAGAGAGTGGTAAGCTCTATTTGAATCCGAAGATTACCAAACCGATCGAACTGATTAACTATGCCATCAAGGCGAACCAGGTACAAGCCGAGCGTTTTAACTGTCAGATCGAAGTGGAATATCCCGAAAAGATTGCCAAGTTGTTTGTTGACAGCGAGAAGATTGCTTGGGTTGTGACCAATCTGTTGTCGAACGCCATCCGTTATTCATCGGAGAACGGGAGGATCGTCATCGGTGCACGACAGATCGACAAAGCCGTCGAGATTTATGTCAAGGACTTCGGAAAGGGCATTGATTCGCGTTACCACGAAAGTATTTTTGATCACTATTTCCGTGTCCCAGGAACAAAAGTACAAGGTAGTGGTTTAGGACTTGCCATCAGCAAGGACTTTGTGGAAGCTCATGGTGGTACGATCCATATCGAAAGCGAAGTCGGTAAAGGTAGTACGTTCGTGGTTAGATTTAATGTATAAAAAGTAAAATCAAAAATCAGATAGTCTAATGAAAGTATTAAAATTTGGTGGTACTTCAGTCGGTTCTGCCCAGCGGATCAAGAATGTTGCGTCAATAGTTTGCGATCAGGAACAGAAAATAGTAGTGCTCTCTGCTATGGCTGGGACAACAAACTCTTTAGTGGAGATATCTGAATGTTTTCACAAAAAAGATCCGGAAAAAGCCAATGCGGTCCTTTCTTCCTTGGAGCAGGCTTATGTCAATCATATAGAAGAATTATACCGGAGCGATGTCTACAAGGAAAAAGCCATGCAATACATGCTCGAACGGTTTCAACATGTCTGGTCTTTCTCAAATATGCCTTTCAGCGTATTCGATGAAAAGGAAATCTTGGTGCAGGGTGAGTTGATATCGACTTTTCTGATGGCCTGTTATCTGGAAGAACAGGGGGTGGAGGTTGCTTTATTGCCTGCGTTGAACTTCATGCGGATTACGGTGGACAATGAACCGGATATGGAATATATCTCTAAACACCTAAAGGTTCTTTTGGAGCAAAACAAGGAGGCTGAAATATATATCACGCAAGGTTTTATTTGCCGGAATGCCTACGGCAGTATTGACAACTTGGAAAGGGGAGGAAGTGATTACACCGCCTCTTTAATCGGAGCGGCTATCCAAGCAGAAGAGATACAGATATGGACGGATATTGACGGAATGCATAATAATGATCCACGGTTTGTCAATGATACCGCTCCTGTCAGACAATTGAACTTCGACGAAGCAGCCAAGTTGGCGCATTTCGGTGCTAAGATACTGCATCCGGCTTGTATCCTACCTGCCAAGGAAAAGAACATTCCGGTACGCCTTTTGAACGCGTTGCAACCAAGTGCGTCAGGTACATTGATCTCGAACACTGCTGAAAAAGAGGCGATCAAAGCTGTTGCCGCCAAAGACAATATCACATATGTCAAGATCAAGTCGCTACATACGATACCGACACCTCATTTTCTGAGCATCGTGTTTGATACATTCTATAATTACAATACACCGGTGGACATGGTGACTACTTCTGATATCGGAGTTTCCGTAGCGATTGATAATGACAAGCACATAGACGAGATTGTGGGTGTATTAAGGGAATACGCAACGATTACAGTCGAAAAGAATATGGTGATTGTTTGTGTTGTTGGTGACTTGGAATGGCAAAATGTCGGTTTTGAGGCACGCATCATCAATGCGTTGAAAGATATTCCCGTACGAATGATTTCATACGGTGGTAGTAGTAGTAACGTATCGTTGGTGATGAAAGCGGAGGATAAAGTGCATGCCTTAAAGGCGCTCAGTGAACACCTATTTTCCGTATCTGACATTTATTAAATATACCAGATTTGATTCCTTTATCAAATGTTTGGGAGGGACACCAAATCTGTTGAACAATTATATGAAAAACAGAAAGAGAAGGAAATGTTGGAAGATCAAGATGCCTCTGTTTATTCTGTTATCTTTTGGTATAGACAAAATATAATGAAGTGAATTCTAAATGTTTTTGTCTAACTTTTAGGATTCACTTCTATATCCATCTACTATTTAACAATATATATTATTTCTTATAACCCGCTAAAATCGACCCCGTCAAATATTAGAGAAGGAACACGCCAACTGGAGAATGTGCGCGGGTCATTGCCGACTTCGGCTAAATTACTCCACAAGGAAATCATGTTGCCTGTTGCGTTCATTTCGGAGATGGGTTGTGTCAGTTTGCCTTTTTCGATCAGGAAACCTTCTACACCGTAAGAGAAGTCACCGGTCGTACTGTTGCTGTTACCGCCGTTGAAACCCGTCACCAGAATGCCTCTGTCGACAGAAGCAATCAGACCATCCGTATCCTTATTTCCCATTTGCATGGTCAGGATAGAAGGGGAGGCAATCGTTTGTCTCATATTCATCTTGTTGGCTGAATAGGTATCGATATAATAGGTTTTCAGGATACCGTTTTCAAACACAGGCATACGTTTTGTCGCTACACCTTCGCCATCGAAATATCGGGCACCGGATGTACCCACCATGTGGGGGTCATCGATAACCGTTAGTTTGTCACCCAATACTTTCTGGTCGATTTTATCCAACAAAAAAGAGTTTTTCTGCTGGATGGAAGAACCATATAATGCGTCAATTACCGGAGAAAGCAAACGGGAGGAATTCATATTGTCCACAACCATCTGATACTTGCCGGAAGCGACCTTTTTCTGTCCCAGTTTACGCATTACACGTTCCAGGGCCTTTGTTCCCAGACCTTCTTTAATTAACTTATCATAGTAAAGTGAAGAATCGAACCAATAGGATTCCGGGCGAGCATCCCCTTCACCTTTGATGCTTACGCTGGCAACTAGGCTGAAAGAAGAACCGGATGCTTCCCCTTCGAAGCCGTTGCTGGCAACCATATATTTGAAATCCTTTTCATCGCTGTAGGATGAATTGACCGAGATAATACGGGGGGCTTTTCCCATCATTTCGTTGCAGACGTTCATGGCCAGCGTCACTTTGTCGTCCGGCTGGATTGAGTCGAACTTCGGATCGATCAGTTGCAAGTCGGCGCCGCCTCCTTTATAATAGAGAGAAGAGTCGGGTAACGTACGCGCCTTGTCTTCCGCCAGGAAGCGAGTGGAAGCGATACCGTTACGGATAAAACTTTCCAGTTCCTTTTTATCCAGACGGTTTGTAGAGAAGGAACCGAAACGTCCGTCCACAAACAGATGGATCACCAAACTGTTTTCCGATGCCTGTTGCAAGCGGTCCATTTTCATATCACGTATTTCGAAGGAACTGCTCGATCCATTATAGATACTTACACGTGAGGCCTGGCAACCGTTTTTCAGGGCAAATTCCATGGCCCACTGAGCCAGTTTTTTATTTTCGTTCGTTATCATGTCTAATGATTTATGATTTTAGATTTATGACTTTGGATTTATGATTTATGGGTGTGTAGACAACGCATAAATCATAAATCATAAATCTTTTTAATTTTCTCCTCCTACAGTAAGTTTACTAACTAAGGCTGACGGCATACCGCAGGTTACCGGACAGGATTGTCCGTCCTTGCCGCATGTCCAGGTGCCGTTATCCATCTTGTAATTGTTTCCGACCATCGTGATATCGGCCAATGCACGTGGACCGTTACCGATGATATTGATATCTTTGATCGGCTGTGTCAGTTTACCATTTTCGATTAGATAACCGTCTTTCACGAAGAAGGTGAAGTCGCCCGCACCGATTTGTACTTGCCCGTTGGTAAAGCTAGAGGCATAGATACCTTTCTTCACCGTCGAGATCATTTCTTCTTCCGTCACGTTTCCGGCTTCCATATAGGTAGCGCGCATACGCGGGATCGGCATCTGGCGGAATGATTCACGGCGACCGTTCCCCGTTGAAGGTATACCGTAATGTTTGGCACTGATACGGTCGTGCAGGTAGCTGGTCAGAATGCCTTCTTTCACGATATAAGTCTTTTGCCCGGCGATACCTTCATCATCGATATTGACAGAACCGCGGTTGAAAGGAATCGTACCGTCGTCCACCACATTGATATGCTCGTTACAAACCTTTTTGTTCAGCTGGTCGGAGAAGATCGATGTATTCTTGCGATTGAAGTCAGCTTCGAAAGCATGGCCGATTGCTTCGTGCAACAAGATGCCGGAACCTCCTGCACCCATTACGACCGGCATTTCGCCTCCTTTAGGCTTGATAGCTTGGAATAGGATGGAGGTTTTCTCTACTGCCTCCTTAGCTACTTCGGCAATGATATCATCTGTCAGGAATTCGGCTCCCATGCGGAAAGCGCGGGATGCATATGAATTTTCGATCTTCCCGTTGTTCTCCATGATACAGACTGCCCCCAGCGTCACCATCGGACGATAGTCGTAGTACATCTGTCCTTCGGAGTTGCAGAACAAGATGTGTGAAGTCGTGTCTCCCAACGAAGCCATCACTTTGTGCACCCGTTTGTCAAGCGCAAAAATCTGATCGTTCAGTTTCTGAAGATACGGGGTCTTTGCATTTACGGCGAGCTCGTCCCAAGGAGTTTGTACACCGTAATAATTATTCGGGATCGGTTCCTCCGTCAGGGCAACCGGAGCTTTTCCTGCCGAGCCGGTTGCGATACGGGCTGCCGTGCGGGCAGCTTTCAGCATCTCGTCGAGAGTCACGTTTTCCACATACGCATAACCGGTCTGATCACCGGCCAATACACGTACTCCCATACCGAAATCGATATTGGACGAAGCACGGTTTACGGCTCCGTCTTGCAATCCGATATTGTTCCGGTAGGAATGTTCAAAGAAAAGATCTGCATAGTCGCCTCCTTTCTCAAGTGCTGCTGCCAACACTTTCTTCATGTCGCTTTCACTGACACCAAAATGGTTCTGAGCGAATGAGATACCGGTAGCCTGATCTACCTTGTTTCCGGTACAACTTCCCAGGAATGAGGGAACTGCTAATGATCCAAGCATAACCATACCTCCTGTTTTGATAAAATCACGTCTGTTGATTTTCATATGTTCGATTATAGTTTATTCTCTTTTGCCCATTGCATGACGTTGGCTGGCGGGCGTTCGGCCAACAATTCTTTTTTCATGAAATCCATGTAAGGAGCCACGTGCTTAAAAAATTTCTTGTAACCTCTACATAGATAGTTCAATCCGGGTTCACCGTTTGCCGTATGGAGAAAACGGTTCTTGGGACATTCGCCGTTGCAGGCAAACAGGTAGTCACACTCCTTGCATTGGGTAGGGAGTGTTTCATATTTGTCTGCTCCGAACTTCAGTTGGCGTTGGCTGTACATCATCTCGGTAAGCGTTTGAGTATGGATGTTACCTAACTTATATTCCGGGAATACAAAGTGGTCGCAGGCATATACGTCGCCATTGAACTCCATCACACCGGCATGTCCGCAAGTGCGTGCCAGCGTACAGACGCCCGGTTGTTCGCCTACCCAGTTTGCCAGTGTGGAGTCGAAAAGCTGGATATAATAATTACCGACATCCTCTTTCAGCCATTCGTCGAAGACCGCACAGAGGAAATCTCCCCATTTTCCGGCGTTGACCGTGAAAGGGGCCAGTTTGATGTTGGCATCCTGCTGTTCCGGCGAGGTGAGCAACGTTCCGTCCTGATGGAATCCGAGGCGTTCTACAATCGGGGTGAATTGGATATAGTGGCAATCTATTTCCTTGAAAAAGTGATAGAATTCCAGCGGATAATCTACGTTGTAGTCATTGACGACTGCCATTGCGTTGTATTCCACGCCATGCTTTTTCAGCAGTTCGATTCCCTTCATCACTTTATAGAAGGAGGGGAGTCCCTGCTTGTTGCGACGATATTCGTCATGAAACTCCTGCGGGCCGTCTATCGAAACTCCCACGAGGAAGTTGTTCTCTTTGAAGAAACGACACCAGTCGTCGTTCAGCAGTGTCCCGTTTGTCTGGATGCAGTTGTCTATCTGGCGTCTGTGGCCGTACTTGCGTTGCAACTCCAGTGCTTTCCGATAGAAACTGATCGGACGCATCAGCGTTTCACCACCGTGCCAGGTAAAGAGAACCTGCGGCATCGTCTGACATTCCAGATATTCCTTGATGAATTTTTCCAGTAACTGTTCGCTCATGATATGATTTTTCACCTCTGGATAAAGTTTCCCTTTCTCCAGATAATAACAGTATTCGCACGCCAGGTTGCAAACTGAACCGACAGGCTTCAACATTACATATACGGGTTTCGCGAACGGGGATATATATGGATTACTCATGGTATGCTTAAAACGATGTTTTATTTAGTTTCATATGCAAAAGTAATCTTTTTAACGGATGAATGTTGTTTTTTTACCGTGTTTTTTTCTTGTAGCGGTTGTAATCGGTGACAAATCCTTCGCAAAGCCAATTCGCGAGTGCCTGGCGGTTGTCGCTCAGGATGATTCGCTGCTGGTCGAAACTGTTTTGGATATTACCTAACTCGACGAAAACGGAGGCCGGTGTCGTATGTCTCAACACGTATAAGTTCCGTCCGTCCACTGTTCCGGTAAATCCTCGTCCCGGCTGGTGCTTCTTATATTTATGGGTGAAAGTTGTCCGCATGGTTTTCGCCAGATGCTTGCTTTCGGAGTTTTTATTCTGGTGGTAGAAAAAAACATCGGTCTGGTGTCCCTTGTTCCGGCTGTCCACATGCACGAAGATAGCTCGTTTGTAGGCGTATTTATCCTGCTTGAACAGGGTGTTTATCTTGTCACTTCGTTGTTTCAGGCGACGGACCTGGTTAAAAGGAATAGGGCTACCCATACAAGTTTCCCGTTTACTGTTCTTCAGGTATTTGGCATCCCGTATCCCGTCTTTGGCATCTTGAATGATAATGTGGACTTTGGCTCCTTTTGTCATCAGGTTGCGTGCCAGACGGAGTACGATGTCGTAGGCATATTCGTCTTCGTGCAACTCGATTTTGCCAATCCGTCCGATTGCTCCAGGATCAGGGCCTCCGTGTCCGCTGACCAGATAGAAACAGGCTCCTTTTAGTTCGGACGATGTTACCTTATAGGAGGCCAGTTCTTTGCCGAACAACGGTTCATAGTTCGCTCGTTTGATGGCGGATGCAACAGCTTCTTTTCCCTGTAAGGGGGGAAGCGTATATTTGACTCCTATCCTAAGGGTATTCCCCTTGCCTAACTTGTTTTTGTTCAGCTCGATGAACTGTTTCTGATATGAAATACCTGTACGGTTATGGCGTTTGAGGAACAGGGTGATGCCTTCTCCTTTCTTGGGAAAGGCTTTTTCCTGGGCCTGTAAACGGTTGACGCAAAATATGGTAAAAAATAACGCGAATATGATATTAAGTTTAAACTTCATTGGAGACATGTTGCTAATGCGAACAAAAATAACGCTTTTTCGGGATTATGCAAAATATACGGTTATTATCAGGCGGAGCAGCATGTCCTGGTAGTATCATAGGCAGGAAGAGTTTGTGCCATGTCGATGAAACGGTTGTGCCATGCTGATGAAACAGTTGTGCCATACTGGTGAAACGGTCGTGCCATGCCGATGGAATTATTGTGGCAAAGGCATGAAGCTTTATTTTTATGGTTTGTCTGCTTTTGTTCGCCTGAGTTTAGGAAATATCTCAGATCAAATGATTCATCGCCATGTATTTCCAAAGTGGGGCGGCATGGAGCGCTTGTTTGATCTGGTCGTTTAGCAACAATTCTTTTACTTCGTCGAGAGTCAGAAGGTGGACGCTGAGGTCTTCCGTGTCTTCCAGATGTTGTGCCATGACTGACTCTACATCTGTGGCAAGATAGCAATAAGTCAGGTTGGTGTGGGTACTCGGATTGACGCCTATTACCATCAGTTCGCTCCAATTTCCGTTGCCGTAGCCGGTCTCTTCGAGCAATTCCCGTTGGGCGGAGACGAGTGGGGAAGCGTCTTCCTTTTCGCAGACACCGGCGCAAAGTTCGTAAGCCGTGATACCCAGTCCATGACGGTATTGGCTTACAAATACGAATTTCTGCTCTTTGGTGATTGCGATCACATTGATCCATTCTGGATATTCGAATATAAAATATTCAGGAATCCTGTTTCCGTTCGGCAATTCCACTTCCTCCCTGCGCACGGTGAACCAAGGTTGGCTGGATAGGTATTCACTTTTCAGTACTTTCCAGTTTCTGTTTTTCGGAGTTTCCATATTTGTAGTTTGTTGATGGTGTGTATCAAAATATATAATTATGAAACGGTCGAGTTTGTAATAAATTGTATTTGTACTTATCTTTGTGGCTTCGAAAGAGAGGACTTAGATGAATAAAGATAATAATTTCGGCAGGCTTTTGCTCCTGCTACTTCTTGCGTTTGGTATCTGCTTGGGACTTTATTACTTACCGGACCAGCTGTTCGGGATGAAAATAAAAAAAGTTGATTTACTTTCCGATCTCAGGATAAAACCAGAATCCCTGTCTATGGATTCCTTGCGTATGCAATTGGAACAACCGGATACGGTCCGGATAGATTCGGCCGCCGTGCGTGATTCGATCCTGAAAACGACAGGTATCGATTCCGTCGCCCTCGCATTACGCGATTCGCTTTACAAGGTTATGTATGCGGACAAGGGAGCCGATTCGTTGGGAACGCGTATCGAGGATTACTCTGTCGGCCATATCGGTTTGAAACGTTTTTTTGCCGCTTTAAGAAATAGCAGGCAGGCGAACCGCCCGGTGCGTGTCGCCTTTTTGGGTGATTCGTTTATCGAAGGTGACATTGTGGTGGCTGATTTCCGTTCGGGTATGCAGGAGCGGTTCGGAGGACGCGGAGTCGGTTTCGTTCCGGTTACGTCGGTAGCCGCCCAGTTCCGTCCGACGATCGAGCAAAAGGCGGAAGGTTGGACCACCTGGTCCATGTTGACGGATCATCATCACCGGTATACGCTTTCCGGAATGACGTTCGAACCGAAAGGGGAGAAGCCATCTATCTCGATCAAGACGACAGACCGTTATCCGGAGTTGAAAACGGTTTCTTCCCTTAAATTCTTGTATGAAAAGAATATCCGTACACAGATGACTTTGGTTTGCAACGGCACGCAGGACACGATCTGCGAGACCTTGGAACCGACAACCGCCATCACGCAATACGAACAAACAGGAACCTTTACGGAAGCCTCCTTCAGCTTTGCCGATACGGCCGGTTTCCGTGCTCTCGGGGTTGCACTCGAAGATAATTCTGGGGTGATCGTGGACAATTATTCGTTGCGTGGCAATTCGGGGATGATCCTTTCGAGATTGGACAGCACCCGTTGCCGAGAGTTGAACGAGATACGTCCCTATGATCTGGTCGTTTTGCAGTACGGGTTGAATATCGTCAGCGACAGCGTTCTCCAGTATGGCTGGTACGCCAAGCGGATGGAAGAAGCCGTACGCCACGTACGCGTTTGTTTTCCGGATGCCGATATCCTGATGCTGGGGGTTTCGGACAGGAGCCGACAAGTGGACGGAACCTTCGAAACGATGCCTGCCGTATTAGCCTTGCTACACGCACAGCGGCAGGCGGCTCGCCGTTCGGGGGTCGCTTTCTGGAATGTCTTTGGGGCGATGGGAGGAGAGAACAGCATGATCCGTTTCGTGGAGAACAATTGGGCTAGCAAAGACTATACCCATTTGAGTTTCAGGGGAGGAAAAGAGATAGCTTCTGCCTTGTTGAAGGCAATATTATTAGAAAAGGAGTTTTATGATGAAGCAGACAAAGTGGCTCATTAGTCTATCGGCTTGCCTGTTTTTGATGGCCGCCAGTTCTGCCGGAGTGAAAGGAAAATTGGCGATCCCGTGTCAAGCGTGGGAACAGGGGAGTATTGATACGATCCCGCTCCCTTCCCGCATTTATTCGATCGGGAAGGAGGTCGATTCGATCCAGTCGCCCTCTTCGCTGCAATCCTTCTTTGACGAACTGGATTCGCTCGGAGCGGGGAAGGATACCGTATTGACAATCGTCCATTTAGGCGATTCCCACATACAGGCTGGTTATTATTCCGGTAAAGTGATGCGTCTTTTGCAGGCGCAGTTCGGGAATGCCGGACGTGGATGGATTGCCCCTTTCAAGTTGAGCAAGACGAATGAACCGGACGATTATTTCATCTCTTCTTCCGTCCGCGAATGGGTGACGGGACGCTGTATCCAAGCCAATAAGAAATGTCCTGTTGGAATCGGTGGAATCGGTATCCAGTCCGTTTCTCCTTCCATCAATTTGGACGTTCGGATAGCGCCTAACAACGGGGCAGGCTATTCCTTCAACCAGGCGATCCTTTACCGGGGAGAAAAAGCCATGCCTATGTTGCCGGCCGGTTCGTTCAAAGATTCCATACAGACATCCTTGGCTACGGTTCCGGCTGTCGCAGGTGTCTTGGCCGATACCTTCCGTATTTCTCATCCGGTAGATACGTTGCAGCTGCACAGTACCCGGCGGAAACAAGGCACGGATAAGCTGCTTCCGGCCTCCAATTTCAAAAATGTTTATTATGGTTTCAGCCTGACGAACGGTTATCCGGGTGTCCTTTACCATTCGGTCGGCGTGAACGGGGCGATGTATGTCAATTACACAGACGAAGCATACGTTCGTCAGTTGGCCCTGTTGAAACCTTCTTTGCTGATTATTTCGTTGGGTACGAACGAAACCTTCGGCCGTCGCTTCCGTTCGGAAGAATTTGGCGGACAGATACGTGCGTTCGTTTCCCTCGTCAAGAAACAGATGCCTGAAACGGCTATTCTGCTCACCACTCCGCCGGAATGCTACAAGCGGACTTATGTCAATAAAAAACGGACGTATGTCCGTAACTCGAATACCCAACTTGCTGCAAAGGCGATTGTAAAGGCGGCACGTGAAGAGGGCGTAGCTTGCTGGGATCTCTTTGCCGCTACGGGAGGGAAAAGCTCCTGCACCAAATGGCGCAAGGAAAAACTGATGGGCCGTGACCGTATTCATTTCACAAAGGATGGCTATCGTGAGCAAGGAACCTTGTTATATCGTGCCCTAATGCAATCTTATAATCAAATGTTGAAAATCAGAAAAGATGATGAATGATTTTATAAATAAAATGGGAGAATATTGGTCTCAGCTCTCATTCGACAAACTTGGCGATATATTGACCTACCATCACAATGCTCCGATACTTTTCAGCAGCGGATTGTTTTTCTTCCTTTTTATCGGTTTCCTGATTATTTATATGTCGCTCAGGAAGCATTTGCTGACGCGTATCATTTATGTTACGTTGTTTTCCATCTATTTCTATTATAAGAGCAGCGGATTGTTTTTCTTTCTCCTGCTGTTTGTCGCAACATCCGATTTTTGCATTGCGCAGTGTATGACTAAGACTGCTTCCAAGTGGGGACGCAAAGCATGGGTTGTCCTGAGCCTGTGCGTTGACTTAGGGCTGTTGGGATATTTCAAATACTTCAATTTCCTACGGGAGATCATGGCTGCCGTTGCTCATGAGTTGGGGTATCAGTTAGGGAATACCTCGTTGCAGAACATTACCTATCAGCCGTTGGATATATTTCTGCCGGTCGGCATTTCCTTCTTTACCTTCCAGACCATCAGCTACGTGATTGATGTGTACCGGGGTAGGATAGCCCCCCTCCGGCGTTGGATCGACTATGTTTTCTATGTCTCCTTCTTCCCGCAGCTGGTGGCCGGTCCAATCGTTCGGGCACGCGATTTTATTCCTCAGATTTATAAGACTCCGGTTGTTACGCGGGCGGAGTTCGGAGAGGGGCTTTTTCTCGTCTTATGTGGGCTCTTTAAGAAAACCGTCATATCCGACTATATCAGCTTGAACTTCGTCGACCGCATATTCGATGCTCCTTTGCTCTATACAGGGGTGGAAAATCTGTTGGGTGTGTATGGTTATGCCTTGCAGATCTATTGCGATTTTTCCGGCTATTCGGATATGGCGATCGGGATTGCATTGTTGTTAGGTTTCCGTTTTAACGTGAATTTCGATTCGCCTTACCAGTCGGCGACCATTACGGAATTCTGGCGACGTTGGCATATCTCGCTCTCTTCTTGGTTGAAAGACTATTTGTATATTTCACTCGGAGGTAATCGGAAAGGGAAAATACGGACATACATCAACCTGCTGATAACGATGTTGTTGGGCGGTTTATGGCACGGAGCCTCCGTGAGTTTTATCCTTTGGGGAGCCCTGCATGGAGTTGCACTGGCCGTCCATAAGTTCGTGATGAACCATTTCAGCAGTTTCAAACCATTAGGATCAGAAATGAAACCCTGGAGAAGAGTGATAGGTGTTCTGATCACTTTCCATCTGGTGTGCTTTGGCTGGATTCTGTTCCGGGCTGACTCGATGCAAACGGTTGGCGAGGTGCTGACGCAGATTTTCACGAATTTCCATCCGGAGGTCTTTATGCAGTTTGTGGTGGGCTATAAAGGAGTGTTCGTCTTGATGGTGGTGGGTTATATCCTGCATTTCATGCCGAAATCGGCGGAAAACGGTTTGCAGGCAGTCGTTACCCGTTCTCCTTTGCTTGTTCAGGCGGTGATGCTGGCGATTGCGATCTTTGTTGTCGTGCAGTTCAAGAGTGCCGGGGTGCAACCATTTATCTACTTCCAGTTCTGACATTGTTTCCTGCCATATCGGGAATCCGATGGAAGCAGAGTTTAATAACAAAAGCCCTTCCGGAGCGGGGAGGGCTTTCGTTATTAAATGTAGGAGGGATCAGAGTCCAGCTTGCGGGTCGAACGTCCCGTTTTCCCAGCCTTTCGTCTGTTCCAGGTTCGGATTGTTACTCATCTCGCTGCGTTTCATCGGCAGGAAGTAGATGTTCTGGTTGGTGATCATCGGCGTGTTATCACGGTCGAACAGATAGGTCGTGTATGTATTATCGGCCTGCTTGTTCATCACTAAGGCATGGCGTTTGCCTTGCCCGTTCATCAATTTGTCGTAGATCATCCAGCGGCGCATATCCCATAAACGTTTTTGTTCGAACAACAATTCGATAAAACGTTCTTCGCGAACTGCTTCACGCATTTCCGTCTGGTTCATGTTTGGGTTCAATCCGTAAACTTTGCCTTTCATTTCCGGATTGGAACTAGTTTCATTGATGCCTGCACGCTTGCGGATCTGTTTCAACATATCGAATGCTTCGTTTGTCTTTCCGACCTCGACGGCAGCTTCGGCATAGTTCAGCATTACTTCGGCCAGGCGAATGTCAATATAGTCGGTTCCAGATTTTTGGCAGTCTGTCACTGAAAGGCTTTCGTCAATGGCTTTACGGGAATAATAGCCGGTTTTCGATCCGACGTTTTTGCCGTAGGCATAGTCGTTTTGCGCATTTTCGTTCAGTTCCATTACGGTATTGAAATAAGTCACCCCCTGATAGACGATTGTCGCATAAAAACGTTTGTCCCGATTTTCCCACAAGGCGAAGATATCTTTGCCTTCCTTTTCCCAATCGGCATAGGTGTAAGTCCCTCCGTCTATAGTAGGGAAGCGGTCAATCACTTCCTGTGTCGGGTGGTTACCACCGGTGTTGTTCATCGAGAACGTGATCGGACGGACGGTTGCATCTCTTTTCTGTGTGCGGGTCGGGTTTTCGTAGCGGATGGCAAAAATTACCTCTTTGTTCATCTCATCTAGGAACAGTTTTCCGTAATCATCATACAAGGCATGGCCTTGTCCGATCAGGTAATTCAGTGTCTCTTTGTTGTAGTTGTAGGCGGTTTGCCAATGTTCGTTGTTGTTGTTCGGGTTGAACTGTGGACTAGCACGGAACAAGAATACGCGTCCGAGGAATGCCTTGGCTGCACCTTTCGTCACGCGGCCCAAGTCTTCAGCCGAATGAGAGTCTGGCAACCCTTCTGCACAAGCTTTCAGTTCGTCGATAATGAAATCGAAACATTCTTTTGTAGAGTTACGTTTCACATAGAGGTCGTCCGTCATTTCTTGCGGGATAGTGATCAGTGGGACACCACCGTAACGTTTGACCATTTCGAAATAGAGGTAAGCACGAATGAAACGGGCTTCGTAAGTCAGACGGTCGGCTAGTTCACGGTCTATCGTACAGACTTCGGGATTCTGTGCATTCTGAATGAAAATATTGCAGTTTCGGATGTCAGAATAGGGCCAGTACCAGGTCGGGGCGGAATCTTTCGTGTCACTCATATTGTCCGGTGTGGTGGTTCCCTGTGTCCAGTTGCCTCCGCCCGTCGCTTCGTCGGTCGCATCGGCCGCGGCCGTATCCCAACTTGGGATGGAAACATATAAAGCATTGAGAAAAGCTGTAGTCAGCGTTTTGTCAACCCAAACCTTGTCCTCCGAGATTGAACTTAGGTCTTCCTTATCCAGTACGCTGGTGCAGGAAGAGAATAATGCCAGAATGGCAGCACATGTTATAAATATCTTTTTCATATCTAATTACTCAAATTGTTAGAAACTTACATTGATACCAAAGTTGAAACTTTTTGTCAACGGATACTGATAAGCTCCACGGTCACCGCTGTTTTCGGGATCGTAGATGCCGATGTGGTCGAATACGAACAGGTTTGTGCCTGAAACGTAGACACGGCAACGATCTACACCGATCGAATTCACCCACTGTTTCGGCAACGTATAGCCGAGCTCGATGTTTTTGCAACGGAAATAGTTACCGTTCATCAACCAGAATGAAGAAGCCTGTCCGTTGGCGCCTTTCGAGCCTGTACCACCGACGCGCGGATATTTACCGTCTGTGTTGTCGGGTGAATAAGCGTCCGACCATATGTTCAGAACGGTCTGTTCTGTCCAGGTATCGCCGCGGTTCGGGAACATGATGCTTCGATGGCCTACGCCTTGGAAGAAGGCTGTGAAGTCGATACCTTTCCATTCACCTCCTAAACTGATACCGTAGATGATTTCCGGGTCTTTGCTGTAGAGCGAAAGAACGGCTTGGTCGTTACCGTCGACAACTCCGTCAGGGCCTCCGACGCCGCCTGCACCGTGGATATCTTTCAGGATAATATCGCCTTTCGACCATTCGAATCCGCCGTTATAGAGCGGCAGTCCAGCTAAATCTTCATCCGTACGGGCGATACCGTCGGCGATGTAGCCAGTGATGAAGTTGATCGGGCGTCCTGTCTTTATTTCCCATTCATAGGCGTTTGCCGATTCGTCGATATACGTGTAATGGTTGCGGGCGAAAGAGAAGTTACCGGATACATAATATGTGAAGTTACCGATCTTATTATCGTGGCGCAACATGAACTCACATCCCTGGTTTACCATCTCTGCGTAGTTCTCTTTCGGTAATGTGGCTCCGAAAGTCCCCGGAATCGTACGTTTACGGTCCATCAGGATATCTGAAGTTTTCTTATGGAAGTAATCAAATTCGAGGCTTAGCAGTCCGTTCCACAATCCCAAGTCAAAGCCGACGTCGGCTGTCGTGGTTGTTTCCCAAGTGATGCCTTTGCTTGGATAAACACCCGGTAGAATACCGGTTGCACCTGAACCGAAGACGGCATTGGTTCCTGTTGTAAATTTACTTAAATATTGGTAATAAGCAACATCGTCTCCTCCGTCGTTCCCTAATGTACCATAGGATGCACGTAATTTCAGATTACTGATAAAGTTCAGTTTTTCGTTCTGCTTGAAGAAATTTTCTTCAGTCACGCGCCAACCGGCTGAAACAGACGGGAAAAATCCCCAACGCTTGCCCGGAATCCATTTTACGGACGAGTCGTAACGGAAGTTGGCTTCTAATAGATAGCGGTTGTCGAAACCGTAGTTCACACGGCCGACGTAACCGATGCGTCCAATTTCCGATTCGTGACCATCAGCATCTTTCCACTGGCTGTCCGCACTTCCGGCGAATAGCTGTTCAAGGGAAGATGAAAGCAATTGCTTGCGCTGTGCCCAAAACATATCACCCCATTCTTCGTATTGCTCATAGAGGAACATGGCGCCGATGTCGTGTTTGCCGAATGTCCGGTTATAGTTTAATTGCAAGTTTAGCGTATAAGCGCTCGTTTCGTTGAAGTCTTTTCGGACGAAGTTTCCGTTTTCGGTTCTCGTACGTGTGCCGACAACCGGGGCGTCGTCGCGGATGATGTGGTTATGTCCGCCGCTCGTTTCGTGTATATATAAGGTATACTCTTTTCCTACCTGTTTTTCATTCTCGTAATAACGGCGATAGTTGAACATCGCGTTTGCTGTCAAGCCTTCTACCCAAGGAATTTCCCATTTGGCGCTTAACTTCGTGTTCAGTGTGTTATGTTTTTTGGAAACATGCCCGTTGTTGATTGCTTCCAGAATATTCCAGTTGTAGATGGTTGCGTTCGGCTTTCCGTTTATATAGGCCGGCTCGGTAGTCGGGAAGTTTAGTAGGGCACGATACATATCGTTCATCAAATCTTTATCAGAGTCATGAGGCCAGTAAGGTGTGCGTTGGTCGCTCATATTACCGTCCACATCCAATCCGATCGTAAAGTTATCCGCAACTTTGGCATCTACATTCGAACGGAAACTGTAACGTGTGAAGTCCAGGTTGTTGAATGTTCCGCTCTGGCTGTAATAACCGGCTGACATAAAGTAATTGATACGTTCGCTACCCCCGTTGACACTTAGGTTGTGCTGTGTCGTAAACGGGTTTTTCCAAGCGAGGTCGAACCAGTTTGTACTGTGTGTTTTGAAGTATTCTTGTTCGTCGGCTGTGTAGTAGCGGGAATCTGTTTCCGGGATGCCATTATACATGAATTGGTTATTCAGATATACAGTCCGGTCATAAGCGTTCATCACTTCCGGTGTGCGGGTTGGACGGTCCGTTCCGAATAGACCTGAATAGCTAAACTGAGGCTTTTGGTTTTTACCGCGTTTTGTCGAAACGACAATCACGCCGTTAGAGGCACGAGAGCCATAAACGGCAGCGGATGCTGCGTCTTTCAATACGGAAATGTTCTCGATCGTGTTTGGATCCAAAGCATCGAAGTCTGCTTTTTCACGAACAACGCCGTCGATGACGTAAGTCGGATTTGTATTGTTGGGTGTATTGACGCCACGGATCGTGATCGGGGAAGATACACCCGGCATACCGGATTTATTGTAAGAGAAAATACCCGGCATACGTCCTGCCATCGCATTGGAGATATTGGAAACTGGGATTGTCGCAATGTTATCTGCCGAAATAGTGGCGACCGAACCGGTCAGGTTCATTTTCTTTTGCGTACCGTAACCGATCACGACCACTTCATCCAGCTTTTGTGTATCTTCCGTCAGTGTGACATTCAGGTTGCTTTGTCCTGCAACTTTCACAAAACAAGTATTGTAACCGATAAACGAAATTTGTAAAGTCGCGTTTTCAGGAACTTCGATCGTGAAGTTTCCGTCCATATCAGTAATGGTCCCGACGGTCGTTCCCTGGATTGAAACGTTTGCTCCGGCGATAGGACCAAATTGGTCGGAAACAACACCTTTAACGGTTTTCTGCTCTTGTTGGACCTTGGCAACGATATCCATCTCTTTCGGACGAAGGATAATTTGTTTCTCATTTACCTTGTACTCGACATTGGTGGATTTGAAAACTTTCTTTAGGATGGATTCGATTGTCTCATTGTCGAATTTTACATTGACTTTTCTGTCTACATTTACCAGTTCATTGTTATAAATAAAATGGAATTCAGAGTTTTCCTCTATTTTGTTCAATACCTCTTCTATCGAAACGTTGTTCATTTCTATAGAAAGACGTGCAGATTGCGAATATAGACTATTTGCATTTGCTGCACTAAGAAAGCAGGTTAAACATAAAGCGGCGATTTTCATACGCGTAGGAATTTGAGGAGACAAGTCGAAATATGACCTGAAACCTTTTTGTTTTGATGTAATTTTCATAACTTTACATTATCAAATTTAATTAGGTAGTTATATGACTTAATTAGACAATTATCATTCGTCAGGTGAGATTTTCGGATTGATAATTATTGTTGATCACGGGATGGGAAGATGTTGCAAGCATCTTTCCATCTTTTTGATTCAGATGTGTGTAGCAGCTATGTCTTCATGGTATTTCAATTTTTGTGTTAATCATTCATTTCTGTTTATTACGGCTATTAGACGTAGGAGATAAAAAATCCCCTACGCCAAAATGCAATTTTTTTATCTTGCTTCGATAATAACGGTCCGACGGGTATAAGAATAGTCGCTGGCCTGTTTCGGTTCGATCATTGTGCACTTGATAGGAGCAGTCTTTTCGAGCAGTTGCAGGATCTCTTCAAAGGTTTCGGTCGTAAAGGTTGCAGAATATTTGTAATTGAATATTTTTTTGCTTTGTAAGATGATGTTTACGTTGAAATGGCGTGACAGGCGTTGAGCTATCTCTGCCATTTCGGTCCGGCGGAAGACCATTTTTCCTTCCTTCCATGAAGTAACCATATACAGATTGATGTCTGAAACCTTAGTGTTATCTGTTATCTTATTATATACGGCCTGTTCACCCGGATTCAGAACTTGGGGGATTGGTTTCTTTTCATTTCTGATTTCTATGGAACCGTTTGCCAGAGTGGCTTGTATTTCGTCATCATCTTCATAAGCATTAATATTAAATTCTGTGCCGTAGGCGCTTACCGTAATTCCGTTTGAAAGTGCTACATCGAAGCGGTGCTTTTTATCTGATGAAACCTTGAAATAAGCTTCGCCGGACAGATATACTTTACGATGGTCTCCGACGAACTGTTTAGGATAATGCAGCTTGGAACCTGAATTCAGCCATACTTCGGAACCATCCGGCAGTGTAATTTTAGAAACAAGGCCATAAGCGCTTGACAATTCCACCTGTTCGATCGGCTGATTTTCCAATCTGTAGATACGCTGGTAAAAGTAGATACTGCTAATTAAGGCTGGAATGAGCAATATGGCTGCCGTGTAACGAAAATAGCGACCGATCTTTTGTCGGAATCGGTTTTTCTGCATGGTTCTCGATACATTTTTCCAGTGGTTGTCTACATCTATTTTTTCTTGCAAATATAGCATCTGGCTGGTGTCACAGATAAAACGGAGATCACCGACCTCTTTCCGTAATTCAGGTGAATCCAACATTTGTTTTTCAAAAGCAAGGCTATCTTCTTTCGATAGTTTGCCTTCCAGATAGGCTATGATATGTTCGGTTTGTATATTCACGTTTGTCATGTATTTGTGATTAGACGCATAAAGGGGAGATTCCCCTATGTTAAATATATTTATCAGGAGTTTGAAATAATAAAATAAGGAATGGCAGATAGTCTTTCAGTTCGACGCGTAAAATTTTAAGTGCTTTACTTATATGCGCTTCGACTGTTTTGACTGATATTTGTTGTTCCTCGGCGATCTCTGTATATTTCTTTCCTTCGAAACGATTCTTTTCGAAAATGAGGCGAGTGTTCTCCGGTAGTTTATCCAATGCTTCAGCCAACATCGTTCTAAGTTCGACAATCGAATAGATATCTCCACTTGGTTCGTCCCCCTTGCTTATCTTCCATTGTTTCCAGGCCAACTCGAGTTCCTGTTTTCGGAGATAGTCGATACAATTATTGCGTACGCTTGTGACCAAAAAATTGCGGGCAGATGTTTCGATTCTGATACTTTTTCTGTTTTCCCAGATTTTGAGAAAAGATTCCTGTACGACGTCTTCACATGTTTCCCAACGTTCAATGTACCGGTGGGCAAAGATGCAGAGGGGAGAAAAGAATTGGAAGAATAATGTTTTAAAGGCATTCTCGTCGTCGTTTACAGCGATGTTCCAAAACAACTTGTCGATTGTATGTGGCAGTGTCTCCTTCATGTTTTCGTTTGATGACAACAAATATTTACTAAGTTCTCATAGGACTACGTTAATTAGGCTGTCTGTATATAAAAGAATATCAATTGATTATGGAATTTAATAAGAGAAACACTTCTCCAAATGGAGGCAAATTCGATTTGAATATCATGTCGAATTTAGACCTCACTATTAAAAGTTTATGATAATTTTATTATAACTTTGTACATCTAAATTGAATTAGTCCTATGAGAACTATGTGTATCAAAGAGGCAATGAGGTAGAAATAGGTCAAAAAAATAAGGCGTCCCATCACGAGAAACCTTATCTTTGGTATATTCAAATTCAATAGATGTAGGCTTTACCTCTGTATTCTTGATGTGTCATACCTACATGCTGACATATATGGTTTGTAGGTAAAACACCTATGTTTTAAATTCAGATGTCTTTCCTTAATTATATATTGGTTCATTGGCCATCGGATGAATCCTTTCCACTAATGTCCAGTATATCCTTGACTATGTACCAAATCACGAATAGGACCATGATGCTTCCGATCAGGATACCTCCGACTTTGATGACTGTACCGATGTATTCTTCCATATCTATTAAGTATTATTTGGGGTAAATATAGAAATAAAATAATCGATTCTCGTTTTTTTTTCATGAAATATGTTGGCGGAGTGTAGTAGAGGAGTAGACACTTATCATAATTGACAGGTATTCTGTCAATTTTATAACATAATATCACGGTTAACTCTTTATTTTTGTTCTTATAATTCTTAAATTCTCAATATTATGATGATTCCGTTTAAGGTGAAGACTTTCTCTTTCCTGTTGGCTTGTGCCTGCTCGACGGCAGGGATGGCGCAAGTAGGCAATGACTCTCCTGTAAAGCAGGTAAAAATATCTGGGTATGTAGGGACTCGAATCACAGATTGTATCGAACATCGTGTGAAAGCGCAGGATGTGGACCATTTGGTCGAACCGTTCCGCCACCAGAACGAGAAGTCGCGCTGGCAAAGCGAGTTTTGGGGGAAATGGATACAGGGTGCGATCGCCTCCTATCGTTATAACCGGGACCCCGAACTGTACCAGATCATAAAGGATGCGGCCGAATCGCTTATGGCAACGCAGTTGCCGAACGGTTATATCGGGAATTATGCGCCGGAATACCAGTTACAGCAATGGGATGTCTGGGGGCGCAAGTATACATCATTGGGATTGATCGCTTGGTATGACCTGTCGGGTGATAAGAAGGCATTGGAAGCAGCTTGCAGAGTTGTCGACCATCTGATGACGCAGGTTGGGCCCGGAAAGGTGGATATCGTCTCAACCGGCAATTACATTGGCATGCCGAGCTCGTCCGTCCTCGAACCTGTCATGTATCTGTATAACAGAACGAAAGAAAAACGTTATCTCGATTTTGCCAAATATATTGTCGGACAATGGGAGACACCCGGTGGTCCGCAGCTGATCAGCAAAGCTATTGCCGATGTGCCCGTAGCCAACCGTTTTCCGCATCCGAAAACTTGGTTTTCGAGGGAAAACGGACAAAAAGCTTATGAAATGATGTCCTGCTATGAAGGCTTGTTGGAACTGTATAAGGTAACGGGCAATCCACTCTATCTCTCTGTCGTGGAAAAGACGGTCGGGCATATCGTACGCGAAGAGATCAACGTGGCCGGATCGGGTAGTGCATTCGAATGCTGGTATGGCGGGAAAGAACGGCAGACGCAACCTACTTACCATACGATGGAAACTTGCGTGACCTTTACCTGGATGCAGCTCTGTAACCGTTTGTTACAGATGACGGGTAACTCCCTGTATGCTGATTATATGGAAACGGCTATCTATAATGCTTTGATGGCATCTTTGAAGGCGGATGCTTCGCAGATAGCCAAATACAGCCCGTTGGAAGGTTGGCGTCATGAAGGGGAGGAGCAGTGCGGCATGCACATCAACTGTTGCAATGCGAACGGCCCGCGTGCCTTTGCCATGATTCCTCAATTTGCCTATCAGGTTCAGGACGATTGTGTCCGGGTAAATTTTTATGCTCCCTCGGAAGCGGAGTTGGTATTGCCGGGCAAGAAGCCGGTCCGGTTGAAGCAAACGACCGATTATCCGCGGACTGATCAGATCGAGATAGAGGTCGATCCTGCGAAAGAGACGGCTTTCACCATTGCCTTGCGCATCCCGGCATGGAGCAAGATTGCGGTGGTTTCCGTAAATGGCCAACCCCAGGATGGTGTCCTGCAGGGTGCATATTTGCCAGTGAACCGTAAGTGGAAAAAGGGCGACCGGATCACTGTCAAACTCGATTTACGTGCCCGTCTGGTGGAAAGGAATCAGGCGCAGGCCATCGTGCGCGGTCCGATCGTCTTGGCTCGCGACAGCCGTTTCGGGGATGGCTTTGTCGATGAGGCGTCTGTTGTTGTTAGTAAAGACGGGTATGTGGCGTTGACGCCTGTAAAGGCTCCTGGTTTTGCCTGGTTGGCCTTTACTGCCCCGATGGTGTTGGGTACGGACTTGGAAAGCAACCGGGCTCCGAAACAGATTCATTTCTGCGATTTTGCTTCTGCCGGAAATACCTGGGACAAGACGCAGCGTTACCGGGTGTGGCTGCCGAAGACATTGAATGTGATGCATTCGCCTTATAGGCCGTATAATCAGTGAACGGGGGCATTTTTACACACTTGGTAATCCGAAGAATGAGTACGGATAGTGGCACACATAGCATCGAGAACAGTGACCTGAGGCAGGACAGTAAATAAAAATTCGTACCTTTGTATCCCTAAAAATACAAGATACGTGGAAGAATATCTGAAACAATTGAATGAAAGTCAGCGCGAAGCAGTTGTCTATACAGACGGGCCTTCGCTTGTGGTAGCCGGAGCCGGATCGGGAAAGACACGCGTGCTGACCTACAAGATAGCCTATCTTTTAAGGCAGGGACTGCCTCCCCAAAGCATTTTGGCACTGACTTTTACGAATAAGGCGGCACGCGAGATGAAAGATCGTATCGCCTCCCTGACAGACGAACGGATGGTACGGCGGTTGTGGATGGGGACGTTCCATTCCGTTTTTTCCCGTATTCTCCGTTCCGAGGCGGAGTGCATCGGCTATCCATCTAATTTTACCATTTACGATGCGACAGATTCCAAAAGTCTACTCCGTTCCATAATGAAGGAGATGCAGCTCGATGACAAGGTGTATCGGCCGGGAATGGTACAGGGCCGTATCTCGAATGCAAAAAATGCACTTATTACCTATAAGGCATACGAACAGAACAAGGAGCTGGTGCAACATGATATAGATTCTAAAGTTCCTTTGCTGCGTGAAATATATAAGCGGTATCAGAATCGTTGCCAGCAAGCGGGGGCGATGGATTTCGACGATTTGCTGTTGCAAACGAATATACTCTTCCGCGATCATCCGGACGTATTGGAGAAGTACAGGAGCTTTTTTCAGTTTGTGCTGGTGGACGAGTATCAGGATACGAATTTTGCCCAGCATCTGATTGTACAGCGCTTGTGCGAAGTACACCGACGTATCTGCGTGGTCGGAGATGATGCGCAAAGTATCTATTCTTTCCGGGGAGCCAATATCGATAATATCCTGCAATTCAAGAACCAGTATCCGGGTTGCCGTATTTTCAAACTGGAACGAAATTATCGTTCGACGCAGAATATCGTAAATGCGGCGAACAGTTTGATACATAAGAATACGAAGCAGATCCCAAAAACCGTTTATTCAGAAAAGGAGGAGGGTAGCAAGGTCTCCATTTGTTCGTCCTATTCCGATTATGAAGAGGGATATGCCGTTGCTGGTAAGATTAACGATATGAGGATGCAGAATTACGATTATGCTGATTTTGCCATCCTGTATCGGACAAATGCACAGTCACGCATCTTGGAAGAGGCCTTGCGTAAAAGGGGAATTCCTTATAAGATATACGGAGGCTTGTCTTTCTATCAGCGTAAGGAAGTGAAGGATGTCATTTCGTATCTTCGTCTGATTGTCAACCCGCATGATGAAGAGGCTTTCAAACGTGTGATAAACTATCCGGCTCGTGGGATAGGCGATACGACTCTCAATAAATTGGTCGTTGCCGCTACAGATCATAATGTCAGTTTGTGGACCGTGTTGAACGATCCGATCGGGTACGCTCTGCCGGTCAATAACGGTACGGCAAAGAAGCTAAGCGATTTCCGGGAGCTTATTTCCGGTTTTATCGAACGGAATGTTAAGCTCTCTGCCGAGGAAATCGCCGCTGCAGTAGTGAAGGAGAGCGGCATTGTCAGTACCTTGTTTCAGGATCGCTCGGTGGAAGGAATCAGCAAGCAGGAAAACTTGCAGGAGTTGTTGAAAGGTATTGCCGAGTTTTGCGAGATACGCCGCGAGGAAGGAACGGAGCATGTCTCGCTTGCTGACTTTCTGTCTGAAGTCTCGCTGTTGACAGATCAGGATAATGATAAGGAAGAACAGGCAAACAAGGTGACGATGATGACGGTGCACGCCGCCAAAGGCCTGGAGTTCCGGAATGTTTTCGTTGTCGGGCTGGAAGAGGACCTGTTTCCCTCCGCCATGTCGAAAGACAATCCGAGAGCGGTGGAGGAAGAACGCCGCCTCTTCTACGTCGCCATTACTCGTGCGGAAGAAAATTGTGTATTGACACACGCCAGAAGCCGTTATCGCAATGGCCAGAGTACGATGTGTTCGCCCAGTCGTTTCTTGAAAGATATCGATCCCAAATATATTTATACGTCGGCAGATGCCGTTACTACCAACGGTTTATTGGCTACTCGTCGTTCCTCGGTTTTCCAGCAACCGAAGGCAATGGAAGGAGAGGCCTATGTCTCTCCGGTCGCTCAGGCAGTCGGACGGCAGGCTCGTCTGACACGGATGGAAACGGCTTCTTTGTCTTCGGCCCCGTCTTCGTCTTCTGCGCCGGCTCTGTCGGGTTTGCATGTCGGGGCTAAAGTCCGGCACGATCGTTTCGGAGAAGGTGAGGTAACTGCCATTGAAGGAGAAGGGGGTAATGCGAAAGCAACCGTTTCATTTGCTCATTTCGGTCAAAAACAATTGCTTTTGAAGTTTGCACGCTTGACAATTGTTGAATAAATCGGCTAGAAGTTCGGATATGTCATTCAAGTAGAATAGAAGGCTCTACCGAAGCTATGAATTAGCGTTTGATTCGGCAGATGGAACGGTTAAACTGGCTGCTATAAGATTGTTATTGAGGAAAATAGAAACAGGCTCTAAATCCGACATTTCACATCAAATAAAAACGGTGCAGTCAATAGCTCAATATAAACCATTAATTATGAGTGGCTTATAGAGGTTTTCCGTTCATTGTGGTTCAATCCTACATCTTAAAATAAATATATTAATATATATATATATATAAGCTCATTTCCTTGTACCCCTTTAAACCGGCAAAGACACGACAGGAACGAGAAAAATCCCTTCTTTCGCATCCGGAAGTCCGGTCTTTCACCTCCCGAACTTCGTGGTTTGACACGTCAAAGTCCCTTATTTCGCACACAGAAGTCCCTTGTTTCAAGGCTCACCCAGATATTGCACGATCGTCCTCACCTGCAGGGGAGTCAACATCTTTTTCCCTTCCCTCCAACCGTTACCCTGCAGCTCTGTCTTTAGCTCCGGGTTTACCCCCACCCATTGGGAAACCGTTTCCCTGCCGATGCCGGCATCAAATCCGGACCGTAAAGGACCGCCAATTCCTGCCACCCGTAACTCCTGACTTCGAATTCATCCATCATCATAATTTCCATCGTTTTATTGTCCTGTAAAGATAAGCAATAATTATTGATATTCAAAATATAATGGCGTTTATATTCTACCTGTTTCTGCACCTATCTTCACCGATATTCGCCGATATTCCCCAAACCGTATTCCAACCTGTTGCGAAGCCCTATCTTCGTGTTGTCATCGATAATGAGATTTGCAGGAGGTTGTTGCCAATTGAGCGTTTGGCAAAATTCTCTTAGAAATTTTGTACCAACACATGGGCTATCCGTTCCAGGCCGTCGGCAAGCAACGTCCGGGGACAGGCTATATTCAGACGAATGAACCCCTCTCCACCAGGACCGTACAGTGTACCAGAATTGACCATCAGCTTCTGTTCCTCTTGCAAGCGCAGGGTCGTGGCATCCGAGCCGATACTCGATGCTCGGCAATCTATCCAGACCAGATAGGTTCCTTCGAGTGGCAACACAGGATATTGCGGTAGCCGTTGCTCGAAAAAGCGGCAAAGATATTCGTAATTCTCCCACAAGTATTTCCGCAAAGCATCGAGCCATGCACCGCCTTCATTGTAAGCGGCTATCGTGGCGATAACGCCGAACGGATTAACGTCGCACACTTCGTTGATGTTGATGGCGCGGTCGATACGGCGGCGTACCCCTTCATCGGCAGCGATGATGTTGGCGATTTGCAATCCGGCAAGGTTGAATGCCTTACTCGGCGAAACGCAGGTTACGGAGTTTTGGCGGAAACGTTTGGACAGGGAGGCGAAAGGCGTGTAGTCATGTCCTTCATAGACCAGCTCACAATGAATCTCGTCTGCCACAACGAACACCCCGTTATGCAGGCAGATGTCACCGATGCGCCACAGTTCCTCCGGCGTCCAGACCCGTCCGACCGGATTGTGAGGATTGCACAACAGCAGGATTTTCGCCTTCGGATCGGCCGTCTTTGTTTCGAGGTCGTCGAAGTCAATCGTGTAGCGGCCGTCCCGATAAACGAGGTAGTTGGCCGACAGTTCGCATCCGTTATTGCGAATCGACGAATAGAAACAGTTGTATGCCGGAGTCTGGACGATTATCTTGTCACTCGGTGCAGCCAAAGCTTTGATAATAGCGGACAGAGCTGGCACGACACCGTTCGTATAGATAATCCACCGGGGATCTATCTGCCAGCGATGCCGGTCATCGAACCACCGGACAACCGCGTCGTAGTAGGCTTTGGGGACTTTGGTATAGCCGAAAATACCATGCGCTATCCGCTTTTGCAAGGCTTCAACAATAGCTGGTGCTGTACGGAAATCCATATCCGCCACCCACATAGGCAATACATTCTCCTCTTCGGGAGTATCCCATTTGTAAGAATTCGTCCCGCGCCGCGGGATGATTGTATCGAAATCGTATTTCATAATTTATCTTTTTATTCGTAATTTATAAATCCAGTTACTGCCCTAAAGCCTGACAAGAAAAATCGTTCCCCGGAAGCAAAGCTCGATATCCAATATATTAAAGCTCCCATGACACCCATAATCAGCATCCCCGACCAGCCAACTGGGAAGCATATCACTGATGGTAATACCGGTCACCGCCAGCAGGGAACTGAAAATAAGCGTGGCTGTAACCGACTGGCGCAGTATCTTTCTGGCTTCCGCGAAATCCTCGGCTCCGATCCGGTGTGCTACCTGCACGGAAAATCCTGTTGTGGCTGCTGCTTCAGCGTCATACTCTTCCCTTCGCGGATAAGTGACAACAAGTAATCGGTCTTTCTCTTTTCTCTTCCCAAAGCCTCAATTCACAATCGGCAGGAGCCTTTATATTTTCATCGAGGATGATCTCCCCATAGCTCTCGGCGGTAATACAGCCTGTCCGCGGATTCTTCACTCCGCCTATTGCACCTTTGATGGTTGCCTGCACCGAACTGTACTCGAAAGCCCGGTCACAATCTGGGCCGAAGGTGCAATTCTCCAACACGAGGTCGTGGGCATAGCAGAGCGGCTGTTCGCCGGTAATGTGACAGTTCACTAACCGAAGATTGCGCGAATGCCAGCCCAGATATTCACCGTTGAGTGCGGAATCGTAGATCGTCACATTCTCCACCTCCCAGAAGGCATCCTTCGTAGTGATTTTGGCATTGCGCAACTCCACATTCTTCACATACTGGAAAACGTATTTGCTGTCGCTTTCCAATCCGTCTATACGGATGTTGCTGCTGAACATAAACGGATAAGTTCCTCCATGCAGTTTCAGATTTTTGATGTTCAGATTCTGGCAACGCCAGAACACTTCATCAGCATCGTTCATCTCTACGTTCTCGACTTCGATGTCGTGCATCTCGCGGAACATTTTGGGGGCGTCGATACGTGTATCGGTCATTTTCAGATGGTCGGAGTACCACAGTGCCGAACGTCCGCCTATATCGAAAAAGCAACGGTCAATAACGAAACCATGCACGTGCCAGAAAGGGTAGTTTCCTTCGAACCGGCAATCAATGGCTTCGATGTTGCTGCATTCCTTGATGGCCGACTCCCCGGCACGGATGACGACGTTCTCCAATCTGAGATTATGTGATTCGAACAAAGGTCTTTCTCCGCCGAACTCTGTGTTTGATATTACTTCCATATATTCCGTTCTTTAATTGTTATATAAATTATGTTTTGTCAGCCATGCCCTAATGTCGTTTCGCAGTGAGCAGCCACCGCTGTCATGCGGGCTTCGCTGACTGAAGTCGAGATTCCGCTACTGCCGCTTGTGGCGGACAGAGCGATTCGTTTACCGGCGAGTTTCCTTATTTTGTTCGAGTTTGTCATACTCTTCGTCCGTGACCGGTTCGAGCCATTCGTTGGATGTCTTTTCTCCCGGAACCTCGAAAGCCAGATGTGCAAACCAACTGTCGGCTGCCGCTCCGTGCCAATGCTTCACGTTAGCCGGGATATGGATGACCGTACCGGGTAGAATCTCTATCGCCGGCTTGCCTTCTTCCTGATACCAACCTCGTCCGGCTACACCGATAAGCATCTGTCCACCCCCTTTTGTCGCTTTATGGATATGCCAGTTATTACGGCTGCGAGGCTCAAAAGTTACGTTTGCTATCGGCACCTGTTCGCTCGAAACGGGTGCGAGGTAACCGTTACTAAACTGCGGTCACGCAGGCCCAATTTATTAGTGCGGCTCCACACTTCGCCGAAAAGAACATCGTCGTTGAGTTCCGCAAATTTGGGTGCGAACTCAACGAGTTGGGTGCGTCCTGCTGTCTGTACTATTTTTTCCTGTGCCATAACATTGAGTGTTAAAATGCTGAATACTGAAATTAAAAAGATCTTGTTCATAGTTGTTTTATTGTATGAAATTATTGAGTTTATTAGCCGGATTGAGCGGCGTCTGGTCAGACAATATTAACGACTTGACCATGTGCAGCGTCTCCAGCTTGTACCTCTGAAAGTGTTCCGATGCGATATGTTTTTCATAAGCCGCATGACTCGCATACGTTTCAAGAATCGTTATATTGCAGGGATTCTCCTTTTCACCAATCGCATACATTGTCAATACGCCCGGCTCGTTACGCAGGGATATTTCGCCCACTTCGGTCGCATAGTTTATGTACTTGTCGAGATACTGTGGATAAACCTCTATTTTCGAAAGCCTTATGATACCATCGGCCGTCATTGGCTCTTTGGCACACATACCTGGCAGCTTATCCAGATTCAAATATTTGCCGATGCTCTCTCCTGTAGTACGGGAAGCATCTGTTGTTGCTCCGACTGTGAGCAATGTAAAACTCGATGCCGTCCTTAAGAAATTTCTGCGATCCATCATCTTTTGTTTTTTCATTGTTTTTTCTGATTGCAAATTTATCGCGGTCGAATAAGCTGACTTGTATACGATTTACGGATATTTATACCCGAATCCTCGATTCAGTAATAACGCTGTATGTAATTCAATTCAAATGAATTACTTTTGCTCAAAAGAAATAAAAGAAAAGCTTATGGAAGAAGTTATAAAACTCAATGAGGTAGATAAATACAACAAACTGTTCGGACTCGAAACACGGCATCCGTTAGTAAGTGTAGTCGATTTATCGAAGGCGACGCGGTGGCCGGAACATTTCAAGGTCAACTACGGCGTGTACGCTCTTTATCTGAAAGATACCTACTGCGGGAATATCACGTATGGACGTCAGAGTTACGACTATCAGGACGGTACGATAGTCGGTTTCGCCCCTGGTCAAGTTGCGGAAACCGAGATGCTGAAAAATATCCAGCCGAATGCTCACGGCATTCTGTTTCATCCCGACCTGATTCGAGGAACTGCTCTTGGTCAAGAAATTAAGAACTACTCATTCTTCTCTTATGAAACCCGCGAGGCGTTGCATCTTTCGGAGGATGAGCGTGAGATTGTAATGGACTGCCTGCATAAAATAGAGACGGAATTGAAGCATAGTATCGACAAACACAGCCGCCGGTTGATTTGTGCCAATATCGGACTGTTGCTCGACTATTGTATGCGTTTCTATGAAAGGCAGTTCACGACACGAGAACAGGTAAACAAAGATATTATCGTCCGTTTTGAACGACTATTAGACGATTATTTCGACAGCGATGGTCCCTTACGGGAGGGGTTGCCGACCGTCAAGTATTTTGCCGATAAGGTGTTTCTGTCTGCGAATTATTTCGGAGACATGATCCGTAAACAGACAGGGCAGACTGCCTCGGAATATATTCAAAATAAACTGATCGAACGGGCTAAAGAAGCCTTACTTGGCACAGATAAAACAACAAGTGAAATTGCTTACGGGCTGGGATTCCAATATCCGCAGCACCTGAGTCGGATGTTCAAACGGGTGACAGGTTATACTCCCAATGAATTTCGTTCTCAAAACTAGTCTTTGTATAGTAAACTATGAACGAACTGCAATTTCCTGTGCTTTATATCGACGATACAGCTAACCCTCATGCAATTCTTTCGTTCTTATGTCAGTCGGGATACTATTGTCTGATATTAACGGATTTTCTTGCTGAATTCGAAACAAAGTGTGGTCGGGTGTATTGCGACTACTGCGACGGAACACTCATCAGTTATCGTCCAGATACCGTCTGTGTGGAAATTCCCGCACCTTGCCTATGGATGGTTGCGTTTCACCCTGATCTGTTCAAGGGAAAAATGCTTGAAAAGACTATTGAAGAATACACGTTCTTTTCGTATGCACTCAAGGAAGCGTTGCATGTATCCCTAAAAGAAAAACGGATACTCTCTTCATGTGTTGACGATATTCGTAGGGAATTTCATCATGGTGCAGATTCCTACAAACGGACTATCTTGATACGGCATATTACCCGTCTGTTGGATTATACCACTCGTTTTTATGAACGGCAGTTCATTGTCCGTGAATTGAACAATGAACTGCTGATACGGCAATACGAAAAACTTGTCAAACAATATATTGGAGATGGAAAACTTGCACAGAAACCGCTTACTTCTGCCTATTGTGCCGGACAACTTCATTTGTCGGAAGCCTATTTCAATGATCTGCTCGAATTGCAACTCGGACACACGCACAGCTGCCATCTTCAATTGAAACGTATCGAAATGGCAAAGGAGAAGCTACGTTCCTCAGGAGAATCCCTTTCTCAAATCGTTCATGAACTCGGATTTCCTTCGATACAGTATTTCAGTTTTCTTTTCAAGAAGATAACGGGGATAACGCCAAATAGTTACAGATCATTAAATTAACAATGCTTGATTTATTCAGTCATTCCTATTCGATACTGCCCAGCTTCTGTTCCGTCAGCACTGTCCGGCATATGCAAAGCTACCCTGGCGGGCTATTGTAATCGGGGTCTCGTTGGGAGAAGTTGCTTGTCCGTATCCTGTCACTCCCAGCCATGACATGAACAAAATCAAGATATTTCTATTCATTTCTCTATTCTTTATAATTATCGTATTCTTCGTTTGTTACAGGTTCATACCACTGGGTTGCACCCAAATGAACCTTTGTGTTGATAGCTATATGTGTGAATCCGCTGTCGGAAGCTGCTCCGTGCCAATGCACCACGTCTGCCGGAATAGCGACTACGTCTCCGGGATTCAAAATTTGTATGGGCTTCCCTTTTTCCTGATAGTAACCTTTCCCGGCAGTGGCGATCAGAATCTGGCCACCTGGATGCGAATGCCAACTGTTGCGGGCTTTCGGTTCGAATATCACATCGGAAATCACGACATCGAATGTTCCGCTGTCGGTCATCAACCGTTGGAGATATGCCGTACCGTTAAAATTAGTACCTTCAATGGCATTTCCTTTGGGGAAGATGGAAACAAATGCGGCAGGCTGGATTGTTTCTACCTTGTTTGACGGTTTCGGGGTGCAAGCACCGAGTGCTGCAGCCAGTAAAAATAAGTAAGTTATTTTTTTCATGTTGAATAGTTATTTCTAATTTCATTTGCGATAAACGCTATGCCTCGGCACTATCCGGACAAGTTCGGTCCTCCACTCGGCTTTGCGGTTTATTTTAGATATTGTTTGAAGAAAGTGTCCAGTTTCGGAAGCGTGATTTTCAGATATTCCGGTTGGTCGTACAAATCCACGTGCGTTGCTCCGGGTACGACAAACAGTTCTTTTGGTTCGGCAGCTTTCTCGTATGCGTCTTCAGAAAAATATTTCGATACAGCATTTTCTCCCACGATGAAAAGTAACGGACGCGGCGATATGGTCTCGATTTGCGTGAACGGAAAGAAGTTCATCATCGGTGCAAGGCTCGTGTAGGAGTAATAGCCCGTAGAGTTGGGATGCTGGCCACGCTCAGGATTGTCGTAATAGTCGAGGAAGTCGATTGCAAACTTCGGTGTGTTCTCATCCACTTTTTCGGGCAGGGCGCGAATATCTTTACGTGCAGCTCCACCATATTCAGCTGTGCGCTGACGACCGATTTCATCAAGGATAGACATACGCTGTTGATAGGTCTGCGTCACCTATGCCTTGACGGCGGGCACGTCCTATGTCATACATACTGATTGATGCGGTGATCGATCTGTGTTGCACTGACAGAGTAGCATCCTCCGCCACAGATACCGATCACACCTATCTTGTCAGCTTCGACTGCCGGATGGTTCGTGAGGAAATCGACCGCCGCGCTGAAATCATCCACTCGTACTTCAGGCGATTCCATGCGACGTGGATAACCGCCGCTCTCACCATAGTAGGACGCATCGAAAGCCAATGTCACATAACCTATTTCCGCGAGCTTACGGGCATGAAGCCCCGAAGTCTGCTCCTTGACACCGCCGAAAGGATGACCGACGATGATGGCGGCATATTTCTTTGCTGGACTATAGTTTGCAGGAAAATAAAGATCACCGACCATATCGATCAGAAAACGGTTGTGGAACGTTACTTTCTGTTTCTTCACACCATTTCCTATTGTCACGGCCGGCGCTTCCGGAGCAGTGGTCAAACCTTTGCTTTGCAACACTTCGTTTAAGGCCAGTCTGCCACCGTCAGCTTCGCCGCGTCCGATGTTCTTTTCGACAATAGCCAACACACTGCGTAATTCGTCTGGTGTTATGCCTACGTTCAGTGCAATACCCATGTGCCCTTTCAGCATCGGTTCCACGCCTTTGCCCAGCGAGGCGATTACGGCAACGGTCGTCAGTTCCCGTTCGGCGTATGTCAGCACGTCCCGTTCGAAAAGGTCGGCGAAGAGGTGCTCTTTAAGGAATACTTCGATTTCCGGAGCCAGTATAGCATAATCAGCTTTTGGTGCATCCGCTGGAATACCTGAGATCTCAACAAGAATGTCGCGTCCGCGCTCGTATTTGCTGCGGGTATCGGTTATCGGCGACGCTTTGCGTCCCCAGTCATCTTCGATGCCTTTTGCTTTACGCTCGTCAAGTACCGCAACCAATGTTTGCAATCCGCGCAGGGCACGAGGAAAACCGCAATAAGCATAGGCGTGTACCATTACTTCTTTAAGCTCGCTGACAGCCATGCCGTCATTCAGCCCGTCGATAAGGACGATTTTCAGTTTGTCGAGGTCACCCTTACCCGTAAGGGCTGCGACCTCTGTAATGTGTTGTCGTTTACTGTCCATAGCTTGTTCTGCTTTCGGTGTTTGGGAGGTTACGATTCCGCATCCGAAGAAGACACCGAGTAACGTTGTTATAATTTTCAATTTTATATTCATAATCTCTATTATTTTATTTATCTGTTTTTACTTGGTGCAAAATTAGGCTGAGATTCCCGCCTCGACCAGTCGTGGATTACGGTTTGAAGGATAATTATTACGGTTTTATTATTTACTGATTGCAAAAGCGTATACAGTAGTTGAGTAGCAGTTCGATATGTGAAGCGATGATTGATGCACTATGTCGGTCAATGGCATGATGTAACTCTTCTCCGATTTCCCGCAAGTTATCGGTTATGATGTTTCTTTCGTGCTCCGACAATGTTCCTTTACAGCAACAGCGTTTCGGATAGGTTTCGATACGGTTTTCGAGCGATGTGTCGCATAACAAATCGGGATGAAACAACACGCCCGAACAACATCCGGTATGTCGATGTCGGTTCAAAGGGATTTCGACTGTTTCACCGGGATAAATCAGTCGCAACCACTCTTTTCCCGATATTTTGTCTTGTTCTGGATCGTTGTAATACAACAACCCGTAAAAATCACACATCATCCGGATATCCTCGTTTAGATTTGTTCTTGACAAATCTACCATGCAGATCAACGGATGCAGCGTTTCATGTCCCGTTAATTTATTGAATCGGTCGATGGTCATAAGTCCTGAATTACTCATTTGTATCATTGTTATTTCTTTTATTCAGTTTTCCACGATGCAAAATTATAGGCTGTCCTAGTACCTCATAGGGTATGAATCACGGTTTCATGCATAATTATTACAGATTGGAACGGAGATAAGCCAAAGATATTTTCTACATTTGCACAGAAACAATGAAATAGACTGTTATGGAGAAGATTATAAAGCTAAATACTGTCAAGGATTATAATGACTTTTTGGGTATAGATACTCCGCATCCACTAGTGGGCGTAATTGATGCTTCAAAAATAAAACCACTGCATCATATCCGCAAGAGTATCGGGTTCTATGTCATTTATCTGAAAGATATAAAGTGCGCCGATCAGATAAAGTATGGTCGGAAATTCTACGATTTTCAGGAAGAAACCCTGGTATTCGCAGCACCGGGACAAGTCATCGGCAATGATGATACGGGAGAGCCGTTTCAGCCAAAAGGCTGGTGGCTGACATTTCAACCCGAATTGTTACATGGTACCCCCTTGAACCGTCACATGCAAGATTACACATTCTTTTCCTATGCCGTCAACGAGGCACTGCATCTCTCGAAGCAGGAAAGACAGACCGTGATAGACTGCATGATGAAAATAGACGATGAAATCAAAGGTGCTACGGATAGACATAGCAATCTGATTGTCGTTTCTGCTATCGAGTTGTTGCTCAACTATTGTATCCGCTTTTATGATAGACAGTTCATTACCCGCAAAAAGGAGAACAAGGACACACTCAGTTCGTTTGAAGCATTATTGAACGACTATTTCACTTCGGATAAACCCTCCAAATTCGGTACACCGACCGTAGCTTATTGTGCTGACCAGTTGCATCTGTCTGCAAATTATTTCGGAGACTTGATAAAAAAGGAGACAGGTTCATCTGCACAAGAATATATATTGGCAAAAACAATGGATACTGCAAAAGAGTGGCTGGCAGATCCGGATAAATCGATCAGTGATGTTGCCTATGCTTTGGGCTATCAATACCCGCAGTATTTCAGCAAAGCCTTTAAAAGAATTGTCGGATGTTCTCCGAATGAATACCGAACCTTAAACTGATTTTCCATTTCGTTAAATTCGAACAACCTTTCGTCTCTTTCGTTCTTTTATCCCTTTTGATTAAGAAAAACTTGTACAGCGGCAAGGATATAAGGCACATTGTGTATATATCCTTGTCACTGCACAAAATGAGTGACCTTTATATATCGCAGTTTTCTTTATGTAAATCCTTGCTCAGCCGCATGGCACAGAAGTTGGGGCCGCACATCGTGCAATATTCACCGTCCGTCACGGCACTGTCCTTGTAATATTGAAAGGCGCGTTCCGGATCGAAAGACAGATTGAACTGGTCTTTCCAGCGGAATTCGAAGCGGGCTTTGCTCAGAGCATTGTCACGGACTTGTGCTCCGGGATGTCCCTTTGCCAGGTCGGCGGCGTGGGCGGCGATCTTATAGGTGACGACACCCGTGCGGACATCTTCCTTATCCGGTAAACCGAGATGTTCTTTCGGAGTGACGTAACAGATCATTGCTGTGCCGTGCCAGGCAATCTGGGCGGCTCCGATAGCCGATGTGATATGGTCGTAACCTGGGGCGATATCTGTTGTCAGCGGGCCTAACGTGTAGAACGGGGCATTATGGCAAGCATATTGCTGTTCTTTCATGTTCTCTTGGATCTTATTCATCGGGACATGGCCCGGACCTTCGATGATGACCTGCACAAACTGGTCCCAGGCAACCTGGGTTAACTCACCCATCGTATGTAGTTCGGCAAATTGGGCGGCATCGTTCGCATCGTAGATGGAGCCCGGGCGAAGCCCGTCGCCGATCGAAACGGCGATATCGTACATTTTCAATATCTCGCATATTTCGGCGAAATGTGTATACAAGAAATTCTCTTCATTATGGATTTGCATCCACTTAGCCATGATTGAGCCTCCGCGTGAGACGATACCTGTCAAGCGCGTTTGTGTCAGTTCGATATGCTTTTTAAGCAAACCGGCATGGATGGTGAAATAGTCGACTCCCTGTTCAGCCTGTTCGATCAGTGTGTCGCGATAGATTTTCCAACTCAAGTCTTCTATCTTTCCGTTCACCTTTTCCAAAGCCTGGTAGATAGGGACTGTTCCCATCGGAACCGGACAGTTACGAATGATCCATTCGCGGGTTTCATGGATATTGTCTCCTGTCGAAAGATCCATCAAGGTGTCGCCTCCCCATTTGCAGCTCCATACAGCCTTTTCGATCTCTTCGTCTATACCGGACGAAAGGGCGGAGTTGCCGATATTGGTGTTGATCTTCACTAAGAATTTCCGGCCGATAATCATCGGTTCTGCTTCGGGGTGGTTGATGTTTGCTGGGATGATGGCACGCCCGGCGGCAATTTCTTTGCGGACAAATTCGGGAGTGATATATGA
This sequence comes from Parabacteroides merdae ATCC 43184, assembly GCF_025151215.1. NCBI lineage: Bacteria > Pseudomonadati > Bacteroidota > Bacteroidia > Bacteroidales > Tannerellaceae > Parabacteroides > Parabacteroides merdae. The sequence continues at coordinate 1,177,405 of NZ_CP102286.1, forward strand.
TTTCAATCCTAACGCCTCGATCTGCTGGTTTTCGCGGATGGCGACATATTCCATTTCCGGAGTGATGATGCGCCGTTTCGCATAATACAGTTGGGTGATGTTTTTCCCCGCTTTGGCACGATAGGGTAGATGATGTTTTGGGAAACGGATGTGATCCAGTGAGGAATCGGCGAGGCGCTGCCGGCCATAATCGGAAGTCAGCTCTTCCAGGCGGATCAAGTCTTTGCGTCCTGCATACCAGGATTCGCGGATACGGGGAATGCCGTTTTGCGTATTGACCGGGATTTTCGGGTCCGAATAAGGTCCACTGGTATCATACACGATGACGGGATTGTTTTTTTTGTGGACCAACTCTCCGTTCTCATCGCGTGTGACGGTATCCAGTATTTTGATCTTTCGCATACCCACATTTATCTTATGTATCTTGCCGGGTATGTAGATCTTTTCCGATGAAGGATACGTGATGCGTATTCTGTTTTTATTTGCCATAGCTGTATTATTTTATTCTTTTTATATTTCAGAATCGTCCCTGCAAGGGTCCGGTTTATGTTTGTTGATCTCCCGGATGAAACGGCGTGTCTCTTCGACCGGATCTTCAGCATTGATGATCGCTCCGGAAACGGCGATGCCTTCTATTCCTGTTTCCATCAATGGTGCAATATCTTCAAACTCGATCCCTCCGATGGCAAAGATAGGAATTTCAAGGCCAGCTTCTCTGCATTGTTCCATGATTTTTCGATACCCTTCCAACCCCAACACCGGACTCAGGTTCTTTTTGGTCTCGGTGTAGCGGTAGGGGCCCAAGCCTATGTAAGAAGCTCCTTCCCGATCTGCTTTCAGGATATCTTCGAACGTGTTGGCTGTTGCCCCCACCAGGAAAAGATCCTCTTTCCCTTTTTCGATAATACGGTGCCAGGCTTCGGAGACCGGTATGTCGTTTTTACCTAAATGGACACAGTGAATACCGGCTTTGAAAGCCATTTCCAGATCGTCGTCCAGACAGCAGGCGCAATCCGTATCGCAGTCAAACAGGGTAAAATGGGCGATTGCTTTGGCAACTTCCAGGTTCAAATTCTCTTTCATGCGGAGCTGTACCCAAGTACAACCGCCTTTGGTCACCATCTTGACCTCATCCAGTTCTGTGTATTTATTCGTACGGTGTGTGATGAACATCAACCGATTAGTACCGGTAAAACAGGCATACCTTCCTCTACCTGCACTTGTATATAAAAAATCGTCTAATTCCATGCTTGTAGCTTTTTATATTGTGTGATAATAGAATCCTCTTTATCTGCCGAAGGGGAGTTTCCCCAAACTGCTCCCAACACGGCAGCTCCCCCGAAGCGGAAAGGGCGTAGAAGGGGAAGGGTCGTCAGGTCTATGCCTCCTAAGGCTATGACTTTATCATTGATGATCCCGGCATTGGAAGCCTGTCTGAGTGTTTCCGGCTTGAAACCGTTCCCATAACCTTCTTTGGATATGCTTTGAAAAATCGGGCTAAGAAACAGATAGTCGAGTTTCCCGAACTGTTCGAGTTCCTCGATCGAATGGCATGAACAGCTGATTGTGCCTGTAAAACCGTCTGGCGACTGGTTGTTGCGTCTGTTCAGGTGTATGCCGCCTAGGCCATATTCTACTGCCAGGTTGAAACAGTCATGAAGCACGACTTTCGGATAGTAGATATCCGGAATCCGATCCAGCAACTTGCGCAATTCATTTGCTTCGCTATCCGGTTTACGCAGGTGAAGATGTTGCATCCCTTCATCAAACAGATGTGAAAGGATGCAATCCTCTCCCTTGAAAAAATAGGGCGAAGTAATAACGATCAGCTTTTTCATACTTCTATTTTTATGAGGGGAACCGGATCGAAAAAATGATTGAGAGGTCCGTGTCCATGTCCAGTCTCAACATTGGCCCCGGCATGAAGGGCTGCCGTTATGTAATCTTTTGCCGCACGTACAGCATCTGGCAGTTCTTTTCCTAAAGCCATATAGGCGGCGATGGCGGACGAGAGTGTGCAACCTGTACCGTGTGTATTTTGAGTCTGAATGGTCGGCACAGCCAGTCGGAGCGGAGCTTCATCGTGTGTAAACAAAATATCGGCCATTTCTTTACCTTCCAAGTGGCCGCCTTTCATCAATACGGCACGGCATCCCAAGACCAACAGCTTTTGTGCGGCTATTTCCATTTCTTCCTCGTTGCGTATCTGCATACCGGAGAGAAAGGCTGCTTCGTCAATATTTGGGGTGATCAGTGTGACGCGGTGGAAAAGTTCTTTCACGATGACTTCGATGGTTTCATCTTCTATCAGCTTGCTGCCGCTTGTCGAAATCATAACTGGGTCGAGAATGATTTTCGACGGGCAGAAATGATCGATTGAGCAGGCAACGATCCGGGCTGCTTCCCAGTTATGCAACATCCCGATCTTAACGGCATCGACGGTTAAGTCTTCGAATACGGCATGAATTTGCCCTTCGACGATTTCTGGAGAAACTGCGTGTATGCCTCTTACTCCCTGTGTGTTTTGGGCTGTGATCGATGTGATGGCAGAGGTTCCGAAGACTCCTAAAGCCGAAAATGTTTTCAGATCCGCTTGTATTCCGGCACCACCACTACTGTCTGAACCAGCAATAGTAAGTGCCACCGGATAGCGAAACGTCGTGTTTATTTTCATTTCTATATACAAAAGGAGGGAAAAAGCCTAATCTGTTCTTTCCTACGGCGGCATTACCCGCATCAGGTTCATGAGGGTATAATCTCAGCCCGTTAACAGTATGGCACCCCTTTCGGGAGACAAAGGTAGGAAGATTTTTTGTAATTGGAATATAATGTGCGTGTTTTGGAACACTCTGTAAAAAGAATCTGTTATACTTTTGCAGCGGTTTATTTAGAAACTGTTTTGATTTTTTACCAACAGCTTATTTTGCTGTTGGTTTTGTCTATGCTTTGAGTATCTTTTGGTCATATCCGTCCTGCTCCTTCGCTAGATAGCCCGCTATCTTTCTCATTAGGGTGACGAATATGTTCCAAAAAGCTATCTCGAATCATGAGGTAAAAAATAAAAACAGTTTCTTGGGAATAAAGTAAAAATAAAAGGATAAAAAATCGTGATGGGGAAGAAGATTGTTTTTTTGCTGGCATCCTTGTTTACGGTATGGATAGCAAACGGACAGAATACTATTATAAAGGGAGTTGTAACCGATTCAATTACAGGAGAAAGATTACCTTATGTTTCTCTTATATTTAAAGGAACGACAATTGGAACAGCAACTGACGGGGATGGCAACTTTTCATTCTCCGCTTTGACCGATGTCAAGAATTTGGAGGTATCTTATTTAGGGTATGACACGAAAGAAGTGAAGGTCATTCCGGGTAAAACGAATAATCTGAAAATAAAATTGGCTCCGAACGGGATCACGTTGAATGAGGTCGTCGTAAAGCCCAAGAAGGAGAAATACAGCAAGAAAGAGAATCCGGCCGTTAAGTTTGTAAAGCAAGTGATTGCTTCACGGGAAAGCAATGATCCGCGTAACCACGATTATTTCCAATACGATCAATATGAGAAGATGGTCTTTGCGATGAATGACTATCATCCCAAACCCAAAAAGAACGGAAAACCGGGCAAATTCGATTTTCTGATCGATTTTGTCGATACGCTTGATGTCGGTACGACTATTCTTCCGGTGTCGGAAAAGGAAAAGGTGGAATCTGTCTATTACCGTAAAGAGCCGAAGTCGGAAAAGCGTATTGTGAAAGGAAACAAGTCATCAGGTGTGGATGAGATATTCTCGCGTGATGGTATCCAGCAGTTTTTGAATGAGGTTTTCCGGGAAGTCGATATTTTCAAGAATGATATTCCTCTGTTTTTACAGAGATTTGTCAGTCCGCTGTCTACTATCGGACCGAATTATTACAAATATTATCTGCTCGATACGTTAAATGTGAACGGACAGAAATGTGTGGATTTGGGGTTTGTTCCTTTCAACTCGGAAACATTTGGTTTCACCGGCCATCTGTTTGTTACACTTGATTCTACGTTCTTTGTACAGAAGGCAATTTTGAATGTCCCCAAAGACATCAACCTGAACTTCGTTTCCGGAATGACGATCGAACAGACATTCGAACGCACGCCCGACAGTACCCGGATCATTACGAAGGACGACATCAACGTCAACTTCAAATTGAGCGAGAAATCGAAAGGTATGTATGCGCGGCGATTGAATATCTACAGCAACCATTCTTTTGATGAACCCGATGCCGAACGGGCGCTTGTGTTTAAGGAGAGTGCACCCGTCATTACGCTAAAAGACGCTTATCAGCAATCGGAGGATTTTTGGACAAGTAACCGTCCGGAGGAGGCAATAAAGAAGAATCCGAACTCGGTCGAAAAGCTGATGGCTAAATTCCGTTCTGTTCCGATCTTTTATATAACGGAGAAAGTAGTTTCAGTCCTCGTGTCCGGCTATATCCCGACGAATAAGGACCCGCTGAAAAGTAAATTTGAGTTCGGGCCCATGAACACGGCAATCAGTGGCAATGCAATCGAAGGAGCCCGTTTCCGTGTGGGAGGAACAACAACGACGGCATTTAGCAGGAACCTGTTTTTTGACGGATATATGGCGTATGGAACAAAAGATGAAAAGCTGAAATATGATGCTCTTGTCGAGTATTCGTTCAATGATCGTAAAGAATACCGTAAGGAATTTCCGCTGAACTCGATCCGCCTGGAATATATGTACGATATCAACCAGTTGGGACAGCAATACATGTATGCCAGCAAGGATAATATGTTCTTGGCCTGGAAACGCCAGAAAGATACACGGGCCACTTATCTGCGGCAAGCTGAACTGACCTACTACCACGAACATTATAATGGTCTGGCTTATGGGGCTGTCATCCGTAACCGTCGCGAATATGCAACCGAATATGCGGTGTTTGACCGGATCGGACCGGATGGAGCCATTAGCCCGGTCAAGAGCTATGATATGACGGAACTGGAGTTGAAATTCCGTTATGCCAAGGATGAAAAGTTCTACCAGACACGTAACCTTCGCTATCCGATTACTTTCGATGCGCTGATCTTCAATTTCAGCCATGTAATGGCAAAGAAAGATTTGCTGGGTTCATCGTACGATTATCACCGTACGGATATCGGTATTCAGAAGCGTTTCTGGTTCTCGGCTTTCGGTTATGTCGATCTTATCACGAAAGCGGGAAAAGTATGGAACAAGGTTCCATATCCTTTGTTGATCCTGCCGAATGCAAATCTTTCGTATACGATCCAGCCGGAATCTTATACGAACATGAATGCGATGGAGTTCATCAGCGACGAATATGCCTCCTGGGATTTGACATATTACATGAACGGAAACTTGTTGAACCGCCTGCCGCTTGTCAAGAAGTTGAAATGGAGAGAAGTATTCTGTTTCCGCGGCCTATGGGGACATCTGACCGACAAGAACAATCCGATGAATGGGGGAGAGGGGCTGTATCTTTTCCCTAACGGTTCGTACACCTTGGGCAAAGCTCCTTATATGGAAGCCAGTATCGGCATTGAAAACATCTTTAAGTTCCTTCGCCTTGATTACGTATGGCGTTTGAACTATCGCGACCATCCGGGTATCCAGACGAAAGGGGTTCGGTTCATGATGCGAATGTCATTCTGATATTATGTTTTTTCAGGCACGGATTTCACGGACAACTGTTTTCTTTTCGTGGTGGTTTCCGTGTAATCCATGCCTAAATTATAGAAAGTTGGATTTATTTCCCTTCTTAGAAAGCCTCTGTCATATTCATATAGACCTGCATGCCCGGCTGCCCGGGTTCTTTCCCTACGTCCAGTCTGAAGTTTTTTCCCGGTTGCATCTGAAAGCGGAGGCCGGCTCCGAAATTTAGTTTCCATTTATTCCAGTCAAAAGGAGTTTCCCCGATCGTTCCGGTTCCGACCCATGCCACAAAACCGCATTTTGCCCAAAAATTCCCGCTTTTGTATTTGGCCGGAGAGCCGAACATATGACGGTATTCAACGATTCCGTAAGCCATCGACTTGTCCCGGTACTTGCCCATATAGTAACCACGAAGGTCGAAAGGAGAACCGAAAGTCGGGAGTTCCGTAAAAGGAATGTCCCCTAAGCCGATCTGGCTTTTGGCAATCCAGGCAAGCGTACTGCGTGGACGAAATACGTTTTTAAACTGTCGGTATTCAAGCTCGATGATCTCGTAGTTATAAGCGCCTCCCCAATATTTACCGAACAATTTGAAATTAGCTCCTAACAACATACCGCGCGTAGGTGTCGCCACATCATCACGAGTGTCATATTGGATAAGTCCGCCGATACCGACGTTGAAGTATTTCCTTTTGAACTGTTGGAAATAGGGATCTTCCTCCATCACCGGATTAACATCCGAAACCTTTGTGTAGTTCAAGTCAAACAAGCCGCCTAAATAAAAATGTGGGCGGACTTCCCATACGAATCGGGGGTACAATTGAAAATAGCTTCGATGAAACCGAGTAGTGGAATCACCCCTTTCGAGATTCTCCGCCTTTTCAAATCCTTTCCCGTAATAGTGTGAAGGCTCGTTCCGATAACCATAATTCATATAGATACGGAAACGGTTTTCATTGAAGAAAAACGTTCCAGCGCCAGCTACAACAATGGTCCCATTTATAGACAGGTTCAAACCGGCAGGCAGGAAAGAACGTTGGGAAATAGTGTCTTGTTTATTCATTCGGAAGCTGGCAAGGACGGCACCACCCACACCGAACGAAGCTTCTGGTGTATATGAAGGACCGCCCAGTACAGACCACCATATGTTTTTGTGGGCCCGGATGGAATCTTTACGCAATTGACGATAGTAACGTTTCAACTGCTTTTCGTTCAATTCCACTCCGTCTACGATGACAGTCTTCTTTCGAGGCACGGTATCTGAAGGAGTCATTATTTCTTCAGAGGAGAGCGCAACGATATCGCGTTGTTCCTGAGCCTTTGCTGGCAAAGAAATCGCAAGTAAAGAGGCTCCCGCAAATACAACAATATATTTAAGCATTGACTAATCCTATTAATGAGGGCAAATGTAGAAAAAAAATCGGATTTATTTCAGAGGGGCAAACGGAACCAAAAGGTCAGCCTTTCATCTTGCTGTAGATCTACATCTATTATTCCCCCGAATTTGTCGGTAATCATGGCAATATAGCATGGGCTGTACAAAAAACGATTGTTTGTGTAAACAAACCATGTGTATTAATTGTTATTAATTTAGAGATATTGTTTAATAACAGAACCTGGCAACCTTAAGAAGTCCTGACTGGCAGGCACACGAAGATGAAAATTCAGTTTGAAATTAAGGAAAAATTGCCTGAGATTATTGCAGAAATAATGCATTCAGACAAGTGGCAAACGAAAATTCTTGAAAAAATGCATGGACTGGAGCGGATAACGATCAAGGATCCGAACTATAAGTCAGAAGCTTGTATCGAAATCTGGCAACATGAAATCCATATCCGGACAGCATGGTCCAATTATACTTATCGTATTTTTACGCGTGGAAATGCCGTCTGGTGTGAATACATCGGAGCCTATCGCGGTTTACTCGAACAGAAGCTCTTGCCGTCTCTTACCCCCAAAATGAATATTTTGGATTCGGAAGTAGTGGAAAGTTCATTAACTGGGAATAAGAGGCAGACCTTGCGTACTTATAGTTCGGAGAACTTGAAATTGAAGAACTTCCGTCGCGATAATTTCAAAGAAGAATATAATGTCACATCTCCGCAGGATCATCCGACTGTTGTATATGACGAATATATAAAGGAAGGGATGCCAATGCCTTCTCCCTATGGGGACAGTCAGCAAAGTAAATAACTACAAAAAGAAAGCACTTGGCTTCAGAACCAAATGCTTTCTTTTTGTAGTTATTTGTCACTTTCGACAATATCTGTGTCGGTCGGTATCTAAAGTTCCAGCGATGAAATTGTCCCATTGCCATAAGTTCTGGTTTATCGACAGACAGGTATATGTGAAATAAGATTAATGATATGTTGCAAAACATATCATTTTTGATCTGTTTATGCGATAAAACATATAAAAAACCTTGCTTTTCGGCTGAAAAGTGTTATATCATTTGGCTAAATAGGGCTTTTGCCTGTATATTTGCAGCCGTTAAAAATAAGAAAGCGATCCTTTAGCGAAGGTGAAGCCCTTGTTTATTTCCTGAAAATCAGGAGTCGGAGAAAAAGGCAATTAAAGGATGCTCCGATTAAGTTTAACATAAAAATGATGATATGAAAGTAAGAGCTTATGTTCTCTTTGTTGCGGTTGCATTGCTTGCTGTGTCTGCCGGAACTAAAAACGCAAAGCCGACAGTCGGCATTAACCCTGGCGACTTTGCTCCGAGAATAGAGTCTTTAGGAACCGAGAGCAATTTCAGTTTTCAAAATCATTCAGGACGTTACACATTGCTGAATTTCTGGGCAACTTACGATGCTGAATCGCGGGCTCGTAACGTTCAATTATGGAATGAAGTCAACAAGTTGAGTTCAGACAAGATTGCAATGTATTCGATCTCTTTAGACGAGAAAGAATCCATTTTTACTGAAACGGTAAAAGCCGACAAATTGGAAGGTACAAAGCAATTTCATGAAGAACTTGGCAGAAAGTCAGAATTGTTTGGGAAGTATAACCTGCAAAAGGGATTCTGTAACTTCCTGATTGACGACAAGGGGGTTATTATTGCTGCCAATGTAGCCCCGGAAGATCTGACGAAGGTATTGAAGAAGGGTTAATCAGCAGATTATTAGCAAAAAAGAGTTGTCCTTATCAAAAGGGGCAGCTCTTTTTTTATTATATTAGTCTATTTTGTTGATTCTTCTTAGTAAGTAGTGCGGTGCGTATGCACTGTTTAATGGTGCCTTTGTCATCATATCCTCGGCAACTGTTCATCACTGAGCATATCGACGATCCTGTAATTGCCATACAACGTTTTCATTTTAACCAGTGCATAGCCTTTTTCCTGAATACAGCCGATAACAGCTGCGTTCTTTCCTTCCGGATAATTCTGCATGACGGCAAGAGCCTGCTCCGTCTTTTCATCCGGTAAGATCACCAGCACCAGTCCTTCGTTGGCGATATGAAGCGGATCAAGTCCTAAAATCTCTGAAGCGCCGCGCACGGCATCGGGAATCGGGAGCAATGTGGACACCTTTGGGAACGACGCCGATTACGCATCCGCCATGATCTTGTTCCAACAAGGATTTGCGGAAAGCAGGATAGAAGATGCTGCTTATCAGTTGGTGCGTCATTCGTCCGCCGCCACCGTGTGCCAATAACACACAGTCGGAATCGGAGAAAGGAATGGGACAATTTGTCGTTATCATATTCTGTATCTATTTATATCTATAGTAAGCAGCACAAACCCCTTCCGAAGAAACCATCGGTGCACCGATCGGATGCTCGGGTGTGCAAATCGTTCCAAAGAAAGGGCAGTCTTTCGTTTGTTTTGTTCCTCGCATAATATCACCAGCGATGCACTGTCTCTTTTCCACGCTCGACGCAAGATCGTCAAAGCACTTTTTATACGCCTCCGTGTCTGCCGAGAGAAGAAGGTATGAGGCATCCTTGTGAAAGGGATTACATTTGTCAAAACATAAATGAAGAAGATGAAAGAGGAGGAAGTTGTCATATCAGTCCTGACCATTCAAGGTTTGGTACAAAGTGTCGGTTTCCGTCCGTTTATCTATCGGATCGCCAGTGAAATGAATATCTGTGGAGAAGTGGACAACCGGAATAATGGGGTCTGTATCCGTACGGCCCTTACTCCCGTGCAACGGGAACTCTTCATCGAACGCATACGTCGCGAACATCCGAAGGTGGCTTCCATACATAGGATAACCGTTTCGGAAAGGATAGAAGTTAGGAATCCATATATGGGTTTTCGTATTACTCCCAGTCGGTCGGAATCGGACGAGGTGACGCAGGTTGCTCCCGATATTGCCGTCTGTCCCGAATGCTTACGTGACCGGAAGACACAAGCGCAGCGCTTGCAATACCCTTTTGTCAACTGTGCGCATTGCGGACCTCGTTTTTCTATCATCCGTGATCTGCCTTATGATAGGAGCCGAACAACCATGTCAGCTTTCTCGATGTGTCCGTCCTGCCGAAAAGAATATATAACGGTCAGCGACCGGCGTTTTCATGCTGAGCCTGTTGCCTGTAACCATTGCGGTCCGTCTTATTACGCCTTATATAATAAGGTAAAGGTAACAGACTATTCGGAACTGCTCAACCTTTCATCCCGTTTGCTTCGTGAGGGTGAAGTGATTGCCGCGAAAGGGATAGGAGGCTATCACCTGATTTGTGATGCGAGGAGTGAAAAGGCAGTTTCCCGGCTACGGGATATCAAGCAGCGGGATGGCATGCCTTTTGCCGTACTGTTTCGGGATATAGAGAATATCCGCCGATACGTTTTCTCGAATGGGGTGGAAGAAAAGGCTTTGCTTTCCTGGCGTCGCCCGATCGTTCTGTTGAAGCAACTCCGGCTGTTGGCTTCGTCCGTCAATCCGGGAATGGAGACATTAGGATGTATGCTTCCTTATATGCCGCTCCATTCCGATTGGTTTGAACGGTTGGATACACCCGCATTGGTGATGACGAGTGGCAATATCAGCGAATGTCCGATAACCATTACCCCCGAAGAGGCAGAAAAGCAATTGGCCGGTAAAATACCCCTCTTGCTCCACCATAACCGGGTGGATGACTCTGTGTTACAGGTCTGTGGCGGTCAGTCCTGCTTGATACGTCGTTCGCGAGGATATGTGCCGGAACCGTTCTTTGCTGACGTTCCGGTTGAAGGAATCTTGGCTTTCAGAGCCGAAAAGGTAAATACGTTTGCTTTAGGGGAGGGAGAAACGATTCTGCAAAGCCAGTATATCGGTGACCTAAAGAATTGGGAGACCTTTCGATTCTATAAGGAATCACTTGAACGTTTTCAACATCTTTTTCGTTTCCGGCCATCCCTTTTGGTCTGCGATCTGCACCCTGACTATCTTTCCAGTGCGGGCCGGTTATTCGATGCCGTTTCATCTTTACTGGGCGTCTGCGATGTCTCCACGCATCAGGCGGAAGCACCTGTTAAGCTGGAACAACTGGCTTCCGATGAATATCAAAGTCGTTATTCTGTTTTAATAGAAAAGGAGTCTATCTCCATGCGTCCCGTATTGGAAGGAATATTGGAAGATCTGGCAGCCGGAGTTCCGGTAACCTGGTTATCCGCCCGTTTTCATAATACGTTGGCATGGCTTTTGGTAGAGATGGCGAAACAGTACAGGATGCAGACCGGAACGGACAAAGTCGTGATCTCAGGTGGCTGTTTTCAGAATAAACGTCTGACGGAACAGTTGCAGCGCATGTTTGCCGAAGCTGGTATCCCGCTGTTCGTACCGGGACATATACCCTGTAATGACGGAGGTGTGGCGGTCGGGCAACTGGCAATAGCGGCTTCCCGGAAGAGGCAGTTATAGTATGAATGCAAAACATATATGTTTTGAAAACGAATCATATATGTTTTGATTGCAAAACACCTATGTTTTAAATGAAGTAGTTATATCGTTAAAGTTATGCATGAATTGTCGATCGCTCAAAGTATCGTTCAGCTATCCGAACAGCAGGCTCGCGAACATCATTCTTCGCAGATAGAAGAAGTGGAGCTTGAGATAGGGTGTCTTGCCGGAGTATAGCTGCAAACATTGGAGTTTGCGATGGAAAGTGCAGTTAAAGGCACTTTGCTTGAAAAAGCGAAGATAATCCGCCGCTATGTAGACGGAGAAGGGCAGTGCTGCGATTGCGAAACGGTCTTTCCTATCGGGAATTTGTTTTCTCCCTGTCCTAATTGTGGTTCTTATTTGATAAATATAACAAAAGGGCGGGAACTTCGGATTAAATCAATTGTTATAAAATAAAAAGACAAACGCTTATGTGTGGAACTTGCGGATGCGGAGAGCATCATCATCACGATCACCTTCATGACCATGAATACTGGCACGGACATGAACATCACCACCGTCATCACGGTGAAGGGAAAGTAATAACGCTGGAACAGGATATTCTCCAGCGCAATAATCTGTTGGCTGAACGTAACAGAGGCTATTTTGAGGCGAAATATATTTTTTGTCTGAATCTGATGAGTTCTCCAGGTTCCGGCAAAACGACATTATTGGAAGAAACGATACGCCAGTTGAATTCTGATGCCACTCTCGTTTGTCCTGCCATGTTCGATTTGGGAGAAGCGAAGAAAGTCGTTATCGTCAGTACCACCGAAGGGGATGACAAGCCGTTGAAATATCCTCATATCTTCTTGGAGGCAGATATCTGTGTGATCAACAAAATCGATTTGGCGCCTTATCTGGATACGGATGTGGAGACGTTGCGGAATAATGCCTTGAAAGTAAACCACCACTTGCAACTATTCGAAGTGTCTGCGACAAAAGGCACAGGAATGGATGCCTGGTGTGATTGGTTGGTGAAAGAGTGTGCAAAATGTAAATAATTTACCCCAGATTTGATAGATAAACGGAGAAATAGACTATATTTGTTCCCGTTCATTGAATCAATTTAATCAAAATGTCATGATTAACCGAGAATTAATTAATCCTCAGAGCATCGTAGTGGTGGGAGGATCCAATAATGTACATAAACCGGGTGGCCGTTTGGTTCGCAATCTACTAGACGGGAAGTATAAAGGCGAACTATATGTCGTAAATGCTAAAGAAGACGATGTGCAGGGCCTGAAATCCTATCATTCAGTGCATGATATCCCAGAGACGGAACTGGCAATCATTTCTATTCCCGGTCCGGCCTGTCCGGAAGCTGTGGATGTGCTTGCCAAACAGAAAAACGTAAAGGCGTTCATTGTCATTTCGGCTGGTTTCGGAGAGGAAACGCATGAAGGGGCGATTCTGGAAGAACAGATGCTGAAAAGTATTAACGAAGCCGGTGCTTCATTGATCGGTCCGAATTGCATCGGTCTGATGAATATGCATTATCATGGTGTTTTTACTCAGCCGATTCCCGAATTTCATGCAGACGGGGTCGATTTTATTTCCAGTTCTGGCGGTACGGCACTTTTCATTATTGAATCGGCTCTGACAAAAGGACTCCGTTTTTCTTCGGTTTGGTCTGTCGGTAACTCCAAGCAGATCGGAGTGGAAGAAGTGATCGAATATATGGATCGCAACTTTGACCCGGTCCTTGACTCCAAAATAAAGATGCTCTATATCGAGCAGATCAAAAATCCGGATAAGCTCTTGTATCATGCTTCTTCCCTGATTCGCAAGGGTTGTCATATCGCAGCTATAAAAGCGGGTAGTACGGATGTCGGTAAGCGTGCCGCATCTTCCCACACAGGAGCGATTGCCAACTCGGACTCGGCGGTGGAAGCCCTGTTTCGCAAAGCGGGTATTGTGCGTTGTTTCAGCCGTGAAGAATTAACAACCGTTGCCAGTATCTTTACCTTGAAAGAAGTGAAGGGTAAAAACTGTGCGATTATCACGCATGCCGGAGGTCCGGCAGTAATGTTGGCGGATGCACTGGAAAAGGGACGGCTGAACGTTCCTAAGCTGGACGGTCCGCTTGCCGCAGAATTGAAATCCAAACTATATCCGGGAGCTGCTGTCGGCAATCCGATAGATATTATCGGTACAGGTACTCCCGAACATTTGGCCACCGCTATCGATTTCTGTGAGAACTGTTTCGAAGATATTGACCTGATGATGGTTATCTTTGGCAGTCCGGGTTTGGTAAAATTATACGATACTTATGAAGTGCTTCATAAGAAAATGGAGGAGTGCAAGAAGCCGATTTTTCCGGTATTGCCATCCATCGTAACAGCGGGTCCGGAAGTGAAAAGTTTCGTGAAGAAAGGTCATGTGAACTTTTCGGATGAAGTGACGTTGGGTACAGCCCTCTCGCGTGTGCTCAACACGCCGAAGCCCATGAGTACGGATATACAGTTGTATGGTGTTGACGTGCCCGAAGTTCGCCGTATTATCGACCGGTTGCCGGGCAGCGGTTATTTGAATCCTGAAGAAGTCCGTACTTTGCTGAAAGCGGCCCAGATACCGTTGGTAGAAGAGTTCACGTCGACTGACCGCGACGAACTGGTCGCTTTCGCCAAGAGAGTTAAGTTCCCGGTTGTAGCCAAGGTAGTCGGTCCTATACATAAGAGCGATATGGGGGGCGTTGCCTTGAATATCCGAAGTGAGGAGCATCTGATATTCGAATATGAACGGATGATGCGTCTGCCTGATGTGACGGCCGTTATGGTACAACCGATGTTGAAAGGGCAGGAGTTGTTCTTAGGAGCTAAGTATGAAGACCGGTTCGGTCATGTCGTGCTTTGCGGTCTGGGAGGCATTTTTGTCGAAGTGCTGAAAGACGTCTCTTATGGTCTATCACCTCTGTCGTATGACGAAACTTATTCCATGATCCGTTCCCTGCGCGGTTATCCTATTATAAAGGGAACACGCGGCCAGCGGGGAGTGGATGAACAGCAGTATGCGGATATCATAGTCCGCCTGTCCACATTGCTCCGTTTTGCATCCGAAATCAAGGAAATGGACATCAATCCTCTTGTTGCGACTGAGCGGGGGTTGTTTGCCGTAGATGCACGTATACGAATTGAGAAGTGATTGATCTTGGATAAATTTCTGATACTAAATGTCCTGTATTCCGAAAGTCTTATAAAAAACTTTTGGAATACAGGACATTTCTTTTAGGCTTTAAAAATTCCCGCACGCAAATGTAGTTATTTACCGAATATGGATGGTAAAAAATAGTTGTAAAACATCTAAAATTATTTAACCATACATGCGAATGCGATCTTTAAATAGCATATATTTGCAGCATTGCAATCTGGAGATAGCAAAACTAAAATCTAAAATTAAATACTGTCGAATATGGAAAGAAAAAGAGTTTACACATTCGGAAATGGAAAAGCCGAAGGTAAAGCAGATATGAGAAATCTGCTGGGTGGTAAAGGTGCTAACCTTGCCGAAATGAATCTGATTGGTGTTCCGGTTCCTCCGGGTTTTACTATTACCACAGAAGTATGTTCCGAATATTATGATTTAGGAAAAGACAAAGTGGTTGAATTGTTGAAATCAGACGTTGAAAAGGCAATCGCCAATATTGAGACGTTGATGAATTCAAAGTTTGGAGATGTTGCCAATCCGTTGTTGGTATCCGTTCGTTCCGGTGCACGTGCATCTATGCCGGGTATGATGGACACAATCCTGAATTTAGGTTTGAACGATGAAGTGGTGGAAGGACTAAGCCGTAAGACGAACAATCCTCGGTTTGCATGGGATTCATATCGCCGTTTCGTACAAATGTACGGAGACGTCGTGTTGGGTATGAAACCGACCAACAAGGAAGATATCGATCCATTTGAAGCAATTATCGAAGAAGTCAAGGAAGCGAAAGGAGTGAAGCTTGACAATGAACTGGATGTGGAGGATCTGAAAGCACTGGTCGCTAAATTCAAAATGGCTGTCAAGGCTCAGACTGGTAAGGATTTCCCGACTTCCGCCTATGAACAACTTTGGGGCGCCATTTGTGCTGTGTTTGACAGCTGGATGAACGAACGCGCTATCCTCTATCGTAAGATGGAAGGGATTCCTGCCGAATGGGGCACGGCTGTCAGCGTACAGGCTATGGTGTTCGGCAATATGGGCGATACTTCCGCTACCGGTGTATGTTTCTCTCGTGATGCCGGTAACGGAGAAGACCTCTTCAATGGTGAATACTTGATCAACGCACAAGGCGAAGACGTGGTGGCTGGTATCCGTACACCGCAACAGATCACGAAGATTGGTTCGCAGCGTTGGGCGGAACGTGCTGGTATTTCAGAAGAAGACCGCGTCGCCAAATATCCTTCAATGGAAGAAGCCATGCCGGAAATCTATAGGCAACTGGACGAACTGCAAACAAAGCTGGAAAACCATTATCATGATATGCAGGATATGGAATTCACCGTGCAGGAAGGAAAACTGTGGTTCCTGCAAACCCGTAACGGAAAACGTACCGGTGCTGCAATGGTTAAAATCGCAATCGACTTGTTGCATCAAGGTATGATTGACGAGAAGACAGCATTGAAACGTATCGAACCGAATAAACTGGATGAACTGCTTCACCCGGTATTCGACAAGGTGGCCGAGAAACAGGCGAAAGTTTGGGTGAAAGGCTTGCCGGCATCTCCGGGAGCGGCAACAGGGCAGATCGTGTTCTTCGCCGATGATGCGGCAAAATGGCATGCTGACGGAAAGAAGATCGTAATGGTCCGTATCGAAACATCCCCTGAGGACCTGGCTGGTATGGCTGTTGCTGAAGGTATTCTGACTGCTCGTGGTGGTATGACTTCGCATGCTGCCGTTGTTGCACGCGGTATGGGTAAATGCTGCGTATCCGGTGCCGGAGCTTTGGAAATCGATTATAAGAATAAGACCGTAGAAGTCGATGGTATTAAGCTGAAAGAAGGCGACTATATTTCTATAAACGGTACGACCGGTACGGTTTATGTCGGAAAGGTAGAGACGAAGGCTGCCGAACTGTCCGGTGATTTTGCCGAATTGATGACTTTGGCAGATAAATATACGAAGTTACAGGTTCGCACGAATGCCGATACTCCGCACGATGCTACGATCGCACGCAATTTCGGTGCTGTAGGTATTGGTTTGTGCCGCACGGAACATATGTTCTTCGAAGGTGAAAAAATCAAAGCCATGCGTGAAATGATCCTGGCGGAAGATGCGGAAGGGCGTAAGAATGCACTGGCAAAGATCCTGCCTTACCAGAAGGAGGACTTCAAAGGTATTTTCAAGGCAATGGCAGGTTGTCCGGTAACCGTGCGTCTGCTCGATCCTCCTTTGCATGAATTCGTTCCTCATGATCTGAAAGGTCAGGAAGAAATGGCTGAAGCAATGGGCGTATCGGTAAAAGAGATCCAGAAACGAGTTGAATCATTATGTGAACATAACCCGATGTTAGGACATCGGGGTTGCCGTTTGGGTAATACATATCCCGAAATCACAGAAATGCAGACACGTGCCATTTTGGGAGCCGCTCTTGAACTGAAGAAGGAAGGTATTGAAGCTAAACCTGAAATCATGGTTCCGCTGACGGGTATCTTATACGAATTCAAGGAACAAGAAAAAGTGATCCGTAAAGCTGCCGCACAGTTGTTTGAAGAAATGGGAGACAGCATCGACTTCAAGGTCGGTACGATGATCGAAATTCCGCGTGCGGCATTGACTGCCGACCGTATTGCTTCTTCTGCCGAGTTCTTCTCGTTCGGTACAAACGACTTGACACAGATGACCTTCGGTTACTCTCGCGACGATATCGCTTCCTTCCTGCCTGTTTATTTGGAAAAGAAGATTCTGAAAGTCGATCCGTTCCAAGTTCTCGATCAGAATGGAGTGGGACAGTTGGTGCGTATGGCTACAGAAAAGGGACGTGCTATCCGCCCGGATCTGAAATGTGGTATCTGTGGCGAACATGGCGGTGAACCTTCTTCTGTGAAGTTCTGCCACAAAGTAGGACTGAACTATGTATCCTGTTCACCCTTCCGCGTTCCAATTGCACGTATCGCAGCGGCGCAGGCTGCTATAGAAGACTGATCCGGTTATGAATGTTCGATTTCATAATAGTGAAATTGGAGTTCCATGACTATGAAAATAAAGTTCCATGCCTGTGAAACAAAAGTTTCATGGGTATGGAATTCTTATTTTATCGTAGTATCCGATGATTTTCGAGAATAATTTATGAAAAAAAGTACCGAAGAAATCACAAAATAATGTACATTTGTTTTTTGATGATGAACGAATAAACAATATCTACGTATGGAGCGATATTTAATAATTAAGACGAGAGATGAATTATTGCGTATCAAAATAGGGCAGATCCTCTATTTTGAAGCAGATAGAAATTACACTAAACTACTTTTATCTAACGGAATTCAATTCACATTTGCAATCAACATAGGAAAAATTGAAGAAATATTGGAGAAACAAGTCGCAGGTTGTAACACAATCCTGATGCGTGTAGGTAAAAGCCATATCATTAATAAAAATCACATCTTGCAGATAAATTTACCCAAGCAGAAGCTATTATTGCTAACGCAGGATGGAAAACCGAGGGAGTTGGTGATATCCAAGGATCCCTTGAAGGTATTGAAAGATACGCTCGAAAAGGAAATGGGAAAACCTGAAGAACCAAAAGTTGTTACAGAATGATCATCAGAATTGGAAAAGCTAGCGATAATGATTTTGTAGTAAACGACCCTCATGTAAGCCGGTATCATGCAAAGCTGATCCGTGAAGAGGGGGGATGTTGGCTACTTGAAGATTTGGGATCGACAAACGGAACATTTGTCAATGGTGCCCAGATCGTTAAGAAGCATGTTACTCCCAGCGATACGATCAAGCTGGGAGATAATTATGTGTTAAACATTTCCGAAGCCTTGAAGTCCAACAACGATTACAGCGAAGAGTTTGCTGCGCTGAAGCAAGTTTACGATAATTACATTCAAGCAAAGGTTAAGATACAATCTTCTAATCAATTTAAGACCAGATTATTCCAGTCTCTTCCATTTGCTCTTCCCGGTGTAGTGGGGGTTGTGATCGGTTTCCTAGGGAAAGGAAGTCCGGAACTGTTCGGATTGAGTCTGTTTATTACGATCTGTGCTCCGACCGTCGGTATCTACCTGGGTGCGAAACAGTCGGCCAAGATCCCACAGTTGCTGCAAGATCTGACCAATCAATTCAAAATCGATTATGTTTGCCCCAAATGCGGAACGTTTTTGGGTGAAATACCCTGGGAATCATTGCGCAATAGAAAACAATGCCCGATGCCTTCTTGTAAAGCTAAATGGGTGAGCGAATAAGAATCTGTTTCATATACTAAAAGTAATACTTTCGTACAGTAAACCCAAACATTTGATTATAAGGAACTATTTTGTGCTTGGATGTCAGCTCGTTTCCCTACTTTTGTTTCCAGAAAATTTAATTATAACATTTTATGCAAGAAGAGGATTACACATTCGTGACTTTAGACAGCGACGATGCTATACTGACCGACGCTGTTATTGTGGGTGTGGACGGGGAAAACGACTTGTCGGATGTTGTAATGATTGACGAAAGTATTGATGTTTCTGATTTTATTACATTATCCGATGACACTATTATGTTGTCCGACGCAGATATGCTGGATACATATTCAACCGATATTGACGGATCTGATATATCGTTCATTTTATGATTTCCGTTAAATGTCCACATTGCCATGTTGGGTTAAAGGTAGACGAGGGGAAAATTCCCCTCGATATCACCTCTTTCAAATGCCCGAAGTGCAGACAACCGATTCCAGTCTCTTTGCTATCTATGGAGAAAGGAAGTGTCGCATCTGAATCGGAAACGGTTCTGATACAGCCTTTTCGTATGACGACCGGACATCTCTCTGTAATTGCAAATGCTGATACGCCGGAGCAAACTTTCCCTCTTCAGGAAGGTGTCTATATCATCGGACGAAAATCCAAGGCATCTACTGCTACGATCGGTATTGTGACGGCTGATAAATCAATGAGCCGAGAACATATCCGGATCGAGGTAAAAAAAGATGCCAAAGGAGGCTATAAACATTATCTTTCTGACAATAATAGTAAAAATCATACGTTATATAATAGCAATTACTTAGAGAATGGAGAGATTGTCGTACTCAATAATAATGATGAAATTATTATTGGTCGCACAGTTCTCCGATTTAATGAATAAAAATAGTCTATGCTATGAATATAACGATCGGCAACCCCTGGGCAGTCAGTGAAAAAGGAGGCAGATTGAATAATGAAGATTCTATCTTTCCTTTGCCGGAAACGGCAAATTCCAATCAAAACTTATTTTTGGTATGTGATGGTGTCGGGGGGGCTGAAAAAGGGGAGATTGCAAGTTCATTGGCTTGCGAGTCTTTCCAGACTTTTTTCTCAACTTTTCGTGAAGGTGAGCCGAACGCAGATTTTATAAATAAAGCGATTCGTTATACCGAAGCACGTTTTGATGACTATGTAGCAATTCATCCGGAAGCCAAAGGAATGGCAACCACCTTGACCATGACCTTTGTAGGTACGACCGGCATAACCTTGGCGCATGTGGGGGACAGTCGGATTTACCATTTCCGGAAAGGAGAAATCTTGTTCCAGACTGAAGATCATTCATTGGTTAATTCGTTAGTGAAATTAGGAAAAATCACCCATGAAGAGGTTGCACATCACCCACAGCGGAATGTGATCATACGGGCTATCCAAGGGACGGACCGTCCGACAGAGGCTGATGTCGTACTTTTGGATGATATCAAGGCTGGTGATTTTTTGTTCATGTGTTCGGATGGTGTACTCGAACGTCTTAACAATGATGAGCTTTCGGATATATTCAAGCATTTAGGTGGTCCGGAAGAGATTAAAAACGCAATCATGTCCGCTTGTAGCGGGAAAACACACGATAACTTTTCTTTTTATATCATACCTATACAAAATGTGTTAGATTCCGTAGGAATTAAACAAAATATTCTTTCATTCCTTTATTCTTTTATATAAATAACGTAATTTTGGCAGACTAATAGAATTGCGCATAGTATAGTTATGAATTTGCCAAACGGACATGTTCTTCAGAATGGAAAATATCGGATCACTCATGTAATCGGTCAGGGCGGCTTTGGTATAACATACAAAGGCGTCTGGTATACGGAGGTGAAGGGATCGTTAGGAACCGTACAGACAGAGGTGCCTATTTGCATAAAAGAATACTTCTTTAAAGACTATTGTTACAGGGAAGCAGAATCATTTGCTGTCAAGGTGCATTCCGAGACAGGAAGGGTTCTTTTCGATAAATTCAAAGAGAAACTTATCAAGGAAGCCAAAATTCTTTCTGAAGTTCACCATCCTCATATAGTGAATGTGCTGGAAGTTTTCGAAGAAAACGGCACGGCTTATATTGCCATGGAATATATTCCCGGTTGTTCACTCAAATATATGATGGACAGGGAAGGCATATTGCCGGAACCGAAAGTCCTCAGATATGTTCGCCAGATAGGAGAAGCACTCCAGTTTGTACATGAAAAGAACATTCTTCACTTGGATATCAAACCCAGCAATATCCTGATTGACTCGTCAGGGAAAGCACGTCTGATTGATTTCGGTGTGAGCAAGCGATATGACATCGAGCAACAGGAAACAAGTACGACCATGCTTACCTTATCAAAAGGATTTGCCTCGATCGAACAATACGATAACGAAGGAACACAAAGTTTTTCACCCTGTCCGGATATCTATTCGCTCGGTGCTACCATGTATAACCTTTTGACAGGGAAGATTCCGACCGAATCTATTTTGCGGGCAACACGTCCTTTGCAGAATCCGTCGGAACTGAACAGGAATATATCTCCTAAGACAGAAGCCGCTATAATCAAGGCAATGCAAATCATTCCGGCCGATCGTTTCCAAACGGTGGATGAAATGATGGCTGCATTAGATTTTCCTGCGGAAGAAGAAATACCTGCAAATGAGTTGCAAAATACAGACGGGCAGGAGGCGGATGGTGAGACAACGGTCATACATCCGAATGAGCAATCGCCTCTGAATGAGGAGGACGAAGATCGTACGATTATAAATAGCGAAGAAATTATTTCTCAGCCCTCTAAGAAAAAAAGAAAAGGGATGCTGATATCCGTGCTTATTGCTATATTTGCCAGTGCAGGATCTGTTGTCGCTTTTCTGGTGCTGGGGAACAAAACCTCTACGAAACCGGATGTAACGGAGTTGATTAGCCCGGTCGAAGAGGAAAAAGATTCAATAGGCATCTTTCAAGACACAACTGTTTCGGAGGTGAAAGAAGCATCTATGCTTAGCGAGAAGGATAAGAAAACAGAGGCAGCAATGGCCCGACAGCCGGAAAAGGTGACGCCCGTTGTTGTTGATGAACCCCGGAAGCAACCGGATACAAAGCAGGTTCCGGCTGAAGGAAATAAAATAACAATACAGCCAGTACAGCCTACTGCTGAAGAAATTGAGGCGAAATATGTCGCTTTAATAGCTTCTGGCAAGGAGAAGATGGGAAAAGCGGACTTTACGAACGCAAAGAAAGATTTCACGAAAGCGAAAGAAACCAAGTTGACGGAAGAGGTCGTACGTCTTTTGATTTCTTGTGATGAAAAGGAAGCAGCCAAACTTTTGGCCGACAGGAAAGCTCAATATGAGATGAAGAAAACTTTCGGGAACTTTACAATTGTACGAAAGAAATCGACCATGTTATATGGGGCGATCGATTCGGATGCGAACGAGCGTATACCATGTAAATATCGTAATGTCGGGATTGCCGAAAATGGCCGTGCTTTCGAACGTAAAGATGGTTTGTTCGATATCTATAATGCTGATGGCGTGTTGGTAAATGAAGGATCAACGTATTATTAACGTGTTTATGAAAAGACTTTGGATTTTAACTCTTTTTGTTGCGTTGCCGATGTGTTTGCTGGCTCAACAAAAAACAGAATATAACAGAAAAGGTGACGAGGCGATGAAACGCTTGGACTATAGCGATGCAAGGATGTGGTATGAAGAAGGTGTCGTGCAATGTGATCCTTACAGTATCGAGCAGCTCACATCGATTTGGTTAGCCAACCAGAGAATGCGTCCATCAATGCACAGTCTGATGAACAAGTGTCGGGCTTGTCTGGGACTGATGGCCAATAATGAGGATACAACAGCCATTTCGCAGCTGATAATCTATTATACCGAGGGGATAGGAACTTCCAAAAACGAAACTTTGGCCCAATCCTGGCAAGATCGTCTGGAAACACTTCGCAAACCGGTAGAGCCCGTTTTCTATCCTTCTGCCAACCCAATAAAGCCAGATACCCCCAAAGAACCGATGAAGTTCTTTATTGGTTATGCCTACTCCATAGAAGCACCTTATGGCTTGACAGTGGGAGGGGTGAAATCTCGTTTGGGTTGGTTCCTGCGTTTTAAGACCAATCTAGGTTTTAAGGAGTACGACGGGGAATGCCGGGGAACAGATGAGTTTGTCGGTCCTACTCCCGATAATCCGTTTTATTTCACGAATAAGAAAAAGGTGAATAACTATGCCGGTACAGCTGGTTTGGTTGTAAAATGTACATCCTGGTTATATACGTCCGTAGGTTTAGGATATGGCAGTCGGGAATTATTATGCGAATATATCACAATCGATAATTCGGATTATAGAATAGAAAAATCCTATTGGGTGAAGAATTTGGATTATTCTTATAGCGGGTTAGCTGCCGATCTGGATGTAATGGTTAAGTTCGGTCCTGTGTTTGTAAGTGCAGGGTGCAATACGTTGAATTTTAAATATGTTGATTTGAATGCCGGTGTCGGTCTGTTTTTCTAATAAGAATTATTTATGAAACACATATACTCAATCTTTTTATCAGCTGTTTCACTTTTATGGATGCTTTCCGGATGTGTGGAAGATCCGGATATGGATACGCGTTTGCAGAAAGCAAAGGCTCCGGAGGTTTCCGAGACTTCAATGGAAGGAGAAGCATATGCTTCTTCGATCACTTTAAAGGCTCAAATAATGAAAGAGAACGGTTTGCCAGTAAAAGAATGTGGGGTTTGTTGGAGTACCCAAACAGGAACGGAGCCGCTTGAGAACATGCGTAACAAGCGATATACAAAAGCTGATAAAATAGAAAACCACAATTTTACAGCTACCATATCCAATTTGGAAGATAGTACAAAATATTATGTATATGCTTATGCTATTAATGATATAGATACTGCATTTTCAAAAACAGAAGGAGCGTATACGACAATAAATGGTATTGGAGAAGTTGCGACTTTGGATGTGGATAGTGCCACAGTAAAAGCAACTTCCACTTGGGTAAAAGGGAAAGTTAAGAATCGGGGAGTCGGCATTGAGAAATTAGGTTTCTACTATAAGAAAAAGAAACAAACCGGAGATATCGAACCTTCGGATCAAGATTCCGTTATCACATACGAAGGGAGTGACTTGGCAACTGTCGATACTTTCTCCTGCCAGATTACGAATCTGGAGCCGGAAACTTGGTATTATGTCCGTGCTTTTGCCAAAAATCAGTTTGGCGAGTTTGCTTTTAATGTGGACTCTTTTAGGACTACAGATGGCAAACCTTTTGTCGGTAAGTTGAGTCTGATAAAAGACAGTACGACTTTCACCACAGCCGATCTGTCTGCTTTCTTGATCAACGAGGGAGATGCACCTGTCAGTGCCTATGGTTTCTGCTGGAGTGTAGAAGAAGAGCCAACGATAGAAGCCGATACAATCACTTGTACGAATCTTGCGGATAATGGCAAATTTACAGGAAGGATCCGGGGCTTGGAATCGGCCAAAAAATATTATGCAAGGGCCTATGCCATAAATGACTTCGGTACGGTATATAGTGAAGAAGAAATTACGATTTCGACAAAAAGCGAGAAGCCGAATATTATAACATTCCCCATCACCCTTGATTCGATCAAAAGTGATGGAACAGTTCACATTGGCGGGGAGTTGCAGAATGGCGGAAACAGTGCTGCTACAGAGTGGGGAATTTGTTGGTCTTCAAGCAATAAGGAGCCGAGTATCAAGGATAATCATGTTGCTGTAGAAGACTCGATTTTCACATATGCTTTATCGGCATTGAAAGGGGCTACAAATTATTATGTAAGAGCTTACGCTGTAAATGAACATAGCCTTGTCGGGTATGGCCAGACACAAACATTCAAGACACCTGACATCTTTACGGAAAAGAGCATATACATAGGTGAAGACCGTCAATATTCGGCAAGCTTTGTGCTAAACGGACAAGCCTATATCGTTGGTGGGGATTTAGGAGATAAACGCAGTAACGAACTTTTTAGTTATAATGTGGAAACAAATGAATGGAAATCCCAACAAGGATGCAGTGTCGCCTATTCGCACATGGCTGCTACCGTCTACAATAATAGAGCCTATGTCATTGGAGGACTTGACAAACAAGTGGGAATAGAATGTCAAGTGTATACATCTGAAAATAATAGTTGGTTATTCGAATTCCCTTCGTTGCCGAAGGGACGATTTAACTCTGTCTGTTTTGTGTATCGTGATTCCTTGTACGTTTTTGGTGGTACTGACAATAGTAGCAATATGAATGAAATAGTACGTTATGATCTTTCAACTCAAAATAGTGGAGAATGGACTACAATTGCCAAAGTGAACGAAGCAAACCAAAGAGGAGGCGTCGCATTTGTTGTAGAAGATAAAGTATATGCAGGTTTAGGAGAAAAGAGTAATGGTATTCGTAACGGCTTCTACGTCTCTTCGGATAGCTTGACAAAATGGGAGCTGATTCCCTCTATACCTGCACAGCTCGGTGTTATTTCTTCTGGTGTTTATGATGAACAGAAAAAGAGCTTCTTTATGATTGACAACGACGGAAAAATTTGGGAATACAATTTGACTACAGAGCAATGGACTTCACGCTCGTTATGGATTCGTATGAAAAATTATCACATGTTCATGCTGGATGGATCGATCTATATTTTAGGGCAAGATATCTATCAAAAGAATAAATTCACTGTATACAATCCAATATGGGATAATTGAATATGAACAGAGCAACTATCTTAGAAGAAATCCGGAGAAATGTTGATTTGCTGTCAGTGACAGATCAGCCGGAATACCAATACATTCCGCTACACCAGAAACCTTCACCATCGGTGACGGCACTCAGGGAGATCATGACCTTGCTCCGCAAGGTTATTTTTCCCGGTTTCTTCGGAACGGAACAGGAGGCACAGACGGATTCCATACAATATTATACGGGTGTATATCTGGAGCAGGCCTACGACCTGTTGCAGGAACAAATCTATAATGGCTTGTGCTTTGAAGTCGAACGTTGTTGTGATTCCAAAGATCGTGCTTCTGAAATAGCCATTGCTTTTATCAATAAGGTTCCACATATCAAGTATCTTCTATCGACAGACGTGAAAGCTATCTTGGATGGTGATCCGGCAGCCAAAAGCCCCAGTGAGATTATTTTCTGTTATCCGGCAATTCATGCCATTCTTTATCAGCGCGTAGCACATGAGTTACTGAAGCTCGGTGTGCCTGTGATTCCACGTATTATAACGGAAATGGCCCATTCGGATACAGGAATAGACATTCATCCGGGAGCGCAAATCGGAGAATATTTCAGTATCGATCATGGTACGGGGGTTGTGATCGGGCAGACGGCTATAATCGGTAATCATGTCCGCCTTTATCAAGGTGTGACATTGGGTGCAAAAAGCTTTACCTTGGACGAAGAAGGATTGCCTCTGGACGTACCGCGCCATCCGATTATCGAAGATTATGTTACAATCTATTCCAATGCCTCCATTTTAGGGAGGATCACTATTGGTCACGGCTCCGTGATTGGTGGTAACATCTGGCTTACCCATAGCGTTCCACCTAATTCCAAAGTATTGCAGACTCGTGCTGTCGAAGATAAATAGCAGAGGGCGACATATTGTTTTCACTTTCATTTCAAAACCCATAGCTTTAGGCTCCATAACCCATAGCATTAGATACCCTAAAGCTATGCTTTATTAATCCCCTAACGATTTTTGCACAATAGCCTTGGGATTAAAGAGAAAAGGTAGGCTTTATTCCGGAAAAATATGTATGTTTGCAGATATACCTTGTTTGAGCGAATTATACCTTAAAATAGTGTAGACCATGAATAAAGTGAAAACATTGGATGATCTTCGGAAGATGCGTGAAACCTTGCGCTCGACCTTGGATATTAGAGAAAAAAGTAATCATCCTGAACAAATGGTACAGATCCGGATATCTATGGCAACTTGCGGGATCGCTGCCGGAGCCAAAGAGATCATGAATTATTTCATTGAAGCACTGGATCGTGAAAAAGTAGATGCATTGGTGACACAAACCGGATGCATGGGGTATTGCTATGCCGAACCGACTGTCGAGGTTACCCTGCCAGGTAAAGAACCTCTTGTTTTCGGACATGTGAAGAAAGCGAAAGTGGATGAAATCATTGATCGGTATATCCGAAATGGGGAACTGCTGGACGATATTATCCCGGTCACTTACACGGTTGTTAAACCGGAATAACAAAACTTCCTTAAACACTTAATACTTACATAATGGCACAGTACAATAGTTATATACTGGTGTGTGGCGGTACCGGCTGTCGTGCATCACAGAGTGAACTTATACTTTAAAATCTGAAAGAGGCCGTCGAACGACATAAGTTGCAGGATATTGTCCAAGTGATCCGTACCGGTTGCTTCGGTTTTTGTGAAAAAGGGCCGATAGTTAAAATGGTTCCGGACAATACGTTCTATGTTCAGGTAAAACCGACGGATGCCGAAGACATTGTCCGGGAGCATTTAGTGAAGGGACGTAAGGTAGAACGGCTTCTATATGTCAATCCCGAAACTAACGAGCAAGTACCGGATTCCAAGCATATCAATTTTTACAAGAAGCAACTCCGCATTGCTCTCAGGAATTGTGGTTTTATCAATCCCGAAAATATAGACGAATATATCGCCCGAGATGGTTATGTAGCTTTAGGTAGAGCCTTGACCGAGATGACGCCCGAATCGGTGATCAAAGAGATCATGGACAGTGGTTTGCGTGGCAGGGGAGGAGGCGGTTTCCCGACTGGCTTGAAATGGCAGATAACCCGTAAAGTGAAAGCTCCCCAGAAATATGTCGTCTGTAATGCGGATGAAGGCGATCCGGGAGCATTCATGGATCGTTCCATCCTGGAAGGTGACCCGCATTCCATCGTTGAAGCGATGGCGATCAACGGATATTGTACGGGAGCCACGAAAGGGCTGGTTTATATCCGGGCCGAATATCCATTGGCCGTAGAGAGGTTGAAGATTGCAATCCGGCAAGCCAAAGAATATGGTCTACTGGGTGAAAACATCTTCGGGACGGATTTCTCTTTCGATATCGAGATACGCTATGGGGCAGGAGCATTCGTTTGTGGTGAAGAAACGGCGTTGATTCATAGTATGGAAGGGCTTCGCGGAGAAGCGACTGTTAAACCGCCTTTCCCAAGCGAACAGGGTTACAAAGGTTGCCCGACCAATGTGAATAATGTGGAAACATATGCCAACGTGCCGGTTATCCTGTTGAAGGGAGCTGAATGGTTCAGTAGTATAGGTACGGAGAAAAGTAAGGGGACGAAAGTCTTTGCCCTTGCGGGAAAAGTAAACAACGTCGGGCTGATAGAGGTTCCGATGGGGACGACGTTACGCGAAGTGATCTTCGGTATAGGAGGAGGCATCAAAGATGGAAAGAAATTTAAGGCTGTGCAGACAGGTGGTCCTTCAGGTGGCTGCCTGACTGAGAAGCATCTGGATTTGCCGATCGACTATGACAATCTTTTGGCTGCCGGTTCGATGATGGGGTCGGGGGGGATGATTGTGATGGACGAAGACGATTGTATGGTCGCTATGGCCAAATTCTATCTGGATTTCACGGTCGAGGAGTCATGTGGCAAATGTGCTCCTTGCCGGATTGGCAACAAACGGTTGCACGAGATGCTGCAAAAGATTACGTCCGGCAACGGAACGATCGAGGATCTGGAACGGCTTCGTAACTTGGCTGGTGTGATCAAAGACACTGCCTTGTGCGGTTTGGGACAGACATCGCCCAATCCAGTTTTGTCTACGATGGATAACTTCTATGATGAATATCTGGCTCACGTGAAGGAAAAACGTTGTCCGTCTCATCAATGTCGCGAACTGACGCAATATTTTATCAATCCAGAGAAATGCAAGGGATGTACGCTTTGTGCCCGGATGTGTCCGGTGAATGCGATCACGGGAGACAAGAAAGTTCCGCATGTGATTGATCCGCAGACTTGTATCCGGTGCGGTTCATGTATAGAGAGATGTAAGTTCGGTGCTATTTATGTGCACTAAAGTAGTGAAGAATGGACAATGACAATTAAATGTATGGAAACAGTAAAGCTTATTATAGATAGAAAACCAGTGGAAGTCCCCAAAGGAACCACGATCCTGGATGCTGCAAAAGGAATGGGTATCCGCATTCCGACTCTTTGCTATATGAAGTTGGAAGATTTGCACTATGAAAATAATCCGGGTGCTTGCCGTATCTGCGTAGTTGAAATAGAAGGTCGCCGTAATTTGGCTCCTTCCTGTAAAACGGAGTGTATGGAAGGGATGGTTGTGCAAACACACAGCCCACGCGTGATGAATGCCCGGAAAACCGTAATGGAACTGATCCTGTCCAACCATCCGGCAGAATGTCTGACTTGCAGTAGCAATGGACATTGTGAACTACAAGCAATTGCTCACGACCTGGGGATACGTGAGATTCGCTATAAAGGCGAGATGTCCACATTCCAGATAGACCGTTCACCGTCTATCGTGCGCAACATGAACAAGTGCATCATGTGCCGCCGTTGCGAGACCATGTGTAATAATATCCAGACCGTTGGGGCTTTGACTGCTGTCAATCGAGGCTTTAATGCAGCCGTCTCTACGGCTTTCGAACGGGATATTGCCGGTAGTACGTGTTCCTATTGCGGCCAATGCGTATCGGTCTGCCCGGTAAACGCGTTGAGCGGACGGAATACACAACAGCCGGTGTTGGATGCGCTGGCCGATCCGGACAAAATCGTGATAGCCCAGACAGCTCCGGCTGTCCGTACGGCTTTGGGACGCGATTTCGGATATGAACCGGGGACATTGGTAACGGGTAAAATGGTTTCCGCCCTCCGCAGGTTGGGCTTCGATTATGTTTTCGATACGGATTTTGCCGCCGACCTGACTATTATGGAAGAAGGGACAGAACTGTTGCAGCGGATCGGGAAATACTTGAAAGGCGATCAGGAAGTAAAAATGCCGTTGATGACGAGTTGCTGTCCGGGGTGGGTCAGTTTCGTCGAACAGCATTTCCCGGAATTATTAGACAACCTGTCGACAGCTAAGAGCCCACAGCAGATGTTCGGTGCAATTGCCAAAAGTTATTTTGCCGAAAAATTGGGAGTAGACCGAAAGCGGATCGTTGTCGTGTCGATCATGCCCTGCCTGGCAAAGAAATATGAAGCCAGTCGTCCGGAATTTGCGGTCGATGGCAATCCGGATGTCGATATTTCGATCTATACGCGCGAATTGGCCCGCCTGATCCGCTATGCAAACATAAACTTCGCGGAACTGCCAGATAGCGATTTCGATCGTCCGTTAGGCGAATCGACAGGAGCCGGAGTTATCTTCGGAACAACCGGTGGCGTGATAGAAGCTGCTTGCCGTACGGCGTACGAGCTATATACGAAAAAAACTCTTCCTAAAATTGATTTTGAAGAACTCCGCGGGCTGGAAGGCATTCGCAGTGCAACAATAGACTTCGATGGGACACCGATAAAAATAGGAATTGCACATGGTTTGGGCAATGCCCGTAGATTGGTTGAAGAAGTCAAAAACGGCATGTCGCCCTATCATGCCATCGAAGTTATGGCATGTCCGGGCGGTTGTATCGGTGGTGGCGGCCAACCGTTCCACAGGGGCAGGATGGAGGTGCTGCGCAAACGTGCGGCGGCTCTCTATCAGGAGGATCGCAGCAAGACGCTTCGCAAGAGCCATGAGAATCCTTATATTCAAGCTCTTTATGCTGACTATCTGGGAGAACCGTGTGGACCGCGTGCCCACAAGCTGTTGCATACGCACTACTTCGACCGCAAGGAAGCCATTAACATGTTTACGCAAGAAAATCAGGAGGGATAAACGATGGATAAGATGAAGATACATTTGATTCAGATGAAGATCGATGAATTGTTGGCCGTCTGTGATGAACATAATAACGATCCGGGAGAACTGATCAACATATTGCATGCCGCCCAAGGCATATTCGGTTATCTGCCTCGCGAAGTGCAAGAGATCATCGCCGGCCGGTTGTATATTCCGGTTTCCAAAGTATATGGAGTTGTGACGTTCTATTCGTTCTTTACCATGACTCCGAAGGGGAAATATCCTATTTCCGTCTGTCTGGGAACGGCCTGTTATGTACGTGGAGCCGAGAAAGTCTTGGAAGAGTTCCAGCGCCAGTTGGAGATCAAAGTTGGAGAGACTACATCCGACGGCCTGTTTTCATTGGACTGTCTACGTTGTGTGGGGGCTTGCGGACTGGCTCCGGTCGTCACGATTGCCGGAAAAGTTTATGGACGTCTGACACCAGAGAAAGTGCGGGATATCCTTTCCGAATACTACCTGTTGGAGCAAGTATAAGCGACTCGTCTGTTGTGCCAATGCTGTGGCACAACAGACGAGTCGCATTGGCACAATTGTGTCGTAACGATGGCACGGCCATATAATAAAGGCGATCTTTATTCTTTGGTTTCTATATAAACGACATGCGTCTGTAAATATTCTTCAAGACCGTGTTTCCCATCTGCACCACCGATTCCAGACTTACGCCATCCGGCATGGAAACCTTGCATAGCTTCAAAGTTCTCACGATTGATATATGTTTCGCCAAATTTCAGCGAGCGCATGATCTTGAATGCATAGTCCAGATTTTGGGTATAGACGGAAGATGTCAGTCCGTACTCACAGTCATTTGCCCATGCAATCGCATCATCGATATCCGTATATTCGACAATGGGCAGGATAGGGCCGAAGGTCTCTTCCCGTATGATATCCATTTCTTGTGTGGCGCAATCCAGCACTGTAGGTTCGAAGAAATACCCTTTTGTTCCGATCCGATGACCGCCACATAGAAGTTTGGCTCCCTGCCGAACCGCCTTTTCAACTTTTTGCTCCATGGCAGCCAAAGCATTTGCTTCGATCAGTGGTCCCATATCCAAGTCTGCGATCTCGTTCGGATTGCCGACTTTCACCTGCTTCATACCGGCCACAAGCTTTTCCATAAAGATATCTTTGATCTTTTTATCTACATAAACCCGCTCCGCACAATTACATACCTGTCCGGTATTGATAACGCGTGAAGCGATGATCGACTTCACCGCCAAGTCTATATCTGCGTCTTCCATCACGATTGCAGGAGCTTTTCCTCCTAATTCCAAAGATACTTTTGTTATATTAGGAGCTGCTGCTGCCATTGTCTGTTGTCCGGCACTTACACTTCCCGTAAGGCTGACCATGCCAACTTTCGGATTTGCTGCCAACTCATGACCTATCACCGAGCCACGTCCGTTCACTAAGTTGAAAACTCCGGCTGGCAAACCGACTTCTTCTACAATTTGTGCAAAAACGTATGCATTTTCAGGTGTCAGCTGACTCGGTTTTACCACGATCGTATTACCGGTAATCAAAGCCGGGGCTGCTTTGCGTGCAACCAAGAAAAATGGAAAGTTCCAAGGAAGAATACCGGTTGTTACACCAATTGCTTTCTTGAACAGGAATATGCTTTCACGCGGA
Organism: Parabacteroides merdae ATCC 43184; assembly: GCF_025151215.1. NCBI lineage: Bacteria > Pseudomonadati > Bacteroidota > Bacteroidia > Bacteroidales > Tannerellaceae > Parabacteroides > Parabacteroides merdae. The sequence continues at coordinate 1,209,898 of NZ_CP102286.1, forward strand.
CGGTCGCTGGGGATGATTTCACCTTCATACCGGCGGGCCCATCCAGCCATATAATCGATATAATCTGCCGTAAAAAGAACTTCCACATTAGCCAGGCCTTGCGTCTTTCCACCTTCACGAACAATTATATCAGTCAGTTCCTTTTCTCTTTTGCGGATACCGGCTGCAATTTTGGTCAGATAAGCGGCCCTTTCTATAGAAGGTGTCCTTTCCCATTGACCCTGAGCTTTTTCTGCTGCATCGATCGCTCTTTTAGCATCTTCGACCGTACCGTCCGGCATTAATGATATAACTTCTTCAGTAGAAGGATTTAATACCTTAATCCATTTTCCAGATTCATGTTCTATGAATCTGCCATCAATAAACATTTTCAATTCCTTCATGGTAATATCTTTTTAGGTTGAATTTTGATTTTAAAAGTACAAGAAAGAAAAAATGATCATGTTTAAAAAATGATATTACTTATTACAGAAATGATATATTTCTGTAATACAGGATTATAATGTATGGCTAAGCTGATCGGAAGATAGTTTTTTTCATTATTTCTGAACCAAACTGAATTATGTGCTGTTATATGATAAAATGAATTAGGAATTATATCCAAAGAAATTCCTAAGACGATTAAGTTAGTAGTATTTGTTTTTTCATATAAGTAGAGTTTGTTATTTGTTTGGTCCGTATGTAACTGTGAAGTTGGATACGGGCTTTTTTTGTGTTTCTTAATATGTTTACTTTAAATTCTTATCAATTTGATGGATTAATTTGAAAGACAAACGCTTATGGAAGTTCTGAAAAGTCTAAGGTAACGATTTGGAGATTGTGCTAATTTCAGTACTTTACAGTCTCATACTTATGAACAACTTTTATAGGACAAAGATACTATTTTTTTTGAATAAGAGAATAATTTCACAGGAAAAATAGAAATTTTATGGGGAAGTGTTCTGATAGCATGTCGTTGTAGATTGTAGGGAGGGGATGTAAAACGGCAGGCACATAGAATTTCCGATATTCAGAAAGCCGTATTCCCAAAATAGAGATTATTTTTGAAAGAATCACATAATCCGCTAAGAATAAAAGTTTATGCGGATCATCAAAAAACGAGGTAACGAGTTGGCAACCGTTCTGGTTTCTACATACTTGCATCAATTGCGTTGATGTGCAACTCACTTTATGTAAAGGTACGATTTTTTACGGAACATGCAAAACACCTTTGATTTTTCTTTTTTAGCAACCGTCAAAAACAATCTTTCGGTTTCATATCCCGGTCACAAAGGCGGTACAGTCTCTTTATGAAAAGTAAACAAAGGTCAGGCAGGATTGAAACAGACTGTTACGAGAACAGTCAGAAAAGGATTGCATACAGGAATTACAGTCTGATACCGGGCAGGGGACGACTTTGTGCCAAAGTCCAAAAAGAGGTTCTTTTTCCAGACGGCAAACTCCCTCACCTCTAAAAAACAGTCTGTGGCTGGCGCACGCAAACGTCCAGCCTTTATGCGGACAGTCTTAATGCCCGCAGCCTGTACAAGTGCGTAAAAAACAGGTAAATGGAATCTTCATCCGCTTCCCCGCGCCTTGCCGACACTCCTATATTCCCGTTCCAACACCTGCTCGATCTCGCTCCTCTTGTACAAGACCTTGCCACCAAGTACATAGTAAGGCAGCGTGCCGTTGCTCCGATACTCGCCCAATGTCCTGCGGCTGACTTTCAGCATACACGCCACCTCACTGTCGCACAGGTACACGTCTTCTTTTGGCGGAACCGCGCCATCTCCGAAAATGCCGTCAATCATCGCCGACAGCCGGTCGATACGCTCGTGGATGGACTGCATCCACGCATCGTCTTTCGTTTTCAATTCATTAAACATTATATAGATTAATTTGTTATATGACTCATTTTGTGACTGATTCTGAAGTTGTGTAATCCACAAGCAATAAGAATCACCATATCTTCGAAACCGAATTTATGGCATCTGAATCGTTCTTTGACAATACGGCATTTTTTCATACCACCTATGGCATGCTCCACTTTAATCCTAACTCCGGAAATCCGCTTGTTCTCTTGTTTTTCAACACAAGTAAGCTCTTTCCCTTTAGGTTTCTTTTTGGGCATGCATATTTCAACTCCATCCGGTTTGTGTCCGATGAAACCTGTATCCTGCCAGAGCCTAATACCTTTGGGAAGTAGAAGAGGTTCTTCATCACAAATCTTTTTGTCATGGACATGACCTTTGTATGTGGAGCTCAACCATACAATCCGAAGATTGTTAGTACATAACAGGTTATTCTTTATGCTATGAGTTTTTTTTACCACTATAGCATGCAGACTGCCAGTCTTCATCCAAAGGACGCTGAATAGGTCGCTCGGTTCCGTCCAACAAGACTTCTTCGCACCCTTGAAGAATGTGTATCAGACGTTTGGAGTTACGGTCAGGCAATTCACCAAGCGTTTTCAATGTACGCCGGAGAATCTCAGAAAGAAGGTGAATCCATCTATTGGCCTGGGGCTGGGTCATCTCAAACTGAATAGCATGGAGTTCCTGAAGGGGATTGGTCTTCAGATATACCAATATGAAGAACATTTTGTCCTGAATCAGAGACAACACTGTTGTAAGATATACGTTGGCGCACTTTACCTTCCAAGGTAAAATGGCTGTAATATTCATCCCAATGGTACTTGAAAGTTATTAGCAAAGCGTCAAACTCTGCAGGAGTTAATCCTGTCGCAGCAAGCACTTGGCTATGACGGTGGCGAATCTTGTCGTAATACATCAATTGAACTTTTTAGATCACAAAGATAAATCAAAGAACGCTTTAATCAATTATTCGATATAAACTCTATTATACATACTGCTCATTTGTCTTTTGTTGATACTTCAGTTCAATTCCTTCAAATGGTGTGCCCCCTGTAGCGTGCATCCTTGCGTCTGTCCTCCACTTTCGTGACGATACGCTCCACGTCTTCCGGCAGGTAATAGGTACGGTTGCCTATCTTGGTATAGGCGAGCGTGCCGTTATCCCGCAAGGTCTGCAAGGTGCGCTTGCTGATTTTCAGCTTCAGGCAGACATCCTGGTGGTCGAGCCAGCCAGCCGTCCTCTTCACGCCTTTCAAATCCAGATGGGGATTCCCTCCACCCTATGTATGAACCGTTCGATTTTCATGGCAAATTCCTCGAACGCCTTCCTTTCAAAACATACGGTTTCCATAACAATCCGATTTTATGTTGATACTTCAAATTCATACCATCCGGAGAAACGGTCACTCGTGGTGCCGGTATAACAGCGCATGGAAGAATTTAATCTGAAAACTGACCGTGCAGATGTTATTGTTCCCGCCGCTGAGATATTTCTGATAATTGCAGGTATTGTCAAAGCTGAGTATATCCATGTTCCGGTCATTGGCTTAGCAGATGGTATTATTGACAATTTGTATGCCATATACCTGAAAACGGAATAAAAGGAATTGTGCATAGCTGTTTTAACTAGGGGATATTCAGTAAATCCTATAAAATTAGCCAACTAATTCATACTAAAAGTATTGCGAATTAGTTGGCTTTTTGTATCTTTAGGTATTTCCCCTAAAATTTTGAAGAACGATTGACAAATGCTTCAGCGGAGTCGTTCAATGCTAAAATCAAAGCTCTTCGAAGCCAGTTTAGAGGGGTGGCTGATCTGAAATTCTTCATGTTCAGACTGGCTAGGCTATACGCTTAAAGGAAAGCTTGCCAACCGGAAAAATCCGCTGCCCCTGGAAAAAGCAGCATAGCCAAAAGAAAATATAGCAGAACTGTAAAATATAAAAGAGTTTGTGCCAACGTTTTGACACAAACTTAGCAGATTACTATTCAGCTGATACCTATTCTGAAAGATGTAAACAACTTGTTTCTTAGATAGCCTTATAAATATTCTACTACTTATTACAGTTCATTTAGAAATGTTATTCTCACTTTTATTCCTCCGCTTTTTCACTTGCTCCACTGCTTCAGATATGATTCCCTTGTTTTCAAAACGCTGCGTGTAATTGGTGTAATCCGGGTGAATACGTTCGTAAGTTGGGTCAGTGAATAAGGGACTCGTAATAATGTGGTCCGCAGTCGAACGGTTACAGCAGAAAACAATATTTTCAACTCCAGCCAGTCTGGTCAATGCTTTCACATCCGTATCATGCGGCTGTAGTGTCATCGGATCTGTAAAAAAGAACAGATAGTCTATTTCTCCTTCTACGATCCGCGAACCAATTTGCTGGTCACCTCCTAAAGGACCAGATTTCAGGATTGTGATATCCCATTTGATTTCAGGATGTTTTTCTTCAAGGGCTTTTTTAATTAGTGTACCGGTTGTACCCGTACAATAGAATTTATGTCCTATCAGACGTTCCGAGTTCCAGAGAACCCACTCTATCATGTCTTTTTTCATTGCATCGTGTGCAACAAGTCCAATTCTACGAACAATTGTTTCCATAAAGCTAAATTATTTTATTTTTATATGATAATTATAATAACAAAAAAACTAATTCTATTGAAGGCCGGAGGATGACCGGATAAATCTGAGCAATTCTTTGTTTGCCTGGCTATCCATGACGGTTTCCCGTTTTTCTTCAAAAAGATTGAGTGTTGTGGAGCATTCCCCACAGATGTCAATGCCTACTACCTGTTCTTTCTGAAGAATAACAGCCAGCAGTTTCTCCAATTCCCATAAGCTGAGAGAACCTTGATCCCAGTTTGTTGCTGCCGAAGCCGGATTCAAGACATCCTTGTCTATGGAAATGTAAACCGGTCCGTTGATATGTCCGGAAGAAAAGTTCTGCCAACCCTCTTCGTGCATGAGCGTAGTTTCACTGTAAAACCGAACTTGTCTTTCATATCCTTTCGGCACAGCCTGTATCAGTTTGTCTGAAGAACCTACGATAATTACTTTCTTGCAGTTGTTGTTATGGTCCAATATATCCTTTACCCAACTTCCGCAAGAAAGTATGTTGTCAAACAACGGTGGCTGCATATCGGGATGGTGGTCGAACACAATCAGCGAAAACGGAGTTTCAAGTTTGTCTGTCCAGAATTTAGTCAAATAATGATAATTGCCTGAATCGATGAAATGGACTCCCTCCGCCGGATAATCAGCAATCATCCCCTTCAAAGCCAAAGCCCCCTCCCTGTCACAGTAGCCATCTGTACCATAAAGATGACGACAATCCAGCCATATAAATTTATTGTTCCGGGCAAACGCCTCGTAGTCATACACTCCCGTGAAGTTCATGATGATGATCGGCCATGCTATCCGTTTATCTGTTTTTTGATTTTGCCCGCTCATACGTTGTTTTTGCATATCCTTTTACTGTTCATTAAAACCATCGTACATAACAGAAATCTTGTCGGTGAGGTAACAAAGCATTCTTGGGATACATACGGAAGGCCTGCTTGAAGCTTCCAGCGTTGAAAATGCCGGATGTCGCCTTAAAGGTATATAAATTCCCATTCTTGGAAACCGGCAAAAGGGGAATAACCTCATATATGTGATCCTGACCGTCTTCACGCCTGATAATGACCGATTCTATTCCGATTGCGTCATCCAGGCCTTTCTCATCAACGACAACCGTCACCTCATATTCCTTTCCGGCTTCAACCGTGGCATTCAGCCCATTCCCTGCCTCTATGGATTTGATTTCTATGGCATCCCATCTGCTTCGGACGTTTGCTTTCCAGTCAGCCATCATTTTCGCCTTCGCAAAGTTGTCGGCTGCCAGAATGTGGAAATGCTCTGACAGTTTGTTATAGAACCTGTCATAGTAGTCGTCCAACTGTCTTTTCATGGTAAAATGGGGAGCGATTTGTGCGATTGAGTTCTTGATATACTTGACCCAGTCTTCCGAATAGTTCTTCCCCCCATGCTCGTAATACAGTGGCAGGATGTCATGCTCCAACAAATAATAGATGGCTTCGGCATCCAGCTGGTTTTGGTACTGTTCATTCTGATAAGTCCTTTTATCAGTCAGTGCCCATCCAGCATCCTTACGGTATCCTTCATACCACCAACCGTCCAGCACGGAGAAATTAAGCACACCGTTCATCAATGCCTTCTCGCCCGACGTACCCGAAGCTTCTGCCAACCGCGTAGGGGTGTTCATCCAAATATCCACCCCCGAGATAAGATGGCGTGCCAGGTCCATGTCGTAATTCTCCAAGAATATGATTTTACCTAAAAATTCCGGACGCCGGGATATTTCCACGATTTGCTTGATCAGCCCCTGCCCGGCACCGTCATTGGGATGGGCTTTGCCTGCAAAGATGAACTGTACCGGATATTTCGGATTATTCACAATCCTGGCAAGTCGGTCTATATCCGTGAACAGAAGATGAGCCCTCTTATATGTAGCAAAACGGCGTCCGAAGCCTATTAGAAGAGCATCGGGATTGAATCTCTCAAAAATGGAAACGCTCAATGCCGGATCAATCTGACTCCTGAGCCAGTCCTTGCTGCATTTGCTTTTGATATAGTCCAGCAATTTTGCTTTCTGTTTTAACCGGGTATTCCATATCTCTTCATCCGGGATGCCATAGACGGCCTCCCAGATTTTCTGATTGGACTGGTCGCAGAAAAAATTCTCATCAAAATTGTCCTTGAAAAGCTTTTTCCATTCTGCCGCACACCAGGTAGGCAGATGTACCCCGTTGGTTACATAACCCACATGGTTCTCTTCCGGGAAGTATCCCTTCCAGATCGGCGCAAACATTTGCTGGGATACCGATTTATGCAACTTGCTGACACCGTTTACCTCCTGGCAGGTCTTGCAGGCGAAGACAGACATGCAGAAACGTTCCTCCTTGTCTCCCGGATTGTGACGCCCGAGATCCATCAGGTTATCCCAGGTTATACCCAACTTGCCAGGATATCCCTTCATATATTTATTGAAAAGCCCTTCGTCAAAATAATCATGACCAGCGGGTACGGGAGTATGTACGGTATAAAGTGAGGAAGCACGTACCAGCTCCATGGCCTGCCCGAAATTCAAGCCGCCATTTATGTAATCACAAAGCCGCTGGATATTGATCAGTGCGGCATGCCCCTCATTACAGTGATATACATCTTTCGTTATACCTAAAGCTCTCAGCGTTATCATCCCGCCTATGCCAAGCAGTATTTCCTGTTTTAGCCGATTCTCCCAGTCGCCTCCATACAGATGGTGAGTGATAGGGCGGTCAAACTCGCTGTTGAGTTCATTGTCCGTATCCAGCAGATAAAGGGGAATACGCCCCACACTGGCTTTCCAGACATTGGCATGTACCACAAAACTGTCGGCATAGGGGACGTGGATTACCAGTTGTTTCCCATCCGGTTGCATTACCTTTTCAATCGGGAGCTGCCCGAAATTCTGCGCTTTATAATTGACTGTCTGCTGGCCGTCCATGGAAAGCGACTGGTCAAAATAACCGTAACGGTACAAAAGTCCTATGGCACAAAGGTCCACATTGCTGTCCGACGCCTCTTTCAGGTAATCCCCCGCCAACATTCCCAAACCGCCGGAATATATCTTAAGGACTTCATCCAAGCCGTATTCCATGCTGAAATAAGCTATTGACGGGCGCTGGTGATCCGGTTCCACATCTACGTATTTTTTGAAGGCGGAATAGACGGCATCCATTTTATAGACAAAGTTCTCATCATGTGCCAGCGCTACAAGCTTCTCATAATTTATCCGCTCCAGAAACAATACCGGATTCTGTTCCACCTCTTTCCAAAGTTCCGAATCCAAATCACAATACAGTTTCTTTGCGTCATCATTCCATGTCCACCAGAGATTATGTGCGATTTCTGCAAGTTTTCGCAGTTCTGCAGGAAGATGTGAACCTACTGTAATCTCCCTCCACTGAGGGGTATTTACATTATAACTTGAATATTCCATGACATTTTAATTAAATAAGTCCTAATCTTTATTCAGTCCTTTTATTATTTTTCGTTTACCGACAATCCATACCGTATCATTCTCCTTGAAAATTGTATCAGGGTCTGGATTCATAATATTCACGGTACTCCTCTCTATTCCGATAATGATGCTATCCGATATGTCTGCCTCCCGGATCGTCTTTCCGATCAATGGTGAACCTCCTTCGACAGGAAATTGCCCTATTTCCATCTCATCCTGCGAGGATGTTCCGTTCCCGTTCCTTTCTACCTTCTTTTGCTCCATGGATGTCCGGAAGCTTTCCAACTGTCGGTCCGTACCTACGACCGTAACCTTGTCATATGGATAGAGATGTTCTTCCCCTTGTGGTATATCTAGGCGTTTTTCTCCACGGGTGATTGAAATCACATTTATCTGAAACAAGGTGCGCAAGCTGCTTTCTTTTAATGTTCTGCCCACATATATGGAATCAGGGGATACTGTGAAATCCGCCAAATGTAATTCCTTGAACGGGATATTGCTGCCAAGGGTGGAGCCTGTATCACTTTCTGTAGAAAGTCCATTCCCGTCCGTCCCCTGAAAGTTTGCCATAAATTGTCTCTCTATAGTCAGCGACCGTTTCTTGATCCGCTTGGAAAAATAAATGACGGCAATGATAATGGAAGAGACTACCAACCCGGCTCCCAAGGCAACATTGAAAAGATGGGTAATGATACTCATCATGATAATCGTGCAGATCAGTATTTTGACAAGTACTATTGATACCAAAGGCCCTCTGTTGAACTTGTTGTCCGTCCAGAGTTTACGGAACTCGGTTGAATTGTTCCTTTTCATGATGATGGCCCATAGAAACGGGGATATGACAAGAAAGATGATGATGAAGCCCAACAAGTTCCCTTCCATTCCCGGCAGACTTTTCCTAATCAAAGGATGCACATAGGAAAAATATAAAGTGATGAAAAAAACGCATACGACCAGATAGAGTGTGACAGACACCAGCATAGACCGGATCAGTTTATGCCAAGTACCCTGGTGTTTTACAGTCATTGCCCCGGACGTATAGTGTACGAGATAATCTTTCAGGGATTCAGGCATGTGGATGTCTATAAACCGGTATGCTGGTTCCGAAAGCCGTATCATATAGGGGGTAAGAAAAGTCGTTATGACAGATACTGCCACTATGACCGGATAGAGATACTTGTCCGTAACATTCAGACTGACGCCTAAAGATGCGATGATGAATGCGAATTCACCGACCTGTGTCAGTGAAAAGCCGGACTGTATGGCAATTTTCAACGGCTGGCCGGAAAGCAAGACACCAAAGCTCCCGAACAGTACCTGACCGGACAGTACCAGCAATGTCAGGATGAGAATAGGGACGGCATATTCCCACATCATGGCAGGATCGATCATCATTCCTACCGACACGAAAAATATGGAAGCGAACAGGTCTTTTACCGGCTGTACGATATGTACGATTTTTTCCGCTTCAACGGTCTCTGCCAGCAGGGACCCCATGACAAAGGCTCCCAATGCGGCAGAAAATCCCGCTTTTGTCGCAATCATCACCATTCCCAGGCAAAGTCCCAGAGAGGTTATCAATAAAATCTCGTTGCTGGTGAAACGGCGTATCTTCTTCAGCAGGGTAGGTATCAGATAGATACCCAATGCCGACCAGAAAATCAGGAAAGCGGCCAGCTTCAATATACTTTCCAGCATCTCCTTCCCTTCAAAATGTTTGCCTACCGCCAACGTGGAAAGAACAACCATCATCACTACAGCCACCAGATCTTCGATAACAAGAATCCCCAAGACAATGCCAGTGAATTTCTGTTGGAGAAGTCCCATGTCATTGAAGGCCTTGAATACGATGGCCGTGGACGACATGGACAACATTCCACCCAGAAAAATACTGCTCATGTGGGAGAACCCCATTGCATTCCCCGCTGTATAACCTATGAACATCATGCCACATACAATAGTGACAGTGGCAACGATAGCCGTAATGCCCACATTTATCAATTTCTTGAACGAAAAGTCCAGTCCCATCGCGAACAGCAGAAAAATGACACCGATGTCCGCCCATATTTTGATATTGGCAGGATCGGAAACAGTCGGGACCAAAGAAACGGAAGGACCCGCCATAATACCGGCTACAATGTAGCCCAATATGACCGGTTGCTTCAGCCACTTGAAAATGACGGTTACAATACCGGCAATAATCAGAATTATGGCAAGATCCGATATTAAGGGAGCAACTTCTGACATATTAACGGTTATTTTAGATCGATAATTCGTTAAGGACCCGGATCAGGCTTTTGTCAATAGGCTTGTCCTTTTTGATTGCCTGGACAAAAGGAACATAAACAATCTCGTTGTTCCGTATGCCTATCATAACATTTCGCTGGCCTTCCATTAAGGCCTGGATTGCGGCTTCACCCAGCCGGCTTGCCAGTATACGGTCATTGGCACTCGGAGCACCACCCCGTTGCAGATGGCCCAGGATAGAAACCCTGACATCATACCCGGGATATTCCTTCTTTACCCGGTCGGCGTAATATATGGCACCTCCATTCTTGTTTTCAGGACTTTCGGTCACAATTACGATGCTGCTGTTTTTCGTCTTTCTGAATCCGCGCCCGATGAATGTTTCCAACTGGTCCACGTCCGTCCTGTCCTCCGGGATGATGGCCGCTTCAGCACCGGAAGCTATTGCGCTGTTTTGTGCCAGGAAGCCCGCATCACGCCCCATCACTTCGACAAAGAAGATACGGTCATGGGAGGTTGCCGTGTCCCTGATTTTATCCACGCATTCCACAATGGTGTTCAATGCCGTATCATATCCTATGGTAAAATCGGTACCATATAGGTCATTGTCAATGGTGCCGGGCAATCCTATGCACGTCACATCATACTCCTCCGCAAAGATACGGGCTCCCGTCAGGGAACCGTCTCCACCGATAATTATCAAAGCATTGATGTTCTCTTTCTGTATGACCTTATAAGCTTTCTTGCGTCCTTCGGGAGTGGTGAAAGTCTCGGAGCGAGCTGTTTTCAGTATGGTGCCTCCCCTCTGGATAATGCTACTTACATCTTCCGTCGTGAGTTCTTTCACTTCACCGGCAATCAGCCCCTCGTAACCTCTATAAATTCCTTTCACTTTAAATCCGTTAAAAATGGCGGCGCGGGTCACGGCACGGATAGCCGCGTTCATTCCTGAAGCATCCCCTCCGGAAGTCAGAATTCCAATATACTTGTTATCCATAATTTGTTTTTTATATTTTAATTAATCAGGCAAAATTAGAAAGCAACTGTTTTAGCCTTTTTCTGCTATAAAAGATACGGCTTTTTATCGTACTCAGTGACACTCCTATCTTTGCGGCTATTTCCCGATATTTGACTCCGGTACAACATAAAAACGACATAATGTGCTTTAGGCAATGTTTTAAGGGCTTCCCTTATCTCTTTTGCATCATGCCCGTTATCCACGAAAATGAAAGAGTCATCCCTTAACAGGAAATGATATTCAGGTTCTGATAATACATATAAATTCCCTCGTATTTTCTTTGTCCGGCAATTATTGATAAATGCATTGCGCATGATGGTATACATCCAGCCTTTAAAATTCGTACCGGAATCAAACTTATCCTTATTATCCAACGTCCTCAACATTGTTTCCTGCAACAAGTTTTCTGCTTCATCCTTGTCAGCAGTCAGTTTATATGCAAAACAATGCAGTTCATTCTGAAGGGCTACCAGCGCTTTATCGAAATCAAATCCTCTCATTATATTTATTTTGGAATTCAAATATCCGGGTGAAGGCATTCCCTGATAATAAGAAATGCCTTCTGTAGAGTCTCATCAAGATATCTTATTTGACATCAATAGTTTTGGTGGTTTCCTGAACCTTCTTATCTACGACTTTGGGAATATCGATAAACAGGACCCCGTGTTCCACTTTGGCCGAAATTTTATCTTTTTCCACATTATCCGGCAGCAGGATACTCTGCTGGAATCGGGAATAGGAGAATTCACGGCGCAAGTATTTTCCGTCTTTCTTCTCCTCCTTTTTCTCGTCCTTTTTTTCCATGCAGATTACCAGATTGTTGCTTTCATCCACACTTACCTTAAAATCATTCTTGGTCATTCCCGGAGCTGCCAGTTCTACCTTGTAGTCCTTTTCATTCTCAATCACATTGATGGCTGGAGCCGTAGCGTTTGCTCTTGCCATCCATTCATTGTCAAAGAAATCGTTAAAAATACTCGGTAACCAATTCTGGTTTGTTTTTACAGGTACCATTTTTACCTCCTCTTTAAAAGTTAATAATTAAAACTTAAAAAAAAGCATCTGCTTGATAGACAGATTTTTATTTTTTAGCCATCCCTTGTTTGGCCACAGCTTCTGCCCGTTTCCGTATCTCTTCCGGGTTTCCAAGGTAGTAGTCCTTGACAAGAACCAGCCTGTCGTCAAATTCAAAGACATAAGGAACTGCCGTAGGCAGGTTCAGGTTGGAAATATCCGTATCGGAAATTCCTTTGAGATGCTTGATGATTCCGCGCAGGCTGTTACCATGGGCGACTACCAGCAGGCTGTCCTTATACATCAATGCGGGAAAGATGATGCATTTCCAGTAAGGCATGACACGCCCAATAGTATCTTTCAGGGATTCCGTACGGGGAAGTTCGCTATCTGGTACACCGGCATAGCGGATATCCATGCCCGGATTACGGGGATCATCTTTGCCTACCGGAGCGGGAGCCACGTCATAGCTTCTTCGCCAGATGTGTACTTGTTCTTCACCATATTGGACCGCTGTTTCACTCTTATTCAGTCCCTGAAGCATGCCGTAATGCTTCTCGTTCAGCCGCCAGGTCTTTTCAACCGGAATCCAGTCTTTATCCAGCCGGTCCAAGACACAGTTCAACGTTTTTACGGCACGTTTCAAGTAAGAAGTGTAAGCTGCCTCAAAAGAAAATCCAGCCTCCCGTAATGCATCGCCTGCCTTGCAGGCTTCTTCAACTCCTTTCTCGCTTAAATCCACGTCCGTCCATCCAGTAAAACGGTTTTCTTTGTTCCATAGACTTTCGCCATGACGTAATAACACTATTCTTTTCATGGATACTTCTTCTTTATGCAATGGTTATTGAAGAATCCAGATATACGTCCTGAATGGTGTTCAGAAGTTGAATTCCGTCTTTCATCGGTTTCTGGAAAGCCTTACGACCGCTGATCAGCCCCATACCACCTGCACGCTTATTTACTACTGCCGTTACGACAGCATCATGCAGGTCGGATTCCCCATGGGATTCACCGCCCGAGTTAATCAATCCGACACGTCCCATATAGCCATTCGCCACCTGATAACGGCAAAGGTCTATCGGATGGTCAGTGGTCAGTTCCGAATACATACACTCGTTTGTCTTTCCGAATCCGATAGCCTTGAAACCGCCGTTATTGGATGGGAGCTTCTGCTTCACGATATCGGCTTTAATGGTAACCCCGATATGGTTGGCTTGTCCTGTCAAGTCGGCAGCGGCATGATAGTCGGTACCATCCTTTTTGAAGCTGCTGTTTCTCAAATAGCACCACAGAATAGTAGCCATTCCCAGTTCGTGGGCATATTCAAAAGCCTGTGACACTTCCACTATCTGGCGGCGGCTTTGTTCCGAACCGAAATAAATGGTAGCACCGACAGCTACGGCTCCCATGTTCCATGCCTCTTTCACCGTACCGAACATTACCTGGTCGTAGCTGTTCGGATAAGTCAGCAACTCATTATGGTTCAGCTTGACGATAAAAGGTATCTTGTGTGCATATTTGCGTGCCACGGCGCCCAACACACCGAATGTGGATGCCACGGCATTACACCCTCCTTCAATGGCCAGCTTTATGATGTTTTCGGGATCGAAATAAAGCGGATTGGGGGCGAAAGACGCTCCTGCAGAATGTTCTATGCCCTGGTCTACAGGCAGAATGGATACATAGCCCGTATTGGCCAGACGTCCATGTCCGTATAAAGCCTGCAAACTTTCCAATGTACGGATATTCCTGTCGGAATTCATCCATACCTTATCTATCATATCCGGTCCCGGAATATGGATAAGTTGTTTGTCTATCGTCTTACATGTATGGTTCAGGTAGTACTCAGCCTTTCCTCCCAATAAATCTACTATTTTCATTTTATTTATTTTTATTGATTATTCTGGTTTATGACTCCCGTTCACCCAGTTTTGCATCCATAAAAAGGATAGCACAGTCTCCGGCTTTCCTCAGATGACTAACAATATTGAGTACATTCGCTTCATCTTCTACTTGCTCACGAACAAATTGCCACAAGAAGTCCTGAGTGGCATTGTCTTTCTCTTCGGATGCTACCTGTACCAACTCATCAATCAGTTTGGAAACATGTTTTTCATGCTCCAAAGCATGCTCGAATACTTCAACAGGGTTACCCCAACCTTGTGGAACCACATCGACCTTGTCTACTTTCGGGGTTGCCTCACGCTTAATCATGTACCCGGCAATGGCATATGCATGCCCGGTCTCTTCTGCAGACTGTTTCTGCATCCAGCGAGCCATTCCGGAAAAGCCCTCTCTTTCCAGATAAAAAGACATTGATAAATACAGGTTGGCAGACCATAATTCTGCTGTGATTTGCTCATTCAGAGCATTTTGCAATTTTTCAGTCATGATGAATCAAACTTTTAATGTTAATAATAAATCCAAATTATCTCTCTTCTTTAAGAACAAGCATGGGCTTGTTTCAAGATTTCAATTAATACCGGACGTATCCCGCTGATAAAACATTCCACGGCGATCACCATTAGAATAAGTCCCATCAGTCTCATCATCACATTGTTTCCCGTCTCTCCCAAGATTTTTAAAAGCTGGGTGGACGCGCACAGAATAAAGAAGGAAAGAATGCAGACCAAAGCGATTACGCCAAGCAATACTATTTTGAAAGTATATTCCGAAGCATCTTCCATCAATGTTATTCCACTGGAAATCGCTCCCGGACCGCATAACATCGGAATGGCAAGAGGTGTGATGGTTATATCTTTGGAATATTCTTTTCGTTCAGTTTCATTCAGTTTCACATGGGTAAAATGTGCCTGCAACATATCATATCCGATTTTAAAGATGATGATACCTCCCACAATCCGGAATCCGTTTGTTGAGATGCCGAAAAAATGAAACAGAAACCTGCCCGATAATGTAAAAAGGACTAATATGATAAATGCAATGATACATGCTTTCAAGGCGATATATCTGCGTTCTTTCGTATCCATTCCATCAGTCATTTGCAGGAATACCGGCATTACTCCAAGAGGGTCCATCAAGGTGAATAGCGAAGTGAAACACAATGTTAAATATACAAATATATCCATGATGACATATAGTTTATTATCGATTATTATATCGCAAAAAACATACCAGATAGCATTCTGCAATATTAAATTTTGCATAACATCAATCTTAAATCCATACCGTCAAAAATAAGGTAGTTTCCGTTCGTTTTCCTTGGCGAGGATACGTAACAATTCCATAAATGCCGTACTTACATATATACGGTCTGCATACAGCCCGCTGATGAAAGAATGGAAGGACATGCTTACATTCCAGCATAATATGAGAAATGTGTTTACCTGACGTGATATGTACTGCTCATGTTCAAGCAATTCATTCAAGGCATTCAATGGCGTTGTCCATTCATGTGTATCCCGTTTCATTTCATTGATTACAACACATCCTCCATCATGGCATATCCGATTCATCATCTGATAAACCTTGTTCATATTGTCCTGTGCTTGGGAGTTCAGCCAGGAGCTAAGTATTGGAAGCCGTTCATCTTCAAAATAAACCTGCAATGACAGGTATAAACCGGTTGACCATATTTCTGTATTGATCAACTCATTCATGGCGTTTTCTATTCGTTTATCCATTATCACTCTGAATATTGAAAATCCATTACTAATATCATGTGTTATTCTCAGTATATAAAAATTCCATTCGATTGTGGGTAACCCATAAAACGGAATTCTTAAACGAGGCTTAAATAATAGGATAACTTATCGGCGTAGACAAATTGTCATAAAAAATAGCACTATGATGTCTTTTTGTCTTGCCTCCCTTGCAGAATATCCAATAAGACATCCAGTTCTCTTTCTATTCCTTCAATCTTATCGGAAATACAGTCCAAAGTATTATGGTGCAGACTAGCTTTACACTCCTGCAACTCTCTTGACAGAGAAAGTATCTGTAACCAAAGTTCTTCCTCTATGTGATAGGGGGAGTTACTATTATCTAGTACCATAGCAGGAGAAGGCAGAAAAGTGCTTTGGCATGTAATTTGTATGATAATGAACGGTATGTTCCGAAAGAGACAGGAATGGAAATGAAAGGATAGAATATTCCACAAAAGACAGTAACAAACAAAGGGGGAAAGTCGTTGGAGACAGTTGTCTCGCTTTTAAAACAAGTTGCTTTCATAATGTTTATTATAAGCCAACCCTGTTCCCTGGAGTTGTGTTTATATAAAGTTAAGCGTGGGAACTTTGGTATTACCGTTCAGAAGTATCCCCATACTCAACAACATATAATACACAAAGCCCCACGCCTATATATAACAAAAATCTATATAGATAGAACGTGGAGCGTCCAATGTATTATCCAATTGTTGTTTCGAAATTGGGGATTTCCTGAACTTGGATAATGCCTTAACGCTTTACTATAAATCTTCTATTTTCAAAAGACTAATACAAATGTAATAAAAGAAATGAATTCTTTGAAAGGAAATATCTCTTTTTTTTAAGGGGTGGCTTAATTTTTCTTTATTTAAAGTCTTAGAATTACTGCCCACCAAAGCCCGTCACGAATGTTTTGAAATCCTCAAGCTGTACATTAAGCTCTATATAGTATAGCAGAATAGCAGAAAAACAGATCATGATACCGCAGGTATATAGGTCATAACCCACTCTTCCGTAAGTATCTTATCTATTTGACAATAATAAAAATGTAAAGGAGGATAATGACATGGACAATATTCGTATCCCAATACATATAGGTTAACATATAAGGGAGAATGGTCACGGAGTCCACAAACCATAGAATGAAAAAATATATTTCCATCGTGTACGGTTTATGTCTCTATCCGGATATTTGACCGGTGCCGCAAATGCGCAATGCATACTCCACAAAAAAACACCAGGGAGGAAAAATAAGTCATACTGAATAACGCCTGTCTGTAATGGGCCATGGATACAAATGAACTACAGATAATAGCTGCAATAGATATAACGATACAAGCACAAAATAATGTACGAACGTGTCCATCAGTTGCATTTGGATGAAACAGTACCACTTTATGCAATGTTTGGTTAGATTGAGTCTGAACATAGGACCTTAAAAATTAGACGGATATAAATTTACTAAAAATCTGTGGAAAAGAGGAATAGAAAGGCGGAAATGTTTTTAAAACGGCTATGAATAAAGCGTTTGTGAGGACAAATGAGGACAAAGGCATAAAACGAGGTAACGCAAAAAAAAGTAAATTTATGAAGTAGAAAGGTTGCTAAATCATTACCCCGTGAAAGGTGGTTTTTGATACTCCGTGCTGAATTTTTCTCCGTATGGCTTCGGTTGGTTTACAAGGCATAACTCATTGATACTTAATTTTAAACTTAAAAAACGAGTATGGCAAGAAGTACATTCAAAGTGCTGTTCTACGTGAACGGCAACAAGGAGAAAAACGATATTGTCCGCATCATAGGACGGGTAACGATTAACGGGATTGTGACGCAGTTCAGCTATAAGTAGAGTATCCCGAAAACGCTTTGGGACGTGAAAGGGAACAGGGCGAAAGGCAAGAGTGCGGAAGTACGTGATATCAACCTTGCCCTTGACAACATCAAGGCTCAAATCATCAAGCACTACCTGCGTATATTCGACCGTGAAGCGTTCGTGACGGCTGAAATGGTGAGCAATGCTTATCAGGGTATCGGCAGTGAGTATGAGACACTGCTCAAAGCGTCCGGACGTGAGAACGAAGTATTCAAGAAGCGTGTCGGAAAAGACAGGGTAATGGCAACCACCGTTCACGGGTGGTGGCAAGAAACCATGTGGCAGCGTTCATCAAGTCTTTTTACAGACGGACGGATATGTTCATGCTGGAGATTAAGCCCGACTTCATCAAGGGGTTTGCAGCCTACCTATCAACGAAAGCGGGACTTCACAACGGGACGATATGGGAAAAATGCATGTGGCTGAAAGGCGTTGTCATGTGTGTGCACTTTAACGGACTAATACCGAAAAAAACGTTTGCCCAATTCCACATCAGCCCTAATGTGACGGAACGTGAGTTCCTGACGGAAGATGAACTGAAAACGTTGATGACGCACGAGTTGGGGATGTCCAACTGTTCTATATTCGTGACATTTTTGTTTTCGCCAGCTTCACTGCCCTCTCTTTCGTGGACATCAAGGAACTAACCAATAGCAACATCGTAGAAGTGAATGGTGAGAAGTGGATATTGTCCAAACGGTACAAGACAAAAGTGCCGTTCCAAGTGAAACTGTTGGATACTCCTTTGCAGATTATCGAGCGTTACCGACCCTGTCAGGAAGACAATCTCATATTCCCTAATCTCAACTACTGGTCTATCTGCAAATCTCTGAAAAAGGGGATGAAAGAGTGCGGATAACAAAGGATATTTCATTTCAGTATTAAAACTATTGAACGGGCGTAATTTAATTCGACAGAAAATCCGGCTTCTGACAGCCATTTTTTCACTTCATTCCGAGAGTTTGCAGTTTGACTGCCATAAACAGCAATATTTCAGCATGGGGACATAGTTTGCGGATATTATCCACACTTTGTGCTGTTCCGCTTCCTCCATGTGTACAGAATGGGAGTATCTTTTTCCCGGACAAATCATAACCGGACAGGAAACTTTTTACAGGAGAAGACAGAAGACCACCCCAAATAGGACTACCGATAATCAATGTATCATAATCATCCATATTCTCTACTTTTGTACGCAGAGCTGGAAGAATATGATTGTCTCTTTCATTTTTGAAACGGTCAACCACTTCATTATATTCATCAGAATAGGGTTCTTCCGGTTCAATCTCCACCATGTCGCATCCAATAAGTTCATGGATAATGTTGGCTACAGTTTGCGTATGTCCGCTCCATGAGAAATAGACTATCAATGTTTTCCCCGGCTCTGAGTGAGGCAACGAATCTATCTTATCTTCAACAGCCGGAGTGTTGCTGCACGAAAGGAAGGTTAAGAGCAGCATTGCCAATAAGCACTTCAGTTTCATAACTATTTTTATTTAGGTTTTGGGGTTATCCTCTGTTAATTTCTATCTGTCCAGCTGTTTCTCATACAGCCACTTCGACAGCAGGTCAGCTACTTCCACATTGTTCAAATCCGACATCGGGAAG
Organism: Parabacteroides merdae ATCC 43184; assembly: GCF_025151215.1. Taxonomy (NCBI): domain Bacteria; kingdom Pseudomonadati; phylum Bacteroidota; class Bacteroidia; order Bacteroidales; family Tannerellaceae; genus Parabacteroides; species Parabacteroides merdae. Next base: position 1,229,247 of record NZ_CP102286.1, read on the forward strand.
TGCGTATTCCCATGCAGACCGACATCGGGCAGATGAATGACCGTCACGTCACCGCCCAGCTTATTGAGCATTTCGGCCCACTTGCGCATGAGATGCAGACGGCGTGTCCATTCGTAAAGTTCCGGATGTTCGTCTGTTTCGGGCAGGTTATCCCCATAGTAAATGATGATGGGAATTTCCATGTATCTCTTGAAAACTGCCATAGGGACTTCTATTCCTTCTGTTTTTTTAGACCGTGTCAAGACTTTGCCTTCTTCGGGAACTTGACCGGTTGGGAAGGGTACACTTCCACCGGGTTCGTATGCTACAATGGCTTTGATGTTCTTCGTTTTGAGCAAAGTAAACCAACCCACCGGACCGCCTTGTGAATGAGTGACAAATATGGCCGGACCGATTTTGTCAAAAAGAGCAGCATAGGCATCGGAATAGACATCGAAGTCCAAAGGTCCGATGGTCGGCGTCATCTGCCGGAAGTACTGGTTTAAGGCTTCCCGGTCGCGACTGAACTGTACACCCTCGAAATAATCAGGATAGATTCCCACACGGAAACGGTTGAACCATTCTTCTTCATCGAATACCGGTTCCAGTGTGACAGCTTCCGTACTCCGTCCGGCATTTCCCCGGCGAGGCTGGTCGACAAGATAGGTGGAGAAACCTTTGCGAAGAAATATATTCTGAAACCCTTCGCGTCCGTCAGGAGTGGTCTCCCATGTTTTGGAAAACTGGCCGACACCATGTGCAAAAACAAGCGGATATTTCCGTGCATCAACCGGTTTCTGATAAAATACATAAGCATGGTCGCCGTGGTATTTGTGTCCCAATGAATCGGTCAGTACGGTGCCACCTACGGCAAAACTGCCTTGTTCCTCTATTTGCAGAATATTCCCTTTGTAACAATTACAGCCCGACAGTAAAGCGATGAACGTCATGTAAAATATCTGTTTCTTCATACACGGATTATTTTGGGATTTTAGACTCCTGCAAGGCATCGTAGCGGCTACCCACCACAGGAATGGCAGCTACGGCTGTTTCCAGTTCTTCTATCTCTTCTGCCGTGAAACGGATGTCGCAGGCACGAAGGTTCTCTTCCAGATGAGAGAGTTTGGTGGTGCCCGGAATAGGCACGATAAAAGGCTTCTTGTTCATCAGCCAGGCCAAAGCTATCTGTGCCGGGGTAATGCCTCTTGTACGGCCGAAAGCGTTAAGAACTTCCACAATACGATAGTTGGCGCGTATGGCTTCGGGCTGGAAGCGTGGCAAGGTCTGCCGGTTGTCGTTGGTAACATCAAACTTGGTATATTCATTGATCATACCGCCCAAAAAACCACGGTTCAGCGGACTGTATGGAACGAAACCGATGCCCAAATCCTCGCACAGCTCCAACACTCCGTTCGTCTCTACCATGCGGTGCATCAAGTGATATTCGCTTTGGATTGCCGTAACCGGACATATCTTGTGCGCACGGCGGATGGTATCAACGTTTACTTCACACATGCCCCAATGCAGGATTTTACCTTCCTTGATGAGTTTGCTGCATGTTTCAGCCACCGCTTCAATCGGTGTGTTCGGGTCTATGCGGTGCTGGTAGAACATGCCCAATGTTTCAACTCCGAGATTGCGCAACGAGTTTTCACAAACCCGGCGGATGTTGGCCGGAGTGCTGTCCTCTTCGGTTTTAATCTGCACACCGTTTACAAACTTATGTCCGAACTTCGATGACACAAATACCCGGTCGGTATATCCTTTCAAGGCTTCGCCGACCAATTTTTCATTGATGTGGTAGCCGTAGCTTTCGGCTGTATCGAAAAGGGTCACCCCACGTTCAACAGCTTCATGCACCAGGGCGATTTCTTTTTCCCTGCTCGGGTACTGGCTGCGGTTATGGTTCAAGCCCATACAGCCATATCCCATTGCAGAAACAGTGAATGCCGTATTTCCGTGTCCCAATGTTCGCCGAGTGCGCACCGCCGCCATGCCTGCAGGGATGTTGTTTGCAACTTGTTGTTTCCCCATCCATACCCGTTCTGCTGCCGTTACCTTGTTCAAGGTAGGCCCGACACACATGGCAGCTCCTGTCAATGCCGCCATTTTAAGGAATCTCCGGCGGCTCATATCCTTGTCTTTATCCATATTTGATAGTCTTTAAATTATTTCTGTTGCAAAGTTAACGTGACAGAATTGATAAACTTTTTTTGATATATATCATCTAAGCTGAATGATGTATTATCCTGTATTCCAAGCGATATTTATAGGCAACTATCTTTCAAAATCGTATATATTCAGTCCTAAATCCGGATTATATGTGCGACTTATCCGCTCGCTATAATCTTCCACCACGAACTCCCCTGCACCATTCTGTATTGCGGAAAGTAGATGTCCGGCTAAAGCGGAATAGTCGCTCCTGCCGACGGTTATATGCAAATGAAGATATACCTGCTCATTCATAGATGATATATTCCCTGTAAGGTTGGATATTTCCATTTGCTCCCGGAATGTCTTATCATCATATGCTTTTGTCTTGGGATTGAAGAAACGGAGGGTCAGCTCTCCGATAGCACCAATCCCGTTGATAGAACCCGACAGAATTCCTTTCTCCTTGCAGAAAGCATTCAGGGCTTTCACAATTTCAGTATGATTGTTAATGCTGACAATATACTTGTTGCCAATTTTCTTGTACGAATACATATTCTTTTCGTTTTGTGCGTTTGCCGGAGCAATCAGTACCCCGACAAACAGCAAGATAAACAATAATTTCTTTATAAAATGCCCCATCAGTACACTTATGACTGTCTCTGTTTTGATTAATCTTACCATAATAGATAAAATTATCCCACATCAGTGCTTTCCACTTTTGTTTTTAATCTGCACACCGTTTACGAACGTTACCTTGTTCAAAGTTGGCTCTTCCTTCTTATTTTCCATATTCTAACAATAAAAAGAACTATCATTTTGATTTAACAGGAGCTTTTAGTAACATTATTGAAGAAAGTGAAGCAATAGAATATGATGATGACGATGAGGATGAATTCGATGATGATGACGATGACTAACATCTCATTAATCCATAGCTTTTAAGTTTATTAAAGAAACAGGTCAGGACGCTATATCCTGACCTGTTTTTGATGTTAGTTAAGTCCTAATAGTTAGTTTGCTTTATTTGCTCTCAGCATTAGCTATTGATACACGTACTCTGCTTAATGTTTCCAATGTCATCTGAAGATATGAAGCAATCATTGTCAAAGGTGCTCTTCTAGTTATTTCAGGAAAATGTTGCTGTAATCTAGCGTATCTGTCATTTGCTGATTCGAAACGTAAAATGTCAGCCTTTAATTGTGATAACATTAAGGAATTTTCAAAAAAACTCCGATATAGATAAGCTATATCACCATTAGCATCAGAAAGTTCTTCCATTATATCACGCGGAATTTCCCATAAAACACTGTTTTCTACAGCATCCATCATAAGATGTGTTGGCTCTCGGTTAAAATAGCTGTCAATACACCAGACAACATCTTTTTCACATGCTAAATGTTCTATCACATCCTTATCATGCTTTAGGTAGTGCTGTCTAATAAATCCCTTTTCTATATAAAATAGGCAATTACAGATATCACCTTCATTTAGAATTATATCACCTTTTTGATATTTCTTAGGCTGAATAATATCTGCAAAAAGGCGAATATTCTCCAACTTAAGTTTGCGATTAGGGCATGTTTCAGCTATAATCTGTTTTGCAATGTCAAATTGAATACTCATAGGCTAAAGTTATTTATATCCAACATTTTGTTTCAATTTTGGGTTCAAGTCTATACTTTTTTGTGGAATAGGAAAAACTGTGGTATACCCATTTTTCTCATCAGCCAGTTGGACTCGCTGATCGTATGATTTGTGATAAACTCCAAAACGCACCATATCTTGTCGTCGCCAGCCTTCCCATACTAACTCCAACAAACGCTCTTTCAATATGTTCTCAAGCGTAGCTTCTCGATATGGCATACCAACACGACCTCGGACTTCGTTCAACTCCAACGAGCCATCCTCACCATTACGTACCTTTGCCTCGGACTTCATCAGGAGAGCATCGGCATAGCGGAATAGCACGATGTCGTTATCCGGTTGTCTACCGTCGGAATGTGAGGTCCTATCAACCTCATATTTTGCCATACGAGCACCAGCTGTCTTGACATAGGAGCTTCCCGTAAGATTCAACTTTAGCTCCAATGGGAAATACTCCAACTGCTGTCCATTGTCCATCATTACAGGCTTTCCATCAACCTCTACGATGCCGGCATAGAAGTTCTTTTCAAAGCGAGCATCTACATCATCTGTGCCGTATCCGTTGGCTAAGACTGTTGAGATATTGGCACTGGTACCATTTTCCGATGAGCCACCCAACGCACCGCCATGGTTGTAGTGTCGTGATCGGAAGAGATACCAGAACTGCGCAGCATAGAGGTTCTTATCCAACGGAATGGTGAATATGTTTTCGTTGGAGTTCTCGTTATGCACAGAGAAATTATAGCTATAATCGTCCTCCAACCGATAACCTACCTCGGCAAGTTTATTGCAATATTTGATACAGGTCTGCCAAGCGTTGAGTTTCTCACCATCGACGGTGAAAAATATCTCTTTACCGTTCCGTGGAACGCCATCAGTCCAATTATCATCACAATATATCTCGGCATTAAGAGCCAACTTAGCCAAAAGGAAATTAGCTACAGGTGTTGTTATACGACCATAGTAGTTACCCATCTTATTACTACGCTCATTTGGCAACAACTCGGCAACCTCCTGCAACTCATTCACGATAAAACGGAAAACCTCGCTACGCTCGCTCTGCACAACTTCATCCTGCGGTTGTTCATAGGATGTTACGATGGGCACTCTGCCATACATATCCATAATGTAGTAGTAGAAAAGTGCTCTCAGAGCTCGCACCTCAGCTTCGTAGGCCACTCTCTGCTCCTCAGATAGGTTATGGCTATACTTATCGATGATATGCAGAGATTTGTTCGATAACACAACAACCTTGTAGAGGTATTTCCAAGTATTGTAGAGTGGTAAATCATTAGGACTCCACTTATGCTGATACATATTCGTCCACAAACCTCCATCGTACCAGTCGCCACCACGAATAGGTATCATGGCTTCGTCTGTAGTAAGTGTGTTATAGTCATAAATCCCACGACAGGTCCCCTGTAAACCCTCACTGTCTGCACTGCCACCAATGTAATTGTAGAGCACAGCCACTGCATTAATATATATGTTGTTGGCATTGTTGTAAATGTCTTCTTCATAAAGTTGATCTCTAGGGTCTTCAGTAAGACAAGAGGTCATCATCGTTGCCAAAGCAACCATCAATATGTTTATATATCTTTTCATAACTGTAAGCGGTTAGAATTGAATACTAAGACCTAACGAATAGGTACGATATAAAGGATAGGTGCGTTTGTCGTCAATGCCCAAAGTGTTGCTTACTACATAACTGTTTATCATTGGAGTAAGACCGCTATAGCCTGTGATTGTTGCAAGGTTGCTAATGCCTGCCGAAAGACGCAATGACTTCACAGCCTTGGATTTCATTGGAATATTGTAGCCTATGGTAATATGTTCAATATTTACATAGTCACCTTTTTCCAACCAATAGTCTGAAACATTCTGATCAATAATATTTTTTTCAGGAGCACCCTTCAATACATTGTAGTCAGGGAATATAGACATATTGGTATAAGCCAAGCCCGTGCCATTGAATATCTTATGACCGAAAGCACCATTTATCTGCATGGCAATATCAAAGGACTTGTAACGGAAACTGATGTTTGATCCAATAGTTACCTTGGGGGTTGCCTGACCTGCTATATACCTGTCTCCGCCATCGCTAAAATCAATCTCGCCATCATCATTCAAATCTTCAATATCGTAACTGTAGCCACCAAGTTCATTTTCTTTAAGCCCTTTGCAGTGAGGTAGATAGAATACCCCCAATGGCTGACCTACAATCTGATATACTACATTATTGTCTCCACCGTTCTGACCTGCACCATAAAGCGAGCCAATCGGAGTAATATCTGAAGCTGTCATATGCATACCATTATACTCTCCACTAAGCGAAAGTAACTTATTCTTCTGGTAGGACATATTGAAGTTGATATTCATCTCCATATCCTTTCGTTGAATGGGAACTACCGAGATTCCTAGTTCGACACCCTGGTTAGACATCGAGCCGATATTTGCCATCAGTTTATCGAACGCAAAGGTCGGAACGGGAACATCATACTCATAGAGCATATCAGTTGTCTTTGAGTAATATAATTCCGAGGTAAGCATCAACCGATTATCCCATATACCTAAGTCAAAACCGATATTAAATGTTGAACGAGTCTCCCACTTAAGGTCCGGATTCGTGTTGCGTATACTTCCCATTGTTACGGTAGGTGCACCGTTGATGGATACGATACCATTCTCCTTTACGGTATTAAGTGTTGTATAGGATGTTATACCTCCAAGATTTCCTGACCGACCATATCCGGTTCTTAGTTTCAACATTGTTATAAAGTCAGTATCAGAGAGGAAGCCTTCTTTTTTTACATCCCAACCCAGTGATACTGATGGGAAGAATCCGAAAGTATTGTTATCGCTTACCATTGAAGAGCCATCTCCACGGAGTGCTGCCGCAATAGAATATCTATCCTTGTAACTATATGTGACACTACCCATTATTGAAGCAAGTGACGGGTCTTCATAGCTACTGCTCGTACCACCGAAAGGACGCGATGATGTTGCTCCGATGTTATTATAGGAGAAATCATTTGTTGTTATTCCTTTTGCCTGCACCCATAAACCAGTCCTTACCTGTTTAAGATATTCTGCGCCAACAACAGCATCAAGGTGTGAGTCTCCCCAAGCATTGTTATATGAGAGGGACACATTTGTAAAGTAGTCTTCACCCTTGAACTCTCCACGATAAACATTGCCTTGCGCCCACACCCATGTAGGACAAAATTGAGCATTTCCCGTAGATGAATATGAATAAGAGCCGAAAGCCGACAATATCAAATTGTCAAGGATATTAAATTTCAGCCCCAAATGTGTATTGAAATTCCGTTCTTCGGAGTCATTTTTCTCATAGAGGAGTGCTCCGGGGTGGTTGATGTGTGATGCAGCCGAGTTCTTCACCCAGTTGCCATTAACATCAGTTCCTGCTGGATATGTAGGATTCTGTGCAGCTGTCGAGTAAAACAGCATTCGTGTATCGAAAATGTCGTGTATCTTTGAAGAGTAGCCATATACACCAAAATCGCCAACTAAGCGACCATCGAAAGCCTTTTGTGTAGCATCAAGTTTTACCACTAAATTTCGGTAATCGTTAACTTTGACAATTGTATTATGATCCATAAAACCGAACGATGCTCGATAGTTTGAGTTTTCCGAACCACCGCTAAAAGCCAAGTGATGCTGATGTATCAAGCCCGTACGAGTAATTACATCGTGAAAATTGGTGTTGTAGCCACCATTATTGTAATCTAATCCAAGTGCCTCTGCTGTAGCTATATACTCCGGGCCGTTGAGCATTTGCAGATGTTTATACATTGACTCGAATCCGTAGTTGCCATCATATGATATTTCGAAACCTCGCCCCGTTCCTTTCTTGGTCTTAATCTCAATTACACCTGAAGCACCACGGGAACCGTACATTGCCGTTTCGGTAGCATTCTTCAAAATAGTGAAACTCTCGATGTCTGCGGGATATATGGTAGATAGCGTAGCGATGTCAGATGTCACTCCGTCAATAATTACTAACGGGTCATTGCCACCCATAATGGATGTGGTACCACGCACACGGATACTATTCAGCATAGCGAGCCTGTCAGTCCCATTAGTGGTGACGTTCACACCGGCAGACTGACCACTCAATACATCCAAAGCATTATTCAATGGTCCCTTCTTGATATTCTCGGGCCTGATATGCTCTAATGATTTAGTCGCCGAAATGGTATCTTGTTTCTCTCTGATATTCTGTACTTGTGCATCAATTTTTTGAGCACTACAGATGAAGAACATTATGACAAGACAAAGACTGACTCTTCCCATCTTGATTCGTTAAATCTCTGTAGATTCCCCAGACCAGACAGTTAATAAATCTTATACGCAATGTATTATAAAGAGGGGGATTGGGAATCTGTACTATTTCCCTGCCTGTCCGTCCGCTTAGCCATTGTATATTTTTTTTTGTTATTTCATATCAGTGATGCTGATAATCCAAGCAAGAACAGAGTAAACATCTACCTCTTTTATACATAAATCCTTTCCAAGGACTTTATAAGCGCAACCATTAACTACATTACATTACAAAGGTAACAATAATTTGTCATTTGAAGAAATTTAGAAAAAAGAAAAAGTCATTATGCGTGATATTTTTTATTTAATTACGACATTTATCAAATACAAAAAATCATAGAAGGACAAAAATCTTTAAATGATTTGATTATAAACAAACTTTAAATAGTTAAATTGCAATAATACTATACCATGGTTGTTCTTTACCTTAATGTAATACTACTGTTATATATCTGGTCATTTATCTCCTTTTGTCGGATGCAAAGGTTGCCAAACCTCTTTTAGAAAACGAAAAGTTCAAGCGGTAAACCATTTGGAGCAGTTTCGTCCTCCGTTGGAGAGTAAACAGCTCCAAAACCTTTTCTTATTCATCGGCTTGGCTGAAAACTGCATCCGGCAACGGAGATAAACGACTGACGAAATAATAGCATAAAACAGCATAGCCCCCCCTTAATAAGGCAATTTTATCAATGCTGTTTTCATTCTTTTCAGAGGACTATTATTTTCGACAGAGAGAAATTTGGCAAGCGGCAGATTTCACTCCCTCAAAAATAATAGATTTGAATTGCTGTCCTCTTGCCTTTATTGGAAATTGTAGTACCTTTGTAGTGGCTTGTGCGAACGAGCCAAGCAATGTGGAAAGATGGGAACATCGAACCATCAATAAAGTACCGAAAAGAGGGAAAATACCCTCTACCACCGCTCTTTGAGTGTTAAGAAATAATAAAAAGGTTAAATCTTCACCTTTTAGAATGTACCCCTAAAGGTTATGCCCATATTTCTGACTTATAACTCACAAAATATTGAGTAATAACTGGTTGCAAATACTATAATCTTTAAATTGTTTCTGTTGCAAAGTTACCCTCCTGCGTATTCGCTTTGCTGTATCATAATCACGGATAGCATTACCATTTTCATCTGAATTACCGCAAAGCATACCAGAAGAATTCCGAAATTTTTTCGAACGGTATCTTATCCATCCGGGTCATACAAGTCTACATGATTGGCTCCGGGAACGATATACAGTTCTTTCGGTTCGCTGGCTTCTTGATAGGCATCCTCACTGAAATAGCGCGAATGTGCATGCTCGCCTGCAATGAATAGCACGGGGCGTGGTGAAATCTCTTTAATCATGGCAAACGGATAGAAGTTCATCAATGCCGCCTGACTGGTAAAGCGTATACCTTGATAGCGCGGATGATAGCCACGCAAGGGGTTGCGATAGTAATCGAAAAACTCCTTCTGCACGGCATTGGCATTTCCCAGCAGTTTCTCCGGTGTGCCAAAGCGGATACGTGCTTCTCCCGTTTCTGCTTCCTTCCAACGTTGTTCGGCAACTTCATCCAACAGTTTGCGTCTTTGTTCATCCGTCATCGAATCCCCCAAACCGTTACGGGTGGCACGCCCCATATCATACATGCTCACGGTTGCCAATGCCTTGATGCGGGGGTCGAGAGAAGCCGCACAGACAGAGAACCCGCCGCTTCCGCAGATGCCAATCACACCGATACGGTTGCGGTCAATAAACGGTTGTAGTCCGAGCCAGTCTACAGAAGCACTGAAGTCTTCCACCAATGCGTCGGGCGATACCGTGTGACGCGGTTCTCCTCCACTTTCGCCTTGATAGGAAGCATCAAAAGCCAGAGTCACGTAGCCTCGCCGTGCCATTTCCTGTGCATAGAGTCCGCTACACTGTTCTTTCACAGCCCCGAACGGGTGTCCGATGATGAGGGCTGCATAGTGTTGCGCTTCATTGAAATCCTTCGGGAGGTACATTTCGGCGCAAAGCATGATATCATACCTGTTTTTATAAAAGACCTTACGGACAGTAATTGTCGGATCTGTTTGAAAAGTCTTTGCCGGTTCATCGGATTCAGAAAGCACCATTCCGTTCCGACAGCGTGCCGCCATGATAAGTACTTCGTCTATCTGAGCCTGTGTCACGCCGTTGTGCTTGGCATGGGCAATGTGAGTATTCAACTCATTCTTCACGCCGTCCAACACCGACAAGGCAGCCACAGTAGACAGTTCACGGGTACGCCAGTCGAGATTGTCACGGCTGAATATGTCACCGAACAGATGAGCTTTCAGAAATTGGTCCAATGCCGGAGCAAATGTCAGCACTTCTCCTAGTGCCGGACGACCGAACAGTTTCAGCTGGTTTTGTCCACCGACAACAAACATATCCGAACTCTTTACCGGAGAAGGCTCCCGTCCGGCTTCATCCTTTATGCCTTGTGCTGCACGCTCTTTGGTGAGATTCATCAGCGTAACCAATGCACCCATGCTGCGTGGAAAGCCGCAATAGGCATAGAGCTGGGTAAGTACTTCTTTTTCTTCGCTCACGGTCAGCCCACAGTCAAGTCCTCTGGCAAGGATCACTTTGAGGCTGTCCTGATTGCCACGTGCGGCATACATACTGATGGCGGCAATACTTTGTTCTTTCTTGCTTAACATATTGTCCTTGTTTTGTGCCTGCGTATAAACGATACAGCATATCAGGCAGGCGATGGTTGTAATTAACTTGTTCATATTGCTTTCTGTTTAGTGATGAATTTATAAGAACTTGACAAACGCCGGTCTTTCCAGTCGGATATTTTTTCCCGTATTCTTCAGTAACCCCGTATTTCGGTTTCTTTCGAATATCTGTATGCAGTTGGCATCCCTGCAAACCACTGCCAAATAGCAACCATCCGGAGAGATGGCAAAACTTCGCGGATAAAGACCTGTTGGCTGAAATCCTATTTGAACCAATGTTCCTTTTTGGGAATCAATGGAATAAACAATTATGCCATCTTCTTTCAAGTGCTTGGAAGCATAGAGGAATTTGCCATCGGATGAAACATGGATATCTGCATTTCCCTCTGCAACGAAAGGGTCGCAGACAATTGTTTGTAAACGTTCCAACTTGCCTTCATTATAGGAGAATACAGTTATTTTACCCGAGAGTTCACTGATGAGATAAGCAAATCTGCCATTCGGGTGAAAACATATATGTCGAGGTCCTGAGCCGGAATCCATCTGTATGCGGACTACTCTTGATTCATCCAACAGAGAATGAGCCTTACCTGCTTCCGGTCGTTTGCCTATCGGAAACAGATAGATACAATCTGTTCCCAAATCGGTAGCAAGAAGGAATTTGCCATCAGGTGTAAAGGTCACGCAATGCAGATGCGATTGTTCCTGCCTTTTTTTATTCGGCCCATTTCCAGCAAAACGAATTATTTTTGTATCACGTTGCAACTTTCCTTTCTTATCCTGTGAGAATACCGTGATGCTGCCACCCTTATAATTTGCTGTCAGAACAAAGTATTCCTTTGGACTGAGAGTAATATAAATAGGAAGTTCACCGTCTGTAGATTGCGAGTTAAGCAGAGACAGCAGACCACTTTCCTTATCAAAAAGCAAAGCATTGGCAGTCGAACTTTTCCCTTCATCATCGCCTATGGCATAAATTCGATTACCAGTGCTATCAGATGTAAGGAAAGCAGGATTTGAAATCCCTCTCAGCCCACACGGATAGTCGACATCGGCAGTTTGTCCGTCAAACCGGTACATTCTGACACCTTCTTCGTCTGGCTTCATATAACATCCTACCAACAGAAATTTTGCATAAGTTCCCTTATCCGGGACATCTTCGGTTGACCGCGCTTGAATCGTAGTGAAGCTAAGCCATAAGATTAACATGACAAATAAAGCTTTTGGTTTCATCTTATTTACCTTTTTGGTTTCACTTGCAAAATTACAGCATTCACATACTGAAGATTAGACCTCAATCACTGATAAAATTACCACTTTCATCGGGCTTGGACCGGGTTAAATGTTATCTGTGAAAATGGTAAGACAGTCTGTGATTAGGGTTATATGTTCGTTGATTGAATGAACTAACTTTGTCGTCATGGAATAAAATAAATAAGGGATAGAAAAGAAACAGCTGTTCCTCAGACAGCAATGTCAATATAAATACTTATTTTTGTAAAAAACAAAAGGATGGTTATGGGAGATATAACAAGAATAGATACAGTTCAGCAGTACTGCGACCTTTTCGAAGTCGAAGCTCTGCACCCGTTGGTCAGCGTTGTGAATTGTTACGAGGTGCAGCCCATCAGACACTCAAAGAAACTGTACAACATTTATGCTGTGTTGCTGAAAGATACTGACTGCGGTACGATGAATTATGGACGGAGCCTCTATGACTATGAAAAAGGCTCCATGCTGTTTATCGCTCCGGGGCAGGTAATGGGTTCTGACGATGATGGCAGTCTGCACCAGCCGGCCGGATGGGCCCTGATGTTCCATCCCGAACTATTGCGCGGTACTTCCCTTGCACATATAATAAAAGAGTATTCTTATTTCTCATATAATGCCAACGAAGCACTGCACCTGTCAGAACAGGAGCGCAAAGTAGTCATTGAATGTATAAACAATGTAGCAGAAGAATTGAGGCATCCTATTGACAAGCACAGCCGTTCTTTGATTATTGATACCATGAAGCTTCTCCTTGACCGCTGCATCCGCTTTTATGACCGCCAGTTCATTACAAGGGAAAATGCCAACAACGATTTGTTGGCGCGTTTTGAATTGTTGCTCAATAATTACTATCATTCTGCCTTGCCAACGAGTAAAGGTATTCCGACGGTACAGTATTGCGCTGACCAACTGTGTCTTTCCACCAATTATTTCAGTGACCTGGTAAAAAAGGAAACCGGTATGTCAGCAATCAAGCATATCCAGCAAAAAATTATGGATATAGCCAAAGAGCGCATCATGAACACGCAAAAAAGTATCAGTCAAATCTCAGATGAAATGGGTTTCCAATACCCGCAACATTTCACACGTTGGTTCAAGAAGATGGAAGGTTGCACACCGAACGAATATCGCAATGAAATTATAAAACAAGCGATAAACTAACTGGTCTTATCATCATTTATTCGTAGAGTCTCTTACAAATAATACTCTGGATATAACCAACAAAGCAATTAATGAACAACTTTGAAATCTTGAACCGATAAACAAAAAAGTTTGATGATCTCCTGCATACACTTTTCCCATCGGATGAACAGCTGTTGTCCGGTCTTTTTCCTGCGGTAAGTCAGGATTCCGTTCGCAATGTCTCCCTTTTTCAGATAAGCCATGTCCACAAAGGACATCCCCCGTGTGTAAAAGCAGAACAGGAACATGTCACGTGCGAAATCAAGGTGGGGTTTCAGGGACAAGTCCAGTCTTTTGATACGCCTGATATCATTTAAATGAATGGCCCGTTTCAAGGTCTTTTCCACACCTGTATAAACAGACTTGAACAGGTTCCGCTGTCCGGTCAGTCCGTTCTCCACCGCACGGTTGTAGACCGCTTTCAGAATGCGCATGTAGAACGAGATTGTATTGGGTGAGTTCCCCCTGTTTTTCAGATAAGCCTCGTATTCCATGAGCAAGTCAGAGCTAAGTTCGCCAAACAGTATATCGCTACCTTTCATAAAACTGCTGAAACTTTTGAGCGCGGCTGTATAGGTTTCAGAGGTCCGTATCTTTCCCAAACGTTTCAGCCTTACTATCTGTTGCCGGATATAGTCGTTAAACGAAGGTTCTTGTCCGCTGTCATGGAAACGTATGACGATATCATCCGCTGTAAACGGACCGGATTGGCTTAATGTCCTGATAGCCTTTTCCAGTCGGATTTTGTCCCGTCTTATCCGTTCCCCTACCGATAGAAGATAATTGTCCCGTTCCATCCCTGCAGGGTGTTGACAGGGAATGACCGCTTCGGAACGTTGGTCCCATTCCGAAGCGAAAAGTTTGTATCCGGTACTGATCTGCCTGACCACACGGTTATGAATCACCTGATAATACAGTGCGCCCTCCCTGCCTTCCGCGGACGAGGACCTGAATTTGGTTCTGATTGTTGCCATAGTGCAGTCATTTTGAATTGGGATTGTCCAGTTGCTTCCTGATTTCCTGTGCCTCCCTGAACAGCCGGTGCGCCAGACTGTCCTTGTAGGCTGCCATTTCATGGTTACGGATGCGGTTCCTGACCGAGTCCTCAAAAGCGGTCACCAGCCTTTCCACACGCCGGATCTTTTCCTCGTCCCGCTTGATGGTGAAATGCTTCTCAAGGAAGGCGATGTCGGGATCATCCCCCGGCAGGCAGATCCTGATGGCTCGGTATTTCAAATCGGCATCTTTCAAAAGCCGGTTCGTGCGGTACTGGTTGCAGTTGGTCCAGACGGAAATGATCAGTGCCAGGATCAGTGCTGAAGCTGTCGTTACCACTGCCTTGGATGCGCTTTCCAGACGGTAGGTCACCAGTCTGCGCTCCGGTTCCTTTTTCAGCAGGACCATTCTCTCATCCAGCCGTCTCACTGTCTCCTTTACAGCTTGGCAGTCTTGACTCAGGCAGTATCTAATCTTTTCCATCTCCCCGGCAAACGTTTCGGCAGACAACGGCCAGCCTTCCGACAACCGGACGGTATGGTTACGTACCGCTGCTATTTCCAAGCCGTTTTTCTCCACCGCGGATTGCAGGCGTTCCAGACGGATTTTCAGTTCCGCAATCCCTTCCGGGGAACTGGTCCGGTTTCCAACTGCGGGGCTTGTGCCTTCCACGGGCAGCGTCTCCACTTTCTTCTCGATCCTTTCAAGGCATCCGTAGATGCCTTCCAGATAATTTTCCTCTTTCATCTTTCAAAGTTTTTTGTTATACATATGGTTCACAAACTCCTTCCTTTCCTGCGCTTCTTCTTTCTCCGCAGGCGTTCCGCCTCTTTCTCGTCCTCCGTCGGTGCCACCGACGGCATGAACACGCCACCCGTACCGGTGACTTCGACCAGGTTATCAATAACAGAACCATGACTTTGTTCATGGTACGGTTGCTTTTGGGAAACGTCATTTTCCAGGGACGTGACATGGTTATGGTCCAATGCCGCATCCAGCCTTGACCAGCTGAAACTGCGGTCAATCCCACTTCCCTTGAATGACAGACCGTTCTTTATAAAGCGGATGCCCTGCACTTCATTAGTGTTTCCCTTGTACTTGAATTCCATTTCCACGCCCATTTTTAAGAGCTTATTTTGAAATTCTTTCCATGTATCTGCACTCCTCAAAGCTTCCTTGACCGCACGGTATATTTCGTATTTCACCTTTTCGGAAGCATGCAGCTTTTCCGTTTTAACGGACTGTTTGCCTTCGGAATAGGTGAGCGAATACTTGTCCTTAAGCATTTTTGTCACTTTCTCGTTGCGCCTGAAATCGTTGCTGTCGGAAATCACCTTCCCGTCGAAGTCCACCCGGTTGAAGACGATGTGGCAGTGCGGGTTGTCCGTCCCGTGATGCCTCACCACGATGAACTGCGTGTTCCGTATCCCCATCAGTTCCAGGTATTCCCCCGCCAGCCTTGCCATAAACGCGTCGGTCAGCCTCGGTGCGTCCTCCGGCTTGAAGCTGAGCGCGATGTGTCCCACCGGTTTCGCCACGTCCGGATTCAGCAGGCATTGCCACCGGAAACTTCGCGCCATCTCTTCTGCCGTTCCCAGCAGCACGCCTTCCGAGGCGATGATTTCCGCGTCGTCCTTCTGCGTCACGTAGCGTATGCAGCCGCCGAACGAGCGGCCTTTCCTGATCTTCCCTATCATGAGGCTATCCTCCTTTCGGTCTGTAATCATCCATGATCCGCTTCAGCTTTCCCAGCAGCCCCTCTATCAGCAGCCTTGTCCTGTAAAAGCCGGTCTGGTGCGAGAGCTTTGTCAGCTGGTTCAGGTTGTTAGCCATTCCCGCCAGGCTGCGCAACAGTGCGTTCTCCTCCGGTGTATGCCTTGCCGTAACGGTGGCCGCCAGTGCTGCCTCCCTGATATAGACCGCCAGACTCCGGCCGGACTTCCCTGCCCTGAACCTGAGAGCCTCGTAGCTGACGGGGGAGAACTTCACCGTCACGCCTCTGGTCAATTTACGCGTCCTGCCCAGTGCCGGACGGCCACATTTTTTCTTCATCCCATTCACATCGTTTGTCATATGTTTTTTCTTTTTCGTCCGTACTTCTTTCATTCCAAAATCTGCGACCGGCGGGAGCGGATTTGCCCTCCCAGCAACCGCCGGGCGCGGGGAGCAAGGGTTTTCGGGAATCCGGAAACATACCCTTGCTCCCCCCACAGAAAAATCCCCCCGCATTTTCCACATTGAAGCGGGTACACAGGGGACTGTGCATACATCGGGTATACTCCACGCCCGGTAACAGGCTGTCAGATTTTTCTCCACTGCTCGATGTCCTCACGGTAGGCGGCAAGATGCTCCCTGGCAAGGTTCTCCAGCAGTCCGGAAACGCTCATGCCACGCCCACCGAGCCTGCGGACGATGGCGTCCAGTTCGTCCCTCACATCCTCACTGACGAACACCGTCTTGCGCTTCCTAATCTTCGGGACGGTGAGGTATGTTTCTCGGTACTCCTCCAGCGAGGCCCTACGCTGCCTGCCGCTCGTCCTTCTTCTCACGGGGTCTTCCGGTTCCGGCGGGGTGTCCTTTCTTCCCGCTTCCCCGGACACCTCTTCCGCAACGGCCCCGGATGGAATCACCGGTTCCGCATCCGTACCGGCGGATTCTCCCGAACCGGGTTCCATCATGAGTCTTTCCCACCACTCGTCGTGGCCGGCTCCGGGACTACGGCCGTTCTTTCTGTCTGCGGTTTCGGATACCGCCATTTTCTTCCCTTTCGTTTTTTCAGTCGGTTCACTTTTCATTGTACATGGATTTTAGATGGTTGATACTGTGGGCACAGTCTACCCGTTTGCCCGATTGTCGGAAGCAAATAAAACGATAATAACAAGTGCTGTGAAACGGACGGGTCCGATTGGCGGGGTTTGCCGTGTTATTCATATTGTTGGATCAGTCTGACGGTGATGACTTCACAAATATACGCACCGGAAATTTCCCACTCTTCGGGAACGGATCTGAACGTCTGTTTACTAAAAGCAAATGAATATTAAAATCCGATTTCCATGACATCTGATGACATATAATGACATCTGATGAAGGGGCGGAACCATATCCGGGAACAATCATTTACTTTGCAGATGAAACAAGTACGCATATGGTGTCAAAGGTAGTCATCCTGTCTTGAAATTCAGGACGTTCCGCCGGGATTCACTAAATTGCGGAACGGAATCCGGATCCGAAAAGAGAATGAAACAGATGTCAAACCTGAAATTACAGTGATTATGGAAATAGTGAACATTGAGGCAAGGACCTTCGAGGCGATGCTCTCGGCCTTCCGGACGTTTGCGGACCGGCTGGACACCCTCTGCCGGCTGTACGGCGACATGGAGGAGAAGAAATGGCTGGACAACCAGGAGGTGTGCCTGCTGCTGAAGGTCAGCCCGAGAACCCTGCAGACCCTCCGTGACAACGGCACGCTGGCATACACACAGATCTGCCACAAGACATATTACAAGCCCGGGGACGTGGAAAGTATCATCCGGATAGTGGAGGAGCGCCGCAAGCGGGCTGAAAGTATGGGAAGGTCGATCTGAAAGGCCATGAAAAACGAATGTCGAACAAAAAAAAGATCAAGTCATGATGAATACCGATAACCGTCTGCTCACCCGTGAGAGCAGCGAGCATATAAGAGAGTTCTTCTCCACCGTCGAACGTCTCTCCGTTTCCATGGAGCGTCTCTTTGCCGGCAGGTCACCGGCGATGGCGGGCGAGAACTTCTATACGGACCGCGAACTGGCTGAAAAGCTGAAAGTGAGCCGCCGCAGCCTGCAACAGTACCGTGACAGCGGTCTGCTTGCCTTCACCCGGCTGGGCGGCAAGATACTGTACCGTTCTTCCGACATCGAGAAGCTGCTTGACGGCTGCTACCGGGAGGCGAGAACCAGGCCGGAGGAACTTTAGAAAAGTTCCGTACGGGATCGTGAATGAAGGGGCGGTCGGTTGTCATACCGGTCGCTCCTTCATTTTCTTTCCACCGGATGAACGACTTTAATTTGCTCGTAAAATACTTATACACAGAGTGTTTTTTTCTTTATGAATTATGATCCGGTGACAACATTGGCATAACATGGCGGGACATGGAAACATTTTTCCGATATGGCAATAAGATACGGGGATTCCATTATAAAAAAAGACTCTTATTTTATTATGTCATTATGTTATTCTGAAATTGGGGCGGGCCGTTCGTGTACCGGTGGGACGATCCGTTTCCGTAATGGCGGCACATTCCGTACTGGTATCATTATCCTCCGGCAATGCCGTTTCCCGGTCTTTTCGGAGTGACCTTATGCCGGCCGGTGACAACCGCATGTCCGTGTGTAAACATGGCGGCGCATAAAAACAGGCACATCCTCCGGGCTCCTGTCCCGTCGGATGCACCTGTCTCCGTCATGTCATATACAGCCGGACTCCTCCGGCCCATGCCTCTATCTGAGTATCGGATTCGAGAGCAGTATCTTGTAATAGGCCACTCCGCCAATCTCTACCGGCATCCTCGCCATCATGAACTGCACGCTCTTCCTCTCCACCTTCGCCTGCCGCATGAGTCTCTGCACGATAAACCCCGCCGAGAACCTTGCGCATCTTTTATCCTTCCAGACAATGAACCCCTCGCTATCATCGGCCCGGCAGATGTACCAGTCATCCGTCTCGTCGTCGTGGGCGAAGTTCACCCGTCCGCCACCGAGGATTCCCAATTCGATTGACATCGTCTTTGACAGATAGACGGTCCCCCTGCTGTCAAGGTTGATGGTCCGCTTTCCCTTGTATGTGACTTCCTGCGGACGGGAGTTTTCCCTGTTGTATACTATCAGTGCCATAACTTTCTTACTTTTCCGTTAAACAATTTTTTCAATACATGAAGCTTTCCACCGCCAGCATCTGACTTCTCCATGCGAAACCGCTGTGGGTACGTACCGCGTCCACTATCCTGCATACTTTCTGCGATATGGCCGATGCCGAGATACCCATGCATTCCGCCAGTGCCTTGAACGAGAACTGCGCCTCATAGAACCTGAGCATGAACATCCGGTACTCCTCGTAGGAGAACTTCTGCCTTACGAAACGCAGTATGTCTCTTACCAGCCGCTCGCACCCGTTCAGGTCGTCCTCGGAAAGGAATTTTGCCTCTTCGCCACATCGGAGGAAGAAATCATCTTCAGGGTGTGCATACCGATTCTCCCTTTTAATCTTTACCAGGGCCGCCTTTTTGTAGCATCCGATGAAATACGCGTCATAGTCCGTTATGTCCTTTCCGGGAACCAGCACCTGCCTTCTTACAAAAAGGTAGGTGTCATGGAAATTGTCCTCGTCCAGCATTCCGTACCGGCGTAACGTCCCTCTCAACCTGTCATAGGATGCAGTGAACCACTCGTTGAACAGTCTTTCCTTTTCTGCGCTCTTGTCTGCCATAGCTTTATATTTTTTTGAGTTATACATGGCCTACACGGGTAGGCATTCTTATTTCTTGTGCTTCCTCCAGTTTGTTTTTCGGCGGTCTCCGGCAAGGCTTGCCGTGAAAAAATACGCTCACGCGAAGCGTGAGGAAGATTTTTTCACGTGCAACCAGCCCGAAGGGCCGCCTTGCGGGACCGGCCTGAAAAACAACTATTTTTGCCGCAAGAAATGAGGATGATGGATTCCTTCCTTCTATCTATTGTCTGTCCGGTGAGAATTTAGATTCCATGCAGCTTTTCTGTCTTTGGTATGTTTGGAGAAATATTCAAGGATATGAAATGAGAACGGCAATACGTGATGTTGCGGAAGGAGCAGATATGGGATTGGAAACAGGAAGCGTGCCCGGGCTTTCATGCAGTTTATACGGCGGTGTTGATTTTGGGGAGGATTACAGGGAAGTGACAGGAAAGTCGGCCGTTCCGGAGAAATTGTATGTGTACGTTGTTCCTTCCGAAATACGGAGTCTTTTAAAATCATGGAAGACCTCATTCGGGAGTGTGTCTCGATATTTGCCTGAGACAAAATTATAAGTCGCCTATTCATGGATAAGTATTTGGAATATATCAACGACATGCTACGATGCAATAAAGAGAATCGGAACGGCAGACTGAAACTCGCAATCTGCTGATAATGCGGACTATTCTAAAACAAGTGTGGAAAACTTGAAGACATCCGACGGAAAACCTTGGAAAAAGAAGAACCGGACAAAGTCTCCGCCTTCAAAATAATGCTCTATTATGCCACAGGTGCGGCATTACTTGTCATTCCGGATTGGCTTCCCATGAAATCCACCGCCCGCCATCAAGAAAACGGCCGGTGCCATATGGCAGGTAATCGTAGCGACAGCCTGTCTTTGGAACCCGTTGTCACCCTAAAGGATTTTACTGATATATTATTATGTCAGTCCTTTTTCAAATCAAAATACAGCAAACGGGTTTTCAAAGGTTCATCTTGCGGAATATCATAATATTGCTTTTCTATCACGTCTGTTTTATAGAGTGGAACGAAACCGTTTCTTTCATAATACCTGAGAATCTTTTCCTCATTGTATGCATCCACCACGATAAAACGGCATCCTGTCTTGTTGTCCTCATGACGGAACCAGTCTTTTATGAAAGCCATCAGTTGCCGTCCTACGTGGCTTGATGTACCCTGATATTCCAGGTTGACCCCCAGTCTTCCTATCAGCACGGCCGGATAGCTGCGTCCACGTTTAGGATTTACAATATTGCGTTGCAGCCTGTTTTTATCATTGGGGGATATTAATCTGGTCTTGATACTGTCATTGGACAAGGTAAACAAGGCCACAATACGATGCGGGATTTCAGTCGTCACCCAACAATATGTTTTCCCAAGGAGTTCATCCGCATACAGATCGGCATCATTGAGAAAAAAATCATCAAGGTCATTCTCGCCACAAGTGAAAGGAAGGCAATTCCTCCGTACTTCCTTGTTATAGGCAAGCATGACACAATCATCATATAAAGAAATACCGTCCATTGCTGTTAATTGAACCGGAATGAACGGGATTTCTCCAATACTTTTCGCAACCGTTTCTTTGCCTCCACTGATAACCGGGGTGTTACCTTTGCGGCGTTCTTGTCTGCACTGCGTACGAAATCTTCCGCCGTAACGCCCTCCAAAACCGGAATGTTCTTGATAGTTATAGCCATAATATTATTT